>NZ_JBKIAX020000018.1:0-149787 GCF_046567315.2 Paenibacillus lacisediminis | reverse complement strand
GCCAAAAATCTCAACTGAACCGTCTCATTTTTTCCTCATCTCATTTTCTTCTCTCTTTTTTGCGAACCCTGCTCTAGCCCTCACCCCCTGCTCTCTGAACGAAAGGGATAATCGTGCAAAGGCAAGCAGCAGGTAGGGACACCAAGATACCAAGGCACCAAGACACGAACCCTTTGGACAACCCCCTCACCCGGCGTCGATTTGTGACACTGCTCGAGGGCGGCTACGGTGCAAAAGGCAGATGCATTGCCTCGGCAAAAGCTGATTTCGGCGAAAGCTGACCTCGGCGAATCGTGACGCCCTCTTCAGCGTTGACGCTTCCATGCTTCCATGTCTCCACGTTTGAGCGGAATCGCAGCAAAGCGGTCGAGTAGCTTGCCCGGTTTAGGGAAGACACTGTCCGCCTCTGATTCAGCGTAAACTCCGGCAATGAATGGATTGCTGCTTTACCCAGCTAAATCAAGGCTTGTCTGCCGATTTTTTGCTGCGAAAGTTGAGTTATGAGTTCAAATCAAACGGTTTTTAAACTCGATGTGAACCTCCATCCGATAAGCTCCTTTCCACCTTTCCCATCCCCTGTTACAATTAGGAAATAGCATCTTTGAGGAAACGGGTGGATGGAACTGATATGGCCAAGGAAAGCTTTGATAAGGAAATCCAGTTTCTGCGCATGCTTGTGCTGACCAGTGGAGCTTACAGCAGACAGCAGTTTGCGAAGCGTCTCGGCATCTCTGTGCATACGTTCGACAAGACGATCCGCCGGCTGAAGGAGATCGTCAGCACCATGCATCAGCATTTGCCGGAGGAGCAGGGGAAGGAGCTCGCCGAGGCGATTCGCTTCAATTACTATGAATCAACCGATCCGATGCTGCTTTTCCTGTTTCGCGCCAAGTCGCTGAAGGAGTCCGAATCGCAAAGGATTTCGCTGCTCCTTGCCGCGCTGAACGAGCAGGCGCTGACGGCGATGGAACTGATGGACATTTGCTGCGGCAGCCTGCCTGCGAACGTTCCGCTCCCCGACGAGAAAACGATCCGGTCGGACTTGAAATATTTGGAGGAAGTTGGCGTCATCAAGAAGGAATCCGCCTCCCGCCCCTACCGGTACCGGATGGACAACGACCTGGTACTGGAACTGTCGGATGAGGAACTCTACGATCTGTACGATTTTGTCGACGTGATGGCAAGCACGCAGGTTCCTTCCGTCCAAGGCTATTTGCTCCGGGATGGATTAAAGAAGCATTTGCTGCGGGGGCAGGCCGAGCCGCAGGCGGTCGAGCCTTTTTTATATAAATATCATTATTATTCGCGGATTCTGGACGAGGCGCATTTGTTCACGCTGCTGGACGCCATCCGGCACCGCCGGAAAGTGCGGTTTCTGTATTTTTCGCCTAAAGCCGACAAGAGCTATGCCTCGCAAAATACAAACCCCTTGTTCGAAAGGGAAACGGCGGGCAAAGCTGAGCAAACGCTCCCTTTAAAGGTCGTTTACGACCATCAGTATGGGCGCTGGTACCTGCTGGGAAACGGCAGAGAAGGTATCCGCAAATACCGTATGGAGGGCATGACGCAAATTGAGGAAGCGGACGCGGTGCCCGAGGCTTTATTCGAAGAGAAGACGGCCGAGCTGGAGGAGAAGATGAGGTACAGCTGGCTGATCGATACGGGCGCCCCGGTGACCGTGCGGGCAAGGTTTTTTAACCCGGGGCCGTCCGAACCGAATTTTGTCAAAGAACGTGTGCTGCTGCAGGGACAATGGGGGCGGATTGTGTCCGAGGACGAGGAAGCCTTCATCTACGAAATCACGGTGAACGGAACGACCGAAATTAAGCCTTGGCTGCGAAGCTTCGGATCGAGCTGCGAGGTGCTGGAGCCCCGTTATTTTCGCCGGGAAATGATTGCCGAATGGAAGGAGATCCAGGCGTACTATGAATCCGTTTGAGAAAATTTTCAACTATCAGATCATCTCCCGGCTGGACGATGCCGGCACGTTTATGATCACCGCACACGAGCGGGCCTGGCTGAAAAAGATGCTGAAACATCCTGCGGCGGCCCAAGCTTTTACGGCGGAAACCAGGGACAAATTGCTTTCGCTCCTGGAAAAAGACCCGGCTATGGATACCTCCGGCCACCTGACCGAAAAGGCCAAAAGCGTGGAAAAGCAGGTGTATCACCCGCTGCTGCGCCCTTTACGCCGCTGTATCGCGGACGGAAGCGGAATTCGCATCACTTATAAGGTAAAAGGAGGCCGGGTTCACGAAGACCATTCCGGGGTGGCTTACAAGTTGGAGTATTCCATGGTTAAGCGCGAATGGTATTTGCTCTGGTATAACCTGCGGCGTCGTGCGCTAATGAGCACCCGGCTGGCGAAAATCGTCGCCATCGCGGCCGAACCGGCCGCGCCCACCGCTTTGGAACGGGCGCTCGCAGCTGTCAAGCGGTCGCTTGATGCGCGGAAGACGCAAGCCCTGGTGGAAGTCGGCCGGGAGTATCATATGGAGCTGTCCCGCATCCTCTACGCCTTCTCGTGTTTCGAGAAGACTGTCGACTATGACGAAGGCCGCGGTACGTACCGCATACGGGTATGCTTTTTGGCCGATGAAGCCGAATATCTGCTTTCCAAAATCCGCTTCCTCGGGAAGCGCGTCCGGGTCATCGAAGGCGATTATTTAAAGCGCAGAATGCTGGAGGCCTCCACCAAGGCGCTGGAGAGATATGGCGCCCTCGATACGGCGGAAGATATCCCGGGAGAGTTATCTTCATAAAACTACTTCCGCCGATTTTTCGTAAACCGCATATATGTAATTATGGCCGCAATCATCATGGCGAGGAAGCCGACGTTGCTTGCCCAATCCTTGGTCATTCCCAGCAACATGCACAGGTTGGTCACTAGGCTGTTCGTCAGCAGCGCGATCAGAATTAAAAAGATCGGCCTAAAGCCCCGGCAAAATATATTTTCAAATGATAGGTTTTACTTGCATAAGAGAGGCGACTTCATGATAGATTAGCGCGTGCTTTTCCTCCAGCTCCAGAGCCCCGTCGATCACACGCATGTTTTCCTTGTGGGCCAACTCCTGGAACTTCTCGGCAACGGCGCGGACATTTTGAAGATTTCCCATCAATGGGCTCTGTCCGTCGATGCGCTGCCGGTTTCTTTCATAACTCACGCCCGGGGGCGTATTTAAAAAGATAGCCAAATCCGGCGCCGGAATCGAGCGGTACAGCATACGGACAACAGCTTCATCGACCCAGAAACTCCGGTACACGATATCGTCGTACCAATACCTGTCCACGACCAAATGAACGCCGGCCTCCACAAGCGGCTTCAGGCATTCGTGGTAAACCTGCAGGCAGCCTCCGGCAAATACGGACGTAACGGCCAGGGCATTCCCGGCATTTTGCAGCGTTTCCGTATATACAAAATCATGCATTAACGGAAAACGGTGTTTCCAATCGAGGCACAACCTGGTAAAAACCACGCCGAACCGCTTAAGTTCTTCTACTTTTTGTTTGGCCCGTTCCCCGTAATCCTCCGACTCAAACTGCAGCCTGGCACACTTCATCCCGGCCTGTTCCAGTTTTTCCTGCAGGAGCGTGAGCTGCGTGCTTTTTCCGGCGCCGTCGAGCCCGCTGATGCTTATGATCTTTCCGCTCACCCGCGAAACCTCCTTCATATGATTGTTGAGCAACAGATTACGATCCACTATAACCGTATTACGGGCCAGACTCTATAAAGATTCGTACAGTCGGGCGCCAAGCATATATACCTGCAGGATTATTTATAGTAAAATATGCCTATCTTTTTGCGATTTGCACCTTAGAACGGAGGATAACAACAATGATGAAAGGCTTACGTTTACTAACAGCGCTCTGCACGATGCTAGCATTGGGCACGGCCACGACCGCCTGCGCGCCTGTGGAGGCGCTGCTGTCTTCGCCCGGCGGCAGCTCGCAGACCGATCCGAACGGGATATTTACGCCTCTTAATCTCGCTATTCGAGACGGGAACGTAGAGGAGGTAAAGAAACTGTTGGAGCAAGGGGCTTCCCCCAATGAGGACGCCGACTACGGAAGCGGGGCGGAATCGATTCCTGTCGGCAATCTGTCGCTGGCGGTCAACTTCAACAAGGAGCCGCTGGAAATGGTGCGACTGCTGCTGGAAGCCGGGGCCGATCCGCAAAAGGATCCCTTTGCGCTGGACGACGCCATTGAAAAGGGCGAGTTGGAGGTTGTAAGCCTGCTGCTGCAGTATGGCGCCGACCCGAATCAAGGGCTTCAGGCTGCGGTCATGTACGATCAGATGGAAATCGCCGCGCTGCTGCTGCAAAACGGAGCCGATCCGAATCAGGGCGTAACGCTGGCCAGAACGACCTATAACGCCAGAATGCTGGAGCTGCTCGAAGAGGCCGGAGCAACGGTAGAGCAGCTTCCGAGAGAACAGACCCACCCGGAAGACTATACCCGAAGCGAAGACGGATCCCTGATCCGCCTGCACTAAACCGCCTGCGTTAATCACCCTGCGGATCAAGCGAAACAATTCCCCGCAGCAAAAGATCCACCATCTGCACCAACGCTTTTTCCAGAGGGAGTTCAGTGTTTCTGACCGTCTGATCGTCCATTAAGCGATACAAGGCCCCGATGTAGATCTGAATAAAGATCTCGATATCGAACGGACGCAAAACTCCCTCCGCCATCCCCTCCTTGACGAGCGATCGAATGTGGTCCCAACTCGTCGTCACGTACTTGTCGATTTCCCTCCACTGCTTGGGGTATCTCTTCCTAAGCTCTTGAAGAATTCTGATATCGGTGAAAAGGAACCGCTGCGGCAGGACGACCAATGCTTTTCGAAGCTTCTGCAACGTATTCAGGGTCCCGTCAGCCATGATTGCGGCTTCCGCTTCTTTCATTTCAGCGACCGCCCGTTCGACGATATGCTCAATGATCCGTTCTTTGGATTCGAAATATTGATAGAGAGTTTTCGTGCTCACGCCCAAACCGGCCGCCAGGTCCCGAATCGTAAATTTAAATCCCCGCTGCAAAATTTCTTGTTCCGCAGCCTGTATAATTCTTTCTTTCATCCCACGCCCCCCTCCAAACTCGAGAATGATGGAAAATATATAAACCATTTTGTTTTCCTTGGTTTCCATAGTACATGATTGCTCCCTTCCTGTTCAACCCGGTTTTGATCTGTTTTGAGCCGAATGGGGCCGAAGTTGGCTTTGTCATTGACATGTCTGGTGGCCGAACCTTTATAATCATAGGGTTATGTGAAAGGAGATTTCGTCATGTGGTTTATGTTTGCTTTATTTACTGCGCTCGCCTGGGGCGGTGCGGACCTGTTTTATAAAAAAGGCAGCGACAGCCATGACCGGTTCAGCCATATTAAAATCGTCATCATGGTTGGCCTGGTCATGGGGATTCACAGCACGGCTTATCTGCTGATTAAAGGGCTGCACTTCGATCCCGCCGACATGATCCGGTATTTACCGGTGTCTGCACTGTATATCCTGTCGATGGCGATCGGCTATTTTGGGCTTAGATACATTGAACTGTCGATTTCCTCACCCGTGCAAAACTCTTCCGGCGCCGTCACCGCCATTTTGCTGTACCTGTTTTTTCCCCATGACCTCGGCGTCTTTGAAGTGATGGGGGTGGCGATCATTACCTGCGGTGTGGTCGGTCTGGCCGTGCTGGAAAAAAGAGCGGAACGTCAAGCCCTCCAGGCCAGCTTCGCGAAGGTCGATGTCAAATACCAAATCGGCGTGATGGCGATTACGTTCCCGATTCTTTACTGTATCCTCGATGGGCTCGGCACCTTTGCCGACGGGATCTATCTGGACGAGCTCAAGCTGATCGGCGAAGACGCCGCCCTGCTCGCCTATGAGTTTACCTTTTTTATTTGCGCCGTGATCGCCTACGCTTATCTTGTTTTTGTCAAAAAGCAGCGGTTTAACCTTTTCCGCGAGCGGGTCAAAGGGTATGCTGCCATCTTCGAAACGACCGGGCAATTCTTCTACGTGTTCGCCATGTCCGGCAACGCCATTATCTCGGCACCGCTGATCGCTTCCTACAGCATTTTTTCCGTGATTCTGTCACGGATTTTCCTCAAGGAGCGGCTCGGCAAGCTGCAGTACGGGGTGATCGTCCTGGTGATGATCGGAATCGCTTTGCTGGGGTTGGCGGATGAGCTGTAAAAAGAGTGCGGTCAGACCTTAGCGGAAAGGGCCTTAGCGGTAATTTTTACCGCTATTTTTCCGTTTTGGCGCTTTGCCCGAGAATAACGGACATTTATGTCGCTATTCCCCGGGATCGCCCAGGAAACCGGCCCTTTTGCCGCCTTCGCAGGACAATAACGCCACAAAATGTCCCTATTTCGGCTGGACCGCTTGATGCGGCAAGGATAACGACCTTTTTTTCCGCTATTTCCAGCGGACCACACAAAAAAAAGGCCTGGCGCGCATGGCACCAAGCCGTTGAAGGCGCGGAGGCAGGCAGGTTATAGCAGCAACACCCGTCTCCAGCTCCAAAACCTATATCAAGCAAGCTTCTGCCCGCAGTTTGGACAAAAGTTCGCGCCTTCGTTTTTCGTGCCGCAGTTCGGGCAGAAGTTGGGGCGTTTGCCGCCTTCCGGCGCGGATGGGGCGGGCGACGTCGACGGGACTGGCGGCGCGGACGGCGCAGATGGAGCCGCGGATGGGGCGGGCGGCGCAGACTGGGCGGACGGAGCTGCCGATTCCGAACCCTTCCCGCCCGCAGACGGCGCCGACGATTCAGCATGTTGCTCGGCTGCCGGTTTAGGACTCGGAGTCCCCGCTTGATTCTGGTTTTGGTTCATATTTTTCAGCATTTCGTTCGCCATGTTCATCCCCATCATCATGCTCGCCATGTCCGCAGCGGCCCCGCCGCCCTGCACCTTGCCGGAAGCAATGCCGTCCGTCAAGCTGACTTGCTGGTATTTGGAGAGATTCCCGATCATTTCATGCGACGCCGTTTTGGTGATCATATCTTGAATTTCTTTTGGATAATTGAAGCTCATCACTTGAAAGCCTGTAATCGCAAACCCGTCGTCCATCACCTGCATATCCAGGTCCTCGCGGATGCCTCTGGCGATGTCTGCGGCGTTGGCCTGCAGATTAAACATATCCTTACCTTCCCGGCTGATCCACTTCATCAGCAGTTGGTCCAGCACGGACGTAATCCGCAGCTTCACATCGTCCACGAGATAACTTGGCTTAATCCCGGCAATCTTGTCGATCAGCGTCACGTAGTCATTTACCTTAAAGTTGAACGTGCCGTTGGCGCGAATCGGCATGCCGCCCGGCAACTGAGGCGTCGGAATGAGAACCGGATTTTGCGTGCCCCATTTCACGGTGAATTCCTTCGTATTGACAAAAAGCACCTCGACCCGCATGCCGCTGTTGAAGCCGAACTTAAACCCTTTTAACGTCGACAAAAAAGGAATGATATCCGATTCGATATTAAATTCCCCTTCATCCTTAAAGATCCCCTCGATCTTCCCGTTGTTGATGAAAATAGCGTCCTGGCCGGAGCGGATAATCAGTTTGCTTCCTTTTTTGATCTCACGGTTGCTCCATTTCCAGAAAATCATGTCGTCTCTGAACTCTTCCCATTCCACTACGTTCGCAAATTGATTTCTAAAGAATCCCATCGTTGTCCCTCATCCCTTTCGTTAAAATGATCCCCGACTGCCGCTGTGCGAATGCCCGCCGCCGGTCCGTCCGCCCCCGCCTCCGCCACCGGAACTGCTGCTCTTCTGGATTTTCCGTTTCGTGACCGTCGTGCGGATGAACCGGTCCTGCCGCTGCAGAACACCTGAAGCTCCGGCATCCTCATAGGTTCTGCCGCTCACTGTTACACGCCCGCCGGAGCGGTAAGCCATGATGCCGACGGCAATGCCGCCGATCGCCAACGCTCCGCCCAGTTGAACCCAGAGGTTGAACAAAATATTGTCCGGGTTGACCCCCGGCTCGTATCCCATGTAGCGGTTTGCCGTTTTTATATATTGCTCGAAAGCCTGGCGATAATCGCCTTCCGTCAAATCGGGCGTGATTTTGTCCCTAATCTTATCCAACCGTCCATCACCGAGGTATTGCTCAGCCTTATAAAATCCGGCCAAATAAATGTCGCGGTTTCGCATGTCCACTGTCAGAATAACGGCATCCCCGTGAGCCTTATCGTAACCCGGAGCCTGTTCGTCGTAAAAATCCTCGGTTATTTTGACGACGTCCTCATTTTCCGGATTATCGGTCGTGATGATCATAATATCCGTCTCGCGTTCGGCCCCGTATTCGTTCGCCATGGCGTTCAGCTCGTCGTAGTCGGCCTGGCTCAGGAGATGGGCGTCGTCATAAATCAAAGTTTTGTACCCCGCAACCGCTGCAGCCTTTATGGCTTGCACTGGCACCGTGAGGCAGAAGGAGGACAGCAGACAGATCGTTATGAGCCAAAAGCGCTTTTTCATAGGAATCCGCCTCCCATCAACCAGGCTACGATTTTTAATGACAGAAAAGAGATTCCGGCAATCCCGGCAAACCACGCCGCCACCTTCGCCTTGCTGATTGGCGGCTTGCCAACCACCTTGCCTGTCTGGCCGTTCATAGCGAAAGTGTACTGCTTGCGGTTGTAGTCGTAATAAACCATCCAGACCGGCAGCAGCACGTAATCCGCCCGTTTTACGGTCGTATCGATTTGTTTGTCCGTATAGCTCACCGTGGCATACCCGGAAACCGTTGAAGATATATAAGAGTCGATATAAGGCCGCGTTTTCTCTTTGGCCCGGGGGGTGAGTTCCGCATCAGTGTAGCTGTATTTTTCGGCAATGTATCCGGCCAGGTAGGGCGTCTTGAACGCTTTGAGCTGTTCGTAAGGAAAAGGCTCCAGCTTATCCATCAGCTCATCATTCATTTTCACCGAAGCGTCGATCGGCAGCCGGACATAATCGAGGCGGATTTTCCGGTAAATCTCGAAATGGTCTGTTTCCGTATATTGATATTCGCCGCGCGTGTAGCTTCTCACCTTCGTCCCGTGGCCCTGGACCTCGATCCGGTTATGTAAATCATACAACCAGAACGGCACGTAGATCCCCGTAATGCCCTGGATACGGTCAGCAGTCATGAAGCCTCTCGGCGTGAGCAGTCCTTTTCCGCACCATTTCTTAAAAGCGGCCATCGCTTCTTCCTTGCTGATCGTAAAAGGAATCACCTGCGCCGGGGCCAGTTTGCCCGTCAGGCGGTCGCTCAGCACCACGGCGGAGCCGCAGAAGCTGCAGGTGGTCGCGCTGGTCTCCGGCTCGGTGACGATGACGGCGCCGCAGCTTTCGCAGTGGTACTCTCTTACCTCATCTTCCGCGAACACCTGCTGCTTTAGCGGATCGGGAATTTGCTCGATATCGTCCTTTCTGCCGCAGCTCGGACAGGCCAGCATCCCCGTCTCGCTGTCAAACGTCATGCCGCTGCCGCAGTTCGGACATTTGTATTCAATCACCGGCATTGTCGTCTTTTCCTTTCTCCAACTGCGCGATAAGTTCATCCAGATCGTCTTTCCGCGCGCCGTCCCGCAGTTCGGCAAGAGCCTCCGCTTCGTTCAAAGCGCGGTCGGCCTGCTCTTCCGCCGCGCGGAATGCGGCCTCCACCCCGCCGGCGGACGCGCTCGCATGGGTCTGTTGCAGCCTCCCCGCTTGCGCGAGCTTGGCTTTTAGCGAGGTATGCCGCGCTTCCAGCTCGCTTAGATCGGAGACCAGCTTATCCTGCATCTGCTTCATTTGGGCGGCGTTGGCGGATATTTGCTCATACGCCGCTTGCAATTCGCCGAGCCGCTCCGCCTGCTGCGCTTTTCGCTCCAGGAACTTACGCGCCCGCTCCTCGTCTCCCGACTCCACGGCCTTTTCCGCATACCGCTGCAGCTTCCGGACCTCCGCGCCGCACTCGTCAAGCGCCCGTTTCGCCCGGCTCTCTTCCGCCTGCACCGCAGCCGTCTCCGCCTTCACCTGCCCCAAATCGCGATGCATTTGGCGCATGTATTCATCAATCGTTTTCTCCGGGTCCTCCGCCCGTTCCAGCAAACTGCCGATATTGGCCCGCATCACATCCCGAAACCTCGCCAAGATTCCCATGCCCTGTTCCTCCCTCGATCGATCTATATGTACTTATAATACATGAAAAGCGGGCCTTTGGTTTCAAAGTGGTCAACCGGGAAAAATGTCCAAAACAAAAAAAGACGCCTCCCTCGCGGGATTTGTCCTGATTTGCGCCGCAAAGCAGCGTTTATGCAGCGTTTATATTCTTGTTGTTTAAAGATTGACGATACGTGAGCTTGAGCTTCTTCCGGCGCTCTGTGCGAAGCCTACAGCACTTGTAGGGCTGCCTCTCAGAACTACCGAATCCAAAAATCCTGTACTGTTGACATAGTGAATGACCAGGAAAATTCCGGCTGTGTTCGATGGGATCGGAACGTCAGGATGCCCCATACCCCTTTGGGTTTGCACGTACTCATTATGTGACATAGCAACAACGTTCTTAATCTGCCCAGCTTTGATTTCGGCCGCAAATCCTTTGCCGACAAATATAATGGCGTCGCTTAACAAGTTGGCCCGCACAGATTGGCCGCTTGATAGAGGAAGACCGCGTATGTGCCTCCCCGGGAAGCTAGCGATGATCCCCATGGCTGCTTCTTTCTTCTTTTTATTGGATTGCCTGAAGCCGATGATAATTATTGTGATAACAAAAATCAATACTGCCGGAGCCAGCTCTCCAATCCATCTCCCGATAAATCCCACCACCAAACAAGCAACAATTACCCAAAACCATGCTTTCTTATAAAAATCTTTCAAGAACCAAAACCTCATTCCTGTAGGTAATTTGTACCATAAATATATCAGAAGTTTCGTTTTGATTCTATCCATCCGCTTCCTAAAATCACATATACATTTTGCAAAATTATGAACAATTACAAAGTCCCAAAAATAGCCCATTCCGTCAAATGCAAAAGTGCATTTCATTCCCCCCGAAACCGGGCCATTTTCGCGATTCAAATGCAAAAGTGCAGGCCGTTTTCGCCATTTCGCTCAAAATCGCCTCCAATCCTCATTTTCAACTGCACTTTTGCATCTCATCGCTCTAATTGCTCGAATTCGGCCCATTTCAACTGCACTTTTGCACTTGGTTCAGTGACGCCGGCGTTTTTTTCAAAGGAACATGTACGGAATCCGCTCAGCCCTCCGGCTTCGCATTCTTGTGGGAATAGGCGATCAGATTCACCTTTTCCCCGGTAGACTGCTCCAGCTTGTCCTCCAGCTTGCGGATCTCCTCAACAAGATGCTCCTTGCCTTCCAAGTCGGTAAAAACATAATCCTGCCGCATGACGCACGCTCCTCGCCGTTTTTACCCAGTGTTTGTGGGGAAGCCCGTTTTTATGCAGTTTGTTGGCGTCATTGGCGCTTGAGCTTGTTACTCTTCCACCAAACTAATGAGCAGCCCCTTCGCCTGTGACTTATTCTCTTCAGAAAGCCACACTCTGATCGTAGGATCGGTATCCCCGGATTTCCCCAAAGTCTTTTTTAGCTCCGACCATGTCTCTTCTTCATGCCGGTTAATGACCTGATTTCCATCGGAGCGAATATGTCTGATGAAAATTCTTGTCGAGGCATCCACTTGAACATGGGCATCCCCCGCTTCCTTTTCTTCTTCCGCTTCCGCCGGCGCAGTCGTGAGCGTAACCTTGGAGTTCGGGCGTATCGTAATCTCGTCCGTGGTCCCATTGGTGATCCCGTCCGTTTCCAGGCCCGCCAGTTTCCCGAACAGATCCGCTTTAGTCTCATCCCATCCCGCCAGGATTTCCGCATTCTCATCGATATACTCAACCTCTGAATCGGTAAACGGCAATAAACCTGGGTCAACCCAAGCGACGGCTGCGAATCCGCAAATTCCCATGAGCAAATAAGCGCCTACCATAGCCCTCAGCAGCGCGTTTCCGGAGCGTGTCATCTTACGTAGCTGCACAACAAAACCTATACCGATAATCCCTCCTGTCACGTTAAGCAAAATATCATCGATATCGCTACTGCCCAAGGCCAGGATATACTGGATGACTTCCAACGAAAAAGAGATAGCCAGCAGCCAGAGGACCTGAAGCCGCAAAGGTTTCCGCCCCGCCATAAAAGCCGCGAACATCCCCAACGGAATAAAAATGGCGAGATTCCCGCCGATATTCGCAAGCACCCTGTCGAATTCAATGGCTTCATTCGTGAAATATTCCATAATCGTTCGAAAAGGAATCACATTCAAGCTTCTAAATGGTAAAAAATTGCCCCGAAGCATCGCCGACAAAGGGATGGTTTTGAACAATATGATTTTGATCATGAACACGGTGTAAACCGTAAACATCAAATAGAATACTCCAAGCAGGATCCTGCCTGCGCTCCCCGTTTCACCCAGTCTGGCATGCAGTTTTTGCTCCCCTTGGGACTCCATGCGCCATCACACCTTTCGGAAATTCATTTACTAGCAAAAAAACGTTTACTTGGGCCAATCTGTTACACTTGTTCATTTTTCGCCCGGAAACAAGAAAAACGCCTGGCGGCGTCTTTTTATGACTCTGACTTCTACGTCAGAGCAATTCCTTTCTTTCCTGAGCTGAAGCAACGGATGCTTCAGCTCTTTCCAATCTGTGGGCCGCTGCTCTAACGGACACCAGCGACCTTATCCGCCTATTTCCCGGGTATTTCCCAGCCTAACGGACACACATGACTCTATTTGGCTCAAAACCAGTTCATCCGGGCCGATTTGAGGTAAATAAGGTCATCTGTGGTCCGTTACATTTTGCAATCCTCCGTTTTTCCGCAGATAACGGCTCTGGTGTCCCTTAGCCTTCAGGTTCCTCCTCTCCTCCCCTCTCTACCTGTGCATCGTCCTCTACCCCGCCGGAAAATTTATAAATTCTAGTATCTCAAAAAATCCCGGAAGACCGAAGGCCTCCCGGGCATCGTAAAACCGTTTAAAATGATATATTGCCTTCCTCCCGACTACTTCAACCTTGCGTCTTTCGCCAAAATCGGCACCATCCGACGCTTCCCGTTTCTGAACACCGTCAACTCCGTATAACCCAGCTCTACCGCGTCGGCCAAAGCGCTATCCAATAATGTTCCAATATCGTCCGGAAAATGGGCGTCCGAGGATAAAGTAAGCGGAACCTGATATTCGGCCAACACGGACAGGAATAAGGGACTCGGACAGCTCTCCGCAATCGGGTACCGGTAGGCCAGGCCGGTATTAATCTCGGTAATGACCCCGCTCTGTACCATGGTCCCGGCGATTTGCCGGTAATACGGAAGCAGCTCCGTCTCGTCGGCCGGGCGAAAGCCGAAGACTTTCAGGTTGTCCGGGTGGGCGATAATATGGAATAAACCCGACTCACAGGCCTGTCTTAACAATTCGTAATAGGCCGCGTAGGTTTGCACGGGATCTCTCCCGTCAAATCCAGCCTTTGCCTCGGGATTGTCAAACCCCCAGCCATCGAGGAAATGCACCGATCCAATCACGTAGTCCCATCCATAGCTCTCCAGCAACGCGCCAAGCTCCGCTTCGCCGCCGGGGAAGAAATCCGTCTCGATGCCAAGCGCAAGATCCGGCCTTGTTTTCTTTGCTTCCGTGACAAAGTCCACGAAATCCGCAAGCGACGCAACGCAAACCTGATCAAGCCACGTACGCTGCAGCTTACCGACGGGACTGTCATCCAGCAGCATGTGTTTTTCATAGTAGGACCGGCATTCCCGAAAACGATATAAATGATCCACGACCCCAAACTCTTGAATGCCTCGCTCGCGCCCTGTCGTTAAATAGCGGTCCAGCCATTCCTCGCTATAGCAACCCTGCCGCATTCTGCGAGACAGCAGCTGCGCCATTTCCTCCGCAAACGGAAGCGTATGATGCCCCAGCGCCCGATCCGGCTTCGGTTCCGTCGAAGACAACCCTTGCAAAGTGCGTGATAACCAGCGTAACGAATACGGGCCTTCCTCCAAATGAAAATGCAAATCAACCTTCATCCGCCATATCCTCCTTGTCTAATCCCATTTCACCATGGCCTCGGAAGGCTTAATCCCCAAATAATGGCACATTAACGGGGCAAAATAGAGCTGCGACAATCCCCGCGCGTCATCAAGCATGGAAGCGGGGACCGGCAACTCGCCAAAAACATAAAGCGGGACATTCCGTTCCTCCGGCTCCGTTCCCCCATGCTGCCCCATCGCATTCATCCCATGGTCCGACGTGACGATGACCTGATATCCCTGCGCCCTCCATAACGGAACCAACGTGGCCAGCATCCCGTCAACCGCTCGCACGGCGCCTTCATATTGCTTGCTTTCCCCGCCGTGCTTGTGGCCCATATCATCGATATTCATCGAGTGGATATATAAAAAATGCGGATCGTACGCCAAACGCAAATGTTCGGCATCGCTAAACAGATGGCTGTCCGGATAGTGATCCTCGTAATAGAAAATACCGTGCTGGATCGGTTTGCCCTCATCATGCTGATGGCGGTCGGTCACGGGGTTGAATGGAGCGCTGTTATACAGCTCACTGACCCAATGATACGCGGCGGCCGCCGTCCTTAAGCCCGCCCCCACCGCGAGCTGAAACACGCTACGCTCATGGCTTAGCCGGGCGATATGATTCGCCGTGATGCCGTTTTTCGCGGCTGTCGTGCCGGTCAGCAACACTTCATAGAGCGGGCGCGACAGGCTGGGCAACTGCGATTGAACCTGATAACAGGCGGCCTCCCCCTGCTCCACCAAATGCTCTATGTACCCCAAATACTTGCGGGCGGCATCATATCTTAATCCGTCCAAAACAACGACAACAAGCTTAGCTTCTGTGCCAGTCATCCTGTTTCTCCCCCTTCATTTTGCTTCGATCCACTGGATATGTTTATTCCGGAGCGTCTGCCCCCATTCCTTCGGCAGAGCCGCATCGCTAACGATCGCGTGAACCTTGCCGAGCGGGGCAATCTCCACAAAAGCTTCCTTATCCAGCTTGGATTCATCAGCCAACACAATCGTCCGGTAAGCGGCCTCGATCATCCGCCGCGACATCCCCGTTTCGTTGATATCGTAATCGCTGATACCCCGTTCCAAGGAAATCCCCCCGATGGAGATAAAAGCTTTGTCGACCCGGAATTGCGACATGACGCTCTCGCCGATCGTTCCCGACATCGACTGCTGCTCGGGATTCAGTTCCCCGCCGATTACAAAAATTTTCCCGGAAAACCTCCCGCTAGTGAGCGACTCCATTAAATGATAGGCCACGGCCAGCGAGTTCGTCAGAATCGTCAATCGTTCCCGCCCGGCGATGGCTTTGGCCAGCTCCAGCGTCGTTGTTCCAATGTCGATCGCAATCGTGTCGCCGGATTCGATCAGTTCGGCGGCCGCGCGGCCGATCCGTTCTTTTTCCTCCGCCTTCACCTTCTGGCGCTGCAGATAAGGGGGCTCGTAGCTCGTCAGTTTGGGGAGCAACGCGCCGCCGTAGACTCTTTTCGCCAGACCTTCTTTTTCCAATAAAATCAGATCACGGCGAACGGTCTCCTCCGAAACGGTAAACAACTGCGATAATGCCGGCACCTTCACCTGACCCTCTTGCTTTAATTGCTCCACGATGACGCGTTTGCGTTCCTCGGATGAAATCGACAAATCCTTAAGCCCCTTCCTTCTCAAGCTGCAGCAGCTGCGATCGATTCAAAGCCAGGTTTACCGGGCTATTGTCGCCGAGCCGCGGGGAACGGCCGTCATTCAGCGCGTCGACCGTCAGCCTGATGCCTGCGGCATCGATGGTATAACGGATCACGTTGCCCAAAATGGACGCCGAATGAACAGTGCCCTCTACAATCTGTTTGCCCGCAGTTGCTTGTTTGTCCCCGTCCCCCCGATCCGTGCTTGCCAGGACCAGCGATTCCGGCCGGATGGCGAAGCTCTCCGCCTCACTATCGACGGTCCCGAACAGCCGCAAAACCTCGGCGCGGGACAGCACATTGTAGCTGCCCATGAACCGGGCGACAAACTCCGTTTTTGGCGTGGAATACAGCTCTTCTGGCGTCCCTTGCTGCACGATGCTTCCCTTATTCATCAAACATACCCGATCGGATAAGGTTAAGGCCTCTTCCTGATCATGGGTCACAAAGATCGTGGTCATGTTGAATTTTTTCTGGATCTCGCGGATTTCGGTGCGCAGGTTTTTGCGGATTTTCGCGTCGAGCGCGCTCAGCGGTTCGTCCAAGAGCAGAACCTTGGGCTGTACGGCCAGGGAACGGGCGAGCGCCACGCGCTGCTGCTGCCCTCCCGACAGATGCTGGGGATACGCATCCCGCTTGTCCGCCATATCGATGAGTTCCAGCAATTCCTCGGCTCTTTGGCGTCTGGCCTCCTTGGAGGCTCCTCGCATTTTCATCCCGTACCCAATATTTTCACTAACCGTCATGTTGGGAAACAGGGCATAAGATTGAAACACCATGCCAATCTCCCGGCTGCGCGGTGGCAAGTTGACGATATCCTTATCGTCCAGCCAAATCTGCCCGTCACTTAGCTCCGTCAGCCCCGCGATGCAACGCAGCAACGTGCTTTTTCCACAGCCGGAAGGCCCCAGCAGGGTCACAAGTTCCCCCTCGCGGATATTCAAATTCACCTGGTTCAGCACCGTCGTATCGCCAAATTGCTTGCGGATTCCCGCCAGCTTCAAATAAGGTTTCATTCCGCTATCCCCCTGTTCACTTTTTTGCCGAGCTTCATCAGGACCATGGACAGCACCAGAATAAACAGAAAGTAGGAAATGGCAATCGCACTGGCCAGATGCCCGCTTTCATTCATCCTGCGGGCCAAATACACCTGAATGGTCTGAATATGTCCCCCCACCAGCATGTTCGTTAAGACGAATTCGCCAAATAGGACGGAGAAGGATAACAACGTCGAAGTCATGACCCCGGGCCAGATATTCGGCAAAATCACGCTGATAAAAGCCTTGCTGCGGCTGGCGCCCAGCATCTCCGCGGCATTCAGCAGCTCCACCGCCGAAACGGTCAACAAACTGTTGCGGATGCCCTGATACATATAAGGCAAAATGACGATGAAATACGCGCCGATCAGAATATAGGCGGTGCCTGAAATGTTAAGCGGTCCGGAAGAATAGGCGCGAATCAGTCCGACGGCGGCGACGACCCCGGGCACGGCATAAGGGAGTACGACGATCCCTTTCATGAAGCTTTCCAGCCGCGGCAAATAAACCGTAATGATAAACACGGCCGGCAGCATGACCGCAAGGCTGAGCGCCACGCTGATCAGGCATAAATAGAAAGATTTCCACAGCGCATCCAGAAATCGCGTATCCCGAAACATCTCGCCGAACCATTCCAGCGTCCAGCTCTCCGGCAGGATGGTGGCCTGCCATTCCTTAGCGAACGCATAAATGAGCGTGGCCATCAGAGGAAGGAGCAAGTAGACCATCAGCAAAAGCATGAGCGAACGATGCCCCCAGCCGGCTTTCTTGCTTGGTGCCTCCATCATAATTCCTCCTTCAAGGCTGAGGATTTCAGCTTGGGCCATTTCCGCGGGCTGCGGGCTTTTTGCGTAATGTAGCCGGATTGAAACCGGTTTGAACGCTGGGTCATCTTATGATTTAAAAAGACAGCCAGCAGGGTCGATAACGCCATAATCACCGCGAGCGCATTCCCGAGTTGCGGTTCGCTCACCACGTCGCCCGAGACCAGGTTGCCGATCCGCACGGCGAGCAAATTGAAATTGCTTCCGACCAGAGCATAAGCCGTCGCATACGCCCCCATGCTGTTGGCGAACAAAATCCCCAGCGTCCCGAATACGGCGGGCATAAGCACCGGAATGCCGATCGTCCGCCAAAATTGCCACGTACTGGCGCCAAGGAGCGCCGCCGCCTCCTTCCACTGCTCGCGAATCCCGTAAAAGGAAGGGTACAACAGCAATAAAGCAAGGGGGACCTGAAAATAAACATAAACCAGCACCAGCCCCGACCAGCTATATAAATTGAAACCGTCGAACACATTCCAGCCCCAATGCTTAAACAGCAAAGTAAACACCCCGTTGCTGCCCAGCAGAATAATATAAGCGAAGGCCAGCGGAACGCCGGCAAAATTCGAGGTCATATTGGACAACATGATCAGGCGATCCCGCATTCTCGGCGCAAAGCGCGTCACGGAATAAGCGCAAATGAGCCCCACGGCAACCCCAATCACGCTGGAAAACACCGAAATCAGCAGACTGTTTTTGATGGCTTTGAGATAATAATCGCTTTGCAGAATTCTGGCATAATAATCGAACGTAAAACCTGAGCCGTCCCCTTGACTGATGCTTCCCGTCAGCATGGACAGGATGGGGACCAGTTGGAACAGGGCGATCATCACGGCAAAAGGAACCAGCCCGAGCAAAAACCAGCGATTTTTACGCTTCACGTCTCTCCCTCCCCTATTTGAAATAACCCCAAAAACCTATAAATTCTATAAGGAGCGCCATTCGTACAGGACGATGACGCTCCACCTAGAACTTCAATCGTTCTTCGAGCTAGGAGTGCTGCTGCTAGTTCATGTGCACAAGCACGCGCTCTTGCCACAGTTGGGGAAGCTTTTTCGCTGTTTCTTCCCAGGCCTTGTAATCGCTAACCGGCTTGACGTTGGCATAGGCTTCGGCAGGCAGCAGCTTGGCCGCCACATCTTCAGGAAGCTGGACGCTTTCGCGGATCGGTCTGGCGTAGCCTTTTGCCAGGTTGATTTGACCTTCATCGCTCAGAATATACTCACGGGCCAGTTTGGCGGCATTCGGATGCGGAGCATACTTGTTGATGATCGTGGCGTAACCGCTGACGACGCTGCCTTCCTTGGGAATGGTGACGTTGAACTTATCCACGCCCCCCAGTTGATCTCTATAGTTCAGTGCGTTGAAGTCCCAGAACAAGGTCACTTGCACTTCGCCCTTCTCGATGTTGGCCAGCGAAGCTTCGGCATTGGACAGGCGTCCCTTTTGGGCCAGATCTTCAAAATAAGCGATCCCCGGCTCGATGTTCGTTTCATCGCCGCCATAAGCCATTGCGGCCGCCAACACGGCCATTTGTGCTTGCGCCGCTTTCGTGACGTCGCCAACGATGATTTTATAGTCGCCGTTCTTTAGATCTTCCCAGCTTTGCGGCGCCTGCTTGACCAGATCCGTGTTGGTAAAGAACGCGATCGAGCCCGTATAACCTACGACCCAGTGCCCGTCCTGATCCTTGGCCCAATCCGGAATCTCATCCCAATACGAAGTTTTGTAAGGTTGAGTTACACCCTTATCCACTGCTACCGGCCCAAAGGCGATGCCCACGTCGCCGATATCCGCGGTCGGCTTGTCCTTCTCCGCCTCGAATTTGTTGATTTCATCGGCGCTCGACATATCCGTGTCCGTATGCTGCAGTGAGTACTTGGTTTGCAGGTCCGCCCACGTATCTTTCCAGTTCGCCCACGAATCCGGCATGCCAACGCTGACGACGGAGCCTTCTTCCTTCGCCTTCTTCTCCAGATCAGCCAGCGAGATATCCTCCGCCGGAGCTCCGGCGCTGGCATTGGCACCTGCATTGGCGGCAGCATTTCCGCTTGCGTTGGAGCTTCCTTCATTACTGCCGCCGGTTCCACAAGCCGCAAGCATCAAAACAAACAAGGACAGAACAAGGCCAAACGCCAGTTGCTTCTTTAACCATGATTTCATGTTTTCTTCGCACTCCCTGTGGATTATTGTGGGTTTAATATGTATTTATGTTGATTTCAACCCAATTAGAGTATAGGTATGGACTGTTTGCGCTGGATTAAAAGAGTTGTTTATGTTTATTAAAATCGTACACATGGGCTGAAACGGGCTCTGACGAATGAATAGTTGCAAAACGTACAACTAGATTTCAACGAAGCGGCAGGTTAACACGTTTTAATTGCATTTCCTGCAACTACACCCCAACCTCTGCGCCTACCCTACGAATCATGCAGATTTAATTGCAGCAATTACATTTAAACAAGCACCTCACCCCATTTTCCGATGAGTAACTGTACCTTTTACAACTATTCAACGGTGCGCCCATAGACCAGAGCAAAATCACAGGTGTTTAAGAAATACGCCTGACGAGAACCCTCCCTTCTTTCATGAGCCGAAGCACCAAGCACTTCGGCTCTTTCCAATCTGTGGACGCTGCTCTAACGGACACCAGCGACCTTATCCGCCCATTTCCCGGGTATTTCCCAGCCTAACGGACACCCACGGCCCTATTTCGCTCTAAACCCGTTCATCCAGGCCGATTTGAGGTAAATAAGGTCATCTGTGTCCGTTTACATTTTGCAATCCTCCGTTTTTCCTCAAATAACGGCTCTGGTGTCCCTTAGCCCCCTCCAGGTCCCTCTTCTCCTCCTCTCTCTACCTGCACATCGCCCTCTACCATGCCCGAAATTTTATAAAATCTATAAGGCCAAAGAAAAACCGCCAGGGAAGATCACCCTGACGGTCCTTTTAGATTCTCTGA
This sequence comes from Paenibacillus lacisediminis, assembly GCF_046567315.2. NCBI lineage: Bacteria > Bacillati > Bacillota > Bacilli > Caryophanales > Paenibacillaceae > Paenibacillus > Paenibacillus lacisediminis. Next base: position 129,229 of record NZ_JBKIAX020000018.1, on the reverse strand, counting down.
TTCTGGCTCACAACCCGCTCGATATGAATGGTCAAATAAAGCATCTCTTCATTCGTCAGTTCGCGATGGTAGGTTTTGCGGATGTAAACCTTGATCCGCTCCACGCAGGCGAAGGCCTCCCTGTACTGCTCCCTGACCATCCCAAACAGGGCGTTGTCCGTACTGGTGATGTCGGTCCCGTTGATCAGCCGTTGGGCAAAAAATTTCAGATGCGTAATGAAGCGGAAATAGGCCAATGATTCCTCGTCGTATTCGATGCCAAAATGCTTGCGGACGATAGACAGAACATCATGCATCACAGCTCGGCATTCACCAGATGAAGGGCGATCTGTGCCGCTTCATCCTCGGGGAGCACGACGCCGAGATCCTGGCGCAACATTTTCAGCGCTTCAAGTCCGACCTCGAACTCTTCTTTATAGAAACGCTTGACCTCCCACAAGAGCGGATTTTTAATGTCCATGCCCTTGAAGGCCCGCTTGATGGCAAAACTGATGTGGTCCGTAAGCGTGACGTAAATGCTGTCATGCAGAATTTTGCCCAGGTGCAGCTTGGCATATTGGATGATCTTCTCGGATGCTTCCATATGCTCCATCGGAATCTCGGCCAACAGGGTCTGAAGCTTCTCGGACAATCCCTTGTTGTCCAAAGTGAACATTTTTTCGATCTTGTCCTTGTCAACCTGGTCTCCAGCCTTCTTCTGGAAGGCGATTCCCTTCCCCATAATGACCGATTCCTTGCGATTTTCGTTCACGACGATGATCACATTATTGTTCAGTACTCGCTCTATTCGCATCCGAATCATCCTTTGCCTTTAGGAGGATTTCTCCGTTCGTAGCAATGATTTGCCGATACCAGTCAAAGCTCTTCTTTTTCATTCTCCGTAATGTGCCCCGGCCTTCATTGTCTTTATCCACATGGATGAAGCCGTACCGCTTGTTCATTTCGCCGGTGCCCGCGCTGACGATATCGATCGGCCCCCACCAGGTATAGCCCATAATCTCGCATCCGTCCTGGATCGCCTGATGGAGTTCGAGCAGATGCTGATTCAAATACTGCATGCGGCTGTCATCGGCGATCGTGCCGTCCGCGCCGATCTCATCCCGGTCGCCGAACCCATTCTCCACGATAAAAATCGGCTTCCGGTAGCGGTCGTAGATTTCATTGCACACATACCGCAGCCCTTTGGGATCGATGGGCCAGCCCCACGAGGTTTTGGTGAGATAGGGGTTGTCCAGGCCCATAATCCCGCCGGTGTTGCCCAGGATAGGCATACCCGCCTTATGGGTCGTGCTGCGGTAGTAGCTGAATCCGATATAATCGGCCGGATAGGCCCTAATCAGTTCCAAATCGCCCGGTTCGATAGCAAGCTCAATGCCATGTTCTCTAAAAATCCGCTCCGCATAGCTTGGATATTCCCCGCGCAGCAGCACATCCGAATAGAACAGCGAGCGGCGTCTCAGCTCATAGGTCTCGAACACATCATCCGGATGGCAGGAGTTCGGATAGATGATGCTCAAGGAAAGCATGCAGCCCATGCGGGCGGCGGGAATGATCTCGCGCAGCAGTTTGGTGGCGGCGGCGCTGGCTACGAACAGATGGTGGCTCGCCTGATAAATATCCTGCAGCTTCCGCTCCAGGTTGCGCAGCTCGATCCCCCCCGCCGCCAGCGGAATCGTATGCATATGATTGATTTCATTGAAGCCTATCCAATACTTGACCTTGTTTTTGTAGCGCTTGAAGATGACTTCGCAATACTGCGTAAAAAAAGCCACCAGCTTCCGGTTCGTCCAGCCGCCGTATTCCCGCACCAAATGCAGCGGAGTCTCAAAGTGGGAAATCGTAATGACCGGCTCGATGCCATGCTGGAGCAGTTCGTCGAACAGGTTGTCGTAAAATTGCAGACCCGCTTCGTTAGGCTGCTGTTCATCCCCATTAGGGAAAATCCGCGACCAAGCAATCGAGGTGCGCAGGCACTTGAAGCCCATTTCCGCGAACAGAGCCACGTCCTCCTTATAGCGATGGTAGAAGTCGATCGCCTCATGGCTTGGATAATAGGCATTTGGATCAATCGCATCATCCAGCACGCCGTTGACGATTCCATGCCTTAACGCATCGTTGATCGAAGGCCCTCTCCCATCCTCATTCCAGGCGCCTTCGGCCTGATTGGCGGCGATAGCGCCGCCCCACAGAAAATGTTCCGGAAACGATGTTGTCGAGATCATATATATTTTCCTCCGTTTCAGTTTGAATGGTAAGGTTCAACTATAGCTGTTCGCCATGGCTGGCGATGACCTGTTTGTACCAATAAAAGCTATCCTTCTTGATCCGGCGCAGCTCCCTGGCATCCGTCTCGTCCCGGTCCACATAGATGAAGCCATAGCGCTTTTGATACCCGTTCAGCCAGCTCAGCAGGTCCGTGAATGACCAGGAGCAGTAGCCGATAACCTCCACTCCGTCCGTAATCGCATCCTGAATCGCGGAGATATGGCTGCGGAGATAATCGATGCGGTAATCGTCATGAATGACATCGCCCGGTTCCAGTTTGTCGAATTCGCCGAGGCCATTTTCGGTAATAAAAACCGGCAGCCGGTAGCGGCTCGTGATTCTGCGCAAACCGACCCGCAGCCCCTGGGGATCGATATCCCAGTCCCAATTGGTGGTCTCCACATAGGGATTGGCGGTGGTTTTGTACATGCCCGGGATGCCGGTCGGCTTGGTCGAACCCTTTGCCCCGGTCGTGTTTTTGTGTCCAAGCTCCAACCGCTGCTGCAGTCCGTACTGCTCAACCGTCGTGGTCCGATAATAATTGACGCCCATGAAATCAGGCTTGGCCGAGGCCAGCAGCTCGAAGTCGCCATCGTGAATTGCCGGAGCGAGTCCATTATCCTCCAGGTACGCCCAAGCGGCAGCCGGGTAGCGTCCCCACGCGTAGATGTCCATCCAGAAGTAATTGTTCAGCTCCTCGCTGTTTTCGTAAGCCAAAATGTTCGCCGGAGCGGAATTGACCGGATAGTAAGGCTTGTAGGCAAAGCTGGGGCCGATCAGCCCGCCCGGCACGATCTCACGGAACGAACGAATCACGGTGGCATTGGCCAGATTGGCAATATGATTCACTTCGTACATGCGTTTGCGATCCCGTACACCCGGAGGGTGCAGCCCGGTCTCGTAGCCGTAGCTGACAAAATAATTTTGTTCATTGAGCGACACCCAGTACTTTACCCGGTCCCCGTAACGCTTGAAAAGAGTAACGGCATAGTTGTTGAAATCCTCAATAATCCGCCGCGATTCCCAGCCGCCGTATTCATCCATCAGCGCCTGGGGCAGGTCCCAATGATACAAGGTCAGGACCGGCTCAATCCCGTGCGCGATCAGTTCATTAATCAGGTCGTCGTAAAAAGCTAGCCCCCGTTCGTTGGCTTCCCCCCGTCCCGCCGGATAAATACGGCTCCAGGCGATGGAGAAGCGGTATGCTTTCAGCCCCTGCTCAGCCATCAGCGCAATGTCTTCCTTGTAGCGGTGGTAGTGATCAACGGCGACATCGCCGTTCGAGCCCTTGAACGTGGTCCCTTCCTGTTTCGTAAAAACATCCCATACGGAAGGCCCTTTGCCATCGGCATCCCAGGCTCCTTCAACCTGGTAAGCCGCCGTTGCCGATCCCCATAAAAAGCCGGCAGGAAACGGAGCTTTACTGCGATGTTCCATAGGATGAACCTCCTTAGAGTAAATTTGTCCGTAGCGCGACAGAACGTAACGGACCATAATGACCTTATTTGCCCATTTTTCGGCTATTTCCCGCTGTAACGGACTCCAGGGACCTTATTGGGCTCTCACGGCGGCCATTTCGCCGCTCTTGACCAAAATAAGGTCTCCTCGGTCCGTTAGAATTGGAAACTACCCAAAAGTAGGCCAATAGCGTTTCTGATGTCCGTTAGCTTGCTGGACGCTACACGAGCAATTAAATGTTTCCGCAGGAAACATGCACCAGAAGCATCCTAACGGAGCTCCAGCAGCGGCTCGCGGTACAGCACCTGCCGCTTGGCGGTGACTTCGACAGTATTAAATGCGTTCATATTTGTGATAATGATCGGCGTGGTCAGTTCCAAGCCCGCTTCCCGGATCGCTTCAGGATCGAATTCCAGCAGCAAATCCCCTTCGCGGACCTGCTGATTTTCGGCGACTTTTACCTCGAATGGCGCTCCTTTTAATTTCACAGTGTTTAATCCCACATGGATCAGCAGCTCAAAGCCATCCTCCGCCGTGATGCCGATGGCATGCTTGCTTTTGGCGATCGAGGTGATAGTACCGGATACCGGGGCATAGATCTTACCTTCCTCGGGGAGGATGGCTACCCCGTCTCCCATCGCTCCAGACGAGAAGACCTGATCGGACACCTCTTGAAGCGGGATGATTTGGCCGCTGACCGGTGCGGATACGCCGGAAACATCACTTGCTGCCATCGGCACCGCCGGGCTTGGGTTATTGTTATTTTTTCCAGCCTCCGCCGCGCTCTTGGACTTGTCTTCATCGATCTGCTCTTCAAAGCCCAAAATATAAGTCAGCACCGCCGTGATGACAAAAGATGCCGTAATGCCGATCAGGAAATACACGAACGTATCCGTCGCAAAAGCGGGCAGCGTGGTCACCGCCGGGAAAACATAGGCCAGCACGGTCGTATGGAACGCGCCGATGATCGCCCCGCCGATGACGCCGCCGATGATTTGCGCGATCAAAGGCCGCTTGAGCTTAACGGAGATTCCGTAAACGATCGGCTCCGTTACCCCGGCCAGGATCGACGGCATCAGCGCCGATAAGGCGTACGCCTTCAGCTTTTTGTCTTTGGCCTTGAGGAATACCCCCAACGCCGCGCCAGAAGAAGCGAAGGTGGCTGCCGCGGACGGCGGCTTGATCGTATCGAAGCCATGGAGGCTGAGATTGTTCAGCATGGCCGGGACAATTCCCCAATGCAGACCGAACATGACGAGGAGCGTCCAGCCGCCTCCGATCAGGGCGCCCATGACCAATCCGCTGGAGTTGCTCAGATAGTTAATGCCGGAAGCGATGCCGTTCCCCAGATAGACGCCTACCGGACCAATCGCCGCGGCAGCCAAGGGCACCATGATCAGCAGCGACACTAATGGTACGGCAAACATCTGGATGTTGGCCGGGATGATTTTTTTCAGATACCGTTCCATATGGGAATAAACCCAGATTGTCAACATGGCCGGAATCAGTGTACCGGTGTAGGACATCAGCACGACCGGAATGTTGAGGAAGCGGGTGACATCCCCGATGTTCTCCATAAGTCCGGTAAAATTCGGCTCCAGCAAAGCGCCCATAATGGTCAGGGACACAAACATATTTGCGCCGAAGTAGCGGGCCGTGGAAATCGCCAGCAGCAACGGCAGGAAATAAAACACACTGTTGCCGGCGGCGGCCAAAATTTTGTAAGTGCTGCTATCCTGCGCCAAGATCCCCAAGGTCGTGCTGAGAATGACAAGCACCGCTTTCAGCATTCCCGCGCCGGCCAAGGCGGGGACGATCGGCGTCATGATGCCGGACATCGTGTTGAAGAAGCGGGTGACGAGATTGCCTGTTTTTTCGCTCTTGGCATCCTCTTTGGCTTCTCCCGCCGGCTTGATGTCATGGTTCGCGATAATCTCTTTGTAAACGGCATTCACATCATTCCCAATCACGACCTGAAGCTGTCCATTCCCTTGAACCACCGTAATGACTCCATCCAACCGCTCCAGTTGCTGCTTATCCGCCTTGCCGAAATCCTTCAGCTTGAACCGCAGCCGTGTCATGCAATGATACAGCTCGGTAACGTTTTTCTCCCCGCCCACGTGCTCCACGATGCGGTTGGAGAGCTCCGAAAACTTGCCCATCGTTCATCCCCCTTAACATTCATTGTTGTCTTTGGAAGTGCCCCGGAAAACACAAAAAGACCTAAATCGTAAGAGTCCCCGGAATACACGTACGTATCCCAAGCTCTACAATTTAGGTCTTGCCTGCATCACCAGTAACAATCCCGTATTCGGTTAAGTTCTTGCACCATCAAGTTAGCATAGAATCATTTTCATGTCAACGCTTTCTTTTTTGTTCCTTTTTTCGCCTCTTGTAAGTTCGTCATAGATTGGGATAAGATAGCCTTACATTTTGGAGGTTAACTATGAAAATCATTCACTTCTTCTTGCAAATTGCCGTACTCACTGGATTTTACGGTGCGGGAGTGCTGCTTCAGACGCTCAGCAAGGCTCCGATTCCCGGAAGCATCTTTGGACTTGTGCTGTTGTTTCTCGCACTGAAGCTGCGGATCGTTCCCGCCGGATGGCTGGAACATGGAGCCACTTTTATGCAAAAATACATTCCCTTATTCCTGGTGCCGGCGACGGTTGGCGTCATGGATTATTTTCACGTGTTCACCGGAGGCGGACAATGGCTGATTGCGATTGTCGTGCTCAGCACGCTGCTGACCATGATTCTGGCCGGAGCGGTTGCACAGGTGGCGGGCAAGCTCACAGCAAAAAACAAGGAGGCGGCGGCATGCGCGAAATCCTTTTCGAAGCAGGCGTAGCCTTAGGGATCGTCCTGTTGTTCCTGCTGATGAGCGCCCTGTACCGCCGGCTGAAATGGGCCATCCTCGTCCCGACCTTGACCTGCTCGGCGCTTGTGATCGCCTTATTGATGGAGACGGGAACTTCCTATGAAACGTTCATGAGAGGCGGACAGTGGCTGCAATACTGCCTCGGCCCCGCCGTAGTGGCGCTCGCCTATCCGATGTACAAGCAGCTTGACGCGTTGCTTAAAGAATGGAAAGCCGTGCTCGCCGGAGCAGTCGTAGGTATCGCGGCCGGGATGATCAGCGGAATCTGGTTTGCTTTATGGCTGGGATATCCCCGGGAACTGCTGATCTCGCTTCTGCCCAAATCGATTACAACACCGGTAGCGATGGAAATCTCCGCGAGCTTGGGGGGCAATGCGCCGATTACCTCCGCTTTTGTGATGATTGCCGGAATTACCGGCGTTGTGCTGGGTCCCATCATCTTCAAATGCTGCGGGATCACCAGCGACATCGGGCGGGGGATCGGCTTCGGTGCCGCTTCCCATGCGCTCGGAACGAGCAAAGCCGCGGAATTCGGCCCGGTCGTCGTGTCCACCAGCACCGTGGCCCTGACCCTAAGCGCCGTATGCGGCTCCGTGCTGGCACCGGTGGTTGTGTGGCTGATGTTGTGAACGGGGGCGGACGGAAATTATCGTAAGTAACTTAATCAGCAAATTGGTGTGGTCGCCGCCGCCTGGACGCAAAATTGGCCTGGTCGCCGCCGCCCGTGTGCAAAGCAAATTGCTGCAAACCTTGACGGACCGGTAAGCTACGGCCAGATGTCTAGGGTCAAAACCGAACAGCTACTTGTCAGAGGCGACGATAGGCGGAAAACGGAAGGCGAAAAGTCTAACGGTTGTCAGCGCGCTAATTGGGCAAAAACGGGTAACTGCAAAATGTAACGGTTGCCAGAGAGCTTATTTGCCGTTTTTTCGTTAGTAACGGGGCTATTTCGCCCAAATAAGCGCGATCACAACCGTTAGAAAAGAAACCTCTGCTTTTTCGGCAAAATAAGCGCAGGTGGCAACCGTTAGCGGAGAAATGTTCCGGACAGATCGATCACTGGTGGCAATCTCATTAAAATAAAGGAAAAAAACGTCGTTATTCCAGCGATATCCGTTTATTTGAGAGAAATAGAACCAATTTATGTCGCTATTTTCCCCCGCCGCAAGGATATCCCCACGTTCTGGACCATTCATAGGAAAATAAGTACATAAAATGTCGCTAATGGGAATGAACATACCTGGATCCGGATAATAAGAACATAAAGTGCCGCTATTTTGTAGGCTGACGGTCAGCCGACGGCCAGTTCTAGCTGTAGTTGTTCCGGCAGCCAGTTGTCACGCACCGATTTATAGGTTATGCCCTAGAATAACGGTAGTTTTTTACAACCTCCCCCCTTAATCGACCCGATCATCACGCCTTTCTCGAAGTATTTCCGGATAAACGGATAGATGATCAGGATCGGCAGGGTGGATATGATGATGACGCCGTATTTGATCTGGTCGGCATACCGTTGGGCGTACCCGCCGGCGTCGCCGCCGGTGCCGCCCTCAATGAAAGCGTTGACATGATATTCCAACTGTTTTATACTCGATTTAATCTTACTTAGGATTGTTACTGATCGGCAGGCAAAACCTAAGAAATGATATGTTGGCATCGACATATTATTTTTCTTAGGTTTTTTTGTGTCCGGCCAATTGACGAACTAGGGGGGGGAACTTATTGGAACATAAATATGAACTGGTGCAGACGGATACCTCGTTTCCGCTAAAAATCATCGTCCATTCTTCGAATGAACCTGCAAACATTTCGGCGCATTGGCACGATAGCGTAGAGATCTCCTATGTGTTGTCGGGTATGATTGACCATATTTATGTTGATGGCGCTAATTATCGCTCCCAAGCAGGGGATATTGTGCTGATCAATTCCAATGCCATCCATTCCTTTTCCCTGAGAAAAGCGGAGGGTATGCAGAGAAAAGCGCTTACGGTGCTGATTCCTTATGAATTTATCAAAGAAAATTATCCCGGCAATGGTTTGATTTCATTTGATTGTATATCTATTTTGGAAGCAAATGAACAGCGTTTGCGGCATTTTGCCGAACTGCGCAAATTGCTGAACGACTTGGCGGCGGCTTACCTGAAGCGAGATCAAGACCTGTTTGCTCCTGTCCATTTAACCGCATTATCCTACAAGCTTGTGTATATTTTATTGAAGTATTTTAAAAAAACCAATGAGCGTGCCCCTGTTATAGATTCCCATAAGTATTCGGAGCGGCTGTCATTCATTATGGATTATATTAAAGCCAATTATGACCAAAGTTTGTCTCTACATGGTATTGCTGAGGTTTCCGGATTATCTTCCGAGTATTTAGCCCGTTTTTTTGTCAGGCATACGGGGTTGACCTTGTTCCAATATATTAATGCCATCCGTTTGGAGCGAGCATTTCGCGATTTGATGAGTACGGATCGGCCTGTCATTCAAATTGCTCTTCATCATGGGTTTCCGAATGAGAAATCTTTTACCCGAGTGTTTAGGCAGGTTTTTCAAACCACACCGCATCAATATCGAAAAGAGAACAATACACACGCGAAGTCGGACGTCAGTAAATGACCCCAAATTGGTTAATAAAAGCCAGGCAGGAGGTGAAATGAATCATTAGAATAATATGTAAGCGTTTCAACAACTAGTGTGGGAGGTATTATGATGATAACAAGCTTCAAAAAAGCGGCCAGAACAACGGCATTGCTGGCGCTGGCCGTCACGACAACCCTTACCTTCAGCTCGGGGGCGTGGGCCAAGGAGACAAGCGCCGCCGCCCCCTCTTATCGGACGGTTGTAGAGATCGAGGATTTTGGCGCGCAAATTACGAAAATCATTGTTGATCTGGGTAAATCAATACCCCAAAACACGGTAACCAAGGATACCTTTACGGTACATGTGGAAAGAAGCGACAGCCGGTTGGACGATCCTTTGATTGCGGAAGGCGACCGGAAGGTAACCAAGGCTTATGTGGCGGATCAAAACGGCACTCCTGCCAAAGAAACCGGAAGATATGCGGTCCTGGAAATGGAGATCGGTCCCGAAATAAAACTAAGCCCTGCCATAAATTATGTTGATGTAAACGCATGGAATGACAACAGATACACCGTTACTCAGCAAAAGGACATTACCACCAAATCCGGGGTGATCTCCGGCCTGGTTATCAACAACTCCGCAGGAGAGATCAGAGAGCTGGTGGATGAGTTTCATACGGGGAAAGCCACTTATGAAGGGATTACGTTAACGTATGCGGACTATGCGCCGGCAAAAGATAAAAAGAAAAATCCGCTGGTGATTTGGCTGCACGGCATGGGGGAAGGGGGCACCGACCCGACGATTGCCATCGCTGGAAATAAAGCGGTGAATTTTGCCTCCAAGGACATTCAATCCTATTTTGGCGGCGCATATGTATTGGCTCCTCAGACACCAACCTATTGGATGGATGGTTTTAAAGACTTTGGGGATGGGACCTCGAAATATGAAAAAGCTTTGATGTCCTTGATCCGCGACTATGTTGCCAAAAACAAGGATATCGATCCCAAGCGGATTTACATTGGCGGAGATTCCAACGGCGGTTATATGACCATGTTGATGATCCGTGATTATAAAGACGATTTTGCCGCGGCATTTGTGGCCTGTGAAGCCTTAAAAGACAGTCTGATTACCGATAAACAAATCAAAGCGATGAAGGACTTGCCGATCTGGTTTGTTGCCGCCAAAACGGATACCGTGGTTCCTCCCATCGATTATACCGTTTCAACGTATGCCCGATTGGTGAATGCCGGGGCAAAGGACGTCCATATGTCTTTATTCAACAATGTATCGGACACCTCCGGCTTGTACAAAAAAAGCGACGGAACACCTTATGAATACAATGGTCACTGGTCCTGGATTTATGTGTACAACAACGAGGTCTCCAAGGTGATCAACGGAAAGAACACAACGTTAATGGAGTGGCTGGCTTCTAAGTCAAAAAAATAAGAAAAACGCCGCCGCTGGTCCGTTACGTTGGATGTGCGGGAGGGATGGGTATGGGGTTCTACCCCATACCCATCCCTTTTCGGTTCAACTACGAGAGTACTTCCCCTACTATCATGACCCGAAGCACCGTGTACTTCGGCTCTTTCTAAATCACGATCAATTCAAGCAGCAGCCGGGCTTCGGCTCGCTTCGGGGACGCCAGGCCAACCCGACGGCAATTCACCGGCGGCGGACTTCGCGACAGACAGGAGGCTAGGCTATGCCAAAGCCCATGAAATGCAAAAGTGCAGGCGATTTTCGCCCGAATGCCCCGAAAACGGCTCGTCAAATGCAAAAATGCAGTCTACGAGCCTCTTTTTAATCGGATAGCCCCTAAAGAGATGCACTTTTGCATTTGAATCGCCCAAAACCGTCATTTTAAGGAAAATCAAATGCAGTTTTGCATTCTATATCACTAGCGTCGCATTCACTTTTGCTCAAGAAGTCCCGCAACATGCTACCCCGTAACTGGTACTCGGAACTGGTACCCGGAACTGCTACCTCGGACTGCTACTCGGATCTGGTACCCGAAACTCTAACGGTTGTATTAGCGGCTATTTTCCAAAAAAAGCCCTTGTCCAAATTCTAACGGTTGTGACAGCCGTTATTTGCCTGAATCTAAGCAAAATAGCCGGATTTCAGGGAAATAAGCGCCAGGGCAACCGTTAGATTTTGAAACCAACGTTTTGGGAACAAATAGCGCTTGTGGCATCCGTTAGAAAATTTGTGTGGCTAGAAAGTGTATCTTGTCAGATTAGAAAGAAATGCTCCCTCAGCGGCAAAGCTCGGAAATGTATTCAGCGTCCCGGCCGACCCCGCCGATCAGCGCCGAACCTCGGCGATACTGCCACGGCAGCCCCAGGAAGTACAGACCTCGGACAGGCGAAACGCCGCGATGATGAAACGGTTTTCCCTGGTCGTCCAGCACGCGCGAAATTCGAATCCAGCCGTAAGCCGGCCTGAAGCCGGTGGCCCATATCACGTTTTGGACGGTGAGCTTGCTGCGGTCCTGAAACGTAAATTCGTGACCATGCGCGCTTTCGGTCTTGGGTTTGAGCTTGATTTTGCCCTGCCTGATCAGCGCTTTTAATTCATACCCGAAGATCGGGTCGCCTTGACGGCTCAAGAATCGGCCCGGCTTGCCGTCGACACTGGCTTTCAGCACGCCGAGCTTGTCTCCCCACCAAAAGATGCTTTTCCCGAAAAATCGGAGCGGGAGGAACTTCATCTTATGTCCCGCGGAAAGATATACATCCCGTTCCCCGGCCAGCTCCGCCGCAATTTGCGCGCCGGAATTTCCCGCGCCGACAACCAATACCGCCCCATCTTTTAAGGATGAAGGATTCAAATATTGCGAAGTATGGACTTGGTGGACATCGCTCGCCAGTGCCTCCCGGAATTCAGGAACAAACGGCTTATGAAAAGGTCCGGTAGCTACAATGACATTGCTCGCCAAATACTCCCCTGTGCGGGTTTGAGCCTTAAATTTCCCTTGCTCTTTAGTAAGGGAGAAGACCTCCGTGTCCAATTGGACAGGCAAATCGAAGTGGGCTGCATACCGCTCCAAATAGTCCGCGATTTCATCTTTGGCCGCATACCCGTTTGGATCCCCCGTGAGAGGAAGCCCCGGCAAAGAACTGTGCGATCTCGGAGTAAAAAGAACCAGGGAATCATAGCGGTTCCTCCATACGTCTCCAATTCTTTTTTCCTGGCCGATGATCTGAAAATCCGCATTCTTTTTCTTCAAATAGTACCCTGCGGCCAAGCCCGCCTGGCTTGCCCCGATGATGAGCACGTCCGTTTTTGTTGTTGGCATCGGTGTCCCTTCCCCTACACTTTCATGACTTCATGATGAATCTCCGCCGTTTCGATCTGAATGGTGGTGTGCTGGATTTTGAATTTCTCCTGAATCAAGCGGATGGCTTGCTGGAGAATTCGTTGATTATCCTGATTATCTTGGATCAATATATGGCAGCTCAGCGAATCCAACCCGGAAGTGATCGTCCAAATGTGCAGATCATGCACGTCCACTACGCCTTCAATACGCTCCAGCGTCTCTTTGACCTCCGCCTGGTTGACGGTGACCGGAGTTCCCTCCATGAGAATATGAACGGTATGTTTGATCACGCCCCAAGCGCCTTTTAGGATCAGGAGGGCAACCAGCACGCTAATGATCGGGTCCGCGATATACCAGCCGAAGATCATCATGATCAAACCGGCCACGATCGCGCCCACCGAACCCAAAGCATCGCCGAGAACGTGAAGGTACGCGCTGCGCAGGTTGATGTTGTTTTTTACGTCGCCTTTTCTCATGAGTGACCATGCGCTGAGTATATTCGCGAGCAGACCGATGCAGGCGATCAGCATCATCGAGCCGCTGGCCACCGTGCGGGGTTCCAGAAGCCGCTCATAAGCTTCCCAGAGGATAAAGCCGGCAACGACAAACAAGGTGATTCCGTTAAACAGCGCCGCCAAAATCTCGAAGCGGTAGAAGCCGTACGTTTTGTTGGGCGAAGCCGGTTTGGCCGCAAACCAGACGGCAACCAGGCTTAGGACGAGCGAGCTGGCATCGTTCAGCATATGTCCGCTGTCCGACAAAAGCGCGAGACTGCCCGTGACCAGCCCGCCGAAAAATTCCAAAAACATAATGCCAACAGTGATGATTAAAGCGATGGTCAGACCCTTTTTATTGCCGCTCGGATCAAAATGATGGTGGTGACCGTGGCCGTGATGGCCGTGATCGTGGCTATGATCGTGACCGTGGCTATGGTCGTGATCGTGGTGTTTAGTCGTGTGCTCATGCCCGCGATCGTGATCATGTCCATGTTCGTGTTCGTGTTCGTGTTCGTCGTGATTGTGACCGTGTTTGTTATTCATTTCAAAAACCTCCTGTGCGGGTTTAACGTAGTTGAAGGCTGAAGCGATCTTTGGATCTTTAGCAGTTATGGCGAATTCCGCTCAAGCTATGTAATATTTATTATATGAGCATATGCTCATATATGAATTATTAACTAATCCTTTGCTTTTGTCAAGGTATAGCATGAAAAAAAGGTCCGCTGCACCAGCAAATAGAAATTCCATATAACAAGCGGGCTCGTCTATAGAATATCGGAGAATTATTGCTTCGAACACAACAATCTTGCTATATAGTATATGGTAGAGCATGGTATCTCGAGGAGAAAAGGGGGAAGCCCTGATGAAACCAACGGAAGAAAGGCTGCTTCCGCAGTTGGTGATGCGCAGGAGCGTTTTGTCCGATCTGCCGGACCTGACGGACAACCCGCTGCCGCCCGGTTTCCATTTAAGAAGCTACGAGGCGGGCGATGACGCGGCTTGGGAGTCGCTCATCCGCCGGGCCTTCGGCTGGGAAAGAAGCTTTCAGCGGGAGATTGCCGGACATGATTGCTTTAAGCCCGAGCGGGTGCTGTTTATTTGCGACGGGTCCGCGCCGGTCGCTACCGCCTGTGCCTGGTACGAGCCCGAGTGGGGAGCGGACAGCGGTTATCTGCACATGGTTGCCGTGGACCCCGGTTATGCCGGGATGGGGCTGGGCTATGCGGCAAGCCTGGCGGCGCTGCGGCAGATGAACGCGGACGGACGGCGGCAAGCGGTCCTGGAAACGGACGATTTCCGCCTGCCGGCGATCGTCACTTATTTTAAGCTGGGCTTCCTGCCGGAAGTCCGGGAGGAAGCGTTGAAGCAAAGATGGAAACAAGTTTGTCAAACCTTGAAATATCCGTTTGTGCAGGCCGAAACGCGCCCGGGAAATCCGGCGATTCCGAATGAAGACGCGTTGGTGATTCATCCTCGCAGTCGTGTTTACGGCGTCATTGACGGCGTATCCGCCATCGACGCCTATCGCGGCGAATCGGAGCAAAGCGGCGGTTACATCGCCTCCAGGCTGCTCGCATCGGAGCTGCTTGCCGCCGATCCGCGTGCGGATCTCAGAGAAACGGTGCTGCGGGCCAATTCCCTGCTGCTTGAACGGATGCGGGAGGCCGGGGTTGAGACTGCAAACGCCGCGGCGAGATGGGGAGCCGTCTTTGCCGTGGTGAAGGTCCATAGCGCCTATTTTGAATTTGTGCAAAGCGGCGACTGCATGCTTCTCGTCCGCTACCGGGATGGAAGTGTCCGCACCGTCACCCGGAATCAAGTCGCCGGCTTGGATCTGGAGACTTTACACGCAAAGCTGGAGCTTGAGGAAGCGGGGACCTGGACCAAGGCGGAAATCAGCCAAATGCTGCGTCCGCATGCCGAGACCAACCGCCAAAAAGCCAACACCCTGGAAGGGTATTCGGTCATGAACGGTGATCCCGCGCTGGAGTCTTTTATGGAATCCGGTCGTATTTCGCTGGCAGGGGTCCTGAAAATTTACCTGCTGTCCGACGGCATGTATCATTTCATCGAGAACGTCCCGGACCCGGAGAAATGGCGGAAATGGGCCGATCGGTTGGATGAGCTGGGCATCGGACCGTACATGGACGATCTCTGCGTCCAGGAAGCACTGGACTCCTCCTGCGAGCGTCACCCCCGGCATAAAGTGTCAGACGACAAGTCGGCGGTTATTTTGGAAATCGTCTAAACCTCAACTTTCGCAGATCCATGGCTGGAATTGGCGCTAAATCGGAGCGATAGTTGCAAAAAATACATTTATTGATCCGGGAATGCTGCCACGGTGCTTGATTAAGTGCAAAACATGCAATTATTTCGCTTTCTTTTGAGAGTAAAGTAAAGAGACGGGGGTATAATTGCATGAAATGCACTTAAATCGAATGATTGGGTACATGGATAGAAAGTTAGTTGTATGATTTGCAGCTAATATTCAGAGCCAGTTACTCACTGTAATGGTTGTCGACGAATGTGTTATACTGCACCGATATAAAATAGGTGATTTCAGGCGCATATAAATACAGATTCAACGCTTCCGGCGCATAGGGGCCGGCCTCGACATGAAACTTGCCTTCACTGTCAAAGGTGACATTCACATCTTCAATATGCATGGATTTGATGTCTCTTTTCTCCTGAACCTTCAGCATCATACTTTGCCCGGCAAATTCCTTGAATTTGCCTTCTAAAACCAGCTTGCGGTCTTCGCGATACTCCGTGAACAAGCTCCGGTCTTCCAGTTCGGCAGGCTTCACGTACAATTTTCTCAGCGGCAGCTTGGGCAGAGAAGCCGCCGGGGTCTCATTCACCGGACGGCCGCGAAGCTCGCCCAGCGTTTGCCGTAAATGCTGCAAAATTTGCAGGGTTTGGCCCCGCGTCAGTTGCCTTGCGCCTTCAAACCCCGGTATGGACAATTCCGTAACGCCTTGCATGTAGTCTTTGGCCAAAACATACTTGATCGCATTGGAACCTTTCGTGTTTACGCCATCCGCCGCCGCGACGATCTCCGCAACCTGCTTGCGGGTCACCGGATTGCTGCGGGCGGCCGCGTTCGCGATGCCAGCGAGCGGGTAATTGCGGCTTTTTGCGATCGCATAAGCGGCATCTGACCAATGGGTGGCTTTGGCCGGCCGGTACGCGTCAATATTCACGCTGTACGTTTTAAGCAGCATCGTCCAAAATTCCGCTTCGCTGACCGTCTCATCGGGATGAAGCAGCCCGTCTTTCGCCGGGGAAATAATGCCACCCTTTAGCCCCCATTCCAGGCTGGCCTGCAGAGAGTGGCCGGAGATGTCGGAAGGCAAATTCGCCGCGGCTGCGCTGTACGTTTTGGTCTTCCATTTCGGGTAAACTTTTACGCTGATCCCTGTGTTTGTTCCATCCAAGGTTGCTTTTACCGTATAATCGCCGGCTTTTAGCCCGGTCAAAACGCCATCCGCGGAAATTTGCAGCCCCTTGGGATTGCTGCTCACGAAAGTGATACCGCTCTCTACCCCCTCCGATCTCCCGTCACTGAATATAGCATGGAAACTTAACCGGTGCGGACCGCCTTCATTCAGCGTGATTTCGCCGAACACCGGGTCAAGGGCAACCAAGGCAGGCCCTTTTCCGGTCGTAAAAGACCAGGTTTTGGTTTGATTCCCCGAGGATGCCTCGGTCCGGTAGTTCAAAGTTACCGTATATGTATGATTCCCTTTTAAAACCTTCTTGGGGAACAAAAACAAAGTTCTCGCGTACAGTTCATCAAAATAAGCAACTTTTTCTCCGTCCTCATCCTTGATCTCGGCTTCGTAAGAAGTTATCTTCGTTTCCGTGGTCGCGGATATGATGTAACCTGAGTACTCCACGCCAAACTGATCAAGCGGGTTCGGAATTTCATTACCATAGAATCCCGCCGGGACTCCGGTCTGCCCGTCATAGGGGTAAACGGATATGCCGCCGGGATTGGTGGAAGCGAAGATCGATCCCCCCACGTCACCCACGGCCGTCCCATCCACCAAACCGATGCCGATTTCACTAAATTGCGGACTTAAAATAATATCCCGATGGTAAGCCGAATTGAGCCAGCCCTGGACCGCGGAGGTGCTGCTGTTTTGCTTAAAATGCATGACCTCGCCAAAAGCGCTGCCCCCAGAACTCCACCCTGCGGCCCGAATTCTTTCCGTCACGGAGGCTCCGGTAAAACCCTCGTTCCCTTCTTTCTCCGAGTGAGCGTCTATGCCGGGATGATCCTCCTTATTCGCATTATAGTATTTGGCGTGGGCTTCCGCCGCTTGCGTAATTACCGGATTGAGCGTTACCGGCTGAACCCCTATCTTGGCGCGCACCTCATTGAGAAAATCCAAGGCCTCCAATTGGTCCCTCGTATATCCCGATTCCCCGCGATCCGCCGCATACGCGTGCGGCGCCGCGCCAAAAGCTCCCCCTCCAAACCATCCCGTCAGCAATAACAAAAGAGCCCCCGCGCCCGCAATCACACTCCTCCCGCGTTTACGAGCGGCAAACGGGCCCTTCCTGTTGTCCAATCTCATGCCATAACCCCCTTTTTGTCAGGAATTGAATTCGACAAAGTTAGGCGCTTTCCTGCAAAACTATAAAACCTGCAATTACTCCGCTATCTTTTGAAAGAAAGGCAAAAAGACGGAAGAATAGTTGTACGAAATGCAATTAAACGCGTGGTTGGGTGGATAAATATAAAGTTAATTGTATGATTTGCAATTAATGGTATGAGCAAACAACCGCCGGCTTTTTGGGCCTGGCGGCTGTTTGTTCCTCTGCTTCTTATTTCACCTCGTTCAAGCGCTCTTCCAGACGGTCCCAGGTTTCGGTGACGCCCTGCAGCATCCCCATGTCGATGACGGTCTTGAGGGCTTCCGCCGATACGTATTCACTGCGGTTGACCAGTTTCGTCTGGCCGCCAAGATCGATGAATTCCATCGCGACCACGGTTGCCGGCAGCTCCTCGTTCACATTGCCTTCGGCATCCGAGAAGTAATCGGTGTAGACGAAACTTTCCGGCTCGTTGATTTCTTTATATACGCCTTTACCCCAGGATTCCATGCCGTAAAAATCGCCTTGATTCCGATCCATACACTTCATGCAGTAATGCCAAACGCCGCCCGGCCGGAAATCGATGTTGCAGACCGTAACCTCCCAGCCCCTCGGTCCCCACCAGTGCTTCAAATGCTCCGCCTCTTTAAACATCTCGAACACCAGCTCGCGCGGTGCGTTGAAAACGCGCTCCAGCACCAATACCTTATCATTCTCTACTCTCGACACCATTGCCTGATTTGCCATTGTAACATCCTCCTAATTTGATTTTTTATGATTTTTCCTTATTTTGCCGTTCCCTCAAATAGCTATCCAGATTGTCGAACCTGTCTTCCATAACGCGCTGGAAGGATTGCACCCAAGCATCCAGCGCTTGGAAGGGCTCGGGCCGGAGCTTGTAGATCCGGCGATTGCCTTCAGCCTTCATTTCCAATATTCCGCCTTCGCTAAGTATCTTCAAATGCTTCGAGGTTTGGGGCTGACGAAGTCCCAGCCGGCCGGCGATTTCACCCACAGTCAGGGGACCTGCGCGCAAAAGTTCGACAATAGCCAAACGGTTTGGTTCGGCTAAAATGCCCATCATCATCGACTTGTCCATGCCCGGATTGTTTTTCCTTGACATGCCGTTCACCTCATCAAGGGATACTTACTTGATATCGCCTCACCCCTTTATCGTCAAAGTTTTCTTTCGGTGGTTTAAATATACACTATTAGGAATATTCCTGTAAAGGAATATTTAAAAAAATTTGAGTACCTCGGCCCTTTCCAATCTGTAGTCTACATCCAGCAGACGTTGCTCTAACGGACACCAGCGACCTTATCCGCCCATTTCCCGGGTATTTCCCAGCCTAACGGACACACAGGACCCTATTTCGCTCCAAACCAGTTCATCCAGGCCGATTCGAGGTAAATAAGGTCGTCCGTGTCCGTTACATTTTGCAATCCTCCGTTTTTCCGCAAATAACGGCTCTGGTGTCCCTTAGCCCCCAAGTCCCCCTCTTCTCACCCCTCTCTACCTGCGCAGCGCCCTCTACCATGTCCGAAAAATGAAAAGAGCCCAATCCTAAGGATTAGGCCCTTTATCCATCTCGACGCTGAGGTCGAGTTTATTTCCCGCATCATGCTTCTCATTCTCCATATAATAGTCCTGCAATTCATCTTCGGTTGTCCCCTCCGCCAACGGTACCTGGTTACGGTAGGCTGACCGGCAGAGCACATGGGCGGCCACCGGGGCGGTCAAGAATACAAAGAAGATTCCCAAGATGAGGCGGATGCTGAAATAGCCGTCGGTAATAATGAAATACAGCAAGGTGCCGACGAGCGCGCAAAGCACGCCAAGGGTAGAACTTTTAGATGCAGCATGAGACCTGGTATACACATCGGGCAAGCGGACAATGCCAATCGCGCTGATCAAGCTGACCACTGCCCCGAATAGAATAAGGACCGCTCCGACGACTTCACCGCTTCCGCTCAATGACAACACCTCTTTCTATAAATCGGGCGAAAGCGACAGTGCCTATAAACGACAAGATCCCGATCAGCAAAATAAGATCAAAAAAGGCATGGGTGTGCATTAATACGGAGAACACGCCGATACTGGCAATGAGATTAATCCCGATGGAATCCAAGGCTTGAACGCGATCCGCACCGGACGGGCCCTTTACCACCCGATATAAATTGGCCAGAATCGCCAGCATTAAGATACATAAGGCTACGACCATCATTGTCTCGAAGATCATTTTCTTGTCACATCCTTTATCGCTTTTTCAAACACGGATTTTGACTTTAAGACGGCCTCTTTGGACTCCGGCATATTCAGCCCGTGAATGTACAGCACCTTGGAATCGGAGCTCAGCTCCATCACGACCGAGCCTGGCGTCAGGCAAATCAGCAAGGAGAGGAGCGTAATTTCCAAATCCCCCTCCAAATCCGTCTCTACCTTGAAAATTCCCGGCTTTACATCAAGTTTGGGACGAAGAACATGCTTCACGACCATCATCGAAGAAATAATCAACTCATTGATAAACAGCACAAACAGCTTGCCGATCGCAGCCAGCGTAAACACATAAAACGGGCTTTTAAAGAACCGGCGCATGCACAGTAAAATAAACATTCCGACAAAGTAACCGCTGATAAAGTTCAATACGCTCACTTCATCCTGCAGAAACATCCATAAGCAAGCGATAAATATGTTGAGAAGCACCTGAACGGGCATGGCTGTCTCCCCCTTTATTCAAACACGGCGTCAATATACAGATTTGGATTCAGCAATTCCTCGGCAGCTTGGGCCACATAACCTGCAAGCCCTTCGGCGCCGATCCCCAAGGCAAGACTGGCAATAGTCAAAAGAGCAATCGGCAACAGCAAGCCCTTCGCCGTCCCCTTTTCCTCCTCTTCACTTAAGAGCCGATCGCCCCAAAAAGCATTCATGAACATTTTGATCATGGAATATAAAATGCACAAGCTGGCCAGCAGACCGACCGCCCCCAGCCAGAAATAACCGGACGCAAAGGCGCCTTGCGTAATAAATACTTTACCAAGAAAGCCGCTTAACGGCGGAATTCCCACCATGGACAGCGCGGCGATGAAGAACATCCAGCCGAGCTGGGGATGAACACGGATCACCCCACCGGAATCCTTTAGATTACTTGTTCCGGTCAGATGAATAATCGTGCCGCCGATCAAAAAGACAAGTGCCTTGATCACCATATCGTGAATCAAATAATAGATGGAACCCATCATGCCGGTAGGTGTGAACGAGACAAGCCCAAGCATAATAAAGCCGACACTGAGGACCACATTGTAGGTTAATATTTTGCGCAAATCCCAATAACCGATCGCTCCGAGTCCGCCCAGAACCATCGTGGCGGCAGCGAGTATCCCTATAAACAGATGGGTGATCTGCGGCTCATGATAAAAGATCAGCGTGAACATCCGAAAAATCGCATAAATCCCCACCTTGGTGAGCAGAGCCGCAAAGATAGCCGCGATCGCCGTCGGCGGCACACTGTAGGAGCCCGGCAGCCAGAAATAAAGCAGCAGCCCCGCCTTTAAAGCGAAGACAATGAGGAACAGAAACGCAACCGTTGTAATGAGTCCATCCTGGCCGACCTCAGCGATCCGGACCGATAAGTGCGCGAGATTCAATGTGCCCGTGATCGAGTATAAATAAGCTACGCCCATCAGGAAAAAGGCGGATGAAATGATGTTCGTAAAAATATATTTGAGCGACTCGCGCAGCTGCCTTTTGGTGCCGCCCAAGCTGATCATGACATAAGAAGCAAACAGAAACACTTCAAAAAAGACATATAAATTAAACAAGTCCCCCGTTAAAAACGAGCCGTTGACCCCCGTGACCAGAAACAAAAACAGCGGATAAAAGTAAAGTTTCTCCTGTCTTCGGCCGATCGACGGAAAGGCATAGAGCAGACAGCCTGCCGAGACCACCGAGGTGGCGAGCAGCAGCAAAGCGCTGAACATGTCGCCAACGAAGCTGATGCCATACGGCGCTTCCCAACCGCCCAACTGCAGGGTTTGAATCCCGTCATTTCTGATCTGATTCATCAATAGGACGGAGATGACCCCCGTAACCAGCAATGCAGCCAGACTAAGAACCTTTTGAAGCTGAATCTTTTTCTGAAAAATAATGAGCACCATTCCCGTGAGCAGTGGGATGACGACTGGAGTAATTAATAAGTTATTCATCCTCATTTCCCCTTAATTGGTCCATATCATCCGTCCCGTGGCTTTGATAGGCACGGTAACATAAAACTAATACTAGCGCGGTGACCGCAAAATTAATGACGATCGCCGTTAAAATCAAGGCTTGGGGAATCGCATCCGTGAAACCTGCTGTTGTTTTCTCATGCAGAAGGGGAGGCGCTCCGGTTTTTAGACCGCCGGAAGTAATCAGCAATAAATTCACGGCATGGCCAATAATCGATGACCCCAACACAATCCGCAGCAGCCGCCGCGATAAAATCAAATAGGTTCCGACCGATACCAAAATGCCGACGAGGATAACGATTAATGTCTCCATATTAGCGGTCCTCGCTTATCCCCAAAATAATAACGACCGCGGTACCTATCACAGCCAAAGCGACTCCCGTATCGAAAATCATCGCGGAAGCCAGTTCGGTATCCCCGAAAATCGGCAGGTCGACATGCCCGAAGATCTGGAATAGAAACGGTTTGCCGAACACGGCCCCGGCCATCCCCGTTCCGACAGCAATCAACACGCCGATGGCCGCGAGCTTCTTGAAATCGACGCGGATATTTTCCCGCACCTTCTCGATGCCGAAAGAAAGATACAGCAGAACAATCGCCGCCGCCGTGCTCAGCCCCCCGATGAATCCGCCGCCCGGCTGATGATGACCATTCAGAAACAGATAGATCGAAAAGGTAAAAATGATGACAACCGCTACCCGGGTTACACTTTTCAGAATCACATTATTCGGCTTCATCTTGCTCCCTCCTCAAAGCTTTGTGGCGCTGATGGATCAGGATATATACCCCCAATCCGGCAATGGTTAATACGGATATTTCCAGCATCGTATCGAAGCCGCGGAAATCCACCAAGATCGCGTTGACGATATTTTTGGCCCCTGCCAGTTCATAGGCATTTTCAAAAAACGAGGAAATAGACTCGAACAATTTATGACCGTTTGCGGATAACGCCAAAACCGTCACCGTCAGCCCCACAGCCACCGAGATGAGCAGATTCGTTACTTTGAAAGGAATCCGTTCGATGTCCTTCGCAAGCTTTGGCAAATGATAGAAGCACAGCAAGAACAGCACCGTGGTCACGGTCTCCACCACCATTTGGGTCAAGGCCAGATCGGGCGCCCGGAAGATGACAAAAAACATGGAAACCATATAACCTAACGCCCCCAAGGCAACGATAGCCACGATCCGATGGCTGGTTAATAACACGGTTAACGCGGCGATGATCATCCCGATCACAAGCCCGGCATCAAAAACACTAATACTAGCGTTATTGGAGAAATCGAACCGGATCCCGTAGAACAGCAGCAGCGAACCCATGAGCAAAATGGAGAAAAACGCAAAAATGTAGATCAGATAATGCCGCAGCGAACCTGTCATATAGCGGTTTGTCAGCGCGGCCGAGAGCTTTTCCGTACCTCGTAAGGTTTGATTGTATAAATGATTCAGCGTGAGCCGCTGCGGATAATTTCGCACGGCCTTGATCCACCGCTTTGCGGTTTTGAACAGCAAGATGCCGACAGCCACGACCCCGATCGTCATGAGCAGTTCCATGCTCAGTCCATGCCACGCGCTGATTTTCAGATCGTAGGCGGAAACGGACATCATCGGCAAAACCGCGGTTAGTGCGGGGGCAAGAATATATTTGCCCAAAACATTCGGGAAGAAGAAAATGAGGATCACAAGCAAGCCTAATACGAGGGGAGAAAACAGCATCCCATAAGGCGCCTCATGCACTTCTCGCGTCAGCTTTTCCGAGCGGAATCTTCCGCCAAAGGTTTTGAATACGAAAATCATGCAGTAGACGAACGTAAATATGCTGGCCACCCAGGCGATGATCGGGAACGCCATGCCGATGTTGCCCAGACCGAAAATACCGGCATGGGATACTTCCGTTACAGCCCCAAAGAACATTTCTTTGCTTAAAAAACCGTTAAACGGCGGCAACCCCGCCATCGAAAAGGCGCCGATCAAAGCGATCGTAAACGTAATCGGCATCACCTGCATCAACCCGCCCAAATAGCGGATATCCCGTTTGCCTGTCTCGTGGTCAATAATGCCAACGACCATAAACAAGCTTCCTTTAAAGGTGGAGTGATTAAACAGATGGAATAAGGCGGCAAATGTGGCCACCGTAAAGACGGTGCCGCTCTCGCCGGGTCCAAAATAGACCGCTAAAGAACCAACCCCAAGCAGGCTCATGATCATTCCCAACTGGCTGATGGTCGAGTAAGCCAACAACGCCTTCAGATCGGTCTGTTTCAGCGCCGTCAAAGAACCGTAAAGCAGCGTAATGATGCCGATTCCGGCCACAAGCCAGAACCACACGGCACTGCCGCCAAAAATCGGAGTCATCCGGGCCACCAAATAAATGCCGGCTTTGACCATCGTGGCGGAGTGGAGGTAACTGCTCACCGGAGTTGGCGCCTCCATCGCATCCGGGAGCCAAATGCCAAACGGGAATTGCGCCGATTTCGTAAAGGCTCCCAGCAAAATACATAACATGGCGGGAATAAACAAGGCATGGCCTTGGATCATGTCCACATTCGCCATGAGCTCCCGAATGCTGTAGGTATCTCCGATGATAATCAGCATAATAAATCCGGCCAGCATACCGAAGCCGCCAAGGACGGTAATCAATAACGACTTTAAGGCGCCTTGACGGGAGCTCTGGCGCTCGTACCAATAGGAAATCAATAAGAAGGAAGAGACACTGGTCAATTCCCAAAATCCATACAGGACTAATAGGTGATCAGAGAATACCACTCCCAGCATGGCCCCCATAAACATAAGCAAGTAAACGTAGAAGTTATGGAGCGCCTCACGGATTTTGGACATATAAAAAATAGAATAGATAATCACTAAGGTACCGACACCGGAAATGAGCAGGCCAAACAATAAACCAAGCCCATCCACGTACGAGGTAATATTGATGTTTAAGGACGGGATCCAGGACAGTGTGTATTTGTAGGTTTCCCCGGCGGCAACATGGGGTATATATTGTAATAAATAGATAAAGATAGCTAAAGGCACGAGCAGAACGAACCAGCCCGTATGTACTTGACGATTCAAATACTTATACAGAAAGGGAACCGCAAGTGCACTGATCAACGGAAGAAACATGAAGGTAAAAAATGTAGCCAAACGCACCCCTCCTCATATACGAATCTTGCGGTCTTCAACGATTTGACTCTTTCCGCGACATCCATTATAGTCTTACATAGTTTAGCCCGGCTCTACTATTTAACCTTGAGGTGAAATGCTTAACATGGATAACATGAATAATGAATGCATTCTAGTCTGCGTTTATTATGGACCGAACGGCGAAAGACTAATCAAACGCGGTTGTAAGATCGCCAGTATGATGCAAGCCCCGCTGTATATATTGACCATTGACTCCAAGCCGTTTGATGAATTGGATGCCGAGAAGACTTTTTACATTGAACAATGGAAAGAATGGGCCAACTCCAATCCGTCGGCTCAATTCATTATGAAGGACAATGAAAGCCGTCCTGTCTCCAAGGTCATAGCGGAAGTGGCCAGAGCAAAAAATATCACACAGATTATTCTGGGTCAGACGGCGCAAAGCCGATGGGAACAAATTACGAAGGGATCGATTATTAATTCGTTGGTGCGTGAGATCCCTTTTGTTGACCTGCATATCATTTCGGTCTCCCGTTATATCCGCGACGGGGAAGGAATGTACCAGCATGGAATCCGCGCTTATTTAATTAAAGATGGGGAACAGTATAAACTAAGCTTCTGTCACGAGAAAAATACCGAATATGAAGGCATCTTCTTCAAAGAAATCGATACGGATTTCGATAATGGCATTTTCCGTTTTATGAAGGACGCTGAAACGCTGCAGGTCCCGGTCCATGACGGGATTGTCACCGAATTTAAAAACGTGGATATGAATCCAGCGCTGGATTTGGACGACGCTGACGAATAAGGATAACATGGCCCGACGCAGGCTGTGATCAAGTGAATTGAATTCCGCTACTCTCCGCATGTTTCATGTGGAGAGTTTTTTCCATTTCAGAACAAGCATTTTATTATAAATTCACATCCACCTTAATCGGCTGCTTCTCGTTCTTATCAATGCCTAAATACTTCAGCGTTTCCGCCGTCGATTGATGATGCAAGATCGACTTTACGATGGAAATGGCAATTCCCTTATGATACGCGTGATAACCAAAGGTTTTGCGCAGCGTATGTGTCCCAATTTTCTCCGCTATTCCTACCTCCCTTGCCGAGTGGTTGATAATACGGTATGCCTGCTGGCGGGTGATCGGACGGCCGTCTTTTTTGGACCGGAATAAATAATCCTCCGCTTTCCAATCACCGCTGGACAAATATTCGTTTAATATCTCCCCGATCTTGCTGTTCAAGTAGTAGGCCTGTTCTTCCCCGGTTCTTTCATCCTCAATATAGAGAAATTCCTTCGCGCCCTGACCGTCCCAAACATCCTGCACAGTAAGGTTAAGCAATTCGAAAAGACTAATTCCCGTATTAATTCCCAGGACAAAAAGCAATAAGTCCCTTATGGAGTGCTTTCTCAGCTCCTCTTTCATCGCTTGAATGGTTTCCATGTCTCGAATCGGATGCACATACTGCACAAAGGACCCCTCCGGATATGTTACTTAATTATAGGTTAACATACATTGAGTAACATAACAATTGAAAAAGGGAATTAAATATAAAAAAGGACACCAATGTGTTTCAAACATTAGTGTCCTCAAAAAATAGATACAATAACCCCAACATCTCTTAGCTCTTTGGGATTACGCCGAGAAAACCTGCAAAAACCAGACTGTCTGAGAAACTCCAGAGAAAAATAAGAACATAAAACGTCGCTATTCCGGCGATTCTGTCCATTTGAGAAAAATAGGGGCATTTTATGTCGCTATTTTCTCGAACCTGAAGGAAATTCCTGCACTCTGGACCATTCATAGGAAAATAAGGACATAAAGTGCCTCTAGTGGGGGTGAACATGCCTGGCTCCGGATAATAAGTACATAAAATACCGCTATTTTGAAGGCCGATGGTTGTTGGTTGTTCCAATTGCCGGCTAAGTTCTACTTCACCAAAGAACGGCACATCCTGAAGCGTTCCTGAAAGCGCCGCCAACTGTGCCGCAGTCATGGTGTTAATAAGTTTAGTCTACTATAGCCGATATAATATGCTCCTTAATCAGCTCCCACCGATCGCGAGGGTTCATGACGAATTCCGAGGCTATGGCGACGACCAGGTCTTTTTCCGGAATGCAGCAAATGATATTGCCGCCATCGCCCATCGCCATGTAAGCGGAAACCCCATCCTCTTCACGCAACCACCAAAGATAACCGTAATGGTTGGGGTTCATCGCTGTGGATGCGTCAACCCACGCCGCTGGAACAACCTGGCGATGGTCCCACCTGCCACGGTTTAGATATAGGAGACCAAAACGTGCCATATCCCGGGGAGTCAGCGTAAGCCCCCATCCTCCCGCGGAGTTCCCGTTGGGATCATGAACCCATCCTTTCACATTTTTCCCGAACAAGTCGTCAAACCCAAATGCCTTCATTTTATAGTCCGGGATTTCCTTCATGCTGATCGGTTTAAATAAGCGTTCATTCGCAAACTCACGGGCGCTTTGCCCCGTGCTGCGGGTAAGGATGGCCGAAAGCAGGTGCGCCCCTGCCGTGGAATATTTGAAGGCTCCGATACTTCCTCCCTGGCCCAGCATATCCAGCGTATACTTCACCCAATCGGGCTGCATACACAACTTGTCCAGCGGTTCGCGCCAATCTTCGAACGGATAAGGAGCCGTCATCGAAAGCAGATGGCGTAAAGTAATTTCCGATTTCTGCCCATCCGCCGCACCCGCATTATATTCGGGGAAAAAGTCCAGCACCGTGTGATCCACACTTTGAATATATCCCCTATCTATGGCGATCCCAATGAGGGCGGATAGGATACTTTTCGTTACCGAGGCCACATGGTGGGCATCCTCCGGGCCATAGCCGTTAAAGTATTTTTCATAAGCGATATAGCCGTTTCTCACAACCACGACGCCGTTGATATTGCTGTAATCGGATTTTATTGCAGGTTCAAGCTCCGCAAGCTTGGCCGCGTCCATTCCCATGGTGGCCGGGTTTGCGGATTGCCACTGCGTAGTTGGCCAGTAGTTTCTTGGCATGATTGCTCCCTCCTATTTTCTTAAGTTGAACTATGGATTGTATGGAATTAGGGCAGCCGTGTGAATTTTCTTTATAGGAAAATACACCTCGGTAACCAATTCCTTATCAGCGCTGATTTGATTAGGGTCGGTTACGTAGATTTCATAGGGCGAGTTCACCAAGGCATAACCTTCATGTTCGATCCATTCCCGCAGCTTGGCATAAACCGAGGTCAACTCCGAATACGCACCCTTCAGTACAGACTTTACGCAAAGGCCTCCGGGCAAATCCCGTGTTCCCTTGACCGCCTCCGCAATCGGAATGGCAAACTCCGTATCATTGCCCGCCGGGTCGTATTCCGGGCTGTGATAAATCGTGATTGGCGTGCCCAGCATGGTGAGTTTTTCCGTGGCAATCTTTTCATACAACCGCCCAAAATATGCCCCATATCCCAGAGCATAATCGTCACGGCTCATCATCCGGCGCAGCGAAAGGATATTCAACGGCCGGGTCTCCACAAGCTGCACCTCGATCTGATCCAGGTACGACATGATCGGTACACCCTGCTCCAAATTCGCAATGTCCTGGCTCATTTGGCTCAAGGTATACTCCAAAGCTTTCAGCTTCTCCTGAACCTCCCTCCGCTTACGGTAAAGCGCTGACCGAAGCACCTCTTCGGAGCGATCCGCGTCCGATTCCAGAACGGCTTTGATTTCCTCCAACGAAAAATGATACGACTTCAACCGGTTGATCAACAGCATGGTTTTAAGCTGCCCGATGGAATAATACCGATACCCGTTTTCGGGAATGATCTCCTCCGGCATAAGCAATCCAATTTCCGCATAATAGCGCAGCGTTTTGGTAGACACTTCGCAAATTTTTGAGAATTCGCCGATGGATAGCAAAGGGCACCTCCGTTCTTCCTATTTTAATATGGACTGCGTGCTTGAAATAACGGATAGTTGTTAAATTCTACTATGCACCTTGCCCCAAGGGTAAAGTCAACCGGAAAAAGCTTTATTTCGCAAAAAAAAAGGAGCCCGCCAACCTATCAGTGACGTACTCCTTAACATGTAAATTATAACCTCGCAGTGGGTGAAATGACATTTCTATCATTCATCCATAAGGAATCATGCTAAGCATGACTGGAATTGAAACGGTATCTCGATACCTTGCAATCACTTTTTCGAATTGAAGTACTTCTTGTCAACGCGCAGTTGCTGTTTAAGAATCCGATTGAATAGTCCCTTGCCAATTTCACCGGTACCTTTGGATACGGCCGTTCGTAATACTTCTCCATTAGACAGCGTTTTCTCATAAATTTTATCTCTTCCGTTCTGCCGTACCATAACCCATCCGTCATGCCTTAGAAAGTTCTCCAAATCATTCCAACTAGGCATGAAGCATTCCTGCAACCGATTCGGGATCATCTTCCAAAAGAACACGCAAGACATAGGGGGCATGTTTATGTCGGTTAGGCGTATTGTAATACCGGGAATAGTTATTTTCGTAATCGATCGCGTATTCAACTAATTGACGAGCTAACTCCATTCTGAGCTCATCGAAGGTCTCACCGTCTGCAACAATATCTTCAATCTGCTCTAAAGACCCCGCATACCTGCCATCTTCATCTTGTTCATATTCGAAGGTCAATTCATAAATCGATAACAATTCCTTCATTTGCTGTTTAGAAAAAGCCATAATAACATCTCTGTTGCGCTTAATCGCTTGCGGCTTCTCCCTCACTATGGTATCTATAAACCCGCCAAAATTAGCTCGCACATCCGTTGCGTTTAAAAGTGTTTGCATATTCACCCCTCCTCACCTCCATAATATACTACATACTGTACATAATGTACACTATGTAGTATATGCGAGGCTAACGCAAAACATACACGAATCAAGCAAAGATGCACCAAATGAGAACAACCGGCAATAATCACGTTCAGGGAAAACATTACTACCAGGCCTGCCGGTAACCCTAGCCCGATAAGCAGGCGCTTCACCAGGCCAAAAGAAAAATCAAAGGCCCCTGCGTCCCTACCGCCTGGACGGCAGAGAGAAGCGGGAGCCTTTGCTGTATTAGTAGCGATTATTTGCCGGCTGCGCTGGCTCCGGCAATCCGTCCAAATGTGAAAATGTCCGTGATAGCGTTGCCGCCAAGCCGGTTGCCGGCATGTACTCCGCCGGCAACCTCGCCGGCCGCGAACAAGCCGTCAATCGGTTTGCCTTCCGTATTCAACACCTGGGCCTTTTCGTTAATTTCCAGACCGCCCATCGTATGATGCACGGATGGGGTTCTTGGCGTAGCAAAGAAAGGAGCTGTTTCGAGTTTTGCGCCAAAATTTTTCTTGCCGAACTCAGGATCAAGCTGATTTTCTACGTAAGTGTTGTATTTCTTCATTTCCGCCACAAAAACATCGGCAGGTACGCCCATTTGCTCGGCCAGTTCCTCCAGGGTATCCGCCATGAAAATATTTTTGTTCGCAATCAGATCCTGATAATTGTCGCCCCATACATTTTTCCCGTTCAGATCCGGATTGCCCAGCGAGGTCTTATCACTGATGATATAGAAGGTTTGATCCGTCTGCTCCAGGGCAGCGGCGGCCAAAACGTCTCTTTCGGCGTACTCGTTCACATACCGCTTGCCTTCCTTGTTGACGAAAATTTGCGTTTCCGCGCTTCCCCATACGCCGCCGGACAAAGCACCCGTTCCCGGCTGACCGCTCGGCATCAGTTGGATAAAGCCCATGCCCCACAGATTCGCCCCGACTTCCTTGCCCATCACAATCCCGTCGCCGGTAGCATTTGTGGTATTGGTTGTCTTGACGTTTGCATCCAGAGCAGGCCAATAGTTATTGTATTCAACGACCATTTCAGGGTTGGCCCCGAAACCGCCGGTGGCCATGACCACACCCTTGGAAGCCTTCAAGGTCACCGGAGTGCCGTCCGACTGCTCGGCGGTCACGCCGACAATTCTGCCATTCTCGACGATCAGCTTGGTGGCTTTCGTGTTCATCATAATTTCTGCGCCAAGCTCTTTGGCGCTTTTTTCCATCGCGTTAATATACCCGGTTCCCAGCGGTTCGGTATTATGATGGGTTCTAGGCCACAAGGCGCCAAGAACGGTACCAATCCCATCCTGGAACTTAGCTCCGTGACTCTCCAGCCATTGAATCGTGCCATAGCTGTTGGTCGCCAGCGTCTTGACCAGCTCGAACTTGCCGGAGATTTCTTTCCCGTCAAGATCGGTTCGCTTCCCGCCGATATAGGTGTGAATCATATGCAGTTCAGGCGAATCAAACAGCTTGGTGGTGTCCCCTTTGTCGAAGTATTCCTTGATTTGTCCCTTGAGCGTCTTGAGCGTATCGGCATAATCGCCGAATTCTTTTTCATCGTAGGTCAGAATCTCTTTCAACTCATTGGTCAGCGCTTTCGTCATGGCTACTTTCGGCTGTCTGACCGGGTCATAGGAATTGAATTCGCCTCCCGAACGAATCGTGTTCCCGCCAAGCGCAGGCGATTTTTCGATCAAAATCACCTTTGCCCCGTTCTCAGCGGCCGATACCGCAGCGGCAAGACCCGCCCCGCCCCCGCCGACAATAACGACTTCAGTTTCCTTGGTGATCGCTTCTTTGGCGGCTGCCTTCAGCGGTTCTTTGCTCTTCAATGCGTCGATATCGGCCCCGGCCTTGGCCAAAGCGGCCGCGATCGCCTCAATCAAGCCGTTGCTGGATACGGACGCCCCCGATACGATATCTACCTTCAGACTCTGCCCCTCCACTACCTTCTGGGGAATGGTCTCAAAAACGGCATCACTTACCCCCTCCGTATCCTTCTGCTCCAGAACCTTCACCGACTGAATGGTGTTGGCATCCACCGTTACCTCCACTTTAATAACGCTATGTAGGCCTTGCGCTTCCCCCGTATATGTCCCCGGTGTGTAAAGCCCTTGGGTATCCGCTGCGTCTGGCGCCGCTTCCTTATTACTGCCGCTGCATCCGATCACACCCATGATCAAAATAAATACCAGTACCGCCAAAAATCCCGTTCTTACATACCTGCAACTTGGATGTCTCATGTTATCTGCTCCTCTTCTGAAATTGTGCATATTTTCACAATACGAGTGAAAATAATAGCGAATATTGCCGGAACAATTCGCTTACAGCAATTATTATGCGCTTTCATTTCCACGTGTTTCCATGTTATTTCTCACACAAGGGAGGGGTTAAGCAACCAAAGAGCAAACCGGGCGGTACATGGGAGTTTATTATGCACGGTCCGGATGGCACCAATTTTCCCAACACCAACGTCTTTGTCGAAGTCGTTAAACCCGAGCGAATCGTCTTCGAACATGCGGTATTCCATCATTTTGTAGCAACGGCAAGCTTTGAGGATCTGGCTGGCAAAACCAAACTCACGTATAGCACAGTTTTTGAAGAAAGTGCCGAAGTATTCGATAAGGTAAAAACCTATGCCGTCCCAGGTGCTGAACAGACCATGGATCGTCTTGAGGAGCATTTATCGAGTATGTCTTGAAAGTAAGCGATTGCGATCCTGTAGTTTATTTTCGCCAATCCAGCCCGAACTACCCCTTATAGGGTTCGTACCTTGGTGTCCCTCATGTTACCTTTGTACGATTATCCCTCTCGTTCAGGGGGGCCAGGGGCCCCGGGGTGAGGCGAGCTCTTGTCCATTTCTCAGCGTTCTGATCAAAGGGGATAATCATGCAAAGCGTCCGGGCAGCGTGTGTTGATCTTCGATAGATTACAGACCTCATTTAGGGCTAGTTTTTCTTGCGATATCTTAAACCTGCCCTCGAAGTTTATACTTTCTGATATCTTCAAAAAAAACAATTCGGGTGAAACAAAAAACGCCTGAGCCTTATGGTGGGACCGGCGTTGGCAGGAGCAGTACTTCACCCGGATTTATGAAAAAATTTCGGTCCCCCGCTTCTCGGTCGGGAAATGGGCGGCCGTATTCATTTTGAATCCCATATCCATAGTACACATTGATCTTCATCTGGGACCTCGTATTCCCGCCCACTTTTCACGAAGCTTCAGTTGATCCCGGGAGGTATGAAAAAAGCCATATTCCCGATGCGGCTGTTCCCGGTGCAACTCATAATAGCGCTTTATGGCCACCGTAGAATCATCAAAGCGATCAATGACAGTCACTTCTTCAATATACCAGTAACCTTCCTTTGAAAATGACTTCAACGCCTCACAGACCACCCACTTATCAGGAAATTGTTCACGAACCTCTTTCCAGCGCAACTTCGTTCCCCCCGACTCGACGAACCGATTAACGGGCTGGATCCGATCGGGATTGCCGAGGTCAGAAGTTTTATTCGCGCGCTTTGTACGGAAAGAGGAAAAACCATTTTGATTTCCAGCCATATTTTATCCGAAATCGCTCTGCTGGCCGATGACATCGGCATTATTGACCACGGCGTTCTTTTGGAGGAGCTAAGTCTCAAGGAACTGGAAAAGAAAAACAGCAAGTATGTTCACTTTATCGTTTCGGATACGGCCAGGGCCGCACGTCTGCTGGAGAAGCACTTGAACATGTTCAACTTCTATGTTGAAGATCAGCAAAGCCTGCGCTTGCATGACATGGCATTGCCCGTTTCGGCGATTACCCGCCTGTTTATCGAAAATGGGATTGACGTCTCGGAATCGCATACCTGTGAAGATACGCTCGAGGATTATTTCAAAAAGATCACAGGAGGCGTGGGGATTGCTTAAACTCGTTAGATGCGAATTCACCAAGCTGAAGCGTAAAAAGTTCATCCTATTGGTGATTGTTGCCGCGTTTCTTTTTCCCATCCCTTTTACGATGCTGGCGATGAATGGAGGTTTTGGAGGCCTTAATGTCTACGATAAACTGTTTGGGATGATCGTGAGTTATGGACAGGCGCTGCTGCTGCCCAGCATTTTAGGGATCGTGGCTTCCATGCTGTTTTTTATGGAGCGTGACAACGATACGCTGAAAAATCTGCGGACGATTCCGGTTTCGGCCACACGGATGGTTACGGCGAAGATCATTGTGTTGTTTATCCTTGGGCTGATTTTCTCGCTAACCTCTGTGGCTGCTTCCATGCTTGGCGGAGCCTTTGCCGGGAATATTCAGGGCGTGCTTGAGAAACTCTGGATTAGTGCGGCCGACGGCATTCTGCTCACGGCCAGAACCTTGCCGGTGGTCATCGCGATTGTCTTTTTTAACCGCAGCTATATTTTTTCGATTATCCTGGCCTTTTTCTACACCATTCTTAACTTTTCCATGGCCTTTGTAGGCCTGCAATATGATACGCCAATGATGAAATTGCTGACGAGTATTTTGCTGACGCCGGTCATATACCGCTGGTTATTGGGCCTTTTTACGTCGCCGGCCGATTCGTTCTACGCGATCATTGCACCGAAAATTTTGCCATTGCCGCAGGTCGTGATCATTATTGCGGTCATCGCTTTGATATCTTATATGGCCATTGTGCGAATCTATAGAAAGCGAGAGGATTAAGGTGGAGACCATGGTGAAAATCATAAAAACCGAAATCATCAAATTAAAACGGTATTCGATCGTTTGGGTTGGCTTTGCCGCGGCGCTGCTGGTTGTCCTCTTAACCCGATTCATGGCCACGGCGGAAGACGGCGCAGCACGCAACTTGGAGAACTTCTCCAATACCGTGATCTGGAACAATTTCAGCTTGCTGTTCCCCGCTACGATTACCTTAATCGCCGGATATATGATCAGCCGTGAATACACGGAAGACACGCTAAAAAACATCCTCACCATTCCGCTCTCCTTCCGGCGTCTGTTGGTCGGAAAGCTCATCACCGCCGGACTGCTCGCCCTATTTTTGGCCGTAGTTACCTTTGTACTTTCGCTCGTCGTCGTGCTGATCAGCGGCTTCCAAGCAGGAGGCACGGCGGTGATGGTCAAATCCTTGATCCAAATGATGGTGATGAATTTATGTATTTACCTGGCCGTCCTGCCCATCATCGTGTTAACCAGCCGCAACCCGAACGGCTTCATGGCCGGCGTCGGCTTCGCCTTTTTCTACGGATTTATCGGAATCTTCGCCGGAGGCCACGGCCTGGGCGATCTTTACCCGATTACCGCAGGCTTAGGCTTGATTCATTATCAAGCGGAGGGCGGCTCCGATTATAGTGTGGCTGTTTGCGTAATCACATTGCTGATTATGGTGATTGTATCGGTGTTGTTGATTGCAGGAATGGGGGATCGGGTGAAGGAGGCGAAAGAATGGAAAGGAAAAAGGGGCAGACATCGGATGGAAAGAAAAAGAAGCAAACATCGCGCAGATAAGCCAGAGTAAGCAGGAAAATACCTTATAAAATACCCGGCGGGCTATTATGCCTTCCGGGTATTTTAGAGTTCATCAGATGACCGTCTGCTCTATTCCGTGTAGGATAGGGAGCGGCCCATGTATGATAGGGACCGGCTAAACTTATACAGATTACTTATACAGGCTATACTTATATATTCGCTTCATCCTTCATCCGTCCGTTGACTTAGCAGCTGCCCCTTTGCCCCGTACCCGGAGTGAACCTCAATCATCAGCGCCGCCCCCAGCTTAAACCCATACGTAAACGTCGCCGTCAACTCCAATCCCTGAATCTCCTGCTGCAAATCAATCAGCGCCTCCAGTTTAGTAAACTCCTCACCAGACAGCTTCTCTTTCCACGCTTCCATCGCCTCGGACATTTCACTGCACATCTGGCGATATTCGGGATCTCTAGGCACCACCTGCCCCTCGGGAGCCAGGTGGCCGTAGTATAGGGATTCTAGTAGGGTTGGCATGGGGATTCCTCCTTTTTTATTTTAGAGTAACAGAAGTTGGGTGGGGATGTGGTACGTGAAGGCGTAACCAAAAAAATAGCAAACATAGTCTAATGCCACCCTAAGTTGCATATGGAATATACAGAATATCGTCTCAATTTCCAAATGGCTTATCTCCACAACTTGAATTTCATTAGGTCCCCAAAATGACAACTAATTTCCGGCAATATAAAGAATCTCTAAAATGGACAACATTACAAACGTAATGAATTAGGTATTTTTTACTGGGTAAAATAAATGACCTTTTGAGGAGAAAAAAGGAAAATGCCGGAAATGGTCGAATATTAAATAACAAGCATCGTATTATGTAATTCTTAGTGTGGAGGGTAAGCCCTATGTCTACAACTATTAAACAGTCAATTGCAACTGCAGGAAAAAATGTAGATGCAGTCAGAGTATCAATAGGTCCTCGTTTTCTAGAACTTTTCAGCGAAAATTTGTATACCTCCCCTAATAAAGCCTTTGAAGAACTCGTTTCTAATGCGTGGGATGCAGGGGCTACGAGGACCTTTATAGGAATCCCGGAAGAAAAAATCACGAATGATTCTGTTATCTGGGTTCTTGACAATGGAATTTCGATGGATATTGCAGGATTAAAAATGCTTTGGAATATTGCAGTTTCAACCAAGAGAAAAAAACGCCAAGTTGATAGCAGAGCTCCTATCGGCAGGTTTGGAATTGGAAAATTGGCTACCTATCTCCTTGCAAGCCAGGTAACTTATATCTGTAAGTCACATGATGGAATAGTTCGAGCTGTTACTTTTGATTATCGCGATATAAATAATTTTAGTGACGACTTGTTAAGTTTAGAAACAGAAACCGCTTTAAATCTAAATGTTAGACAATTGGAAGAAGATGACTTAAATATTATATTAAGTTCATTTGAAAAGAATGGAGAAGATATTAAAAATATTTTAGATACAAATTTTGATATTCAACAGACTGGTGATAGTGAATTTGTAGATGAATTTGTTTTTACCGAAGAGACCGATGAAACATCAACTCAAATATATAGTACAACATGGACCCTGGTAATTCTTTCTGAGCTAAAGCCATCAGGTACAGGTATCCAAATTGGACGGTTGAGAAGAATGCTTCGGTCTGCTTTACCACTAGGTTCCACCATGAGATTGGTTCTAAATGACGAAGAATTATTACCGACAAAGTCAGATGTTGAAATCCTTGAACAGTGGACATTAGGAAAAGATAGTCTCATTGACAAAGTCCCTAAACCTAACGGAGACTTTGCTGATATAACAAACTGTTATGATCTTCAACCTTATTTATTTATCGACGGTATTGATGGGCGAGTTAGTGGTTCAGTTAAGCTATTCAAGGATTCAATAAATAAAGGAAAAAGCGAAGGTAATGGTCCTTCCAATGGTTTCTTTATTAATGTCCTTGGAAGAGTTATAAATATTGATGATCCATTTTTTGGATTAAAGGACTTAAACTTTACCATCTGGGCTCGTTTGCGTGTAACTATCAGAGCTGATGGGCTAGATCAACATTTAAAAGTAAGTAGGGAAGGAATTCTTGAGTCAGAAACACTAGCACTATTCAAATCTTTTTTGATGGCAATTTTCAATGAAATAAGAAGTGTATGGAAACAAAAATATGCTAAACCAGCTTTCCCTTCCGCAGGTGATATTTTAACAAATAATTGGAGTACACCACTTGTTAAGCCATTGTACAATGTTGTTATAGACACAATTGAAGATGTGGAAGAGATGCCTAGGTTTGTCGATGCCAGTGATGTCGATGACTCGGATCTTAATGAAATTAAAGAGGACTGGGGAAATAAACCAGATAAATTCAAAGTAATTGAAGATATTAAGTTAGATAATGAAAGTGACTCAGAGGCACCATTAATTAGATACCACTTAAAAAGTCGAAAACTTTTTGTAAATGGAAATCATCCATTTGCCCGTGAACATTCAACTCCTGAGGCTTTAGATTTATTGCTTGATGCGTCCTTTGTTGAGATAATGGGCGATACTTATGCCACAGAACATGGTGTTGATTACAAAGTAATTGAAGAAATTCAAAATTATAGGGATCATGTATATCGTTTAATGGCAAGGGTAAGAAGAAAGACAGGTATTGAAATTTCAAACTTATTGAATGAAGTAGCTACTACCCATGTTAAAGGTATGGAACAAGCAATTGGGGATGCATTAGAGTATTTAGGCTTTGTAGTAGAGAGAAAAGGACAACCAGGTGAACCAGAAGGTATTGCTAAAGCAGTGCTTTCAGCAAAAGACAACGGTCATAGATCATATACATTAACTTATGACGCCAAAGTTTCTTTCCACGGAAAAGCAAAAACAGGAAACCTAAACACTGCTGGATTAACTAGACACAGAGAAAAGTACCAGGCTGACTATACATTATTGGTAGCACCAGAATATCAAAGTGGCGCAATTGACGAAGAATGTAAGCATCATAAGATAACCCCGATGACAGCATCCCAACTAGGTAGCTTACTTATGCTTGCTGCAACAAATGGACCTATTGATTTAGAAGAATTTAGATTATTATTATCTTGTAATACTCTCGAAGATTTATCCGTAGGAATTGAAAAATTAAAGGAAAAGCACGAAAAGAAAAGACCTAAAATAACTTTTGCTTTATTAATTGAAGCTATTTCAAAATTCAACTTTAATGGTCCTAATCCAATAACACCAGAAATACTAGCTAGTACCATAGGGACGTTAACTGGTGTTGAACCCTCGAGACAAGATGTAATGAAAGTTGTAAGAGGGCTAGAGATACTTCTTTCTAATCTAATTACAATTTCAGGAAACGACATATTTATTCATACATCGGTTAATAAACTTAGAGAAGAAATTGTACGTCAGCTAGAATTTGTACCCGTTGAATATCGTTCATTATTCTAAAAAGGTGTTGTCACTACTCATGAAAACTCACAAATCTATTCACCCATTTCCCGCTCGGATGGCTCCAGAAATAGCCTTCCATACACTTTCAAACTTCAAAGCTCCTAGTACAGTACTTGATCCGATGGTTGGATCAGGTACTGTACTACGAATTGCAAACTCTTTAGGGCATCACACAATAGGTTTTGACATGGATCCTTTGGCTGTTCTGAT
This sequence comes from Paenibacillus lacisediminis, assembly GCF_046567315.2. Taxonomy (NCBI): domain Bacteria; kingdom Bacillati; phylum Bacillota; class Bacilli; order Caryophanales; family Paenibacillaceae; genus Paenibacillus; species Paenibacillus lacisediminis. The sequence continues at coordinate 90,269 of NZ_JBKIAX020000018.1, read as the reverse complement.
GTCAAAGGTCTGGGTTACTCCTATTCAAATTGAGGAATTATTAAATGAAACAGAACAAGTTGTAAAAGAAGCGAAGTTATTGTCCATGGACGATATAAACCTTAATTGGATAGACTCTGATACAGAGACATCTGAGTTCATAAATTTTTGGTTTGGTTCCAAGCAGATAGATGATCTACGTAGAATTTCATACTTGCTTCATAAAAGAAATGACTCTCTTGGCGATGCTTTAAAAATAGCACTAAGTAGAATAATCATTACAAAAGAAAATGGTGCAACCTTGGCAAGAGATGTATCTCATAGTCGCCCACATAGAGTTAAAACCGAATCTGACTATGATGTAATTACTGGATTTATAAATTCCGTAAAAAAACTATCAAAATCGATACTATCTTCTGAAACAAATAATCAAATACAAAGTGTGGTAGTATCTCGTACGGATGCACGTCAACTACCTCTTGAAAATAATTCTGTAGACTATGTCCTTACCTCACCACCGTACTTGAATGCGATAGATTATTTGAGAGGGCATAAATTAGCACTAGTTTGGTTAGGTTATAAAATTTCAGAACTTAGATCAATTCGCTCCTCATTAGTAGGTGCCGAAAAGAAATTATCATTAACTGAATATAAACACATTGATGAGTTACTTACACAAGTCACAGATTTTGATGCCATTTCAAATCGAATGAAGGGCATTATGCGAAGATACGTTTTTGATATGAGAAGTATAATTGCAGAAACTGCAAGAGTCCTACATAATAATAGCCTTGCTACGTTTATTGTAGGTAACTGCAACGTTAAAGGATCTTTCTTTAATACCGCTCGTTTAATAGAACTAATATCGGAAGAGAATAATTTTAGGCTAGTTGAAAATATTGAGCGTCCTTTAAACCCATCAAGAAGGTACTTACCTCCACCTCGAAATCAATTGGGTTCGTTAAACAAACGAATGTCAAGTGAATCTATTATAACAATTACTAAATGATAGTAAAAATCAGTGATAAAACTATCATTTAGCATATTTATACTTTTTCCCACATACTTGAACATTCTTTAGTTTGGATGCTATTCATAACCACCGGCTTAGCCGGTGGTTTCCATAACCCTAAGGACACATGGTACAAGTTAGCACCTCAAAGGCTCACTGAAAGCCTGCTGGACTGCGGGCAGTCTCGGGCTTGCCCCGTAAACGGGTCAAACAGTTGTTTCATGGTGAGTTGTTTATAGTTCTTGTCCTCTGTTAGTTGATTGCGAATTTATTCCTCGATCACTTTCTTGTTTCTGTCCACCATATCCACATATTATCCCCTGCACCAGAACTAGCGGTCCCCATATCGATACTTTAAATTGGCAAACTTATCGAAGATCATCAGTGAACTTTTCCCTTTTAGATACTCCATAAACCCCTACACACTTAGCCTCGGTGGGATACTTACCAGCATTTGAATCTGAGCCGCATATATTTCCGCTTCCAAGATCTCTTCTCCTTTTCACTCACATAGTGGATTGTTGCCCGGGCTATTGAAAGAATCCACGCCGCCAAACGGGTGGAATCGAACCTGACACTGGAATTTTGAAAATTCGCGGACTACAACATCGATGAGTAAATGGATGCGAACCAAAATGTTGTAGCATTATTTGAAGAAAGACGCAGTTTCTTCAAAACTCTATTTCACACTCTTTTCTCCAACAAAAAAATACAATTACTGCATCCAATTTATCCAAATGGTATAATAAAAAAATACCAAACACTCATAAATTGGAGGAGCTCATGAAAGCACTTGAATTGTTCGCCGGGGCAGGCGGACTGGCTCTCGGCACGGAAAAGGCTGGCTTTGAACACGTGGCAGTGGCTGAGTGGAATTCAGATGCATGTTCTACACTACGCTTAAATAGACCTTGGTGGAATATTATTGAAGGTGATGTTCGGAATCTTAATTATGCTGATTTTGGCCAAGACCTTGACCTCGTAGCTGGCGGACCACCTTGCCAACCTTTTTCTTTAGGTGGAAGACACCAAGCTTGGAATGACGAGCGAGACATGTTTCCTGAAGCGATTAGAGCCGTGCGTGAGATCCGACCAAGAGCATTTTTATTTGAAAATGTACGCGGACTGGCCAGACAATCTTTTTCCACGTACATCGAATATATCGTATTGCAACTTACTTATCCTTCTATAGCTCGAAAGAACAAAGAGTCTTGGCAAGATCACTTGAGCCGGCTTGAAAAGCACCATACCGGTACCGGAGGGAATAAACCAGAGTACAAAGTAATCCCTCCTAGAGTCCTGAATGCGGCTGATTACGGAATTCCACAACGTCGAGAACGCATTTTTTTCATAGGCTTTCGTGCTGATGTTGACGCCCAGTGGAGCTTTCCTGATGCCACTCATTCACAATACGCTCTACAAGTTGCTAAATGGGTGACAGGTGATTATTGGTCTGCAAGGGGAATTACCCCTACCCAAGCTCCACCTTCTACTAAAATGTTAGCAGGCTTATTCCAAATGACATTGGATAGCTTACTGGATCCATGGGCAACTCTACGAGATGCAATCAGTGATTTGCCGGACCCACTTTTAGAAACAAATATTGTGAATCATGTTTTCCAACCAGGTGCAAAGCCTTATCCCGGGCATACTGGAAGCGTTTTGGATGAACCCTCCAAGACACTTAAGGCTGGAGCACATGGAGTACCTGGGGGGGAAAATATGATCGCTTTTCCTGATGGATCCTATCGTTACTTGACAGTGAGAGAATCCGCTAGAGTGCAGACTTTTCCTGATGATTACATCTTCCAAGGCCCTTGGAGCGAAGCCATGAGACAAATTGGAAATGCGGTGCCCATGGAGCTAGCTGCCCAGGTCGCTAAGCAAATATATGATGCTTTAAAGCAGGCTGAACTACAAAAAAAACATTTGCAAAGGTGTGTTTAGAACGGTGCTGACTCCAGGCTTCGATGAATTTGAACTTGATCTTGAACTTGCTTTCAAACGAGATTTACCCCCTTTCATTGATAAAGTTGAAGCAGCACCCTTAACATACGATAATGTTGCGGCAATACCTGTAAAGAAAAATGGGGTCTACTTACTTATTCAAGACAATAAAGTTATGTACGTAGGCAAAACGGATTCACAAGCAGGATTTCAAAATCGATTGACACGTCATGCCACACACATCCAGCATCGTAAGAACCTCGATCCTGAGTCAATTTCTTTCAAAGCCATTGCTATCCCAGTCTTTAAAAATGCTGATCTTGAAAATATGCTAATTCAGCATTATAACGCTCCCTGGAATTACTCAGGCTTCGGAAGTAACGATCCTGGCAAGCAAAGAGATACACAGGAACCTGCAAATTTTGATAAACAATACCCCATTGATATCGATATTCCTTTAAGCTTTATACCGTCAGGAACATATGTATGTCTTGAATTATTAAAAGTATTATCTGCAAACCTGCCCTATACCTTTAGATTTGAAAGGAAGGCTTACCAAGATGAGCTTGAAATTCCAATTACCGTACCAATTGAAAATATAACGGTTAAAGAACTTTTAACATTAATTTTGAATCAATTACCTGTAGGTAAATGGCAAGCTACTGTTCTTTTAGGTAGAGTTATTCTGTATCGAGAGTTAAAAAACTATCCCTTCCATCAGTTAATTACGTATTCATAATCAATGGCAAAGTCCGAATCCTACACATAGGATTTCGGACTTTGTCTAATTTCACAGTTATTACTTACATCTATTAATGATGATTTACCATTTTTCTGCTTTAAACAATCAATGATGAACCGGCCTAAATCCTGTTTTGATAGCATTGTTTTCTTCTCCTTTGTTTAAGAACTTTCTCCATTCAGTATCCAACGTCTCTAAGTTCGGTCAGTTCCTTCATTGCTTGCTCTACGTTTTCGGTATGCTCATGGATCGCATTTTGTATGCCTACGGGATACTTTTCTCTAATCGAGCATTCCAATTCTTGAACTGTCACATATGTGTTAACGATATGCTGAATTTCACGGAATAAACAATATTTTCCAGAATCCCCAATTGATTGAGCATGCGGAATGATATTCATGAAACTGATCAATGGTTCCAAACAGCAAAACATCCGTTTCGCTAGGCTCCAAATGGTCCCTGCATACCCATGGCGTAGCCCCCCCCTTTTTTAATTAGTTTCACTTTACTCAATTTAAAAAAACGTTATCAGACCCAGTTACGTCTCACAAACTCGTCAGTTTGAGGTTCCTCCCACTCTTGGATAGCCTGGTTAAGTTCAACCCAAGAATTGCGTTTATAATGGGAAAGCAGGGTTGCATTTGAATGATCTAGAGGCTGCTCCAACACTATTCCAAAAGCTGATTTAATAATATTAATTAATCCGCTAGGGAGCTGACTGATTGTTTTTGGATTTATATATTCATATGCAGAATAAGATTTAGAAGAGCCTTTCTCATAATCATGAGGCATCTCAGCTTCAAATGTATGCTGAAAAACAAAACGGGAATTCTCTCTAATGTTAGCTAAAACCTCTAGTTTATGATTGATTGTTAATACCGCCTTTAGAGCTGCGGGAGTTCTTCTCTCCCCTTTAGAATTGAGCTCCATGATATCAAGATCATGTATAACTGTATAATTGACCCCGAAATTGTTAAGAACATTCATAACGACATACATAGTAGGTTTACCAGAGCAGTTTAAAACAGATGTTCTGTTATAAGTCTCCATATCCAAATAGCCTTCATTAACCAGTTTTTCTCCGATTAACTTAAGCGTAACTACTTCAGTATCACCTTCCACCAATATTACTTGGTCAGCAAAAAACGCCTCATTCACATATGGATTGAATTTCAATAAAGCTTGGAACTTTAGTTTTTCGTCTTCAGGTAATCCATAGATATCTGAATTGACTTGATGAATACAAACTTTCTTATCTTTATCCAAGGAAATTTTTGCTAATGTTCGATTTGGTTTTGAAAAATCAATAAAGTTAGGAGAATGTGAAGTGGCAATTATTTGAAAATAGTTTTCATCTGCTAGTGAATAGAGTGTGTCTTTAAAAATTCTTGAAATTTGAGGATGTAAATATAATTCAGGCTCTTCAATGGCAATAATTAGTTGTCTTGAATAAGTCGCTTTTTCTTTGTCTTCTTCAGGATATTTACTCTTAAATTTGCGGAACCCTTTTAAGATTGAAACAATGAAGGTTCTTTGTACACCGTTGCCTTGATACTCCAGTTCTGTTTCAATTCCATTGTAATTAAATAGCGGATTTATTGATGTGTTTACGATTTCATCTACTGGACTGACATTAACCTTAAAATTAACTTTGGTTGAAGTAACATCAGTAAGAAAGCTTTGGATCTCTGATTCAAAATACTTAACCTTCTCATCATTATGCTGATTAATTTTGTCCTGTAATACCCTCGTTTTTTCTTCTGCGTCTGTATATTCTTTTAACGAATGTATTATATTTTTATATAGAGTGGTTAATGTTTTCATGTTTTGTGAACTTGATTTAAGTTCATCACCAGCATCCTTTACTGCTGGGATGTATAGGATTTGCGGAAAAATATTAATGAAATGGGATGCGTTATTTCCTCCACCCATTTTACCATCCCATCCCTCATTCTCGAGATCGTGGGTTGGTTCTCCCGTTATTTTGGCTGCTCTTTCCACATCTTTTCCATAATTATAAATGGCTCGTACTATAAAGCTATTTGTAGCTTCATGTAGCGAGGCTCTCAAACCATGCATAGCTGATTCTTGTTCGGTTATGTCAGTAAATGTAGCGTGAAAAGAAATCGGTTCATTTGTATCGTGGTTATAATAATATTGGTACTCCAATTTTTTACTTGCTGATCCGAACTGTTGTAGCGCTTGTAATATAGTACTTTTGCAACAGTTGTTAGGGCCAATAATTACAGATATATTTTCTGTATTTATTGTTAGCTCCTTTATTCCTTTATAGTTCCTTATTGTGAATTTAGTTAACTTCATTATAATTCGCCTCACAATATAAGATTTTTAGCTTAATTCGATATAAGTAGCCAGTATTCCTTTTTTTCAAAAATAATCCTCTACTGTAGAACGTTTCAAATGTGAGATAATTGGGGGGATGTGTAGTTTTGAGCTATGAGGAACTTTTAAAGAGTATATGTAACCAACAGGGTTTTCAAAAGTGTAAGTTCGCCTCCAAATGTAGTATTAGAAAAAAGCGGCCTTAAATAAAAGGCCACTTTTTTGTTCGTTCTTATTTAAAGGCAGGATAATTAGTCTAGTCTCTCTGCGTTAAGTACAACATAGGTAATCATTGTTTAAAACAAGGTATTAACGAAACTACTCAAAACTTTCAGTTGTTATTTTCACTCCATGTTTATCAACATCAATTTGATTAACTATTTTATAGAATTTATTATTTAAACCGGAGTTTGAAATGAATTCAATTATCACAAAATTTCTCCCCTCTTTTAAATACTTCAGTGAATTTAAATCGTACTTGTAATCATATTTACTTATGTTAGATACTAGAGCGGTTTCTTGGCTTTTCTTTACTTCTTTATCTATTACGTTAAGCCAGGAGAAGTTACTATTTGATCCGGGCTTCTCAGTTACCTCAACGAAAGAATGATTAAAATCTGATTCATTAACAATTATTTGTTTTGTAAGATTTGTATTACTATTTTTGTCTAATGAATAAAAAGATACACTGATTTTATCTGGAACTGAGCTTCTGAAGTGGAATTTAATTGGGAGATTAGAACTACTCGCAAAATCAATTTTAAATACTGATTTTTGATGAGCTCCCATGGCTACAAAAATAGTGCAAAACATAAAAAAAGTCACGATTAGCCATACAGATAATGCTACTCCATTAATTTTGAAAAAATTGGCTATTTTCTTGTGGTTAATTAATTTTCTGGATTTAGGGACAATAATTATCACTAAAAAGATTAATAAAGTAAAGAAAAATAATCCAAATATAATATAATTTTTTACTATAAAACCTATCACGATTATAGATGCAATAGTTATTAGCATTGAAGAGGTTATATAAAGTCTAATCAATCTGAATAAAAAGGCATAAGATTTGTCAGCATTTTGAATAATCTTTTTAGATTCATTGTTTGTTTTATAAATATGATTTAAAGCAAGTAGTTCACAATAACAATACCATCCAGCATAACCCAAAATTAATACTCCAGTAGAAAGCATACCGGAAGCTAGGATATGCTCAGAATTAAAAAAAGATTGTAAATATATCTTTGTGGTCAGAGTATTTAATATCGCTCCTAATGCTTTTATGTAAAAGAGAGATAGACCTCCTAGAATAGCAGTCATTAGAACTAATCTGCTGACTCTATCAGAGAAGGACAAACTGTCTATTCTATTATAACCTCTTCTATTATTTCTTTTATTATTTTTTCTATTATTCATCTGCATCCTCCCGTCTTTAATTAAAATATACGAAGTTGTAAATATTGGGTTTCAATTTTATAGATGGCCATGTTCCTCTTCCATAGTAATAATAACACTCAGTGGAGATCCATTCCGGTGACCGGGAGTTCCTAGGGTGACACCAAAACTGTCACTACACCCGTAGAAGCCATGTGGCGTTGCCTTCGGACAGGGGTTCGACTCCCCTCACCTCCATACCGAAAATGAATGAAATAACAGCTAAATGCCGCTCTCGATTCGTTTTTATGCAAATAATCTCGGAGGAACCGCAGTATTACAAGTTAAATAAACTTCGGACACTGCGTATCGGGTTTAACCCTCCCTCAATATGTCACTAGAGCATCGTCGCGCAGCCGAATTCGTTCATCGGTTCAAAAAGTCTAAAAATTTATAAGGAACAAAATGGTGATTGTACGATATAATTTTATTAAATTTATTCTTTTATAGAGAGGCTCGAACCATGGAAGAACACACAATATCTACTGTTTCACAATACTTAGAACTCATTAGAGAAAATGACTATTATCATTTTATATTTCGTGGGCAAAATGAAGCTTATGGAGGCATACAAGCAAGTGGTTTTAGACCGTACAAAGGAGGATGGTATACAGATACTTTTTATGATATTGAGGGAATGAAGAAAGAGTATTACAACAAAGTCATAAGAAAACTTTCTTTAGACGAACGACAGCATTTTTTAGCTTTTTGCCAACATCATGGATTACCTACTAATGTAGTTGATTTTACAAGATCACCGTTAGTCGCTTTATTTTTTGCATGTAGCGAAAAAAAACAACCTGATAAAAAAGAAACAAATGCTTATGCTGAAATATATTTAATTGATAAAAATAGGTTAATTGATATTACAGATTTACTTGTAAAATATAACAATCAGAACTTTTTTGAAATTCTTGTTGAGAATGTAGATGTCCAAAAAGAAATACTTATGAAAATTGAACAACTATTTCTTGAGAACAAAGGAGAATTTATACATTGGATCAAAAATCTGATCGATTGTTATGAAAAGAATCGTTTAGATATTTATGGTGACTCTAGCTTAAATACAAATGAAGATGATGAGCTTGATTCAGAGGAAATCTCGGGAGAATACTATAGTCTTGTTGATTTTAAAGATAAAATTAAAAATGATGGAACAAAAGCCCTAAACGAACTATATATTTATGTTTTAAATGAGATTGAAGATGAAACTATCACTCACAATGAATATTATTATTTAGAAGATTGGGAATATAGTTACCATTGTGATGAATCTGTAGGTGCAAAAATATATATGGCATTATTGATAAATCTCTTACAAATCCTTATTAATATAAAAGAGAGGATTGATATAAGACTGGATATATATTTTACCTATCAACCCCCAGAGTTGTTCGATAGGATAGCAAGCCAAAAAGGACTGTTTATTTACCAACCCTATTTGTATGATGTAGAAGATGTATATAAATATGGTGTTTTGAATTACCAGTCCATTATTCCAGATATCACTATTAAGGTTGAAAATTATAGCAACATACTGAAGGAACTAAATTTCTTAGGCATAAACCTAGAAAGTATATATGGTGATTTTGATAATATAGCAAAATCAATTAAGTTCAACAATGACTTGCTTCTGCTGAAAAGGAAAGAGGGTAAAAACCATCACTTATGAGAATACGGTTGATTGCCAATGCTTAATTAAGCTTGCTTTATATAATTATGCCCTGATGAATGAAAAGAAATCATGGAGAGCTACCGGTTTTGTTGAATTTGGTCAAATATAATCGGTACCTCCAAGGATTCATACTGCTCCTTCTCCTACAACTTTCTACTCTCGTTTACCTTTCACAAAAGAAATCTTATAGTAAGGTCTCTGACTTCCATATTGAGCAACTTAGGGAAAGGGAACACATCGAAAAACCAAGGGATGATCAAAGAAGTCAGCATGTCGATCAAATGCAGTCTTTTGAACAAAATGTACTGCGGAACAATCATCACTTGAATCGGGATCCTGGGTAGTCATGACATCACACAAACCAAAAAGGAGCTAAGCGCAAATCGCACTCTGGCGAACGCGTACGCAGCCATTAGCGAAGACATGACCCCTCCAAGCGAGCCGATGACGGCAACGACGGTAGAGTTCCAAGGAAACTCGCCGAAGGAAACGTCGCCCCCCCTTCCAACCTGAAAGTAATTTTCAATGGCTCCCCAATCACGGGGAAAAGGCGAATACGAGTTCACGAAGATTTCGCTATTGTCTTTGAATGAGCTGGCCACGGACCAAATTAAAGGGTAAATCATAAGGATGCCCAGGATCGTCATTACAAAGTGAAATGATATGGCATTCCAGGGAACGTATATAATTTTTCAAATTGCTTATAAAAAAACTTGACTACCCCCTTAGGGGTTAGCTCATTATTGTTTTGAGGTGATAAAATGCTTATCAATGAAGCCTGTAAAAGAAGCAATCTTACGAAAAAAGCAGTGGAATATTACGAGGCCAAGGGGCTAATTTCTCCTGAAATTCTTGAGAATGGTTATCGGGATTATAGCGAAGCAGACATACTTACTCTCAAAGAAATATCGGTGTTGAGAAAGTGCGGAATAAGCGTTACGGATATTAAAATATATTGTGTAGCAAAAATAAATCCGCTGCATTGGCAAGGTGTAAGTATGTTACGGAAATTAGGTTGCAACGGCTTCAAACGATTCAGCAATGTATGGAAAATCTGATTCGTAGTTACGATGTTGAAAGAGAGTTTGACTATTTGCGAGCTCATGATGAAAATTTGCTCACTATAAAAGAAAGGCTTGTATTGGCTTTTCCCGGTAACTATGGACTATTCTTGTCTTTGCATTTTGGCAGATTCTTGGACGGAATTATTGATACCGATGAAAAGCGCAAAGCCTACAATGAAATCATCAATTATCTTGATGATGTGGAATTGCATTTGCCTCCAGAGCTATCTGAGTACTTGGAAGAAATTTTTACGTTGAACGAAAGACTTGATGTTGTACAACTTGAGAACACAACAAATAAAGCTATGGCTGAAATGCTAAATAATACGGAAAATTATTTAGCCCAACACCATCAAGATATAGAAGAATATCATGCTTATCTGAAGTCAGACGAATTTTTAAATTCTCCCATAGCAACCATGCAAAAAAAGCTGCGCGACTTCCAAAAACAGAGCGGCTACTATGAACGGTTAGTCAATAATATGAAAGTACTTAGTCCACATTATGCAGAATATCTTGCAGAGATAGAAATTGCAAACGAGCAATTTTTTCGCGCGTTCCCCCAATCTGAATCGGAGTAACATTATTTTAACTTCCTTATCAAACTTTGTTATCACTATGTGAATACTCTTTTCAGTTTCTCAGATATAATTTTTATTGTGCAAGGAGAAAGGGGTACATAGAGTTGAAGAATGAAATGAATCGTACGCTTTTGAAAGGGGAGGTGCTATAGTGCGCCGGATATCGCTTATTGGTTTGTCTTTTGCTTTTTGCTTGATCCTGTTGGCGGCGTGTTCCAATCCAAACCCTGCCGGTCAGGAAACGACCGGGAGCGCGGCGAACAATCCCCAAAGCGAAGCACCGGGAAACGAATTGACCGAGCAAGATATGAAGCTGGGCCAACTGGCCATTGGGCAGACGATGGACAAGGTCCGGGAATTGTTGGGTGAGCCTTCCGAGGAAACGATAGCGCATGGCATCGGAGATCCCGAATGGATCTATAAAGATAAAGGCGTTGAGATCGATGGAGGAGGATATGTCTGGGGGATCCACGCGACAAGTCCCTTCTCGGGGGTCACACCCAGAAACATTGGTATAGGCAGCACGGTGGATGAAGTAAAAAAAGCCTACCCCGCTATTGAACCCTCGCCATTAGATGAAGGAATTTTAATTCAAAAATCAACGGACAACAAATATATGCTCCAGTTTTCCATAAAGGACGACAAAGTGGCCTTTATCGTGTTGGTCCAAGACCTTGTTATCAAATGATGTATAAGAAAAGGGGTTGTCCCTAGAGTCAAGTTTATGACCGTTTGGGACAACCCCTTAATGTATGTAGTTATTTGGCAGGTCGGCGTATCCTACATCTTTTTATGGAGATGAGCTGCATTCGAGTTTTACAAATACCCTTTAATTACCCTATCTTGGATCGAGGAGTGTTAACTATGAGAAAGATGAATAAGAAAATGGTAGTCCTTATATTAGCTGTTTTCGTTTTGATAACTGGTACAAATGTATATGCGAGTGATACTCTTTCTTCTCTTTTTCCAACTATAAGTCCAAACACCAAGATTGTGTGAACGCAGTTCAAGATCGTTTAACTCAATCATGGACTAAAGGACGGGAAATAATACTAGGAAGGGAAGCGGATAAGGCATTTGCAACAAGTAGTGACATCAGTAAAGACGAAGATTTGTCAAATTGGACATTTTTTAATGTTACTCAACTTCATGATGAGCTATCCTCTTTTTCTAAACAAGGACGATCTTCTTTTCTCGAAGCTTTTTATAGTGAGGAGAGAAAAAATAATCTTGACGTAGGCGATTATATGCCAGCCTTACTTATAAATCCCGATAAATCACAAGCTTTGGTGTATTGGGAAAAAGCCAATGGTTCTTACGTCGTGATGGATTTGAAAACTATAAGCGATGACTCTAATTCCTGGTATGTAGATGGAGTCGAAATTGAGACCCCTTAAATAGACAGTTCCCGATCGCTACGGACAATCCAGGAAGCCTAGCCAGCATCGTAGAAAAAGCCCCTCGTGCCCAAATTCTTCAACAGACTTGATCATGGCGTTAATATATCGCTCTTCAATGACCCCCTCTTTTACTAGTGGCAATGCAACCTTCGCGAAATTTAATCAAACCCAAAACAGAACAAAGACCGCCTCGCAGCCCCTGCGGCGTTAATCCGCAACAGCTGTGAGCGGCCCTCATTCCAAATTCGATCACTAAACCTCCCCGTCCTCCAACAATTCCGCCACCACGCCAGGCTGCTTCATCCAGGCGGAGATTCGTTCGAAGTCGGCGGACAGCGCACGGTCCTGGTCCAGGAAAGCCACCTGCTCGCGAAGCCGGTCATAGATTCGCTTCGTCCCTGTTCCCAGGAGCGACGGGTTGCGGAAATCGACGGCTTGAGCGGCGCAGACCAGCTCCACCGCCAGGACTTTATAAGCGTTGTTCACAATCTGCGCCGCTTTACGGGCTCCGATCGTGCCCATGCTGACATGATCCTCCTGGTTGCCGGAGGAGGGAATGGAGTCGACGCTGGCCGGATGGGCGAGCGATTTGTTTTCGGACACGATCGCCGCCGCCGCGTACTGGGCGATCATAAAGCCCGAATTTACGCCGCCGTCCTTGGCGAGAAACGCCGGAAGGCCCTCATTCAAATGCGGATTGACCAGACGTTCCGTGCGGCGTTCCGAAATGTTGGCCAGTTCGGAGACACAGATGGACAGATAATCCATCGCCAGGGCGATCGGCTGGCCGTGGAAATTGCCGCCGGAGATGACCCGTTCCGTCTCCGGGAAGATCAACGGATTATCCGTCGCAGAGTTCAGCTCGATTTCCAGCTTTGCGGCGGCATAGGTCAAAGTATCCCTGCTCGCTCCGTGCACCTGCGGAACACAGCGCAGCGAATAGGCGTCCTGCACCCGGATTTCGCCCTGGTTCGTTATAAGCCGGCTGCCTTCGATCAATCGCCGGATATTGGCGGCCACCTCTTGTTGGCCTTGATGGGGACGGATGTCGTGCGTTTCCGCCGCAAACGCGTCCCGTACGCCGAGCAGCGCTTCACAGGTCAAGGCGGCCGCGCCATCGGCCCATTTGGACAGCTGAATCGCATCCCAGCAGCTCAGGGCGCCGACAGCCGTCATCACCTGCGTCCCGTTGATCAGCGCCAGCCCTTCTTTCGCTTCCAGGGTCATGACCGGGATACCGGCAAGCTCCATCGCGTCCCGGCCGGACATGCGCCTGCCCTGATAAAAAGCCTCGCCTTCTCCGATGATCACCAGCGCCAGATGCGACAACGGAGCCAGGTCGCCGCTCGCGCCCAGCGACCCCTGCTCGGGGATCACCGGCACCACGTTTTTGTTCAGCATCTCGACCATCGTACCAACGAGCGCCACCCGGATGCCGGAATAGCCAAGCGCCAGGGCGTTGACGCGCAGGAGCAAAATCGCCCGCACGATCTCCTCCGCAAACGGATTCCCCATGCCGCAGGCGTGGCTGCGGATCAGATTCGTCTGCAGCCGGATCGTGTCCTCCGCGGAGATGTATTTGTCGCTGAACTTGCCGAATCCCGTCGTTAATCCGTAGACGACCCGCTTCTCCCGAAGCAGCTTTTCCACAAAATTCCGGCTTTGCTCCATACGCGAGACGCTCTCGCCGCTTAATTTGACGGGAACCTTGTACCGGGCAACCCGGACCACATCTTCCAAAGTTAAGGCGCTGCCCGTAATTTCAATATTGGACATTGTGATCTGGTTCATCGTTTCTACCTCCATTTATATAGAAAAAAGAAAAAGCCCATACCAAAAAAAACGGTACAGGCTTCTATTGACTAATTAGCTAAACACCCGAGTTCAACTGAGGTGACGCATTTTATTTTACTTTAAATTCGAATTCAAAAAGTCGAATAACCTCTTTAAATATGGTTAAATCCGAATCCGATCGCTTCATGCTCGTATCCCTTTTTCGGCGCCCCGATCGTTCCGTATACGGCCACGGAAATCCATTCTCCGCTAAGCTCGATATTGTCGGCCATCTTGCCGCGGACGATCGAAAACGTCAAACCGACGGTCCGCAAAATATCGCCAAACTGCAGCGTGCCGCGGCACAACCCTTGCACCGCTTCGATAATCGCGTGATACAGCGCATGCACTTCGCGGTAATAGACTTCGTCAATGATCTTGTTTTGCTTGGCCGCCGTCTCGATGGCCGTAATCACTTTGACCAGATCCATCGCGCCGACTCTGCCGACCGTGTAACGGTATCCATTGTCCTTCAGGTCCCGTTCGATCGATTCCTTCCAGGGGTGGTTTTGCAGCACGGCCAGCATGATCGCCATTTTGCCGATCGGGAACTGCGTTCCCGGCTCCTCCGCGGGTTTCATAGGCTCCCTCCGTCCTTTCGCAGCAGTACGATGCGGTCCGATCTCCAGGTGACCGTGATTTGATCCTCTTCCCGTGTGTGAATGTCGTCATCGGGATGAACGTCCATCTCCAGCGTTTCGCCGCTCGCCAGGCGCAAGGTATAGCGGATGACGGACCCGAGGAAGCTCTTGTCGCTAACGATGCCCTCGCATACGTTGGGTGCGGCGGAAGAAGCTCCGGAGGGAGCGGGTTTGATATTTTCCGGCCGGATTAAGACCGTGGCTTTATCCCCCCTCTTCCATTGTATTCCGTTTGGTTCGCTTTTGATCCTCATATTGGAGGAAACGGAAACCTCGACATAGCCGTCCTCTACCGCCTCCACCAATCCGTCGAACAGATTGGCTTGCCCGACAAATTCCGCCGCAAATTGCGTTTCCGGATGGCTATAAAGCTCCCTCGGCACCGTGATCTGTTCGATTCGCCCTTTGTTCATGACCGCGATCCGATCCGAAATGACCAGCGCCTCTTCCTGATCATGCGTGACATAAATTCCTGTGATGTCCAGCTTCTTCAACAAATGTCGGATTTCCACGCGCGTCTGTTCGCGCAGCTTCTCGTCGAGATTGCTCAGCGGCTCGTCAAACAGCATCACGCGCGGGTTGACAATCAGCGCCCGGGCCAGCGACACGCGCTGCTGCTGTCCGCCCGACAACTGCTTCGGATAGCGCTCCTCCGCGTTTTCCAGCTGGACGATGCTCAGAACCTCCTGCGCTTTCTTTCTCAGCACGGCTTTGTCCTTGATTTTTCTCGTTTTCAAACCGAACACGACATTTTCATACACCGTCAAATGCGGAAAAAGGGCATAGTTTTGAAAGACCATGGCAATGTCCCGTTTATAAGGCGGCACCTGCGTCACGTCTTCTCCGGCAATGCGGATCTGGCCGCTGGATGGCGTAAACAATCCGGCAATCATGCGCAGTGTGGTCGTCTTTCCGCATCCGCTTGGCCCAAGCAGCGTCACGATCTCGCCTTTATCGATCCGCAGGCTGACATCGTCGACGGCTCTGAAGGACCCGTAATCCTTCACGATATTTTTCAACTCTACTTGGATGCTCAATGGGCAACCTCCCCTACTCTGTAATTGATGGGTTCATCAATACATTTTTCCGACACCGATGAACTTTTCCGTGAAGTAGATGACCAGAAACGAGATCAGAATAAAGACGGTCGAAAAGGCGGAAATCATGGGCGTGTAGTTTTCAGAGATATAGGAATACAGGCGCAGCGGGTAGGTGATGGTCCGGGCGTCCGACAGGAACATGACGATAACCGCCTCGTCGAACGCGACGACAAACGCGAACACCGCGCCGGCGATAATTCCCCGTTTGGCCATGGACAGGGTCACCTTGAACAAGGTGCGGAGCGGGGTCGCGCCAAGCACCAGCGCCGCTTCCTCGATGCTGGCGTCCATACCGTACAGCGACGCGGATACCGTCCGGATGACATAGGAAACCTGAATGATGCTGTAGGACAAAATTAGCGCCGCGAGCGTATTGATCGAACCGATGCCCGAATAAAACTGCAGGAAGGCCACCGCGCTTACCACGGTCGGAACGACAACCGGCGATAGAAAAATCGTCTCGATCCACTCCTTCGCCCTGCCGCTCGTCTTCCAGAAGTACAGGCTAGCCATCGTGCCGATGACGGTGGAAATGCAAGTGCTGACCGCCCCGATCAGCAGGCTGACCTTGATCGATTTAAAAAAATCGGCGTTGCCCAGC
The DNA here is from genome assembly GCF_046567315.2 of Paenibacillus lacisediminis. Lineage (NCBI taxonomy): Bacteria > Bacillati > Bacillota > Bacilli > Caryophanales > Paenibacillaceae > Paenibacillus > Paenibacillus lacisediminis. The sequence continues at coordinate 73,917 of NZ_JBKIAX020000018.1, read as the reverse complement.
GCTTCCGGAAACCACTTGAGCGTAAAACCCTGCGGCGGAAAAACGACGTAATTGGTGTCGCTGAACGACGTCATCACGACGATGGCGAGCGGCAGCATCAGGAAAATGTAGACGAACGAGCGAAAAAGGGTACCGACCACCGCGTAAAATTTCATATCCCGCACCCCCTAATAGTTCGTGTTTGAACTACCTCTACTGCGTTAGTTTGGTATCTTTGGAGTATTTCCGTACTCCGACGACAATCAGCAAAGAGGCCGCCAGCAGAATGACCGCGATCGCCGCGGCAAATGACCAATCGTATACAAACAGCGCCTGTTGATAGATCAATGTCGTCATGACGAGGATTTTGCCACTGCCCAGCATCATCGGTACGATAAACGCCGCGGTATTCAGCGAAAACACCAGCAAAGCGCCGGAGACAACGCCGGGCAGGGTGAGCGGAAAAACCACCTTGAAGAAGGTTCCAAGGAAACCCGCGCCAAACACATAGGACGCGTCTTCCAGGCTGCGGTCGACATTTTCAATGGGACTGATTAAAGTCATAATCATAAACGGAAGGCCGACATGCACCAATCCGATCAGTACGCCCGCGTAATTGCCGACGAGCGACAGCGGCTGCAAAATCGTCAGCCAGCCGAAGATGCGGATCGTGATCGATACCCAGAGCGGGAAGACGACACACGCGGTCGCGAAGCTCCTTGCTTTGCCCGTCATTCTCGCAATCTTGTAGGCGACGGGATAACCCATCACAATGCAAATCAACGTGGAGACCAGCCCCAGTCCAAGCGTTTGCCCCAATATTTTCAGATAAAAGGGATCGGTCAGAAAACGCGCGTAGCTTGCCAAGGAAAGCTCGCCTGCCGAGCCCGAGGTATCGGACTCGAACAGGCTCATATAAAGCAGCTTAACCAACGGAATCAGGAAAAACAGCGTTAAAAACAGCAGCGGAACCGCGATAAACCATTTATTTACGTAAGTCCATTTTTTCTCGGAACGCCGTTTGAGGGAGGCTCTCGCAGCGACTGTCGTATTTTCCATCGATTATTCCTCCATCCCATCCGGATGCGGGCGGCCGGGGATTACTTCGCTTTCTTCTGGAAGCCCATCGAAACGCCCCACGGGAAAATCATGTCCACCCACATATGCGCCCGGTTGATATACATCAGCATCTCATCCGTATACTCGCGGAACTCTTCTTTCGTTCCTAGCGAATCCAGTCCGGTAATAAATTCCTTCATCAGATTCGAGCTGTCCGTCAGGCCGACAAAATCGAGAAACTCCATTTTATAGGTGAGCATCTCTTTACCGACGGTCAGGATGCCCTGGAGATCAACCGTGTCTTTTCTGGAGCTTTCGCGCAGCCCCCACAAAATTTCGTCGCTCAGGGAGCGCATTTCAGATTCGGCAAACATCAGCACGGTAAAATATTGGCCGTACACGCTTGTCCCGCGCGGAATATCCCCGACGGAAATCCGCTTGACTTCATCCGGCATCTCAAACCAGATCGCCTGGCGGGCCGCTTTGATTTTTTCCTTCGTTATTTTCCAGTCCATGATCATGCCCTCCTATTCGATTACTCGCTTGATGCTCATGAAGCTGCCTTGTTTCAGCCAGTTCTTCATGCCGACAATTTCCAGACGGTCCATACCTTCCACGATACGGCCGATATGGCTGATCGGGAGCGGCTCGTCGGTTCCCTGACCGTACAGGAAGCATAGCTGATTGCGGGGATTGTAGAAGGCCACATCGCCCGTCGTCAGCGCTCCGCCCGGCACCTTGTTCTCGAATTCGCAGGAAAATGGAATGGTTGCGAAGATCAACTGTCCGTTAAGTTTGGCATGCTGGATGATACCTTCGACCGGAAGGTTGTCCATGATCATATTGCAAATTTTTGGGGCTTTGTCCACATATAGTTCAACAACGATACGTTCTTCATCGATCATGATTTCGATTTTTTGGGTTCCCATAGCGGCTCTCCTTACTTCAATTGGAATGATTATTTCATTTCCCGGTTCCAGCGGTCGATTAACTCAGCCTTCAGGGGGGTGAGCAGGGACTGGTCGATCGTCACCAACGCTTTCACTTTGTCTTCGCCGTACGGCATCAAAGGCTGAAGATCCTCCGGCACTTTGGCCAGCTTGTTGGTTGGCGCATAGAAGTTATTTTCGGCGTACGCCTCCTGGGCTTCCGTGCCAAGCAGTTGGTTCACGAACAGCTCCGCCAGTTCTTTTTTCTTGGTGCCGGCGGCGATGCCAACGAGGGAGGTCACCGTCGGCGAACCGTCGGAAGGAGCCACGAACTCGACCGGCGCGCCCGATCTGATCAGATTGATCGCACGGCCGTTGGGCTGCACCGCCACGATTGCCTGCCCGCTGGTGAGCAGATTCTCCAGATCGGCATGGGAGCTGACGAAGGAGACGATGCTCGGTTTCAATTCTTTCATCTTGGCAAAGACATCGTCCCAGGAATTTTTGTCGGTGATAGTGGTGCCCATGCCGCGGGCGATCATATCCATCATTTCGATCGTGCTGGCATTTTCAATTTGCCAGATTGCGACTTTGCCGGCGAATTCGGGATTCCAGAGATCTTCCCATTTGGCGGGAGGGGTCTTGACCAAATCGGTACGATAGGTGATGCCGAAGCTGCCCCAGTTCGTTGCCACCGTGTAGTCCGTTTCCTTCGCCGCCGGGTAAAGATCTTTTGCATTGGGCATATTGTCAAAATCGAGCGGAGCGAGCACGCCCATATCGATCGCCGAAGCGGCCGAACCCGCGTCGAGATGAAGCACGTCAACCGACGGGTTGTCTCCCTCCGCCTTGAGCTTGGCCACGGGGGAGTCGCCCAGCACAAGCTCCACCTTCGCCCCGGTAGCTTCCTCAAACGCCGGAATGACGTGGTTCCGCAGCGTCTCTTCGTATTTGCCGCCCCAAACCTGAACGACCAGCGTCTCGCCGCTGAAATCGGTTGTGGCCGACGGCTCTTCGTTATTCGAGGCGGAATTTTCCGCTCCCGGGGACGCGGCAGGCGTTTGCGCGGCATTATTGCCACCGCAAGCAGCCAAAAGTAAAAGCAACATGACACACCCTATCAGCAACATCGATCGATTACTTTTTCTCATTTTCTCAATCCTCGCTTTTCATTCAGGTTTAGGATGTTAAATGGCGGAACGGTCCCTTACCTCCTCTCCTCTTAGTCCGAAACTTCCGGCTACTGATGGAACGATATCTAACCTAACACTTACTTAAAAAAAATGAAGCTTGCAAAGAGAAATCGGAATGATTCCTTTATGCTTGCTCCACTCTATTAACTATTAACTATGCCGGAGATACATCAGATTGCAAAATTCGACATGAACTTCTAACTATCGACATGGTATCATTTAAAACTTATATTGTCAATAAATATAACATTAAATTATAAAATATTAAGATCGAAAAGAAAAAATCGCTTAAATCAACTATAAATATCAATGTATGTTACAAAACCTATCATATAATGGATAAAAAACCTAATAAACGATTACTTATGATAGTTTATATGACATATTATAATTTCCTCGCTCAATCCTGTCCGTCCCCCAAGGCAAGCTGCCGGGATGGGGATGAGCGCACAAAGAACAGCTCTCTGCCGGTTCCCGGCTTAAGTTTGCTCCCAAACGGCGATCCGGATCAAAACGCATGGCTCCGGCACTCCCCCGTCATGTACGAGCCGCAGATCCTGCCGCGCTTGTTCCGAGCCGGGTTTCCAGATCAACATTTCCCCCTCTGCCAGCTCCAGGGATAATCGCTCACCGGTCCGGATCGCCAAACGCCCCTTCTCACAATAGAAACACTCAAACTTGTTCGCGGCAGGCAAACAGGGGGCTTCCGCCTTTACCGCGCCCCCTGCTTCAACCCGCAGGACATCCAATCGACCGTCCCATCCGCCAGCCAACATGAGATTTACATCCTTGCCCATACCGGTACAGCGGGTCGTCCACTCCCCTTCAAAGCAATCTTGTTCGTATGGCCGAAGTTCCGCCGTGCGCCGCCCTTCATGCTCCAGCCGAAAGCTCCCGTCCGTTGCCAGCAGCTTGCGCTTGTACCCGGGCAGGGACGTAAACACGGTGCGCGGCTCCGTCATTTCAGCGAGACTGATGCGCCAGGCGAAATCCCGCCGCGCATACGAAGCCCGTTCCGGATAGATTGCCATTTGCACCGTCGTACCCCCGGACCAAACCGAGACGGGAGCATCCAGCTTCTTGATAAGTTTCATGCCATTTGGCATAGCCTGCCCGCCTTTCTTCCCGCTACCTCCATTTGTCGAACAGAGCATTGACCTTGGCGACGATGTCTTGCTCCGCGACCGTAAGCAGCTTCCCGCCGGCGGCGATCAGCCGTCCGTCTACGACGACATCGCGAATCGCCGTGGGCTGCATCGCATACACCATATTCGCGAACAGCTCCGTTTTGGGTGCCAGCGACAAATCGTCCAGATCAAGCGACACGAAATCGGCCCGGTATCCTTCCTCCAGCAGCCCAACCGGCAAACGCAGGAGCTCCCCTCCCGTTTTGGTGCCCATGTCGAACACCTGCCGGGCATTGACGCAGGTTCCGTCCAGGCGCATTACTTTTTGCAGCAGCGAACACATGCGCATCTCTTCATAGACGCTAATCCGGTTGTTGCTGCAAGCGCCGTCGGAGCCAAGCGCGATGCGGACACCGACCCGGGCAAGATCGGGGATTCTCGTGACGCCATCCGACAAAAACATATTGCTGGAAGGGCAATAAGCCAGGGAAACGCCGCGCGCCCCCAACAATTCGATTTCGGAGTCGTCCAGCCAGACGAGATGGATTGCCAGCATGTGCTCGTCCACGACGCCAAGCTCATTCAAATAGTGCACAGGGCGCAGCTTGTATTTCTCCAGCGTTTCCTCGACTTCAAACGTTTCTTCCGCCACATGAATATGGAACGGCGTATCCAGCTCCAAGGCGAGGCGGTGGCCAGCTTGAATCATCGCGGGCGAAGCGCCGTGCGGACTGTGCGGCGCGGGATGCACGCTGACCATGTGCTGGCCCTGGTATTTTACGGCCAGCTCGCGTGTCCGGCGAACCGCCTCCTCCACCGTCTCCTGATACTGGCGCGGCGCGCCGTCCCAATCGTACATCGTGCGGGCGAACACGAGACGGATGCCGATATCGCGGGCCGCCCGAATCACGGCCTCGTCGGTCGCGGTCCCGCCATTGTGCACATAAAAAAAGTCGCTCACTGTCGTCACGCCGTATTTTGCCATCTCGCCAAAAGCAAACAGCGCGCCGGTATAGATCGCCTCTTCGTCCAGCAGCGGCGTATATTTGTACAGCGCCTGATCGCGCCATTCCAGAAAAGGCCGGTCGGCGGCGATGCCGCGCAGCAGGCTCTGAAACGAATGGTTATGGGCGTTGACCGTGCCGGGAACGATCGCTTTGCCGCTCCAGTCCGTCACTTCCACGCCGGCGTAGGCTTCCGCCAGCGCCTTGAAGGGGCCGATTTCCCGGATAAGGCCGTCCTCCACAACAATGGCCAGGTCTTTATGAAAGCTGCCTTTGTAATAAATTTGATCCGCGCGATACAACCGAGGCATACCGACGCCCTCCTTTACGTATCCAGACATTCGTCCAGCTCCAAAATCATCCGAAGCAGCACGTTTGCCGTTTTCTCAATGTCTTCGATCCGGCTTTCTTCTTCGGGGCAGTGGCTTTTGCCGCCGATGCTCGGAACGAACAGCATGCCGCTCCGGGTAATGGACGCCATATGGGTCGCGTCGTGCCCGGCCATACTGCCGAGCAGCTCATACGGATACCCCAGCGCCGCCGACCATTTCCTGCCGCTGGCAATGATAATCTCGTCCATCGGCGCCGGGTCCTGGTCGAGCAGCACGTTGCGGCTGACCGTCACTTTTCTGGTTTGTTCGACCTTACCGATTGACTGCTGCCACTCCGCCACCGCTTCCCTGATTTCCTCCCGCGTTTTGCCCCGGAACTCCGCGATGAACGAAACTTCCGCGGGAATAATGTTGGCCGCGTTCGGACGGACGGACAGCTTCCCGACCGTCCCGACCACTTCCTTAGCCGGATGTCTCCGGCACGTTTCCTCCAGGGCCAGCACGATCTCGGACGCAGCCGTCAGCGCGTCCTTGCGGTCCTCCATCAAAGTCGTTCCCGCATGGTTCGCTTCGCCGGTCACGGTAACCTCTTCCCGGTAAATCCCGGTAATCGCCGTCACGATGCCGACGGGAATATTCCGGCTAATTAGCCGTTTGCCCTGCTCAATGTGCACCTCCAAAAAAGCGCTCAGTTCGCCCGGCCGGCGGGCGGCTTCGTCAAAACGGCCGGGATCTCCTCCGGCCCGGCGCAGCGCGTCCGTCAGCAGCAGCCCGGCAGCATCCGCGACTCCGGCGAGCTGCCGCTGTTTCAGCTTGCCGGTGGCGGCCCGGCTGCCGAAGGTGGACAAGCCGAACGGATTCGGCTCCTCGGCGCTGAACGAGACCAGCTCCAGCGGATGCCGCGTCGCCACGCCACGCTCCCGCAGCACGGCCATGATCTCGCAGGCGATGAGCACGCCAAGCGCCCCGTCGTATTTCCCGCCGTTCGGAACGGCGTCGATATGCGATCCGAACGCGATGGCGGGCAGCGATGGCTCCTCGCCTTCCCTCCGGGCCCAGATGTTGGCCGCGGGGTCGACGCGCACGGCCAGCGACAAAGCCTTCAGCTCACGCACCAGCCACTCCCTTGCGGCCAATTCGGCCGGAGTAAAGGTGGTCCGGTCAATGCCTCCGCCGGCGTTCAGGCCGAACTCGGCCAAAACGCCCAGCTTGCGCGACAAGCGCGCCGCGTCGATTCTCAGCTCATGCCCCTTCAAGCACAACACCGCCTTTCACTGCGATTTTTCCTTTTTTGATCACGGTATGGACCAGGTTTACGGCAAAATGATACTGCAGCGTCTGGTAATTCGGCGCATCGAATAAAACCACGTCCGCCTGCTTGCCTTTTTCCAGGCTGCCGACGAGCTGCGCCCGCCCGATCGCGTGCGCCGCGTTAATCGTCGCCGCCGTCAACGCCTCCGCCGGCGTCATCCGCATCGTCAGGCACGCCGCGTTCATCACGAACGGCAGCGACTGGGTCGGCGACGAGCCGGGGTTGCAGTCCGTCGCCAGCGCGACCGCGACTCCGGCGTCAATCATCGCTCTCGCCCGCGCCGGCCGCTCCATCAGGAACAGGGCCGTGGTCGGCAGAAGCACCGCGATCGTTCCGCTTTCGGCCAGCGCTTCGATCCCCCTGCCGCTCGTCTGCAGCAGGTGTTCGGCCGAGACGGCGCCCACCTTTGCCGCCAGCTCGGCGCCGCCGAGCGGCACGATTTCATCCGCGTGAATTTTCGGCTTCAGGCCGTACCGCTTGCCCGCTTCGAGAATGCGTTCGGATTGCTCCGGCGTGAACACGCCCTCTTCGCAGAACACATCGCAGTATTCGGCCAGCCGCTCCGCCGCCACCCGCGGAATCATCTCTTCCGTCACCAGCGTGACGTACGCTTCGGGATCATGCTTGTATTCGGCCGGAACGGCGTGGGCGCCCATAAACGTCGGCACCAGTTCGACGGGCTGCTTCGCCCCAAGCAGCGAAACCACCCGCAGCTGCTTGAGCTCGTCGGCGACCGTCAAGCCATACCCGCTTTTGACCTCGGCCGTGGTCACTCCGTGCAGCAGAAGCCGCCGCAGTCGGCTTGCGGATTGCTCGGCCAGCTCTTCCGGCGATGCCGCCCGCGTGGCGGCTGTCGTGCTTAGAATGCCTCCGCCTTCCCGCAAAATGTCGATATACTTTTTGCCTTGCAGCCGCAGCTCGAATTCCCGCTCGCGGCTGCCGGCGTACACCAGATGGGTATGGGGATCGACCAGGCCGGGAACGGCGATCTTCCCCGTCCCGTCGATCACGCTTACCCCGCCGCCGGCCCTCGCGGCGTATTCCGCCGCTTCCCGGTCGGCGCCGACGAACGCGATTTTGTCGCCTTCGAGGATGACGCTCCCCCGTTCAATCACGCCGATATCCGCCATCCCGGCTCCCGTTTTCGGGGCCGTGTTTGCTCCGCCCATCGTTACAACCTGTTCCGCGCGTTTAATATAGGTGATTGGTGTCATATAGCCGCCCCCTCCTACATCAATCCCGGAATCTGAATGCCCTTTTCCTTCGCCGTTTGCACCGCCAACTCGTATCCGGCGTCAGCGTGGCGTGCAACGCCCATGCCGGGGTCCGTCGTCAGCACGCGTTCCAGACGCCGGGCCGCATCCGCGCTGCCGTCGGCGACCACAACCATACCCGCATGCAGCGAGTACCCCATGCCGACGCCGCCACCATGATGGACGGATACCCAGCTCGCGCCCGCCGCCGTGTTGATGAGCGCGTTAAGAATCGGCCAGTCGGCGACCGCGTCGCTGCCGTCCTTCATCGCCTCCGTTTCGCGGTTTGGCGACGCGACCGAACCGGCGTCGAGATGATCCCTGCCGATCACGATCGGTGCTTTCAGCTCCCCGGAAGCTACCATCTCGTTAATGATGGCGCCAAACCGCGCGCGTTCGCCGTAACCCAGCCAGCAGATGCGGGCCGGCAGTCCCTGGAAAGCGATTTTTTCACGGGCCATCCGAATCCAGTGGCACAGCGGTTCATTATAGGCGAACTCCCGCAGGATCACTTCATCCGTCTTGTAGATATCCTCCGGATCGCCGGAAAGCGCCACCCAGCGGAACGGTCCCTTGCCTTCGCAGAACTGCGGCCGGATAAAGGCCGGCACAAATCCGGGGAAGCTGAACGCTTCCTTGACACCTTCATCGTACGCTCGCTGCCTGATATTGTTGCCGTAATCGAACGCGACCGCGCCGCGGTCTTGCATCGCCAGCATCGCTTTGACATGCCGCGCCATGCTTGCTTTCGCCAGCCGGACAAGCGTGTCGGGCGCTTCCGTCCGCAGCTTTTCGCCTTCCGCAAGCGTCATGCCGGCCGGCAAATAACCGTTCAGCGGATCGTGGGCCGACGTTTGGTCCGTGACGATGTCCGGAATAAAATCGCGCTCCAGCATCTCCTCAAGAATCTCCGCCGCATTGCCGAGCAGCCCGACGGACAGCGGCTTGCCGGCTTGTTTCGCCTCCAGCGCCGCGGCGATCGCCTCATCCAGCGACTCTGTCAGCCGGTCGCAATAACCGGTCTGAATGCGCTTCTCGATGCGGGAGCGGTCGACCTCAATCCCGATCACTACGCCCCCGTTCATCGTAACCGCCAGCGGCTGTGCTCCGCCCATGCCGCCAAGGCCGGCGGTAACGGTGATCGTATTCGCCAGCGTGCCGCCGAAATGCTGTCTCGCGCATTCCGCGAATGTTTCATAAGTTCCCTGCACAATGCCCTGGCTGCCGATATAAATCCAACTGCCCGCCGTCATTTGGCCGTACATCATCAGCCCTTTTCGATCCAACTCGTGGAAGGTTTCCCAGTTCGCCCAGGCCGGAACGAGATTGGAGTTGGCCAACAGCACCCGCGGCGAATCCTTGTGCGTTGTAAATACGGCTACCGGCTTGCCCGATTGGATCAGCAATGTTTCATTTTCCTCCAACCGCTCCAGTGAAGCCACGATTTGCTCAAATGCCTCCCAGTTGCGTGCCGCCTTGCCGATTCCGCCGTATACGACCAGCTTTTCCGGATGCTCCGCCACCTCCGGATCGAGGTTGTTCATCAGCATGCGGAGCGCAGCCTCCTGAACCCAGCCTTTGGCGCGCAATTCTCTGCCTCTCGGGGCTTTAACCATGGAATGTTTTGTTGCACTCATCTTGTCGCCCTCCCAAAAATAATAGTTACAATCGGCCATATGACTCACGAGATATGTGAGCTTTCTAAACATCTAATGTGTTGATAAATTGCATGAGTCCATCGTATCATTGTAAGCGATTTCAAAAAATGGGGCAAAATTGCGCTCTTTTAGCACGATCTTGCGCTTCGGTAGGCCGTTGGGCTGCAGCCCGCATACTTTTTGAATTTGCGCGCGAAATAATTCGGATCCTGGAAGCCGACCTGCGACGCGATTTGCTGAATCGTCATTTCCGTGGTTTCCAGCAGAAAAGCCGCCTTTTGCAGACGGATTTGGGTCAAATAATCGATGCAGCTCGCCCCGGTTTCCTTCGTAAATACATGCGAAAGATAATAGGGGCTGACATGGCAAGATTTTGCTATGGATTGCAATGTCAGCTTTTGGCGGTGATGTTCCTTCATATATTTGATCGCCGTCAAAACCATGGGGGAAGCTTCGATAGGCTGCTGCCGCTCGACCAGGTTCGTAATTTTCCGGCAGTAATCGCCGATCCGTTTCACAAAATTATTGTAGCGGACGGTTCCGATCAGCGCCTGTACGACCGCCGCGTTTTCCGACAATAGCCCGGCCGCGTCGCCGCCCATGTCCAGCGCCGTGCGCGTCAGTCCCATCGCCAGCTCGATCGCTTCCGACTTGAACATGTCCACATGCATCCGGTAGGCGTCCGCCAACGCTTCCAGAATCGTGTTCAGAACGTGTACCGCTCCCGCCTCGTCCCCCATTCGCACACGGGCGTACAACTCCGCTTTATGCTCGGCGGCCAGCGGTGTGTTCATGCCACCGGCGCCTTTTTTCTCTTTTTCATATTGGTAAATAACATGGTTGCCCTGGAAAAAACGGTCCACCATCGACGCCTTCGCCTCTTCATACGAGCGCTGTATGGAATAGGGGTCCTCGTACAAAGAACCGATGCCTGCGGAAACGGAAAAACCGTGGCCTTCCACGTTTTTCTGAATGCTCCGGACCAAGCGCAGCAGGCGGCCACGCCCTTCGTTCAGCGGTGGGGATGAGCGCAGGTCCAGCAGCAAGGCAACGATGCCTTCCTCGATCCACACCCACAGAAACGGCACGGTGACCGCCTCCCGAATCGCCGCCATCAACCGCTGCCCGATCTTGATTCTCCACTCGACGGGTTGGCCTGCGGCCAGTTCCGGGTAACGGTCGACCGATACGACGACGGCCACATTCGGGTCGGCTTCGATGTGCAGTCTGCGGCGCATGTCTTCATATTCAGCTTCATGAACGATCGTGCCGGAGATGAGCAGTTGGGCAAATGCCGCCTCGGACGCTTGAAACATGCGAACCCCCCTTCCGAACTAGGTGGCCTATCGTGAAACGGCGAATAATCCGTTTTTATTGGTATGATGTTAACATAACTAACACGATTTAACCAATAGTTTATGCTCTGCAGAGTGAGATTGTTTTGGAAACCGCCCCTCTCCATACCAAAAAGCAATCCCAACAAGTCAAACGCTCGCTGAGATTGCTTAGGTCTGTTGACACTATAGCAGGGAGGATGCAAGATGCTCATCTGTAATCCTCTTTTTTTGTAAATACGGTCTCACGCTTATCCTGGAAAAGCCAGTGCACTTTTATCTTTCGGATCAAATTCACTTATATCCATGACTAAACCATTGTAATAGGTGTATACATCCCCGGTATATTTATCCACCCAAAAATCATATACGACCGGCAGCACATAGTAGCGATCATTCTCCATTTTAACCGTCAAATTGGCAATGGTCTTCCGAAGCATAGCTTCATCATCATATTGTTCAACTTGCACATTTTCTTCAAGGGGAGTATAGGCCCCGTATTTTTTCTCAAATGCAGCAATCAATTGCTCTCTCGCTTTATTCACTGCTTCTTCTTGCGACAACTTTGCCCTATTCTCGGGATAACGGCTGATCATTACATGTGGCATTCTTTCCACGATGCGTAATGCATCGGCATCGGTTCCGTCATAATAATGAACATTTCCCTTCAATACTTGAGCAACAAAACTGACAGGAACAAAGAGATCCTCATGCAGTCGTTCGGGAGCTGCATCCAGTTGTATCTCTTTTCCGTTTAATTTCACGCTCTTATTGCCAACAATGACTTCCACCTTGTTCTCTTCATCTTCGAGAGTAGCTGTCCCCTCTACGTCGTTCCACTCCAGTTGAGCCCCTAAATGTTCGGCGATAATCGCCAATGGAACAAATATATGATCATTGACCGCTGTAACATTTGCATTTTTAATAATCGAACCATTTATAAACAGTCCAATATATCCTTGATTCAACATCTCTTTGCTTCCGTCATCGTAAATAATGTACGGCTCCTCAGACTCTTCTCCATAAGGCAGTATTTGCACCTGATCCATATTCGTTCTTGCAACCGATTCTTCATTTGCTTTTTTCTCAGACAGAGCGCAGCCGGACACAACGAATAATAAAAAGATACCGATACCTGCAATTAACAGTTTCTTCACCCTATACACCCTCACCTTTACCTTCATTATAATAATTCACTTACCACTCTTTTATTTCAGGTCACTAATATCAAAATGAGAAAACCAAAATCGGATTTTCAACTATAAATTTGATACAAAGGGGGTAATACCCATTTTTCCTTGCGATTAGGGTATTTTTTCTGTATAGTACGAGGTGATCTATAAAGCAAAGGCTCTCAACTTCGAGGAAATATTAATAATTAGGGGGGGCTACTAATAATTTATGTTGAAGAAAAAATATACAAAGTATACCCTATTACTTATTGTAGTGCTTTTTGCTGTAGGCATTATGTGGGTCTTTAATTCCATTCCTCAAAACACTTCATTTAACGACCTTGTTTTAAATCATATTAAAGTTTCTGAGATAACTTCAATTGATATTCTTAAATTTTCTAGAGAATCATCAAATGTAGAGGAAGAAATTAAAGTGGAAGATGATAACATCGATAAAATAATTAGTGATTTCTCTACAATAAAATTAAGAAAAGTTAGCTCAGTTGATGTAAATCCTTACAGAACATATCAATTATCAATAAGAACAAATCAAGATAATAGATTTAAAATATACCTTTATGAAGAAGATTATATGGAAATATACGATGCTAAGAAAAGGGAGCTAGGTTCGTACAAAATAATTAGTGATTATAATATTGAAACGATTCAACTTTATTTCAAGTCCTTAACTTGATTTTTCATTATCTAATTTCAGCGGCGCAAGTAAATTTATTACAAATATATAAATCGGGTGGACGATCATAGCACCAAGGCTCAACAGCCCGACAACGGGAGTTGGGAGCTCCCCGCGATCCACTATAGGAAACAGAGAACTAAATGCGAAATTTATCAATACAAAATACGGAAACCACAGAATCATCGAAATAAACCTTAGTTTTGTGGTATTTTCAGCAAAGTATTTTCTGGTCCAAATAACGAATACAATCGTAAATAAAATAAACATGATTAAAATGAGAGAATAAACAACTTGGTTAACTAAAGACAAGTCCCAACCAAACACTCTACCCATTCGATAGATATTTGCTAGCAGTTGTATAGGAAAAGATAACATTACCGCGTATCCAAAACTCATTATATTGATTTTCACAAAACTCTTAATAGTAACCATCTCCTTGTTACTCCATAAACAAATTATACCAGGTCGAACTTAAGCACACAGTGCTATCAGCGTCTTGCCAACTTACTTATTGAGAAAAACAAAAAAACACAACCAAATAAGGTTGCAGTTTTTTGTCACTCACTTCGAAATATCCAAAAACCCCTCGCCAAACACACCCCGCTCGTCGTGAATGGTGATAAAGGCGGATTTGTCGATGGATTTGACAATCTTATTAAGCGTGGACACCTCTTGTTTGCTGATAACGATGTATAGGACCTCCGTTTCCTCCATCATTCCCCCGCCCGTACTTTTCCTCTCTATCCCCGGCTATTTAAGGACTGAATATTTCTCAATCGTTTGACCGCTTGTTCAAGAAAAAGCTCATTTTGCTGGTGCGACTATGTCCGGGTATTCCGCCGTGAGCGTCGCATAACTTTCAATCCACGCACTCACTTGGAGTGCGACAGCGAGCCATGCGAATCCTTGTGGCACAAGGCCTCGTAAGCCCAAAAGTGCGAACCCATTTTGCGAGCACGAAATTTTTCCATTAATTTTAACCAAAATCTCTACAAACCCTTTAATGACGCGGGGTGCGAACCTCCCAGGGATTTTATGTGCGCTTGGGGTTCGCACCGCTAGAAGATAAGCGGCTCCTCTAAATCTATCGATGGCTTGGCCCCAATATGCTCTACTTTGGTTTTGTAGTTATTGCCCAACCGATAAAATCGCAAGCTATCTTTTTCTTCATCAATTAACTGGGTTAACTCCAATTTCAGAGCAGTGAACTGGGCTGCATCCACAATGCACTCAAACACGGAATTCTGCACCCGCTGCCCGTAGTTCTGACATGCCTTAGCCACTTTCCGGAGCCGCGCGGCACCTCCCACGCCTGATGTTTGAACATCATAAGTAATGAGTACAAGCATCCCGACTCACCTACTGCCATAAAAATGGCGGGTACTCATCTAAATCGCCGCGCAAGAAACGGGCCAGTAATAAGATTTGTGGTTATAGATTTTCGTTGCTTCCTCTTCATTATCAGAAATTCGGCTGCATCTTTCGCAAAACGACATTTCCCCCGGCTTTCACCGATCACTCTTGCCAAGAATCTCCCGCTTTGTGTCAAGAAGAGGATGGAAATATTACGATCAGCATACAACCTAGTTCTATTTTACCGCAAGATTTGTCATAATTCACCAATATACGGCTTCATTATAATAAAAAGCAATCCCAACAAGCCAGTCGCTTAGCTATACACTTCTCCAGTTTTAATAGTATAATTTAACCGTACTTAGAACTGTAATGAATAGGGAGGATTTGTTTGACGCCGGTGCTGAAAAATAAATGGTTCCTTCAAGGATTGGCCCTCCTTCTGCTTTTCTCGCTTTCTGCCCTGATTCACCTCTCTCAAAAAGACTCTTATAGTAAAATTTCCGATCTTCATATTAAACAGCTAAGTGAAAAAGAACACATTGAAATCCTCGATGTCGCAATAAAAACCGACCTGAACAAGCCCTTTTCCTATGTTTATTACAAGCGGGGGTGAAATTAGGGGCATATTATATAAGCGTTATTAATGATAAGCTGGTTTACGGCAAGGACCATTTAATGATCACGCTCCTCTTTGAACGATTTGGTCCGTATGAATTGAAAAAAGGCGAAAGCGATCACAATGACTCCGATTATCAAGGAAATGGTCGCCGCCATTGAACAAATAAATGATATTAAAATTGTTAAAGTTGGCCGTATATTGAATTATGAGCAACGGCGCGGTGGCAAACAGCACATGCGGCAGCGTAATATAGCGGAATTTCTGCCAGCGCGTCCCGCCGTCCACATCGGCCGCTTCATAGGCATCATGGGAGATGCTTTGCAGTACGCCGGTGAACAGGGCGAACATAAACGGAAAGCCCAGCCATACCTGAATGCCGATCAGCGCGATCTTCGTAAACAGCGGATCGATCAGCCACGGGATCGGCGCCAGCTGGAACCAATCCCGCAGCATGCGGTTGATCGCCCCGAACCGATCGTTGAACAACGCGGAAAAAATCATGATCGTCACAAAGTTCGGAATTGCCCACGGCAATATCAGGATCGTGCGGATCAGCCGCTTGAAGCGAATGCGCTTGTCGTTCACCAGCACCGCCAGCAATAACCCCAAGCCAATTTGCAGCGTCGTCGCTACCACTGTCCAGACCAGAGTCCAGGACAGTACGTTCATGAACGACTGATTCCAGATCGGCACCGTTACAAGTTGGATAAAGTTGTAAAACCCTACCCAATCGACCAGATGGCGCGGCGGGGAGTGGTACAGATCAGACCTAGTCCGATAAAATCCGCGAAGGTGATGATAAACGCAAGCTCTAAAATAATCAGAATGATCCCTTTGATATAACTGCGGTTGTACAACTGCCCTAATCCGGTGAACAGAATGGACAGCCCCATCGCCAGCCAGGGGCGATGCGCCGGCTTCTCCCGGGCTACCCATGGAATATAACGACAAATGGCTTGGGGGATACCTCTTGCTATCTATGCGGCTTTCACGTTCAGCTCGCGGTGTACATCATCATATGTCCAGAGAGCCTGGAGCTTTAACAAGCCGCGCATTAGCCCAGGATGCTATATTGGCTCACTTCGAAATATCCAAAAACCCCTCGCCAAACACATCCCTCACGTCGTGGATGGTGAGAAACGCGGCTTTGTCGATGGATCTGACAATTTTTTTAAGCGTGGATACCTCTTGTTTGCTGATGATGATGTACAGGACTTCCTTCGGATTTTTCGTATAGTAGCCATGGCCCGACAGCACCGTAACGCCACGGTCCATGTGAGTAATGACCATTTCGGCGATGTCGTTTTGCTTCTCCGAGATGATTGTAACGGCCTTTTTGGGATTCAGCCCCTCAATCATGAAGTCCATCACTTTCGTACCGACATACAAGATGACGATGGTCAGCATCAGCTTTTCCGCACCGATAATAAAATAGGAGGAAAAAGCCACGATCAGATCGAAAAACAACAGCGCATAGCTGATATTCCAGTCGAGATATTTATTGGCGATCCGGGCTAAAATCACGGTCCCCGCTGTCGTCCCCCCGACCCGCACGATCAGACCGATTCCGATCCCCACCAGCACGCCGGCGAAGACCGCATTTATGGTCGGCTCATGCGAATTGATCTCCCAGTTTTCCGTTAGATGCAGAAACAACGAGTTAAAAGCAACCGCAATCACCGTATACACCGTCGTTTGCCGATCGAGAAATTTGTAGCCGACAATCAGCAGCAAGCCATTGATCACTATATTAACGATGGAGGGTGACCACTGAAACAAGTAGTACAAAATAATGGTGACCCCTGTAACGCCCCCCTCGCCGAACTCATTTGGGATGACAAACAGATTGACGGCCAATGCAAATAAAAAGGCACCCACAATTATAGTAGCGATATCCGCAATTCTATTTTTCATAACTACTCTGATCCTCTCTAGCAGTTCTAACCTTACAACCAGATCATCGTATTCCACTTCCAGCTATAAAGTCAATATGACTTTTACACTTTAATTCGCTATCCAATTCACTTGAAAAAGGAATTTCGACAAAATTCATACCAAAATAATGAACGGGCAGTGCTAGAGGAGAATCCCTGCAAGCCGCCCGTTCTTTTCTTATTCCGTTTAACTATTCTGATTCTTTACCCCCCACTCACACAACTGTTCCAAAACAGGCAACAGAGTCTCCGCTTTCTCTGTGAGACTGTATTCGACTTTAGGGGGAACTTGGGGATACTCTTTGCGGTTCACCATACCATCCGCTTCCAATTCTTTTAGTTGGGCACTCAATGTTTTATAGGTAATGGCTCCTATCCGTCTTTTCATATCATTAAAGCGAACCGTTTGGTTTTCTGCGAGGAGGTAAATAATCAGCATTTTCCATTTGCCGCCGATCACGGACAAGGTGTAGCCAAAAGGGGTCTCTTGAATATTACCTTTCTCTTTATAGTCAGCCACGCTCATATTTGCACTATCCTTTCTGGTAGTACCTATCAATAAAGTGCGTACTATTTTTTTGTTTGCGTTCATTTTATACTGGCCTTACTTTGAAGTAAAGGAGAGAAAAAAATGGCGAATGTCAAAACCTACAATCACGATCTTTGGGATCACGGCATCTCCCAGGGTTACAGTGTTAACGGCACCATCTACATTTCGGGGCAATTTTCCCACGATACGGAGGGTGCGTTCGTTGGCGTGGGCGATATCGAGGCGCAGACCCGGCAGACGCTGGAGAATCTCGATCGCGTGCTGGCGGGATTTGGCGTCACGAAGTCGAACCTCGCTTATGTAGAGCTCTATCTGACAAAGGCGGAAGAGCATTTCGAGTCATGCATCCGGCTGTTCAAGGAATACATGGGACAACACCGGCCAGCCGGCAGTTGCATCGGCGTGACCTACCTGGCATCCCCTGAGCAACTGGTCGAAATCCGCGCCGTCGCATACACGGACTAACTCGGCTACCGTAGTCGGCGCGCGGCGCCGGGCGGCCCGGCTTCGAAAAGGGCGGGGGCCGCCCAGCGCAAATAAAAAGCCCGCTTCATTTAGCGGGCTTTAGGCGTTCATCAACCTCTTTTATAAGCGAGGATTCGGCGGTACAACGCTGTATCCTTCAGCTTGTGGATATGGGACATGGCCGGATACAGGTTGGCTTCAATGATGGACACACGCCCCCCTTGATCGGTGGCGACGTCCAGGCCGTAAATACGATGTCCGGGGAACAAGGCTTGCAGCCTTCTTGCGGAAAGAAGCGAGACTTTATTGATTTGAGATTCCAATGCCGAGGCGGACAGGTGTCTGATGGAGGAGCGCTGAAGCCCCGGTTTGAACCTGAGCAGCGTTCCCTTGCTCCGCGTATTGTTGGAAACAATGTAGCCTTTGCCGGCCACCTTGATCAGCTTGCCCGTAACTACCCACTGGGATGAACTTTTTTTCCGCTGCACGATGACTCTCATATCAAAGGGGCGATTGTTAATGGTGGGGCGGGTAATCCGCCGTTGAACCATGTAACTCGCGAACCCCATTATTTTTTGGATATAGCGGTAGGTGTTCTCCCTTCCCTGTATCACCCGTACCCGATTCTCGTAATGTACGGCGTACTTGTCATTCCCCAGATCCGAAACTTGAATCACCCCGCGGCCGCGGCTTCCCCAAACCGGTTTAACCATGACATGCCGGTGTTTTTTCACAAGACTCCATAAGGATGGCCAGTTCATCCTCTTTGTTTCCGGTATATAAGGCGCCAACGAGGCATCCTTTTTCATAAACACATATTTTGCCCATTTATTCTTCGCTACGTTTCCCACGGGACTCCACCTTTCTCCTCTTCGATCGAACGCCATCCAGATACTCTTCCAGCCATTCCAGAAAAACCTCGATGTCCTTAGCCGTAATGTCCCCGATATTGGCGACCCGGAACGTCTTTAGCCCCTCCAGTTTGCCGGGGTAAATCATTATGCCTTTGCTGTAGAAGAAATCATGCATGGACTGAAAATCAAAATCCGCATCAGGTTCACGAATGGAAGTGATGAGCTTCGCGTGATGCTCTTCGGGGACGATGTAGGTCAAACCGAGCCTGTTTAGACCGCTGATTAAAGTTTTCCAGGATGCGGTGTATCTTGCGTAACGCTTGACTATACCTTCCTGATTTAATTCCCGGATAGCTTGCTTAAGCGCGTACAAGGTCTGTACCGGCGGTGTAAACCGCATTTGCGCATGTTCGGCAAAATAACGATATTGCGCGTACAAATTCAAATAATAACTTCGTGGCTTCCGATCCTTTAAATTCTCCAATTTGCTCTTCTCCGCGATCACGAACGAAACCCCGGGCATTCCCTGCAGGTTCTTATTGGAACTGGACGCCAGAAAAGAAATGTTCATTTCCTTCATGTCCATCGGAACCGCGGCAAAAGAGCTCATGGCGTCCACCATCATGTCGATGTGATACCTGCGGCATAATTCCCCGATCTCTTTCACCCTGTTCAGCAGGCCGGTTGTTGTCTCATGATGCACCACCGCGAGATGGGAAATCCTGCGGCCGGAGGAGCGGATACACCGCTCTAATTCATCGAGATCAATGGCCTCATCAAAAGGACTCTTGAATTCCAAATAGTCGATTCCGTAGATCTCGGCGATCTCGCACATCCGTCTGCCATATGCGCCGTTATTAACAATGACCATAACTTCGCTGCCAGGAACGGAGCTGATCATGGATTCAACGGCCGCGGTGCCCGATCCGCCAAACAAAATGGCCTGATAGCGGTCCGGATCCGCAACCAAACGGGTGAGTTCGGTGGAAATGTGCTCCATGACCGCGCCAAACTCGGCTTCACGGGGGCATATATCCGGAACCACCTGTGACCGTTTTACACTATCCGTAGTCGTTGCCGGTCCGGGGGTAAGCAAAATATTTCTTTTTACGTCAGAGCTCACGAGCCATCCACTTCCTTGAACTTAATGGGATCGTTTTGCAAAAACCGCTGTAGGCGCATCCTTACTTCGTAAGGCTTTATGCCCGGACGGGCCAGCTGCGCTTTGGACTGCTTGGAGATTTTCATATACAGAAAAGTAAGCGCTCGGGTCTCTTTCCAAGTTAGCAAGCAAGCTTTCAGTTCTTCGAGGTTGTGAACGTGGATCGACTTCGTATACCCGCAGGCAGCGGCAATGCTTACGAAATCAACATTATGGGATACCGTGCTTTGTCCCCCTGTTGATTCATAGGCGTTATTATCGAGCAGAATGTGCACCATATTGCCGGGGTTATAACACCCGTTTGTCGAGAGGCTTCCCATGCGCATCAACAGCGCCCCGTCTCCATCAATCACAACGATGTTCTTGTTGGGCTGGCTTAGAGCAAGCCCCAGTCCAAAAGAACCGACACACCCCATCGATCCCACCATGTACAGATTGCTGCTTGCGTCTTCAATTTCATACAATTCCCGCCCCGTTTTGCCCGTTGTGGCCAGTTGTACCGTGTCCTCGTCTTTCACCGCATTAATCACGGCCAATGCCTCATACCGCGCCGGCATCTGATCTTCTTGATGGGCATGCTGTATAAACTGGTTTGAATGTAGAGAGGTTTGCTGCTTCTTCAAAGGCTCAGTGTCAAAGGTCCCTTTCTTGACGACAAAGAAGAACGGCCGATTCCGGGCGATTTGCTCATGGGCCTGAACCAGCTGCTTCCTGGCCTCCTCCAAATCTTTGGAAAGATATTGCCACTCCACGTCCATCAATTCCAGCAGCTGCGCCGTGATCCTGCCCATCAGTTCATGCTGAGGTTCGTCGGGGACACCCGGTTCACCGCGAAGGCTGACAAACCCGAGCAGCGGAATGCGGAAGGGGTAAATCAGGGAGGTTAGCGGCGAAACCGCGTTGGTTAGCCCTGAGTTTTGCATCAGGACCACGGATTTTTTCCCTCCTAGATAAGCGCCCGAGGCGATGGCAATCGCGTCACCTTCGTTAGCCGCCGCAACATAATCGCATTCGTTGATGGCATAATTGATTAGATTTTTCAGATAGGAGCACGGTACCCCGCTGAAAAAGGTGAAGCCTAATTCTCGAAGCTCTTCTCCAAATATCCTCGTGTCCAATTACATCCCCTCATTCAGGCTGAACTGCGGCGCCGGGAGATATTGCCGTTCCGCAGCTTCCAGCTCTTCCGCGCCTTGAAGCCGAAAAACTTCTTCCAGCGGGGCAACCTCATTTTCGATTTGGGCGAGACTCTCATCGCGATAAATGCTGCGGGATACTTGCTTCATGGCCGCAATCGAGGAACGCAAGTTGTGGTTCGCCCAGATCGCCAGGCTGATCCCCAGCTCCCGGAACTTATCGGTTGGGGTTAAATAGTATTTCGTGGGCACGATAACTACGGGCAACCTTCCCGCCCATTCCTTCATAAACGCCTCAATTTCCGTTATATCCGGCCTTTTGCTGTGGATAAGCACCGCATCGGCCCCCGCCTTCCGGTAAGCCTCCGCCCGCCGCAGCGCCTCGTCAAGCCCTCTCCCCGTAATAAAAGCTTCGACTCTGGCCACAACCAAAAAATCTTCGTCGGTTTGCGCATCCTTCATCGCCTTGATTTTACCGCAAAATTCTTCGATCTCCGCCAGCGGCTGGAATTGACCGTTGATGAAGGAATTCATTTTGGGGAATTGCTTATCTTCAATACATACCCCCGCGATCCCGCGCTGCTCCAGCTTTTTGACCAAGCGTCTGGCATTGTTGAAGTTGCCGTAGCCCGTATCCCCATCCAGCAAAATCGGGATGGACGTCGCGTCGCTCATGAATTCCAGCACATCCACAACCTGGGTCCAGGAGGCTTCATTATTGTCTCTAACGCCCAATGCCGCGGAGATCGACAACCCGCTGGCCCAAATCCCTTTAAAGCCTTCCTCCTCGACAATTTTGGCGGACAGGCCGTTATGGGCCTCCATGATAAATTCCAGTTTTCTGGAGTTGATCAATTGTCTAAGCTGCTTCGTTTTGCTCATTTGTGCTTCCTGTTTTCCTTCGTTTGCCATGGCCATTCTCATCTCCTGTGTTTCAGCTATCAAAAGCATATGTAGCAGGCCGCTCTGCTGTTTAGGCTATTTTCCTGAATTGAGGAAATATTCGGAAATGAGCGTCTATTGTGAGCGCAAATAAGCGAAAATATTAACAAGGTAAAAGGGCCATTGCCAAACAAGAAAAACCCCGCCACCGGCGAGGGCCTTTGTCGTGCAAACCCATACGCTGGATGCAAGGGGAAGGAATGCTACTCTAACGGACTCCAGCGACGTTATTTGCCCATTTCCCGGGTATTTCCCAGCCTAACGGACGCACATGACCTTATTTCGCTCTAAACGAGTTCACCAGGGCCAATTTGAGCTAGATAAGGTCATCTGTGTCCGTTACATATTGCGCACCTCCGTTTTTCCACAAATAAGGTCTCTGAGGTCCTTTAGCTTTCCTCTTCTCCTCCCAGCAGTTTTTCGGCAAGCCGGCGTAACTGTGCATCTCTTTATATTCTGTAGTTTATACTTTTTGTTATAACAGTTGGTATAGCAAGAATAACTAAATGGACGAGGGGATCGAAATGGAGCATAAAGTGACTTTACCGGCAGGAATAAGTGCCGAATTTCTTGAAACGCTCTCGGGTGTGATGGAGGAATACGATGAAACCTTGAAAGGCCTGAAGGATCGTTGATATGACCGTGCGATACCTGTCTGTCCAAGAGGCTATTGCCATTAATGTCGCCATGATACAGAAATATAGTCCCGGGGAAGATGTCGGAGTTAGTCTGCGGTATTTCGGCTGTTTCAATCCCTGGGACAAAATCATCCCTTTCAAAATGCAAACAAACGGACCGCTTTTACCGCTTTGGTGATCTTTTTGCGGCTGAACGGCTATGCCTTTGTCATGGACCAGAAAGCGGCTGAAGATTTTACCGTTGACATGGTGAACCATCATTATGAATTTCAGGAACTTGTGCAGGTGATTAAACAGCATTGTAAAGAAACCCCACAACGATGAGAAAAATTCCACGAAATGCAAAAGTGCATGCGACTTTTGCCGAAACTCCTCTAAACCGGTGGTTCAAAGGTAAAAGTGCAGTTCATTTCCGGTCAAAAACTGCTTTTTTATCGGATAGCCTCAAATGAGATGTACTTTTGCACTTCAATCGCTCTAAAATGGTAATCTACGAAAAATAGAATGCACTTTTGCAGTTGATGCCATCGGGCCACCCTTCTTCCCATGAAAAACGAGAGCCTCTGCCGAACCAAAGATCAATACCTTTGAAAGGCCTGACAGAGGCACGGCCTATTCCTTGAGCGAATGGTTCCCATACTCCAACACCAACATATCCAAATAAATTTGAAAAGGCGCTCGGGAGCACATGTCGACACCGTTGAAGTAGCAGTGTTCGATGGGGGTGTAGAAGACAAGGTCGGATAGCTCGGTCAGGCGGTTGAATTTGGTTCCGACCAGGGAAAGAATCGGCGTGCCTTGCTGTTTGACGATATGCGCATATTCTAAAATGTTAAGAGTC
The DNA here is from genome assembly GCF_046567315.2 of Paenibacillus lacisediminis. Taxonomy (NCBI): domain Bacteria; kingdom Bacillati; phylum Bacillota; class Bacilli; order Caryophanales; family Paenibacillaceae; genus Paenibacillus; species Paenibacillus lacisediminis. The sequence continues at coordinate 50,371 of NZ_JBKIAX020000018.1, read as the reverse complement.
TCTCCACTATAGGAAACAAAAATGGCCAGGTCATCCTTGCCCAAGTTTTGCGCGGCACATCGTAAATCGTCCCAATCCATTCGGGCCATGTTGTTTTTCCCTAACATCAACAGCTTTTTGGAGGCGTCCCAGCAGACGGAATAGGAATGGCCGACTCCGAACCACTCGACTTGTCTTGCTTCCGCGAGCATGGAGGCGGCCTGCTTCAATTTATTTTCATCGATATGCTGTAAAACCCCTTGAATATCCTTTTCATAGCGTTTGACATAAGCGGATAAAGAGGCGGAGAGTCCTTCATTTCTCGTTGGATCCTCATCGCGTATGTATAAGTGAAGCTGAAGCTTAAAATCCTGAAACCCTTGGAAGCCCAGCCTTTTACAGGTACGGCTGATCGTTGCGGTGGAAACAAACATTTCTTTGGCCGCCTCTTCCAATTTCAAGGACACTAACCGTTCCGGGTAACGAATAAAATAGTCTAACACTTGCTTTTCAAGCTGGCTTAAATTTTCCCGTTGCTGTACTAACCTCTTCATAAGGGTCTGCATGTTCATCACCTTTTCATGTAAAGAACAGAACGTTTCAGACGTTCTAAACCTTCCAGGAGCTTGGATTGGGGACATCCAACATTCATCCGCAGAAAAACACCTCTGTCCTCTCCGTACACATCACCGGGCATAATCCCCACTTTACCTTCATTCACAAGCGCGTGTTGCAGTTCTTTTTGCGTCTTGAGCAGGCCTGTACAATCGATCCATGCCAAATAAGTAGATTCCGGGAGCGTAAACTGTAGGGTTGGCAGCTCCGTAGCGATATATTCCTTGATTATTTTCATATTATTATACAGATAGGAACAAAGCTCATCAACCCAATAGCTGGAGCGCCGATACCCCTCGATGACGGCAATCTCCCCAAAAATATTGGCGCTGGATACCCCATCCCGCCCCTTTAATAACCGCAAAAATCGTTCTCTTATTTCTTCATTAGGAATAACCGCATAAGAGCCGCCCAAACCAGGGGTGTTAAAGGTTTTGCTTGCCGATGAGCAGATGAAGATATTTTCCGCATCGTTGGCCACACTGGTCATTGGAAGATAAGTCCGCTGATTATAGGTGATATCCATATGAATATCGTCCGAAATGATTTTAACCCCATACCGCTTGCATAAATCGACTATTCTTGTTAGCTCCGGTTTGGTCCAAAGCCGGCCCGTAGGATTATGCGGATTGCACAGTAAAAACACTTTCGCCTTCGGGTCGGACAGCTTGTGCTCCAAGTCGGTAAAATCGATTTCGTAGCTTCCTTCTTTAAGAAGCAGCGGATTGCTCACAAGCTTTCGCTTCATTTCACGAATTAACGGAAAAAACGCATCATAGGCTGGGGTCTGCATGACAATATGATCCGCTTCCGATGTTAAAATTTCAATGAGCCTTGCGATCGAATAAATCACGCTTGGACTATATACAATCCAATCCATTTCAATGTTGGCGCCAAAACGCGTCTCATACCAGTAGGTAATGGAGGATTTATAGTCAACATGGTTCCACCTCGTATACCCAAATATCCCATGATCCGTGCGTTCCTTAAGGGTTTCCAGAATTTCAGGCGGGCTTTGAAAATCCATGTCGGAAATGGAGAATGGCAATAAATCGTTCACCCCGAATCGATCTTGAATAAAATCCCATTGAGTACAATAGGTCCCCATCCGGTTAACCCTTTGATCAAAATGACTCCGCATGTTATCCCTCTTTACTCATCCGCTGATTTTATATCCTTGCGATTCCATCAGTTTGCCGATCTCTACCCGCACATGGTTGACTTGCGCTCCGATGATCACCTGAAGATTATGGGCATCCAATTTGACAACACCCAATGCTCCATGCTTTTTTAACGCTGGTTCATCTATTTTTTCCATGTCATCAACGACTAATCTTAGTCGGGTAATACAATTATCCAACGATTGAATATTCTCCGGACCGCCCAAGGCGCTTAATAGCTGAGCCGCTTGACTATTGGTAGCAGCTTTCCCGCGATCTTCAGAGGACCCCGCGATTACCGTTTCAGTATCGTCGTTATCTTCTCTACCCGGTGTTTTCAAATTAAATTTAGTAATCGCAAAGCGGAATACAAAATAGTAGACCGCAAACCAGATCAACCCTACGATCAGCACCAAATACCATTTCGTATCAGTTCCTTGCAGAACTCCGAATACGAGAAAATCCAGGATGCCTCCATCGGTATTGCCGATTTTCGCGCCGAGCAGGGCCATCACCATAAATCCAAGTCCGGTAAGGACGACATGAATCCCGTAAAGAACAGGGGCAAGGAATAGGAACAAGAACTCAATAGGTTCTGTTATCCCGGTCACAAAGGTCGCAATGACCCCGGAAATGAGCAAGCCTTTGATTTTTTGGCGATTTTCCGCTTTCGCCGTATGATAAATGGCTAAGGCTACAGCCGGCAGACCAAACATAAAAGTCGGCATTTTTCCCTGCGAAAGAAAAGCGGTCGCGGAAGCCGTAATCGGTGAGCCGCTTTTGAGCTCTGCATAGAAAATATTCAGCGCCCCCGAAACGGTTTCCCCATTTACAACCGCCGTCCCGCCCGCTTCCGTAAACCGAATCATCGCTACCAGAATATGATGAAGTCCAAACGGCAGCAGCAATCTTTCCCCTGCTCCAAACAAAAATGGGCCAAACACGCCCGCCCCTTGAATCATGGAGCCAATGCCGTTGATGATCATGGTAAAGAAAGGCCAAATCATCGGAATGATCAAACCAACAATCGATAAAGTTATCGCCGTAATGATCGGGACAAATCTGGGTCCTCCAAAAAAGGCGAAGGCCTGCGGGAGTTTAATATTATGGAAGCGTTGATGGAGAAAATAAACGATAAGTCCGGCAACAATGCCTCCGAGCACGCCCATCTCGAGACTTTGAATCCCCAGAACCATGCCCTGGCCTGCCTGCCTCATGACCTCCGGATTCGCCAATTGCTCCGTTTCCACCAAATAGAAATTAATCGATAAATGCATCACAATATAGCCGATCAGACCGGAAAATGCCGCTACCCCTTTTTCATACCGGGCCAAACCAAGCGGGATCGCCATAGCAAAAAGCAAGGGTAAATACGTAAAAGCAAATCCGCCGATGGTAGAAATAAACCGGAGAACCACTTGTATGATCTGATGATCCAAAAAAGGAAGATTTTCGATCGTTGTTGGACTGGTAAACGAACTGCCGATGCCAAGCAATAATCCCATAAAGGCGAGAAGCGCCACAGGCAGCATAAATGTCTTCCCCAGCCCCTGAAAAAACTCCCATCCCTTAGAAGCTGATCGGACCTTTGTTTTCATCGCTAAACCTCCACAAAAAAAATGAACTTATCTACACTCTACGTCTCGAATGCCTATATTAGCAATCGCTTTCACCGTGATTGTAAATACGTACATTTTTTGTGTGGAGGGTACTTTTAAATTGAAACCTCTTAAAATGTACTCACACAAATAAATGATCATACTTGCGAATCTGTGATTTAAGAATGTTTGAAACTCTCCCTAGCTCAGCACCATGCTCCTCTATAAATTGCAGAACTGAGGAACGGTCAAATTGAAGAGTTGTTTCCAGAGCACGTGCTTGCTTCGAAAAATCACTGCTAAATGGTTTGGCTTTGACATTACGTATGGCAACATCTGTGGGCATAGTTAATGGATAATCCGTTGTGTCTGACAGAAGACTCAATCCGTGATCGAAAAACGGACAAAGTCTGTATCCTGTTGGTCCATAAATAAAAGCAATATTGTTCAAGTGACGGTCTTCATTTAACAGAAAAGCATCTAGCGGCAGCATAATTGAGAAATACTCCAATGTATCTAAACCTATCACCTTACGAAGAAATTCTATAATGAACAGTACCGAATCGCGCGTACTCTGATCCCGAAGTACATCATCAAACTTAACACCATAACTTTCTAGAAGACGATGCAAAGTGATAAGGCTCTCCCCGGGCAGGAGGAAGTCTTCGGAATAACAACCCGGATACTTAGTTTCATTTTCAACCAAAATACACTGTTGATAAGGAACTGTTAACTGGGGATCAATATTCGAACGAGTAATCAGTTCAAATGCTACCCACTCTGCCAAGCCCTCGTATCCGAACTTATTGGCTTTCCCCCATAAGTTTCCGATTTTCCACTTCAATTGGTCGCCTTTACTACTGCTTACAAAGGTCTGACGAAAGTCCTTGTTCACTTGCAAAACGGGGATGGACATCGACACAAGTCAACTCCTCACCAGAGAATCTAATCCAAATATAATCATCATATAGCACGCCATGCGTTAGCTTTACTATATCGGTAGGAACGTAATCGTGCAGTCCTAATGATTGCAATACTTTTTCGATGTGATGCCTGGTACGTGGTAAGCAGCGAGACTCAAAGTAGTCCAATACATCGCTAACAAGCACTTTTTGCTTACCGGGGAAAGGCAAGAAAATTGGCGGTACATTATCATCTTGCCAAACATCAACTTTTTGATTCCTATAATCTAAATTAACCTTAGCAATTACCCGATCATGCTCTAACACCTCAAACTGAAGAGGAGGAGCGAGAAGCATATTAAGACTTTTCATTTGCAGCCTCCTACAAATATAATACCTCAAGTTACAACATAGGATATTATTCGACACTATTATATCATCTAGCCTGTTTAATGCTCATCCGAACTATTTTTTTACAATTATAATTTATTAATCGCCGGAAATCTTGCATTCGTCAAAGGTTCTAAAGGTTCAACAACAACGTGTTTATTTTGACAATGGTTAGTTAAAAAATCCGTTTAATATGCACCGATAAGTCCTTGCTCAAATCGATGTAGCCGTCTTCCGTGCGGATTAAAGGATGGGTCAGGTCGTGGGGATTCAGCATGACAACGACGCCATTGCGGTCGTCCGTCAGCACCACGGGGTTGCCGATGAGCGAATGCATCATTTTCTCCACGAACAACTTCGTTATCCCGGGATCGAGCGGGCCGAAGGCGTCCTTTTCCATTTGACCCAGCACTTCATTAAAAGGAGCCGGATCACGGTACACTCGCTTGGAAGTCATGGCGTGAAAAATATCCACCACCGCGACAATCCGGCTGAAGAGGTCGATTTTTTCGCCGGTGATGCCCAGCGGATAGCCGCTGCCGTCCATGCGTTCATGGTGCTGCAGCGCTACCAAAGCTTGCCTGTGATTGACGCCAACCGTGTCCTTCAGGATTTCATAACCGAACACCGTGTGATTTTTCATGATCGCGAACTCTTCCGTCGTCAAAGCCCCCGGTTTGTTTAAAATCTCGTCGGGAACCAGCGTTTTGCCAATGTCATGCAGAAATGCCGCGGCGGTCAATTGCAGCAGATCCCGATGGTCGAGCCCCATCCACCCGCCGAGCAGATTGGACATGGCCCCAACCGCGATATTATGGCGATACGTATAATCGTCCTTCGCTTGCAAAGCGGCAAACAAACGGATCAGTTGGGTGGCTTGCGTCACCTCGTGAATCGCGGGGATGACGTTCTTGCGGATTTCCGCCAGAGGCACTTTCTTCGTTTCCCGCACTTCATTAAATACCTCGTTAACATACTGCACCGCGTCATCAACGATCTTCGCCTGGGGGGAAGACAGGTCTTCGAGAGCGAAAATCTCTGCGGCCAGATCATCCTCTGTCAGAAAAATGCCCCGGTTCTCCAGCATCGTGAGATGCTCCTGCGTAATGACCATCGATTCGGACAGCAGTAACGCGCCGGCTTCGCTAAATATATCTTTATTGACTTTTCGCCCGATCAAATGCAGCGACGTATCATTGTAACCTCCCAAGCGGTCTCCCTCCTTTTCCACATCCCTAATCTTTTTATTTTGCCATAGGAATCTTTACGATTTCTCGACAAGCAAAAAGCCAGCTGCCAAGCTGGCTTCTTCTCACCACCGTCTTCTGTCCTTGTTATTGAACTCTGGACCCAATCCGTCTGAAAGCTGCGACTCCGCATTTTTATAGGTACTCACAATATTTTTAATCGCATCAAATTCCTGATCGCCCGGCCCAAGCCCGCTCATAAACATCCTTTCCAGGATCGTGCCGTAAAAATCGATGCGATCGCGAAGATGGTTGCATTCGATGTCGATCACGTCTTCGACCGTATTTTCCTCGACGAAGGCCGTAATCTCATCTCTATGATAATCCGGGGCGGCATCCCGGTCATTAAATATCGAAATAGGTTCGTTTATATTCTGAAGATCGATGGAGCTTCGAATATCCGAGAACGGAATCTGCTGCTTGGCGAGCATTACCTGAAACGGTTTATGCTTAAACAGCTCGCTCATCACCAGGTAGCACATCTCCCGGTTCGCGATCAGGATTCCTTCAAAAGGGTGCAAAACCCAAACCCCTTCTTTGCGGAACAGGTTGAAATTAAACGGCTCTCCTCCGTACACGTATCTAATAGTATAAGTCGTTGGAGATAGTTGAGAATAGCTAAAATCCTCCACGCAAAAACACACCCCTACACCCAGAATGCACTGATATTGCTATCATACCAAAACCCGGCAGGTGTAGTCATCTATTCCTAAGCCGTTACTTGTTCAGCTTATGAATATCATCGGCTTTATTAAAGCTGGCCGAAACGATCAAGGCCACAATGAGAATCCCGCAAATCCATGCTCCTATCATCTTTTAGCCCCTCTATTTTTTCTTCAATCATATGAACCTCATCGTTCGGATATGACATGAAAAACTCCATGAGAGGGGAAAAAAGGGACATGCCCGAGAAAGGACACATCCCTTGTACATAAATGATATTAATCCAATAAGCTGGTGTTCAGCGGATCACCCGTTTTCAACTCGCCGTTTGCGTTATTTCCGGGCATTAATCCGAGGCGGTTATGCAGCTTGCTGTTAATTTCGCTTAAGTGTTTCGTTTGCTCGGTCGCCGTCTGAATAATGGTGCGGTTGGATTGCTCGTACAAGTCGATGGCGGTGAACAGATCCGTCATGGCCCGATCGATCGATTCCATCTGCAGGCCAGGCTTCCCGAGCAGATCATTGGTTTTCTGCGTGGTTTCCTTCAGCATGCGGGAATTCTCCTCAAACATCGTTTGCAGCGTCGAGTTCGCGGAATTCACGGCCTCAATGGTATCCAACTGGTCTTGCAGCGCCATCGTAATCATCGCGGATACGGAAAGGAGATGCTGCGTCTTGTCGATCGTTGCTTCCACGGAATCAATCAGCTTGTCATTATTATCATTAATAATGTCCGTACCGGCGATCGCTTGCTGATAGAGCATGACCATTTCCTCGAACGATTGAATCCGGGTGACCACTTTCCGCAGCCCCCGCTCCAGGTGGGTTTTGCGGTTTTCGTTTTCCGGCTTGGCGATTTCCTGCTCGAACAGCTCTTTCAGTTTATGGCCCATCGTGATGCGAACTTGCAAGTTGTACACCGACTCCAGCGACGAGCGTTTCAGATTTTTCATGTAAACGATGTTCTCTTCCAGCGTCTCTTTCCCGTTTCTTAAGGTCTGGACGATGGCATCCACATTGGTTTTCACCGATTGATATTTATATATGTAATTTTTCAGCGGTGTTTTCTTCAGCATTTTTTCAAAAAAGCCAAGCTGTTTGCTTTTGCTGAGCGAATCAATTTCCGATCTTAGCTTGAGAATGTTGTTGGAAACTTCGGAGCGTTGGCCGGACATCAGCTCATTGATGGGCCGCTGCAGCATACCCAGGGATTGGCTGGCCTGCTCCATCGTTTTTTGGCCCATACGGCCGATGCTGTCCATGAGCGTTTCCAGCTCCATTGAATCGGTGGTGGCCACCTTTTGGATCAGCTGGTTCGCTTCCTGCTCTACTTTCGCAAGATCCGTCTCTTTTAATTGAACCATTTGTACTGTAGACATAGAATGCCCTCCTTATTTAGTTAGACCGGTACCGCTGCTGAATCAGATCCACACGGGTTTGCAGTTCGATAAGGTCTCTATGCTCAATCGTCTCCACATAGGATGATAGCTTGGTGTTGATATCTTTGATCCCGTTAAGCAGGAGTCTACGGTTCTGGCGTTTGGCCTCCCCGCTTAAGTTTAAGAATGGATTGATCGCGCCGTTTAAATCTTTGAAAATAAGTCTCTGAATATTGTGATTAACGTTCCCGTCATGCAGCGTCTTGAGCTGCGGAATCAGCCGATTGACTCTGGCCAGCAAACTGAGCGTTTTTTCGACAATTTCATCGTCGAGGTTGTTCTTTTGCCCCTCGGAAATCACCATTTCTTCAGTAACTTGAATGTACTCCATAATCGGTCCCCAAAAAGGATCCTTCTCGACCTCCGCAGCATTTTCCGATGCAGGACGAGCCTGATCTTGAGCCTGATTCGGATTCTGGTTCTGAGCCTGAGTTGGCGCGCCGGATGTTCCGGTATGATTCACCCGCTCGTTGATTTGGGTTTCCGGCCCTTGCGTCTTTGGTCTTGATAACCGGCTTAACAAAGCGATCGCGGCGAGAGAGAATAGTGTGGGGATCAGTAAATTCACAACCTCCGGTAAAAACCGGGCGGTAAACAAAGAGGCAACGAAGCCAAGCAGCGAAATTCCACCCGCAAGTTTATAACGAGTCATGAACCGGTTCCTCCTTTCCCTACCTCATAATATCTGTATCTTAAGTCCTGCGCTCGTATCCTGTCAATTCTTGGGGAACTTTAGAACGGCCGCTTGATCACGTATTCTTTCTCAAGATGAGTAGCATAAATGCCAAACTCAGGCGCTGGCCTCTCAAAAGCTTCCCCCAATAGCAATTTAACGGCTAGATAAGGGAAATTTACCCCCGATAGGCAAGTCGTATATAACCCTCCCGAGGTACGCGGGTTAATTTCCAATAGCTTGGGTGTATCCCCTTGATAGATAAATTGAATGTTGAAATTGTACTGAAGCGGCAAAACGCGGTGAATCTCGTGAGCCAAACGTATCAACGTTTCGTTGTGTTCCAGCAAGCGAACCCGCCCCTCTACCTTCTTTCTGGGAACCGCCGCAACGATCCCTTCCGCAGATCCCAGACAATCCACGCTGTATTCACTGCCCTCCAAATACTCCATGACCATCAGAGGCGGAAAGCTGGGCTCACTTCCCAGCAGCCTGACCACTTCTTCAATATGCATGGCCGCCCCGGCCCACTCATATAAACTTTGAATCGTGTTGGGCTCGTCCGTGATGATTCTGAACCCGGCGCCCCCTTCTCCAGAGACAGGCTTAAGGCAAACCCTATGGCCTTTGTCCGTAAGCAGCTTGTATGCCTTTTCAAATTCTTCCAAAGTGGTGACCACGTCATAATCGGGAAGCTGAAGGCCAGGCACACCGCTTAGAAACTCGAACAGCCGACCCTTGTCATCCACGCTGGATAACATCTCGGCGGTGCCGGCCAGCATAACCTTCGTTCCTATTCTATCAAACTCATCCCGGTGTTTGGCAACTTCGGCAAGGCGATAATGCGGAATGAAGATGTCAATTTTATGTCTGGCGCAGAAATCTACACAGTAAGCCGCATACTCATGGGCAGGCACGGCCGGCTCCAGTTCGGCATAGTCAGCCGCCTGAAGCATGATGGAGTGGGGTGATGGATGGGTGGCGAATATTTTAAACGGTTTGTTGTCCGGATTGTGACGAATCATTTCAACATAATGGCTTGCGGTGGAAAATGTCCGATTAAACCAAATATTCACGGGTAGATTCCTTCTTTCGAAATACTTCAAGAACCGTACGCAGGATTTCCTCCGAGGCGGCTATTCCCGATTCTTGGGTAAAATTGTAGGCCCCCAACCCTGCATAGGCGGCATAAAGCTCCCCATGCGCCGGAGCCAACGCGTAATCCGCGGCCTTTAACAGACTTTCATCCAGCAGGGAGTCCCCGGAAGCCGCCGCAAACGCCGAGGATAACCTGTCTTTAATATATAACATGGCGCTGCCTTTATTGATTTCCGCAGGGATCAAATACAGCTTTCTGCCTTGGATGGAGAGGCTCCAGCCCAAAGATGCAATCTCTTTGCCGAACGACCGGACTAATTCCAAGGGGATTGTCTCCCGATCGATAATGACGGTGTAAAACAGGTTGTCCGCCAAATACTCCCGCAGGACCCAATCCGGGGAAGCGATCTCACGAAAACGCCGCATTAGAGCCTCATGGTCCAAATAGTGATCGTGGAGCTGCTGAATCTTCGTGGCCCAAACGGGATCGGGTTCGCCATCCATCAGGATGTTTCCCCCATTGCTCGTGATCGCGTATTTAGGCTTAATATTCGACGAGATATGAAATATCCGCTTATATTGTTCAATGGTACGAGTGGTGACCGGCACAAATGTGACGAATTGCTGCAATTCCTGCAACAGGGACAGCGCCTTCTTCGACATAAACGAAATGTACTCGCCATTGTACAGCTCAACCGGGAGATGCTGCGCCGCGTCAGACGGCAATCCCATGGCCCTTTGGGAGTAGATCAGGGTGCGATCCAGATCGCTGGCAAAAATCACGCTTATTCACCTGCCTTAAGCGGTTTGATAATGCCGCAGCAGGAATAAGTGAGGTCATCGTAAGTTTCCACCGGCACGCCCCGCTCCTTGGCGAGCAAAAGAATATGCTGCAGACTTGGATTATCCAAGCGGTCCACGAGGATTTTCCAAGGGATTCTGCGCAGCAGCACACGCGTGGTTTCCCCCACCCCCGGTTTGACCAGGTTAACGTCGTCAATGCCGAAATCAAGCTGAATTCTCCGGATATCGCTCATCCCCTTCCAGGTCTCCAATTGATCGGCATGGTTTGGCAGAATCGCCGCCGCTTGGCCGCGCGCTTCTGCGGACACTTCATCGAAGCGGGAAGAGATCTGATCGACAAAAAAGTTGGATAAGTCGTTAGGCAGCCATTCTTTATAAAATTTGGCTCCATGAAAATCATCCGGCCCGATCAGATCCTGTCGCAGCACCGTTCTGCTCATCAGCCCGGACACCGTGGAATTCAAGCAAGCGCTGGGGATCAGAAAATCCTCGCGGGTCCCAAAAGTACTGGAACAGCAGCCCGGATCGGCCAAAACGGCAAGATCATCGCTTAAGCGCACTCCGTATTTCGAACGAAAGCTCTCGCAAGCCGCTATGAGTTCTTTGCGGATGGCCCCTTTTCCCGTCCACCCATCCACGAACTGGATGTCCAGCCCCGGGTGATTTTGCAGCATATAAAGCACGGCATTTTCATCTATACCGCGGCCCCGGATGATCGAAATGCTGTAATGAGGCAATTCTTGATGGTACAGCATTTTAATATACCGCTTAATGAGAATCCCGATCGGGGTGCCTGCCCTGGCCAGCGAAGCCAGAACCGTATTAAATCCGCGCTTCTTGACGATCAATTCGGCCGTTACCGCAACCGCCAAGGCTACTTTACGCGCGGTCGCCGCCAATGTATCGTGGAATAGCTGGATGTACTCGCTGGAAGGCTGATATTCCACAGGCAGCATTTCCGAATAATGCGTTCCCGCTTGGATCGCTCCCTCCCGATCTTCGGTTCCTTTTTCCAGCGCAATATCGCTAAGATCCTTTAGCAAAAAAATGACATCTTCCCGGCTGTAGCTACCGAGCGGAACGGGTGAGGCCATGGATTTATTGTTAAGAGTCATGTCTAACGCCTCCCTTTTCAGTTAAAGTGTACAAAATGAAGCGTTGGTGTCCCCGTTAATTTCAAAGCATTGACGTATGATTCCAGACTGGCTTGATGCGAGCGCTCGACAAACACGAAAATTTCATCGTATTGCCCTTCACTGATGTTATAGAAGAAATAACCGATCTCCGTGTCATCGGGGTAATGAAAGGAGTACGCGTTTTTAATACCGTAAGCGGCGTTGTCGAACGGATGGATCGGGCTTCGTGTGCTTGATTGATAATAAACCTCGTCCCCCATTTCCGCGGCAATCCGCATCGGTATGTACATAAATTCTCCTGTCCCCAGGCACAGCGTTTTGCCGCCTGCGCGTTTGCTTTTCAGTAAAGCCGCCGTTTGGGCGATCATTTGGTCCAGTTTTTCATTGTCCGTACCCTGCAAGCCAAATCGGCCCGTAAACGCCAAGTAAGGTTTGATATTCACTGCACCCGTAGAATTCATCGACGAGAACGGAACATGACTGAAAAACCGCCCTGCCTCGTAATGATAGATTTGCGGTTCCTTGGAAGGCTTGGACACCGTGCTTTCTCCGCAGTGCTCCAGACCTGGTGCAGCGCCTCTAACTTTGATTTGGCCCCGGACAAGTGATAGACAATCAATCGTAATCTTAAGCTCAGCTTCCGTTTCCTTAAAGCGGGCTATATCCTCGTCCGACCTCCAATCCAATAAGCTGGCTAAGACATAACGGCTTCTTGGATGCTTTTGGTGAAGGTCTCTGATGATGTTGATGGCGGTTTTGCCTGTCGTTATTTCATCATCCACAAGCACCACCGGCTCGTCCCCGCGAAAAAAATCAACATGGGACGGGTAACAACGATGGGCGGTGGCATGCGAATGTTCTTCTTCAAAGGTAAGCGTCGGCTCCGATTCGACCATGACGTCCCGGGTCGTATGAATATATTGGGCCGGGCCGCTAAAGATATCGTACATGCTGTTCCCCAGCGCGGTCGCGGTTTCCGCAAACCCGATGAACAAAGCGGGTTCCGGGATCGGCAGCAAATTCGCTTTGACCCCCTTATAGATGGCCGCCGCTTCCTCCGGGTTCACGATCCCCCGCACAATTCCCGCTATATCGCCGGTGATTTCCCCACCGCAGTGCTTCTGGTATAGGTAAGCCAATGCCGCCCCGCTTAGCAGCGAAACTTCGGGCACCACCGGAATGTGTTTGCCGAGCACTTTGCTGACAAACAGAAAGCTGCGTTTCTTATTAATTCGCGCCGCCATCTGAAAGAGAGCTTCCAGCGGCAACTGAAACGGATTATCCAGGATTTCGATCTCGACTTCCAAATCCCCTAAAATCTTATATAAGCGCCTGTTCAATGCCTTTGGTTCCGACGAGCAGTGAAGTATAGCTTTGGTTTTCACGTAACACCCCATAGATTTGAGATCGTAAAATAATGCGTTTGGCCCAAGTTAAATGCGGTTTCACTTCATTCATCTTGTTTTCGTATTGGCTCTTAAGCACGCCCGTAATGCCGTTGCTGTTGGCAATAATGGACGTTGCATCCATGTATTCTTCATGGGTAACCACGTACATCGCCTGAACCGGATGAATGTGGGACGGATGGATGATGGTTTTGCCGAGGATCCCGTTTTCCTTGTCCAATTCCGTTTCCCGGATCAGCCCGTCGACATAACCGTTGATATAATCCATACGCAGGATCCGTCCCTGCTTGCCCGCCGCCTCCTCAAAAGGAGTCTGCCGCAGCAGCGGCTTCAGCACACGATTGCTCTTAAAATACTCCCACACCGGCCCGGAAATCACATATTGGTTGGCGGCTCGTCCAAATACGTTGATGATATCGGCGATACAATCACGGATAACGCCAATATCGTAAATCGTCATATCCGGGTTTCTTCGCAGTCCAAACAGGCTGGAGAAGTCGGTCGCGCCAATCCGCACATTCAAAACATGGTCTTTATGACCATCAAGCAGACGCCGAATCCCCAACAGCGTATCCAAACGCGACTCCCGGTAAATGACATCGGCGGTTTCCAAAATCGGCATCCCATAAAGCGTTGGAGCCTGCGAACGTTTGGTTTGGTTATACTCCTTGATCAATTCAAGGAATTGCTGTCCATTCTCCAAAGAGAATTTGGGCAGCGCAAATCCTGAGATCACTTCGATGGAATCTTCCAGCAGCGCAATCAGTCTCTTCATTTGCCTTGGAGTACGAACCCGGATAAAAATTAAAGGAGTATCCTCATCCGTGATTTGCTCTTGTTGCTTGAATTGGAAAATATGCTTCAATTGCAGACATAGATTTTTTTCAGCCGCCTCGACCTGAACGTCGCCTATGGCGTCTTCCAGGTCAATAATCGCCGTGACCAGCCCGCGGATTTTTCCGGAAACCAATTCATCCGCAATGTTCGGCCGTGTGGCAGGCATATAAAGCGCGGCCCCAACAGCATGGGAAAGGATCTCCCTGCTTGACTTATTCGTAAACGGCTGGGGGTTCAGATAAAAGATCTCGGCGTCCTGCTCATTTTTTAAATAGCTGAAGTAGTACATTCCGTTCCCCTCCTTCACCAGCAAATCATCAATGATCGGGAAATGAGCAAAAAATATCCCCCCCTATAATTGAGGAGGGATATATTCTATACGGTCCTAATTCGGTAAGGGATTCATCTTTTGTGTGTTTATATGTTACATGGACTGAGGTTTCGATTCTTCCGATTTCGATTTCTTGCGGATGGAGCTGATGATGATCGTGCCCACCAATACGGCGATCAAAAGCCCAAAGAACATCACGTGGCTCATATGGAATCCGAATACGGCCGCCAGCATTTTGCCGCCGATAATAATGATGAGAATAAAAGCTGCCCGTTCCAGCTCAGGGTAACGGTCAATGAGCTTCAGGAAGACTTGCGCTACCCCCCGCATCATCAGCACGCCCAGAATTCCGCCGAGGAAGAGAACCCATACCTGATCGCTTACGCCAAACGCGGCAATCACGGAGTCTACGCTGAAGGCAATGTCCATTAACTCTACGGTAAGAACCGTACGCCAGAACCCGTAGGCTTTGGCTTCAATTTCATCCTCTTCGTCATTTTTCCTGCCGATGTAAGGAATAACCGGCACTTTGCCCGCCCGAACCCACTTGACTTCCAAATCAAACAGATTGCTGCAGGCGATCCATAAGAGGTACAAACCGCCCAAGACTTTAACCCATGTAATTTTAACAAGGAACGTACCTACACCGATCGCCAGAAAGCGGAAGATATAGGCGCCGATAATCCCATAGAACAAGGCCTTCCTTTGCTGCTCTTTGGGCAAATGCTTTACAAGCACCGCCAAGACAAGCGCATTGTCGGCGGACAACAGGCCCTCTAGCAGAACCAGGGAGGCGATAATGCCCCAGGTTACCGGATCGGACAACAGAGCGCCCAGGTTGTTCCAGTCAAAAAAGGACATAAAATTCTCTACAAAACTATTGATAAATTCGGACATTGCCTAAAATTCCCCCAAAATTTTATTTAGAGCCTTGAGTCCATCGCATTCCCCAATTAAAGGCGCGGTCGAGTTCCAAATGACCCGAAAAATATTCAACAATTCTTTCAACGCTGAAGGTCTGGTTGTTCACATTGCGGATCATGGCGATGGCGCACATCCCTTTACGGTTGTTATGCTCGTCCAAACGCACGACAATGTCGGGCCCGCCCTGCTGCTTTATGGTTACGACGCCGTCAGCTTCCGACCAGTTGGTTACGCCTTCGTAAATAAACGCGAACACCAGCACTTTTTCGATTTCGGAGACATACCGGCCGTTGATTCTCAGGTTTTCGCCGGTTGCGACATCGCCGGTTCGATCGTCCCCGTCAAGAGCGATATACGGCAATCGGTTGAGGGAGCCGAAACTTTCGCCAAGCGCTTGAATTACGCTTTTTCTTCCATCCTTCAACTCAAATAAACAACCTAGGTCAAGATCGACGCCTTTGCTCCCAAAGAACCCTTTTTGCTTTCTTTGGTTCCAGTTCAAGTTGACCAGGATTTCGCCGAGATCTCCGGATTTCTTCTCCAGGTTGATCACATCGCCGCGTTTCTTCAGCTCAATTTTGGATAAGGACGGCGGCTGAGCCGAAGGTGGAGCGGGCGTCGGAGCAGGAGGCGGTGTTGCTGGTGCTGGTGCCGGCACTGGTGTTGGTGTTGGAGCAGGCGACGGTTGATTGGAGGGCGATTCTTTCACCTCAATGCCGAAGCTGCCGCACAGCGCGGCCAATCCTCCCGAATAACCGGACCCTAGAGCATTAAATTTCCACTCGCCATTGTATCTGTACAATTCCCCTACAATGATGGCCGTTTCTACAGTGAAGGATTTTCCGATATTATAACGGATCATTTCGAGTCCGTTCGCCGGATCGACGATGCGAATGTAGGTATCATCAAGCTGGGAGAAGTTTTGTCCTCTTTTTTCCCCGTCGTAGATCGTTAGGGCAAAAGCTATTCGCTCGTAGTGCGGCGGCACGTTCTTAAGCGAAACGGCTAACTGTGCTTGATCCGCCACTCCGGAATAGACTTGCTTGTTATTTGACAGTACGGATATCGATTGATTAGGGCCGGTGGGATTACCGTAGAAAATCAGATCTTCATCTTTCGTCACTTTCGCGTTCTGTGCCAATAAAAAGGCTGAGAAATCCACCTCTAAAGAGCTGTTAGCATTGCGCCAACCCATTCCAATGATGACATTATTCAAATTTGGGTTGTTTTTCGTCAGGTCTGCCTTCTGACCTTTAATCAAGGAGATCGTCACGAATGTACCAACCTTTCATATATGAAGATAAAGGGCACGATTATTGCGCGTCCAAACCGTAGTTTCTGCATAGAGCCGCCAGGCCCCCGTTGAAGCCGGAACCTATAGCCTGGAACTTCCACTCTTCTCCGTGACGGTACAGCTCGCAAACCACAACCGCGGTCTCCAGAGAGAAGTCTTCACCCAGATCATACCGGGCGATCTCCCGATCGGTCTCCGCATCTACAACCCGCACAAAAGCATTGGATACATGTCCGAAGTTTTGATTTCGAAGCGCTGCATCATGGATGGTTACGGAAATACCGACACGATGAATATGCGGAGGGACCAGGGAAAAATCGATAATAATTTGCTCATCATCACCGTCGCCCTCTCCTGTCCGGTTATCTCCGGTATGTATGACAGAGCCGTTTGGAGTCTTGGGATTGTTATAGAATACAAAGTCCTCGACCCCTTTTGCCTTCCCGTCCGCATGCAGAAGAAACGCGGAGGCGTCAAGGTCGTAGTCTTGTCCGGTGCTGTATTTATTGATATCCCATCCTAGACCAATGAGTGCTTTTTTTAGTCCTGGGTTCGTTTTCGTCAAATCAATACGCTGGCCTTTTGACAGGCTGATGGTCATCCGGATCCCTCCCTGTGTATATGTTAGATGCTGATTCCAAAATCTCTGCAAAGTCCGGCCAGGCCGTCTTTGAAGCCGCTGCCGACGGCACTGAACTTCCATTCCGTTCCATGACGGTAGAGCTCGCCTACGACCACGGCCGTTTCCACGGAATAATCTTCACCGAGGTCGTAACGGATCAGTTCCTCGCCGGTAGCTTCATTCACAACGCGCACATAAGAGTTTGCCACTTGGCCGAAGTTCTGGTTTCTTTCTTGAGCTTCGTGGATCGTAATGCAGAAGGCAATTTTGTTAATATTCGCAGGTATGTTAGCCAAGTCGAGCTTAATCGTTTCATCGTCGCCCGCACCCTCGCCCGTTCTGTTGTCACCCGAGAGGACGATAGAGTTGTTGCTGTTGGCGGGGTTGTTATAGAACATAAAGTCAGCATCCGAATTGACTTTGCCGTTCTCGTTGAGGCAGAAGGCGGATGCGTCCAGATCGAATTCTTTACCGCCGTCGTACTTATTCGTGTCCCAACCAAGACCAACAACGATTTTCGTCAGACCCGGATTTGATTTGGTAAGATCAACCTTTTGACCCTTTGATAGATTAACTGCCACCTTGCTCGCCCCTTCGTTTATGAGTAAGAAAAAGGGCCGCCTGTCTTAAGACGGCCGGTAGAATATGATAACTGTATTAGGACAGGCCAAAATCGCGCACAAGTCCGGCCAAGCCGTCCTTATAGCCGCTGCCTACCGCATTAAACTTCCATTCGCCGTTATTGCGGTATAGCTCGCCCACGACGATCGCCGTTTCAACGGAGAAATCCTCGCCAAGATCATAACGGAGCAGTTCTTCGTTGTTAGCTTCGTTGACAATCCGCACAAAGGCGTTGGAAACTTGCCCGAAGTTCTGACTGCGCGCCGTCGCGTCATAAATGGTGATACAGAAAGAGATTTTGTCGATCTCCGCAGGTACGGCCGCAAGATCCACCTTCAGCTGCTCGTCGTCCCCTTCACCTTCACCAGTACGGTTGTCACCGGTATGTAGCACAGAGCCGTTGCTGTTTTGCGTGTTATTATAGAAAATAAAATCCTTTTCGCTCGCCGCTTTGCCGGAAGCGTTCAGGCAAAAAGCCGAAGCGTCCAAGTCAAAATCCTGGCCGCCGTCATATTTGTTTGTATCCCAACCAAGCCCCACAATAACTTTCGTGAGACCGGGGTTTGTTTTCGTGAGGTCGATTTTCTGGCCTTTTTCCAAGCTGATAGACATAGATTAGCAACTCCCTTGTTAAATTTATTAAACGTATCGGCTTGCCAATTCATTAATATGTGCAGCATGTGCGCCCTCGCCCAGAGCGTTAAACTTCCATTCGCCGTTATGACGATAGATTTCGCCCACGAGTAACGCTGTCATCCCCGCGTAGCTGTCCGTTAGATTAAACCGGATCAGTTCCTGGTTGTTTGCCGGATTTACGACCCGGATGAACGCCGATTTGATCATTCCAAAATCCTGGCCGCGAGCCTCACATTGATAGATGTTAACTACCATCAGTATTTTTTCCACATTGGAAGGGACATGGGCAAGATCAACGATAATTTGCTCATCATCGCCATCCCCTTCTCCTGTTAAATTATCGCCCGTATGTTGTACGGAGCCGCACGGACTCTTCAAATTATAGAAGCATACGATATTTTCTTTCTTTTCCAGCTTGCCGTCGGCATTTAACAGGAGTGCCGAAGCGTCACAGTCGATATTGGCTGTTCCTTTCTTCTTTCTCCCGAAAAATCCGCGCGTTTCGGTTTCCGCCGGATCCCAGCCTAAACCTACGATAATGTTGGACAGTCCCGCATTGTTTTTGGTCAAGTCAACTTTCTGGCCTTTAACAAGAGAAATTGACACGCTTTTCACCCCCTTCCAGATAGTGCCTTATTACTAGATTATAAACTATTTTCAACAGAGAAACCTATGTTTTGACATAAAATTAATGATTAAATCCACGTAAATTCGCCACTTTCTGTCGCATTATGCTGGGTAAATTCCGTTTATTGGAAGTAGATTCCATTTGCATCCAAAAAGGTATTAACGGACACCAGCGACCTTATCCGCCCATTTCCCGGATATTTCCCAGCCTAACGGACCTGGATGACGCTATTTCGCTCTAAACGAGCTCAATCGGGCCGATTTGAGGTAAATAAGGTCATCTGTGCCCGTTACATTTCTCGAACCTGCGTTTTTCCGCAAATAACGTCACTGGTGTCCCTTAGCCTCCAGATTCCTCTTCTCCTCCCTTCTCTACCTGCCCATCCTCCTCTACCCCGCCGATCATTTTATAAGTCTATAATCTAAAAAAGCCGAGACAGCAGGGCATTCCCCATGCTGTCTCGGCTCCTTGAAGTAAGAACTATTGCGCAATAACTTCCTGCTGCTCTTGATCAATGATGTAGCTATGCGCCGTCGCTGCTTCTTCGACATCTTTGAACGTCCAGTGTGCCACCGGCACATCCGGGAAAGATGACGTGGTTACGCCATGCAGCGGACCGCGTTCAAACATCCGGTTGAGCATCACTACCGCTTCGGCGCGCGATGCATAGGCATTTGGCTTGAAGCTTCGTGTCTACCGTAATCGTCTTCGTTGCGGTATTCGTTTTGCTGTCTTTCGTCGCGTTATAAATTGCTGCTTGTTGAATTGTTACAATTAAAAAATTACGTACTACTGTATTGCCAGAAATTTTCCGCGCAGAGACCCCCAAGGAATCTATCAGGGTATATAATATATACTTAGTTCAGATAAGAGGATTTCGTTCCTCTGCTATTCAAAAAAGGAGTACCTATTAATGAAGCAAAATATTAAGAAACTGATCATCGCCCAAGCTGAAACCGACGTGAAAATAGCGCTGGAAAAGGAAAGCACTGGCCATGATTGGGGGCACATTCAGCGGGTCACCCGGTTAGCCAGAACCATCGCTTTGCAGGAGGGCGCAGATCTGTATATTTGTGAGCTCGCCGCGCTTCTTCATGATCTGGCCGATGCCAAACTGAATCCCAGCGAGGAGCACGGTCTTCGGAAGGTAAGCGCTTGGTTAGAGGAGCATGGCGTGGAGCCCGAAGATGCCGGGCACGTGATGGAGATCATTTCGACGATGTCTTTTAAGGGCGGAAATTCCAGCCCCATGAAAACCCTGGAAGGCCAAGTGGTACAGGATGCCGACCGATTGGATGCGATCGGAGCAATCGGCATTGCGCGCGTTTTCACCTATTCCGGGGCGAAGGGGAGAGCGATGCACGATCCCGCGGTGAAGCCCAGAGCCGCCATGACGGAAAGCGAATATAGAAATGGGCAGGATACCGCGGTCAATCACTTTTACGAAAAGCTGTTGAAGCTGAAGGATTTGATGAACACCTCGCACGGGAAGGCCTTGGCCGAACAAAGGCATCAATTTATGCTGGAATATCTGGAGCAGTTTTACGCCGAGTGGGACGGGGAAAAATAGGGGATCAACGAAGTCCGAGATAAACGTAAAGAGGAACGTCCCACTCCGTTAAGGAGCAGGGCGATCCTCTTTCATAGTTTTTTCCCGATGCTTTGCTTGTTTTCCATAATGGTTCTAATCATGGTACGATCAGAGAGTTGAGTAAACAACCTATGGCCCGGATGTGAATTGGCTTCAATGATCCAAATGCGGCCATTCTCGTCTATGGCTAGATCAACGCCTAATTCATTAATCGAATGCCGTTTATTAATCGTTCTGGCAATGGCCATGGACAGCTCCTCTATTTTGCGAAAACAGGCGTCCACTTTGGTTTGGTTGTTGTGAAAAGTGCTTAAGAGAACCTTTTGCAAAGGTTCCGCATGCCCCCCTTTAAGATAGTTGGTCACAAACTTGCGAGGAGCGGCAACACGGGCGGCCATCCCCGCAATGATCCAATGATTCTTCGGCTTCTGCAGGTATACACGGATATCAAAGATCATCCTATGATACTTCGCCAATCGCAGGCCCCTCTGTACCAAATACCGGTGCTTGGGTTTCCGATAGGAATGAATCGCTTTTATGACAGCACCAGCTCCGACAATCTTCAGACTTGGACCGCAACGGACCTCATATCCCCCGCGCAACCTCTTGACACGGATGATTCCGCTGCCGCCGCTTCCCTGGTCAGGTTTTATGAAGACGGAGGAATAGTTTTTCAGCATTCGTAAGGTCCGTGAGTCCGTCATCCAGTAAGTTTCAGGCAAATACGCATGCAAGACAGGGTTACGTAACATCTCCTGATGCTTTCTCATTTTCCCAATGGACATTGACATCCTCTTCTCTTGTTGGAGAGAACTTTCCGTCCCCTCCTGCTTATCAATTGCTGCGGGATCAGTAGGCCTCTTAATCGCCGATGACTTCATTTCCTGTGTTTCCGTGATAAAAATGAGTATGCGGCGTAGCGCCGTTGACCGTCGTCACCCCTTCAAAATGATGAATATGCCCTCCGCCATGGACGGGAATAGCCGGGCCGGTGACACCTGTAATCACATGAGAATGCCCGTCATCAAATGACGTAACCGTATGGTAACGGTGGGTGTGCTGCACCCCGCTGGGGGCCGGGGCCGTCAATCCCGCGTAGGCATGACGATGCCCTACGTCAAATGAAGTGATCCCCTTAAATTCGTGCGAGTGAACTGGCCTTCCTCCCCACGACGTAATGTACAGCTTATGCGAATGGCTTCCATCCGATTCCGTGGATGAAATCACAACTCCCTTGACCGGTATCTTCATGGATAACCTCCTTCCCCTTCTGTTCACAATCTCATGTTACTGTATGCCATACACCTAGAAATTCCTGTGCCATAGTCCAATGGAAGATGATAAAGGCCTGGTTCAGGATACGGATATTGCCAAGTCCGAAGTACTTAACGCAAAAAAGCGGCCTGCTAAGGCCGCTCTTCAACTTAGAACGATATTAAACTCGTTACAATTGCTCTACATACCGTGCATCCTCTTCCATCCTAGTAAAAGAGAGGCTCTCGCGAATCCTTGTAAAATCCTCGCAGCCGAAAATTAGGATTAGCGATATCAGATACTTGCGATTGCGTTCCAGCGTCTTTTGGCTGACGTTGATCTCTTTGGTCATGGCCTTCAAGGGAAGCTTCTTTTTGTGCAAAAGATCGTTAAGCCATTCCTGTTTGTTGCAAAAATAGCGGGCAATCCGCACCAGCATTTGCCGGGTATCCCGGTGGTTTGGCATGATCTCTTCCAGCTCCCGAAGACAGATGCCGAATTCCCGGAGCCTTTCGTCATAGCTGGCCAATTCCTCCGCCAACGCCGCAGCTCGTTCCTGCCTTTCAAAGGCATCCAGCGAGCTCGCATTATCGGCAATGCACAGCATTTCTTTCCAGTCAGCTTCGTTTTGGAAAATTTTTATTTTTTTCCGAAAATCATCGATCAATCGTCTGCGGATCATAAGAAACGCAAAATTATTAAATGTTTTGCCATACTCCGTACGGTATCGATCGACAGCTTCATTGAAGGCGATCAAACCTATGCTAGCTTCATCATCATTCCATCCAACCTGGCGCTTGCAGACATGTTTGACAACCTTCAATATAAAGGGCCGATATTGACCAATCAGAGCCGACCGTGCCTGCTCATCGTCACCGCGAATCTGCGGCAAGCATTCTTCGGATAAGTTGTTCATCTGGCAATCACTTTCCACTTTGTAATCACTTCATTTTTTTGTAGTGTGGTGGTTTATGACCATTAATTAGCTGTCGGTTCGGTTCCCCAAACAAGTACGCCATTCTGATACAACGTCACTTTCGTATGATCGGCATATGAAGATTGCGTGCCTTTATACGAGTAATCGTCACTTTCGTTATAGTTTGACCAGTCTGTTTTATTGATACGGGTTTGAATTTCGCCCGTGCTGCCTCCAGGCGCCAACACGCCTGCATCCGGGTTGAAGCTGACTTCCAAATAATAATCAGCGCCGGTTACAGCTTCATCCATTTTGACCAGCTTGCCGTTCAGCTTCGAGCAGCCCAGTGCCGCATAGTCGCAGTTGAATACCTGCGTACGGTCGCCGTCGATCGTGTAGTAATAACGAAGGGTCAACTCGCTGAGCGGTACGGAGGTTGTACCTTTGTTTACAATTTGGAAATGCGGCTTAAAGTGATTGTCGTTCACACTGGTATCCGGTGTGCGATACTGGAGCACCAGTCCCGTTGCCGGCTGCTGATCATCCACTTTCGGCGTTGCGCTGGCCGTGTTCGAAACCGTTTGGCCCGCATCGTTTTTCGCCACGACTTGGTAGTAGTACGTCGTGCCTGCCGTTACGTCTGTGTCCGTGTAGCTGGTGCCGTATGCTGCATCGGTTACTGTCGCAAACGTGCCGTCTGCAGCCGTCGAACGCGTCACTTCATAGCTTGCCGCATTCGCCGATGCTGTCCAGTTCAGCGTGATTTTTCCCGTTTCGCCCGCCGCGCTCAGCGTAAAGCTGCCCGGTACTGACGGCTGGTCGGAAATGCCGTACGTTTTTAAGTTGGGCGGGAGCTTGTCCAACGTAATGACGTTCGGATGATTGTACACTTTTTGCAGATGCTCAAGACTATTGTGTTTGCCGTCTCTCAGGAAATCCCCATACCAAGTAGCGAACCAGCTCCAATGGGCTTGATACACCTTCGCCAGATCAGGATCCGGAATAGCGCCGTTTTCGCTCATGGCAACGAGCTTTTTGTCTTTGCCCAAAGTAACAAGGTCTTCGTATTTGGCAATTTGCGGACTGTAGTCACCGGCTTGCGGATAAGAGTCATAGCTCAAAATATCCACATACTCGTCCCCCGGATACCAATCGGGAGAAACGGAATTCCAGACCCAGATCAAATTGTTCAATTTGTGCACATTCGTCAAACGGTCGTGCATCAAAATATATAATTCTTTGGCGGGTTCAGGACCTTTAGCGCCCCACCAGAACCACTTGCCCTCCGCTTCGTGCAAAGGACGGAACAGGACAGGCACTTTCGCATCCTGCAGCTTCTTCAATTGCTCGGCAATCACATCGATGTCGCGAATAAGCAGTTTATAATCTTCGGACTCCGGATGATTCATCGCATATTCCACATCGAATGTAGTCGAATCGGTGTAGAAGCCTCTCCACCATTCTTTTCCCGGCTCATCAATCAAATCTTTCGGCGCGTTCCAGTGCCATGCAAAGCTAACAATGCCCCCTTGCTTATCCCACTCAATCGCTTTTTCCGTCTCTGTGGAAGTAAGACCGCGTTCCGCTCTGCTTGGCGAATAGTCGATCAGGTCAAGCGCCGCGATCGCCGGTTTTTTGCCTACATTGGCTTGCAGCCAATCAATTTCGGCTATATCCTCTTGACCGGAGAGGATATTCTGACCGTATTGATCCACCAGATAGTTGATCAATGCTCTTGCTTCTACCGTCGCGTTCGGATTGGTGAGCGTTTTGGTTACCGCATGCGGCGGACGGTCGGCAGCAGGCTTCAGCTTGACGTAGTCGATATCGTACCAGCCCCAGCCCGTTTCAAAACCGATCGTATTCGCCCCTTCATTCAGCAGCAGCTTCCCGCCGGAAGTTTCCGTAAAATCAGCCGATGTCCAAAGCACCAGCTCGCCGGACGCTTTGCCGTTTAAAGAGAAGTTCGTGCGTTTGTCATCATAAGGAGAACGGTAGCCGATGGTAAGATCGTACAAGCCTGCCTCTGGAGCCTGGATCGTCATCGTCAGCGAATCCCCTGGATTATGGAAATTCGTTACGTAACCGGTGCCGGAGAAACCGGACCCGCTGGATGACACCGTGGTTCCGCCACTCAGTGTGCCGTCTTCGGCTTCATAGCGAACCGGGCCGTCTTTAGGCACCTGCGGAACCGCATTTACGACATTGGAGTCGGTCGTTCCCGCACTGTTGCTTGCGGTGACTTTGTAATAGTAAGAAGTATCATTCGTTACGCTGTTATCCGTATAAGACGTTGCGGCCAAGTTGTATGCTACAGTGGTAAACGGACCGTCTGCAGCCGCTGCCCGCTGTACGCTATAACCCACAGCTCTGCTGGAAGCGTCCCAGAACAAATCGACTTTCCCATCACCCGCTTCAGCTTTCAGCGCGAAGCTTCCGGGAACTTCCTTAGGAGGCTCGGGATTGTCACCGCCGGCAGTCAATACGATGTGATAAGCCGTCAAAGGCGGTACTGTATAGGTAAAGTGGTTGCCGGAAATTTGTGTGATTGGTGCTGCTTCTTTAATTTGCGGGCTGGTTTGATCGAAGCCCCAAACTTTACCGGAACCAAAAGTCGTCTCGCCGGAAAGATTGAATTCGGCGTTGAGTGCGCTGTCCATGCTTTTATTCATGACAACGAGGTGCAGTTCATTGTAGGTTGCATCCGTTACGGAAGCATGCACCGAACTATTTTCAATATCCGATGTTTGCGCTTTAACGCTGGTATCGCCGAAAGTAGAGCGATTTCCGTCATAGTTGCGATAAAGCTTGTAAGCGGCGCTAACGTAATTGTTGGCACCATCCTTCAACTTCCAGTAGTCTGCCATGTAAACGCCGTTTTTGCCCAAGATGCCCAGCACGTCGGCCATAGCGATGCCGCCGGAAATATCATTTTCGCCGCCGTAGCTATACTCGGTCAAAGCCAGCTTGGTTCCCGGGTAATACTGGTCCACCGACTGCTTCAATCGAGGCAGCAAAGGCAAATATTCGCTGTTCCATTGAGCGATCCAGCTATCTTCCTTGTAGGTCGGATCCCATAAAGTACGAGGCGCCTGCATTCTGGCTTTCTTCGTTTCGTCGTTGCCGACCTCATTCGTAATCCGGATGCCCCCGCCCATTGCTTCGGGATACCAGTGCACATCAAAAACATCCAGCAATCTCTTGCCCTCGGCTTCCGAACTGAGGCGCATTTGATCCAGATAATAGTCCACGAACCAGCTGTAGCTGCCTTTTACGGAGTTCCAGTCAGGTGCGGATTGAAGATCCTTATAGGCCGCAAAACCGTAAAGAACGGGGCCAAAAATTTCCGCTCCCGGGTCAACCGCTTTAACGGCTTTGGATAAACTTACTGCCCGGTCCACCAACTCTTTCGCTCCGACCGGTTCACCATGAATGCGCGGATGCGTATGTGACCAGAGAGCCGGTTCATTGTCCAGCGAGTATCCTTTTACACCTGTCTTTGTTGAAGAATCGCCGTACTTATCCACCAAAAAGTTGACGAATTCATCCGCATAAACCTGATTGTCACTTAGGTCGGGCTGCAATTCAAACGGTGCATTTTTAGCGTTTACGACCTGATCCCAACGAGCGGAAGGGGCCTTTTCGCTTTCCTGCACGCTTCCGTTTCCATCCTTGGCCACATATCCGGCCATCGGCAGCGTGACTAAAGAATAGGCGCCAAGCTGCAGCGATTGATCATGAAACGAAGTCACCACCGCTCCCGGCTCGCCGCATTCGGCATCTGTCAGACCGCCATTGGTGCATAAATAATTATCGCTGGATTGCTGCCAATCGCTGCCCGCATTGGACATGTTGTTTTCCCAGTTGTAGCCGGTCATCCGATTGCCGCCAAGCCGTCTGGCCGCCAGATTTTCATCCCCTGCCAAATCCTGATTCGTCCCGTATATATAAGGGCTGATAGGATTCCGATCCTTAGACGTATCGACTTGTATGGAAACGGTTTTTGCCATTTGACCGTGAACTGTAGTTTGAGCCGGCAGTGCAACACTTAATGTAACCGCGCATGCCATAACGGCAGGCAGCCATTTGGAACGTTTGAACAAAATATTACTGTTGCTCTTTCTTACCTTCATCCCGTTTTCCTCCCTTCAATTTGAAAAGAGCGACACCCATACGGGCCCCGCTTCGTCAGGACTTTAAGGCTCCTGACCCCAAACGAGCTTATCGTTTTGGTACAGCGTCACCTTACTCCAACCCACAAATTGGTTCTTTGTTGGATCGTACAACTCGGAATACATTAAATTCTCATCCTTCCTAAATAAGCTTTCGTGTCTGCAAAGTTGCTTTAGCCATGTCACCACCCTTCTCTCAAGCCGGACAAATTTTGACAGGTTCCCCGTTACCTATTTATACGAAGGAAGGCAACGCTTTCAGTCCGTCCTGGCTTCATTTTTTACATTTTATTACTCTATGATCTATATATAGATTTTATCGACGTTTTTTGTTAATTAATGAGATGTAATATATATTTTCCATAAAATTTCCACAATTTCTGTATAAAATGGGCTAAAAAACGTTGCTCAAGATTTCCCGTAAAAGCTACCCGGAAATCTAACGGTTGTAATAGCGGCTATTTTCCGAAAAAAGCCCTTTTCTAAATTCTAACGGTTGTGATCGCCGTTATTTGCCTGAATCTAAGCAAAAATAGCCGGATTTCCGTGAAATAAGCTCCATGGCAACCGTTACAATTTGAAATTAACGTTTTTGGTACAAATAGCGCTTGTGGCAACCGTTAGAATACTTGTGGCTAGAAAACGTATCTTGTCAGATCAGCTTTGATACAATGCTAGAGCGTTTTAGGAGTGTTCGTTTACCTTCTAATACGAGCAAGCAAAAAGCGACCGATTAAGGTCGCTTTCCAGACATCCGAACTGTTACTCTATTGGCAGGCTTTCAACGGCTGTAAAAAATACATCTAGAAGTTCCGTATCAAAATTTGTTGAATGGCCAGTTGATTTTGTATAGTTTGCATAAGGGAGGTTTCGCCATGCAAATATCAAGACAGGAAATACTCAAACGGCTGAATGCGCAAATCAAAGTCAATCGACATATTATAGGTGTCGCTGCCGGCAGCGGCATGACGACCAAATACAGCGTTTTGGGCGGGGCGGATATTATTCTGGCGCTCAGTGCCGGACGCTTTCGGCAGATGGGACGGGCGTCTTTGGGATGTTATCTTTGTTATTCCAACAGCAATGAAATCGTTATGGATTTTGCCTCGCGCGAGTTGATGCCTCTTCTGCGGGATACCCCGATTTTATTTGGACTGAACGCTACGGACCCTTGCATTTCCCTTCCGGAGTTCATTTTGCATATCAAAAAATCCGGCTTTGACGGGATCAATAATTGGCCCACCGTCGGACTCATTGACGGAAAGTTTCGCGAGGCGCTGGAGGAAGAGGGGATTTCGTATCGCCAGGAAATCGAGGCGATCCGCATAGCCCATGAGCAGGGGCTGTTTACCCTGGCCTTCGTCTTTGATGCCTGGCAGGCGGAACAAATGTTAAAGGCCGGAGCAGACATTATCTGCGCCCATTTGGGACTGACGACCGGTGGCGTTTTGGGCGCGAAGAAAGTGCAGTCCTTGGACAGAGGCCGGAGGTTTGCCCAGCAGATTTTTGATACTTGCAATCAGATTCGTCCTGAGGCGATTAAAATGGTCTACGGCGGCCCGATCAAATCTTCCATCGATGCCCGGTACTTTTACGACAACTCTGCTTGCCAAGGCTTTGTGGGCGGTTCTTCCTTCGAACGGATTCCGGCGGAAAAGGCCATTTTGAACACGACCAAATCCTTTAAAATATCCCAAAGCGCCGAAGAAGAGAACAGCCTCATGAAGGTGCTTAATGGGCAAGCCCAAGACTACGACTATGTGGAGTTTATCAAAGAACATATCATCAACCACTATGATGAGCCCATCTACCTCAGCGAGCTGGCCTTGGCGGCTCATGTGTCGCCTTCCTATTTGAGTGCCAAATTCAAACGGATCGTCGGTTGCAGCTTTACGGAATATTTAATCCGTTTCCGGATGAACAAGGCGGGGGACTTCCTAAGGGAGACCGGCATGCCCGTGGGGAAGGTAGCGGAGCTGGTTGGCTATGAAGATTATTTTCAATTCACTAAAATTTTCAAGAAATATAAAGGCACGACGCCTACCGGTTATCGAAAAGGCGGCACCTCGCAAGAAATACGGCCAATGGAGCAAAATCTAACATAAGCACAAAAACAGCTTACTTCAAACAATATCAAAATTTCCGCCAAGCCGTACAATTATATTATCATTTCTGAAAGCTGTTACAAAGCCATGGGGCGGCAGAAAAGATAATTCCAGGAGGTGTTCTTAATCAATGAAAACCGTAGCCATCGCGGGGACCTTCGACAGCAAGGGGAAGGAATTCCTTTACTTGAAAGAGCTGTTTGAGGAAATCGGCCTTAACACCTTGACCCTGCATACGGGAACCTTTGAATCCTACTTTGTTCCCGATGTCTCCAACGAAGAAATTGCTGCCGAGGTCGGCGAAAATCTTCGGGAACTGGTAGACCAAAAAGACCGGGCTCGTGCCACGGCAGCTATGGCAAAGGGTACCGAAAAGATCGTTCCCCGGCTTTATCAGGAAGGCAAATTCCAAGGCATCATTTCCTTGGGCGGCTCGGGCGGCACCTCGGTTATCACACCAGCGATGCGGGCTCTGCCCATCGGCGTACCGAAAATTGTGGTTTCTACCATGGCTTCCGGGAATACCGAACAGTATGTAGGCACGAGCGACGTGATTTTGATTCCTTCGATTGTGGATGTAGCTGGACTCAACTCCATTTCCACCAAGATTTTCAGCAATGCGGTCTTTGCCATGGCGGGTATGCTGGAGCATGAAGTTACGAAAGTAGAGAAAAAACCATTGGTTGCCGCCACTATGTTTGGGGTCACGACACCCTGCGTAGATACAGCGAAAGCCTATTTGGAGGAGCGGGGTTATGAAGTGCTGGTCTTCCATGCAACCGGTACCGGTGGCCGTACGATGGAGGATTTGGTGCGCAGCGGTTATTTCCAAGGCGTGCTGGATTTGACCACGACCGAATGGTGTGACGAGCTGTTTGGCGGCGTGCTGAATGCCGGTCCTAATCGCAGCGAAGCCGCCGGGCTTTGCGGCGTGCCGCAAGTAGTTTCCGTGGGAGCTTGCGATATGGTTAACTTTGGCCCCATTGACACCGTGCCCGAGCATTACAAACATCGCAACTTGTACAAGCATAATCCATCGGTCACCTTGATGCGCACCACCGCCCAGGAAAACAGAGCCGTTGGCGAGAAATTGGCGGAGAAGCTGAATTTAGTCACTGGTGAAAGCGTTTTAATGTTGCCGCTGAAGGGCGTTTCCATGATTGACGCCGAGGGTCAGCCCTTCCATGGGCCTGAGGAGGACCGGGCTTTGTTTGATGCTTTAAGAGCCAACCTGGATCGCAGCAAGGTGGAGCTCTACGAATTGGATGCGCATATCAACGATGACTCGTTCGCGCTTGACGCCGCCAAAAAACTCATTGCTATGATGGAGCGCAAAGCTTAATCATTCACAGGAAAAGGAGATATAAACATGAATACGATGACCAGAAGTGAAATCCTTGCCAAATTTAAAGCGGAAGTTACCGGCGGAAAAATCCTTTTGGGCGTAGGCGCCGGTACCGGCATTACCGCTAAGAGCAGCGAAGCGGGCGGCGCAGATATGCTGATTATTTACAACTCCGGCCGTTACCGGATGGCCGGCAGAGGTTCTTTGGCCGGGCTTCTCGCCTATGGCGATGCCAATGCGATCGTGGTCGAAATGGCTTCCGAGGTGCTGCCTGTTGTAAAGAATATCCCGGTGCTGGCCGGCGTTTGCGGTACTGACCCGTTCCGCGTTATGGACATTTACTTAAAGCAATTGAAGGATATGGGCTTTAACGGCGTGCAAAACTTCCCGACGGTGGGCCTCATCGACGGTGTGTTCCGGCAGAACTTGGAAGAAACCGATATGGGGTATGACTTAGAGGTGGAAATGATCCGCAAAGCGCATCAACTGGACATGCTGACTTGTCCTTATGTATTTGATCCAGATCAGGCCAAGGCGATGGCAGAAGCCGGTGCGGATATTTTGGTGGCTCATATGGGTCTTACCACGAAGGGCACGATCGGCGCGAAGACAGCGCTCACCTTGGATGATTGCGTCGTGAAAATCAAGGATATCATTGCCGCAGGGCGTGCCGTCCGGCCGGACATCATGGTCATTTGCCATGGCGGCCCAATCGCCGAGCCGGCGGATGCCGCTTATATCATGCAAAATATCCCCGACATCGACGGCTTCTTCGGAGCTTC
This sequence comes from Paenibacillus lacisediminis, assembly GCF_046567315.2. NCBI lineage: Bacteria > Bacillati > Bacillota > Bacilli > Caryophanales > Paenibacillaceae > Paenibacillus > Paenibacillus lacisediminis. Next base: position 19,203 of record NZ_JBKIAX020000018.1, on the reverse strand, counting down.
CAGCATCGAGCGTTTTGCCGCAGAGAAGAGCATCCGGGAGCAGTCCGCCGCGTTTAAGGCTATTTCGAAATAACAAGTATAGGTTGCTCGAACGCGTTGTGCGGAAATGTTGACCAACTTGCTTGACAATCAAAAAGCGAAAACGCACGCTACTGGTGCGCTTTCGCTTTTTCTATTTTTGCTGCGGGCAGGAGTTTGTCGATACAACTGGTTATGTGCGGCGGAATCTTGCAAAAAGATTGGGCACCGACCTTGTAAAGTCCATCGTACGCCCCATAATGAGGGATGCCAGGAATGTGAAAAATGCCGTTTTGATATCCATGATCATGGCTCCAAGTATAAGCACAATAAAATCAAATGCAATATGAATCGTACCCATCTTTAGATTAGGAAAATGAAGTTGAATTAACCGGCCTAACAGTCCAACCCCTCCGCTAGTCAGCCCTTGGCTAAAAACGATTCCCGATCCAAATCCCAAGCATGCCCCGCCAATCACAATGCCTAACCATAGCGGAGGGTGGACCCAATTTCGGATGGGATCGAGCAGGTCAAGGAAGACGGACAAAGCCCCTGCCACAATCATGGTCTGAATCACAAAGGAACGCCCAATCCGTTTCCAAGCCAGGAATAACAAAGGAATATTGAGAGCAAACACGACGACCCCCGGATTCCAATTCAAAGTATAGAGCGTAAGAATCCCGATGCCCGGAAAACCTGTGCTAAATAAATGAACAGGGACGTATCCTGCGTTGACGCCTAAGCCCATAATAAAACACCCAATGAACGAAATAATGATATTGCCTGCTTTCAATGTTAAAGATCCTCCATCTAGTCTAAGCCAACTGGTTATAGGAGATCAGCCTGTGAATATGCACGGCGAGATAGGTGAGCTCCTCGTTTGGAATGGTTTTTCCGTATACCTGGTGAATATACTCCTTGATCTTGAAAGCCCCGTCCATCGCCTGCGGATACAGGCTGGCGATTTGCTCAAACAGGATGTTGTCCGTGTCCTCCAGCATTTTATCCGTATAAAACCGCTCCACAAAGAACTTCACATGGGTCACAAAGCGGGTATAATGAACGTTTTCCGTATCCATATCAATATTCATCGAATATCTCACCAGGTTGACGATGCTGCCGATCATTTTGGCCATCTTCATGCCGTCCTTGGATTCCTTCTCCCCGCTTTGGGCATTGATCAAATGAAAAGCGATGTTGGCCGCTTCCTCTTTGGGCATGTCGATGTGCAGTTTTTCTTTGATCAGTTTCAAAGCGAACAGCCCGATCTCAAATTCCTCGGCATAGTAATTTTTAATTTCCCAAAACACTTTGTTGGAAATCGCGATTTCTTTAGACAACCGTTCCACCGCAAAATGCAAATGGTCCATAAGGGTAAAATAGATCCCCGTGTTGAGCTTGGTTTGCAGCTTCTTTTCCGCGTAAGCCACAATCTGCCCAGTCAGTTCCACGTATACCGGAGGAATGGCGTCCAATACACCGAGATACTCTTTGACTTTGACATTTTCGACGGGCATGAAGATTTGATCGGCCTTATGCTCCTCGACGATATTGCCCGTTTTTTGGCCGTAACCGATGCCTTTGCCAAACAGAATGTATTCCTTGTTCTGCTCATCCTCTACCAAAACTACGCTGGAATTCAACACTTTTTTGATTTTGATCACCACGGGTCACCTTCCTTATCGAAAGATAGGGAATTAATCCAAATCCTCGCCATTGGTTTCAATCACTTTTTTGTACCAGTAAAAAGAATCCTTCCGGCTGCGCTGCAAAGTACCGTTTCCTTCGTCATCCTGATCGACATATATAAAGCCGTATCTTTTGGACATCTGGGACGTGGAAGCGCTGATGATATCAATCGGTCCCCAGCTTGTGTAGCCAAACAGGTCAACGCCGGCTTCCACCGCTTCCTTCATTTGTTTAAAGTGTTCCCTAAAATAATTGATCCGGTAGTCATCGTGGATAGAGCCGTCGCTTTCCACCCGGTCCACGGCGCCCATGCCGTTTTCCACAATGAGCAGCGGTTTTTTATAGCGGTCGTATAACTCGATTAAGGAAATTTTCAGGCCCACCGGGTCGATCTGCCATCCCCAATCCGTTACGGGCAAATAAGGATTTTTCACCCCTGTGATCGTATTGCCCGACGTTCGCTCCAGCCCCTCTTTGGCCGACTCGGTTAATGACATATAGTAACTGAAAGAAACAAAATCGACCGTGTGCTTCCGCAAAATCTCCCTATCTCCCGGTTCCATTTGCAGATGAATATTTTTCTGCTCAAGCATGGTTTCGATCAGGGGCGGATATTCTCCAAATACCTGCACATCCGCGTAAAAATAAGTGTGCAGATTCCTCATCAGCGTAATTTCTACATCTTTGGGATGGCAAGTATTCGGATAGGTCGTCAGCATCGTCAGCATGCAGCCTACCTGGCTGCCCGGAATGATGCGGTGGCAATCCGCCGTCACCAGCGCCGAGGCGACAAACTGGTGATGAAGCGCCTGATAAATGACTTCTTCCACCTTGCCCTCCGGACAACGATCCGGGACAATGCCCGCGGTTGTGAAAGGATGGCGGATGATGCTGTCGATTTCGTTAAAGGTCAGCCAATATTTCACCAGGTCCTTATAACGCGAGAAGCAGACATTGCTGAATTTCACGAAATAATCAATGACCTTCCTCTCCGCCCAACCGTTGTATTTGACGCTCAAAGCAAGCGGCATTTCATAGTGGGAAAGCGTGACGATCGGTTCGATGCCAAGCCGTTTCATTTCCGTGAACAAACCGTCGTAAAACTTCAGCCCCAATTCATTAGGCTCGTTCTCTTCACCGGTCGGAAAAATCCGGCTCCAGGCGATCGAGACGCGCAGCGCCTTGAAGCCCATTTCGGCAAACAGCGCCAAATCCTCCTTATACCGATGATAAAAATCGATTCCTCTGCGTTTGGGATATTTTTTGACGTCCGGATCTTGCATCGCCCGTTCGATCATTTCGGTGGTAACGGTCTGGTGCGCTTCGTAATCCTCAACATTTAAATGCGGTCTATACATGGCTATGTCAGCGACGGACGGACCTTTCCCATCCACGTTCCAAGCACCTTCCGCCTGATTGGCGGCAATGGCGCCGCCCCATAAAAAGTTCTCCTGAAATCCTTTGCTCATTTCTATTCTCTCCCTTGGTTTAATTTTCTAAAGCGGTTACAACCATCAAAGTATCCTGGCGGCTCACCTGCTTCAAATCCGCAACCTCTACCGCGTATTTGTCCTTATTGGTTACGATGGCGATGGTTACCGGATCGTAGCCTTCTTCAATAATCTTCTCAAGGTCGAACTTCAGTAATAAATCGCCGGCTTTCACTTCATCTCCAGCCTTTACCTGGGGTTCAAAATATTTGCCCCGCAACTGGACAGTATCGATCCCTACATGGAACAACATCTCGATGCCGTTCGCCGTACTCATGGCAATGGCATGGTTTCTGCTGTAAATGACTTCAATTTTGCCGTCCACGGGCGCGTACAATTCGCCTTTGGCGGGAATGACCGCAACCCCCTCGCCCATCGCTTTGCTGGAAAAGACCTCATCCTTCACTTCGGACAAAGGAATCATTTCCCCGATCACCGGGCTTTTGAACTCTTTCACCGTGGTAAGCTGGTTAACCGCTGGGCGCTCTTCCGCTTTGGCCTTGTTGTCCTTGCCAAGGATAAAAGCCGACACAAAGGCAACCACAAAGGAAATAACGAGCGCGATGACGGCATTGATGATATTCCGCGGCAAATCTTCCGAGATAAACATGGACAAACTGGCTAATCCGGGTCCGACCAGCACATAAGCCTGCAAGCCGACGATGCCGGTAAACGCCCCGCCGATCAGCGAACTGAACATGACGCTGCCGAGCACTTTTTTATTTTGCAAAGTGACCCCGTACAAAGCCGGTTCGGTAATGCCGAATAAGGCGGAAATTCCCGCGGAGATGGCCGTGGCTCTTAGCGCTTTATCCTTGGTCCGCACCGCAACGGCGAAGCAGGCGCCGCTTTCGGCGATATTGTGGGCCAGCGAAGCGGGCATATAGAGCAATTCCTTGCCGGTGCTTCCCATCGCGGAGAGAGCGTAAGGAATGAGCGCTTTGTGCATGCCGACGGATACCATCAGCGGCAATACGGCGGCCAAGAGCGCTACGGCAATCCAGCCCACCTTAGCGAACAAGGCTAAAATGATGGCTGAGAAACCTTCGCCGAGCGTATAACCGAGCGGGCCCAAAATGAGCAGCGAAACCGGAACGGTAATAAGCAGCGACATCATCGGGACAAAAAAGATCCGGATCACTTTCGGCGATATTCGCGTAAACCATTTCTCCATTTGAGCGTAGAGCAATACGGTCAGAATCGCCGGAAAGACCTGATAGGCATAGGCGATGCTTTTGACCTGAAGGCCGAACAACTGGGCGCCTTCCCCGAGCATGGCCGTCATGTTCGGCAGAAGCAAAGCGCCGACGGCAGCCAGGGCTACCAAAGTATTTACTTTCAGTTTGTTGGCGGTGGTAACGGCCACTAGTAATGGAAGAAAGTACAGAGCCGCGTCGCCAATTTGCACCAAGATTTTATAAGTGTGGCCGTCCGGGTCCAAAACATTCATCAACCCAAGCAGCAGCAACAGCGACTTTAACATCCCGGCCCCGGCAATCGCCGGAATCAGCGGCTGAAACACACCGACTATAAAATCCAAAATAACGCTGCCGAGCTTTCTCTTTTCTTTCGGTTTAGCCTCGGATGCCGCAGCAGCGGATTCCGAGTTCGGGTTCGGCGAGCCCAGCAATTGGTTGACCGCATCATAAACTTCAACAACTTCATTCCCAATGACAACCTGGCACTGGCCGGTCATTTTTACGGCGATCACGCCGGGAATGCTTTCGAGCCGTTTGACATCGGCTTTACTGTTGTCGATCAGAGAAAACCGCAATCTTGTCGAGCAGTGTTCAAAATGGGCGATGTTTTCCTTGCCGCCCACATGCTTCAGAACTTCTGCGGCGGTATGTTTGTAATCCATGTCCAATGCCCCTTCCTTTTGTAAATTTGTGAAAGGAGGCAGGCTTTTATGCAAATAAAAAAGGACCTAAAACGACAAATAAAAGATTTGTCATTTTAGATCCTGCCTGCTTTACCAGTCACATGTCTAATGGGTTTATTTGATTACTTGAATTATATATCATAATTTTGAAAGCGTCAACATGGACCTTCACGCGATAATTTCTTTTGCCAATTGATCAGCCGCTTCTTTAGCCCTCAAGTTAAAATCAGGTGTCTCGCTCAATGGGAGGATGTACTTGCCAACAATATTACACTGAAGTACACCACCTATGGACCTGTCAAAGATATCCTGAGCAAGGTCTGCATTTCCTTCTTCCGAACCCATGCAAGTAATTAAAAGCGCAACATTCTTGCCAGCAAGCAATGATGTCTGGTTAGGAGTGCCGAAATCATTCGTAAGGCAATAATGCCTATCCAGAAAGGTTTTAAACTGGGAGGTAAAATCAAAAAAATATATTGGTGAAGCATATACAATGGCGTCCGCAGTTATCATTCGCTCGAATATAGATTTTGCATCATCTTTTAAAATACAGCTAGGTCCATCGTTATTTGCCATGCAGGAGTAACACCCGATGCATCCCTTTATATGATGTGTACTAATCTGTATCCTTTGCACTTCATGTCCTTGACAGATGAGATTTTCTTCAAGCATGTTAAGTGTCTTCATAGTTTTGCCACTTTTTTTGGGACTCCCTGAAATGGTTAGTATATTCATAAAGATCTCCCTTCAACGATATCAGATTACTTATTCTTCAAGACATTTTTATGGGGGATGACCATAAACCTCTTGATGTTTTGTCGAATGGTTTTCTTTACTGGCGGCAGCTTTGTTAGAATCATCATTATGGAATTAACCATTCTCATCCCATACTTTTTTTGGGGAAAATCGTACAATCCATGCTTTTTGTAATATCTATGATCGCCTTGAAATACAAATCTGAGGTTCCCCCATATATCATCCCTGAGTATTTTCATACCACCAATCCCGAGAAAGGTCTGAGGCCTGATGTAATGCTTAATAGAGAATTGAACAAGGTTTTGTGCGAAGGCTTCCATCATTGCATTGATTTCTTTTGAATTTTCGTACTCATCTGTAAGAATTCCCACAAGATTCGCTCCATCATACTCTGTGATCGCATGCAGAATCTCGCTTAAATTGTTGTTCTGGCGTAAATGCCCGGAAATCAGATATCCCATTTGCTTGCCTATAAACTGGGGCTGGTGAGTTCGAAAAAAGCTGCGATCAATAAACATTTTCCATCTGGCAGATAAATATCTGTCCTTCATGGCCCCCGCAAAGACAATGATGTCAAACCCCCTTATTTTTTCGTATATCTTTTGGACGTCGTCACTTTTTTCGTACATACATTGATTATCAAATCCGCACTTAATGCATCCTGCACAGCCACCCTTTATGTCTATTGTAGATATGTCAATTAGTTCTGCTTGAGTAAGCTTTCTGAAACGCTCAACCATTCTACCGATATTTTTCGTCTGATCAACGGAATCGGTTACTATAACAATTTTTTGTCCTTCCTTTTCTACTGTAGAGTTCACTTCCGAAGGTATATATTCTCCTATGTTGTACTCAATTGGCATGTACGTTCTCAATGTCTTTATTTTTTTATCTATACTTTCAAAATAGTTTTCCGCAAAAAGGATCAAGCTATTTCGCACCGCTTCTTTTGTCAAATCATTCATATGAGCAGAGAAGAAATCAATATACCTCATTCCCAAATCATCACATATCGAATGAATATAACTTATTGCAGTGTTATCATGAAAATGCAGGGATGTAACAATAGATGCAGCATACTTACCCCTGAACGTCTCCTGCACGCCCCTCTCCCAGATTAATTCGATAAAGCGTTTGTAATTCGAATGCACCAGGCAAAAATATAGAGGGAATGCCCATATTACTCCATCAGCACTTTTCACACTCTCAATAACCTCATCAAAAAATGTTAATTTATTTTCAAGCTTTTTTATAGAATGTGCTATATTCAAGTAAGTAAATTCATGTTGCGGAAATTTCTTCTCAATATATTTTACGTAATGTACAGTTACACTATCATCGCCCTTGGGACTTCCATTCAATACCACAATCTTCACATCGCACACCTCTTTGTTTATCTATTCTCCAAGTCGCTCAACAGATTATTGCTCCAGTCAATTACGTATTTATAATAGTTAATTCCGAAAACCAACGTAGAAAACTGATAAGTATCATACACCTCCTTTACTTGGTTTTCATGTTTTTTTAGACTAAGGTAGACTTTCTCAACCTCTTCGATAAAGGCTCTCAGCTTCTCTATGGCCTTATCCTTGGGCAGAAATCCCAAAAAGAAAACCTTGATGAGATGGTCGGGTTTTGTCCTTGTAAACTCTACCGGCTGTTCCAGCCAATTCATAAATTCAGATTTTCCATTCTCACTTATGGAATACAACTTTTTTAACTTCCCTCCATCAACAACCTCGCGTGAACTTATGGCGCCCTTAACCTCCATTCTTTTTAGCGCAGTATAAATAGTTCCAAAGCTTGCATCAAAAAAGTTTGATGTACTCTTTACCATACGCTGCTTTAGGTCATAACCACTCATTTCACCGTACATTAAAAAGCCTAAGATAATGTTCTCTAACATTTGATCCTCCACATATGTTGTTTAGATATATGTTGTTTAGGTATATAATATTCCGACATATTAACTTTGTCAATATCTTACTTTGGCAGCTGCAAGGATTGAAGAATTTTTAATTAAATTTTTATATATTTAGCGAAAAAGGAAAGTATAATTAATAACCATGCAGGAAGTCAAAACATAGGAGGAAATCATGGCCCGACTAGTTCATTTCGAAATTCATGTAGATGACATGGAACGTGCTAGGAAATTTTATGGTGAGGTATTTGGCTGGACATTTGAGGATTGGAGCGGTTATGCTGGAATGCCTTATTTCGGAGCTGTGACAGGCGATGCAAATGAACCCGGAATCAACGGGGCTTTGATGCAACGTCAAGGTGCTTCTCCCCAACCCGGTCAGGCTATGAATGGTTATGCATGTACTATGGGAGTAGAGGACTATGATGCTACTGAAGCAAAAGTTCTTAATCTTGGAGGCAAGGTCGCATTGCCAAAGTATGCACTACCAGGAATGGCGTGGCAGGGGTATTATATTGACACTGAGGGGAATATTTTTGGTGTTCATCAGCCGGATAAGAATGCAAAATAGAGCGTTGATAAGCGGGCCCCTCGATCATGAATCTTATGCGGTCGGCTACAATCAATTCATATTTAAACAAAACTAAAAAACCAGTAGCCGGTTTAATTCCGGCAACTGGTCACATAAAACATCAGATCATCTATTTCAATTCCATGTAGTAAAGATTTACAGGATTATCTTTTGTAATGGTATGTGCGCCAGGAGCAAGTGATACGCTGACAATACCATCAGTGATCGGATAACTGTTTCCATCGATCTTGATCTTCTTTCCGTCTGCTGAATTAAACACTAACGTTAATGTTGAATCTTCCGTAGTAGTGAAACCAATACGGGTTGAGGTCTCGATTTTTAAACAATGAGTTAGAGTCAGACCATTATACTCCACAGTTCCCTTGCTTGCCGAAAGATTCCCTTCAATATCAAAGAAGTTACTGTCGGTTCCAGCTACGGTAAAGTTATGAACTTGTTCTCCAGTTGTTGGTTCCGGAACGGGTGTCGGTGTTGGCTCGGGTGTAGGTTCTGGCGTTGGTGTGGGTTCTGGTGTCGGCTCTGGTGTCGGCTCTGGTGTCGGCTCTGGCGTAGGTTCCGGTGTTGGTGTTGGTTCCGGTGTTGGTGTTGGTTCCGGTGTTGGTGTTGGTTCTGGCGTGGGCTCTGGTGTCGGTTCCGGTGAAGTTGAATTTCCCCCTACAGATACAAGTTGAGTTGTGTAGCTTCTTATTTTGGCCATTAGAGCTGAATTGAGCGCATGCGACGTGTCATCCACGGAATTATCAAATTTCCATGTAAAGTCACCGTTATTCAAGCGCCCCGCTTTGGCAGTAACCATTTGTTCAACATCGCTTGCGTCATCGATGTCTGCAACATTTACTCCCGTATCGACGCTTGTATCAAAGTTGTTATAAGCTGTTCCACCTTTTAATGCTTTGTAGGAGCCTGGTACGGTTTCATTTCTCGACGAAGCTAAGTACGCATCAAATGATTTTTCATTTGCCGCAGCTGTCCCGTTATTGGAGTTGGCATAAATCAGACTGGCCGCATCAACTATACTATTGTTGTAGGCCTTGATCACACCGCCGGTTTCGCCTGAAAATATACCTTCCCCTAAAGCATCCGTACCTTGCAAGGAACTCAACATGGGATATTTAGCATGTCTAAAATAATTGGATTCAACAAAGGCCGAAGCTCCCGTTGTAACCCCGACACCATATTTTGAGACTCCATCATAGAAGTTATTATAGATATGAACGGATGCCACTCTGATCCGCGGATGACGAGAGTCTGAATGATCAAACCAGTTATGATGGAAGGTGACAAAAAATTCCGCCGATTCACTCAAGCCGACCAGAGCGGCTTTTCCTGAATCCCAGTAGTGATTATACGAGATCGTAATATTTGTCGATCCCTTTTTAAGGTCTGTGGAACCATCGCCTTTTGCTTGGTCAGCATCTCCACCTGCAGTTCCATAGAATAAATCATTGTTATGCACCCAAACATTGGCATTGCCTGTATCCAACGAAATCCCGTCGTCAGGGAACAACATCAGCCCCAGGTTTCTTACTTCCACATTTCCGGTATATCTAAGCAGTATGCCCCATCCGTAAGCATAAGCGTCGTCTCCGATCCCCTCAACCGTCATATTCATTTCCGCATAATTTTTTTTGCCTTTTACTTGAAGATAGCCGCTGCTATTTAGTTGTCCTTTCATGTCATCATCCGTAACTTTTCCAATAAATCGGATGGCAAGCGGGGTCGTATCATAGCCTTTTTGTCTTAGAGCCAAAATCTCACCAAGACCAACACCGGTTTGAACACGGCCTGAGCTATTGATTTTCACATCAAGGGTCACGGTTTGTGCGGTCTCGGATGTTACGTAAAGAACTTGGGCACCACTCTTTAGTGTTCCATCATCATTATACGCACCTGAGCCTGTGCCATATTGCGAATCTGTTGAGAAAGCAAACCCCGATCTATCATGTGACGCTACGGATAGCTCATTGGAAACAGCACTAACTTTTGAACCGTCCGTTAGCTTGGCTTCAACTTTCATTACATAATCTCCGGCTGCAAGACCAACAGCATCAGCTCTCCAATAGGAAGGGTATTTACGGATCAATTCATTGTCAATTTGTTGATAGGAAGAATCCGCTGCACTTTCAGGTTTAACATATACATTATATCCTTCCGCATTGCTAACAGGAGACCATTCTACATACGCCGTTTCATTCCAGCCTCCACCGCCGATGATCGAAAGACCGGCAGCATAAGTTTTAGTATTTTGCAGTCCTCCCGATATTAAAGATATGGCAAGAGAAAAAAATAAAACCATACTCAATACTTTTGTAGCCCGATTCTTCATTTATAATCCTCCCAAATTTGATTTGTTACCGTCAAGTTTCTTAATAATTCGCCTCCCCCGTGTAATCAATTCATTCAAACTAATTCGTCAGCTTTCGTCAATATCCGCCTCCTTTCAACATCCTAAATTGTAGCATGTGTTCCAAAATATTTCCTGGGTTTAATTGGAAAAGAAACTATAAAAAGCTGCCATCACAGAGGAGACTCTGCGACAGCTGCTTTCTCAATTTTGGTACACTAGGCGCTATTGATCGTTGTGGGTTAACTATTACTGCTTCGTTTCAATAAATTGTATTAATCTTGACAACGCACTAGAGTATATTGAGCCATGTCTATACACAAACCATACCTCCAAATTTCGGTACTCTTCAGGTAAACTGTGGAAAGCGATTTTGCCTGCCTCTTCCGCTTTAGCAATCGACGATCGTGGCAACATAGACACGCCGAGCCCCGCGGAAACCCCATCTAGAATAACTGCTAATGTTCCAAACTCCATAATCTGATAGGTGGTCAGACCAGTCTCTCTCAGAAAGCTCTCTGCTTTTGCCCGATGCGTACAACCAACATCGAAAAACAACATCGGCTTCGAAAGCAACTCGTGCAAGTCGCTTTTTCCCGGCTCCGAGATCAGCACCAACTCCTCTTCGAAGGCCGCTGCATGTTCTATATCCGGATCGTCAACCGGACCATAGACAAACGCTCCATCAAGCTCGTAATTCAACACTTTTTGCACGAGAGCATGTGTAACACCCGTAGTGAGCGATAAATTCACATCCGGGTATTGTAATCGATATTCGGCTAATAGAGGGATCAGATGAATGGCTGCAGCCGTTTCAATAGAACCTATCCGAAGAGGCCCTGCAGGATGGTCGGAGTATTGTGTAGTTTTCACAGCTTCGTCCAGCAGAGTCAGTATTTTATCCGCATATCCCAGTAAATTCTCGCCAGCCGGAGTTAGCGTCATCCCTCGATTGGATCGCCGAAAAAGAGGGATTCTCAGTTGAGCCTCAAGGTACTGAATACGAGTCGTCACACTAGACTGTACGTAGTTCAACATTTGCGCAGCCTTGGTTATGCTCCCCTCTCGAGCTACAGCTTGAAATATTCTTAAGTCTCCGCTTTCCATTTCTATGTCACCTGCTTGGTATGATCAGTTATGATACTCACATTCGGTTTTGTTCATTTTACTGTATGATTCCCACTCTGTACAATTCAAAATATATAGATTTATCAAAATACGAATTACTGGAGGATTAAGGATGAAAGCAATCGTACATGCTGGGATGAACGGCTTAAAGGGTTTGACATATGATGATGTTATTGACAAACAGCCAGGCTGCGGTGAAGTAAAAGTAAAGCTGAAAACTGCAGGGTTGAATCATCGAGACTTATTTCTCATGGCGGATCGAACAAATGAGGATGCTCCCTTGATTATGGGTTCTGACGGCGCGGGAAGAATTGAAGCGGTAGGTGAAGGCGTAACGAACCTTACAGTAGGTTCCGATGTAATCATTAATCCGTGTATCGGATGGGAATTCACCCACAATGTCCCGACCGTTCCAGCTATAGTAGGCGGTCCTTCGAATGGTACACTCGCCGAGTCTATCATCATCCATGAACAAAATGCCGTCCGCAAACCCGCTTACTTGTCTTGGGAAGAAGCTGGGGTGTTGCCCTTGTCTGCCTTGACGGCCTATCGGGCTTTGTTCACGAGAGGCCGCTTACAGCGAGGCGAACATATCCTTATTCCAGGGATTGGTGGCGGTGTGGCAACCTATGCCATGCTTATGGCTTCAGCGGCGGGTGCACGCGTCAGTGTCACATCACGCAGTCAAACAAAAAGGCAAGCCGCTCTTGCACTTGGGGCAGATCATGCCTTTGACAGTCATAGTGATTGGAAGGAAAGTATGAAAGGCGAAAAAGTGGATCTCATCCTGGACAGCATCGGGCCGGCTACGTTCCAACAGTACTTTGATATCATTAAGCCGAATGGCCGGATCGTCACGTTTGGCGCAAGCTCAGGTGACCGAGTGGAATTAGCGGTACGGTCCATATTTTACCCCCAAATCAGTATCATCGGCACCTCAATGGGCAGCAGCGAAGAGTTTATGGCTATGCTTCAATTTATGGAACTTCACTCGATACGCCCTATCATTGATAGTGTGTATCCTTTACAAGACACCTTTCGCGCCTTTCAGCGAATGCAACAGGGGGATCAATTCGGTAATATTGGAATAAGAATAGATTGAGTCACACGCGTCCTGTATCGTCACATTCGTCGAGGTCATCTGGCTTGTTTTCTGTTCTCCCACAGCAAAAATCCACAACCCCATGCGGTTGTGGATTTACATGGTAGAGGCGAAACGTGGCTATTCAAAACCACAATTCGCCGCCGCGTGATGCTTAGGTTGTTTGACGAGGTAGCTTGATGTTCTTATGGGAGGTCAGCAATTTGGAGAATTCGGGAAGGGGCCGTTTTTCTGCACGTTTTTGACGTGCCTGCTCATTTCTTGCATCTAACTTCGCTCTTTCTTCAGCTGACCTTACTTTGTATTTTTTGAGTTTACACTTTTGAACTATAACAGGACTCATGTTACAAGGAAATCTACCAATTCTGGTAGTATGTATATAGTCAATACTTTCATTAGGAAGAACACACTTTTTGAGTTTCTCTAAAGAATCAACCATAACGTATTCTTCTCCACAATCAAAACAGTAAATACCAACTTCATCTTTCTTTAAATCACCGTTACAAAGAACACAAGTGAAGGTCATATATTCCCCCCTTATAATGACAATATTCCTACTAGTACCCCTACTCAATCGTTATCATCTGCTTTTTGCAAAATATTATATCATACAAAAAGCATAACCATAAGAAACGGTCATGCTTAGAACCAAGAAGAACCCCTGTCCGAAGGCAACGCCACACAGGCTTCTAACGACAAACATTATTTGTTCCAATATTGCTGGGCAATTCTTTGTCCTTGATTAATTTTTGCCCACTGCTCAGCCTCGGTTAATTCATTACCACCATCACAAGAGGCAAATCCACATTGATGGGATAGCAACAATCTATCCTTGTCTATAATGCTCGATGCTTCATCAAGCAATCTAAATACACGCTCTTCATCGTCAAGCGTATTCGTTTTAGATGACAACAAGCCAAGTACAATTTCCGTTTCCGGCTTATCCTTGAAGACTGCAAGCGCCTCAAGTGAACCTGCACGTTCATCATCCCATTCAAGGAAGAAACGGTCATATTTAAGCTGCTTCAAGAACAGATTAGCAATTTTCACATAGGAGCCGCCCCCCATATTACGGGAATCATAGTTGCCACGGCAGTTGTGCGTCCACATTTTCAACCCTAAACTATGGCCAAAATCAATCAATGTATTGTTAATGTCGATAAATTCTGTAGCAAGAGCTTGTACTTCCTCTTGGTTGATATTTTCACCGGTATACGGAGAATTCGGGTTGTCATCCGCAAACAGTTCCCATAAGCAATCGTCAAATTGCAGAATTTTCCCGCCAGCAGCAGCAAATTCCTCAACAAATTCCTTATATGCCTTGACGAGGCCATTTTTAAGCTCATGTCTATTTTTATAAACCGCATCTTTGCCGCCAATGTTATCCGACCAGGACAACTCACCAAAAATATGTGATGGAGAAGGTACGCACAGCTTCGTTTCACGGTCGCCAGCAAGAGCTTGGAATTTTTTGAATATTCCAATGAAGTGATGGTTCTTTCCGCTCAATTCACCTGTAATGCGCAAACCAATATCTTTTCGTGTCTCATATTTCGAACTTCCATCAACGTCACGGAAAAAATATCCATGATCCGCAATATAGCGGTTAATTCCTTGAAATCCCCAAACAAAATCCAGATGCCACATGGATTTAGAATATTCACCATCAGTAATAATTGACAAATCATGCTCGATTTCTTTTTCAATGACAGCCTGAATTGCCTCCGTTTCACACTGTTCATATCCCTCAAAATCTTGATAAAATGGATAGCTGATATCATCACGATGTTCTATTTGTGTTTTGTATTTTAATAGTTCAGACGGTCGCAACAAGCTACCTACGATTTGGAATTTACTGCTCATCCAAAAAACCTCCTCGATCTGTCTCATGTTAAATCGTAATGCTTTGATTGTAGCATGGAAGAGGATTTTGTACGTAACACTCAAAAGTCATAACTAGCTATAGCTAAAAGCTATAACGGGTAATCACACCCCTATAGGCTTCTGCATACGATGGAGAAAATGAATGAATCTAAAAGGAGGTCACGACCATGAACTTGCAACAGCAGGGGCAAAAAGAACAAACACTGTATCGAATGGATCCAATTACTATGCATAACTTAAAATCCATTCAAGATCATATAGCAAATATATGTAACAACCATGTTAATACACTTGTTCGAGTGGAGACCGTAGATGGCGATGTGTTTGAAGGGTTGCTTATCCAATGCGAAAGGGGGATTCTTTACTTAAGACTACCCAGCCATGAGACTAGTCGAGGTTTTGTTCCTGGTTTCTACAATGATTCCGTTTTACCCCTGGTGCTGTTCAACTTACTCGCCATTTCATTATTATAGGCCTGATCAAGCCTAACCTTCTAATTAAGGAGTGAAATCTTATGGCTTTTACGCCGCCTTTTGGACCCCAAGGAACACAACGGCCACCATCCTCCCCTCCTCCAGCATTCACACCACCGCAGCCCGCTGCTACAGCATTCGCCATCGACCCCGGAGCTATTTCCGGTTGTTTATTTCGCAACACATTTGTGTGGCTGAGAAATGGGAGCGCATTCTGGTTCTTCCCAACCTTTGTAGGGCGTACATCCGTTGCAGGTTTTAGATGGACCGGTCGAAGATGGGTGTTTTCTGGAGTAGATCTAAGAAGCATTGTGTCATTTACATGTTTTTAGAGTAGAAAATAGCGACCTGTTAAGGTCGCTTTTCTAATACTGCATATGGAGGCGAACCACGGCTTGGCAAATCCATAATTCGCCACAGGGAACTATTTTACTTGGATGTTTCCTCCAATTCGCATCTCCATAGGTTCGATTAGTATCCGCCTACGCACCGCAGCATTTCTTGTACTTCTTCCCGCTTCCGCAAGGACAGGGGTCGTTGCGTCCTACTTTATTCGGATTAGTATAAGGTGTGTTCAGACCACCTTGGAGTCCGGGGATGGTGAACATTTGTTCCAGTTCCTTCTTACGCCTGGCCAGCCGCGCTTCTTCCATATCAAGCTCCTTCTTCCATTGCGGTAATGAAGGATGCGGCGTGTTTGAGATTACGCAGTAAGCATAAATCGACTCCGTAAGGCTCATTAGTCCCCGGTCGTAACCTCCTTCCACCATCGCCTGGACTAACGGAAGGCCCTTGCTTGATCCTAGCTCGCATAGACCATCCGCCAACCTGGTCGCATAGGTAAGATTCTGTTCTTCCGGCAGCAGCGTTAGCAATGCCTCTTCCGAGGCGGGCAGCTTGATTTTACCGAACACATCGGAAGCATACAACCGGAAATATTCCCCGTTAGCAGCAAAATACCGGTCGGCCAGCGTCGTCACAACCGAGGTTGTCCCGATATGAACAAGCGCCTCTACAGCCTTCTCTGGAAGCCAATCATCCTCCGCTCCCAATAAACCGCACAGCAAAGGAATGGCCGCTTCCAGCTTCATTGCACCCGCCAGCTGAACAAAATAGGCGGTTTCATAACTTAAGTCATCCGGATTATAAGCATCCAGCTTCTGCAGTACAGCATCGGGATCGATACACGTCCGACGAGACAACTCATTCACGATTTCGTCACCATACGTTGTATCAAACTCATTTACAAATTTATCGGTGGTTTGCTCAATAAACAATTGGAAGGCGCTTACTAGTTCCTGATCGTCCATAATCGAAAGATTGCGCTTTTGCTGCACCCGTTTTTTCCAAAGCGGATCTTTATCGATGAACTCCACAAAGGGGTCCAACAACTGGGGATCGCTATGATACAACATATTCTTCAAGTGGAATTTCGTATTATCATCGTATGCCGTTGACTGACACAATGCCAGCAACTCGCGGATCGTCTCTTCGGTTTGCGGGAACTTATATCCACGGAACAAATGAATTTGGGCCTGCTTAGATTGCTTCAGTTTTTCTAACAAAAGCGGCATTAAAGCAGTATCATTTTCATATAAAAAGCTGTCTTCAAAATATTTAAGAGCGGTATTGCTTACAATATGCTCCGGATGCAAGATATAACTCTTTACTTGTTCAGGATGGAACATAAACACTTCCCTTTCTTATCATAAATCGTCATTTTGCTGCAGGTTCCCTAGAGCCGCCGGCAACTGCGGCGGCATTTTATGCCTGTTCGCCACATAATGGGTGGTGTAGTGTCGCTCAAAAGCGCAACTCTTGCCTATTCATAAGGACGTCTCCTCAAATGGAAGTCAACAGCGCCATCCCACACTTCCAGATAGAAATCGATCTGTTGTCTACATATGATTATAGCACATCTAAGGTAACGGTCACTTACCGCAAGCAAGTTTGATATCCAAGTTCACATCCATCCATATTGAGCGGATACAGCGGCGCGGCTGCAGCATGTAATAGAAAAATGAGTCCTGTCATCGTGACAGAACTCGTTGAGTCTTATTACTAGCTTCTAAAGCTCTCTTTAAGCGAGCCACACCTTCTCTTGCGTGGGCTGATCTCCATGATACGCATCATAATGCAACTGATCGGGCGCATGGAATTGTGCTTCAACTGGCATTGGCGACGGCTGATAGGACTCGTCCACATACATGATTCTACGCTGAATTTGCATGAGCCCATTCACGACGCGAAGCGCAATCCAAAAAAGTACAAGACCAACGCCTACGTATAGCAGATATTGCTGATTATAGGTCCAATCGATATGAAAATAACGAAACAAGTTATTCTCTAGAATATCCAGTTGCATCTCATTCATCAAAATGATATGCACGACGGGAAGAGCAATAAGTCCGAGTCCTAGTGCAATTACCGTCACCATCACAACGAAGAAGACAATACCTGTTATAAATCTTAGTAATACGAGCATCAGATTTCTAATGAATAGTCCACCGTCAAACCCCTTCACCATTCGCTTCAACCAATTCTGCCCAACTTCAGACTGTAGATGGTTTGGAACCGAAACAGGAGGGACCGGTAAACCTAAAATATGCCGAATTAGGCTTTGTTCAAAATTTACAATCCCATTCAACAGCTTAGCTATTCCAAAAAACAGCGGTATCCCGATAAATATCGGAGTCAAACCGATGGATAGGGCAAGCCCCGTGATCGCTAGTGTCAAATAGATTATCCCTAACGGGAGGGACAGCAATAAATAGAGAATCGTCGCATAGGTTTTAGGATTAAAAAGCACCCAATTCACCTTACCCGCCCGCGCCATTGTCGTCGCTTCTACTGCCTTCAATTCAAACACTCCTTTGGCTTCATAAGTCACGCTCTGAGTTATAACCCCATTATAACTACCTTATTTGCCCGGCATAACCGTCTTAGGGGGTGTCTGAACCTGGACTTTAGGCTAGGGTTGGGGGTAGATTCACTAACGAACGAAAGAGGGATGCAGGTTTCCTTAAAACGATGGAACTCCAAAAAACCGCAAGCCCCGGGGAGAAATCCCTTACGCTTGCGGTTTCTTTCATAATAGTGGCAACTTCGGCTATCTTAAATTAATAGTGGCCTTGTCTTTATCTTTTGCCAGGTTTAGAATCAATCCATCTTCTGATTTAGCTACTTCGTCAGGAACTTCCATTACAACAAATCCGCTCTTTGAAGATAGTGGCTTAATACTTTCATTGCTAAGGTCCTTATCTATCATCGTGATCGTATATGTATACTCATATTTGTCCTTAAATATTGCCTTCATTTCGACTCCGCCAATCATTGACGTAAAGTTGTCTGCTTCCGTTCCTTCATTGGAAACCGTATAATTTAAAATTAAAAACTTATTGCCCTCGTCAGCACTAGAAGAAAAGTACTCATCACTGACTTTTTGATTGAATTCAAAGGAGTCCAGCACAACTTCCCAATTGCCCAAATTGAACTTGTCCCCTACTTTGTAAACAACCTCTTTCGGCTCTTCAGGCTCCTTAGCCGGTTCTGATGTATCAGCGTCACCTTTTTGCTCATTATTTACGTTCTCTGCAGTGCCTTGATCCTTTGCAGAAGTATTAGCATTCTGCGTTCCCGTTGATGTAGGCGCAGCACCTCCACATGCAGTAACCAGTAATAACATTGCCAAAAGTAAAATTCCCAAACTAGTTTTTCTCAAAACTCTACTCCCCCTTTTCTACATATTACCACATATTACGAGTTTTTTGGTTCTTAGGTTTCATTTTTTTCAATACTCTGCACTAGCCATGCGTAAAATCTAACATGAAACGTTAGGAATTAAAGGGAACGAAAAAGTTCAAGCACTTTCCAGGATTTGGTCTTCCCAAGTAAAAAAAATTCTCCTAATGTGGAAGTGTGGCA
>NZ_JBKIAX020000017.1:0-149914 GCF_046567315.2 Paenibacillus lacisediminis | reverse complement strand
TGCCACACTTCCACATTAGGAGAATTTTTTTTACTTGGGAAGACCAAATCCTGGAAAGTGCTTGAACTTTTTCGTTCCCTTTAATTCCTAACGTTTCATGTTAGATTTTACGCATGGCTAGTGTAAAAAAGGTCCTTATTTTCGTAAGAAAAGGGAATACGGCCTAAATAGAGGGATTTTTTACCGCTATGTATAGAAATTTGAGGTCATATGGCGTTTTTTTAAGCTCGTTTCTCAAATAAGGCCTTAAAATTCCGCTATTTTGCATGATCGGGAAGAATTACAAAAATAGCGCCATAAAATACTGCTATTTGCAGCATCAGTAACTGCTTCCCGTCACCATTCACACATCAGAGGACCGCCTGGGCAAAATTCTCGGCGGTTTTTTGGTGTTTTGGTGTTTTGGTGTTATGGTGTTATGGTGTTATGTGCATTATCATTGAATTTTGTTGGCCTTATGTTAAACTCATGGATTGACCGGCGGCTTTAGCAACGGCTGCCGTTGCAAAAAAATGACAGCGCTTTCCTTGTGGGGGTCACGGGCCGGCTGCTGATAATAATGATCTCCCTATTTTCCTGGAGAGGAGACAAGCTATGAAAAGATTTTTTGCCGATCGGCCGATTCAGTCCAAGCTGCTGATTTCTTTTTTGCCGATATTGGTGTTGTCGGTGGCGATGACCGGATGGTTTTCTTACCTTTCGGTTGCAGGCAGGCTGCAGCAGACGACTTATTATTCGCTGTCCGATCTGGTCCAGCAAACCTCGCTGTTTCTGGACGACAAATTCGCCACAGTGTTTGAGCAACTGGTGAGCATAGAGGACCATCCTTCGTTTCGCAGCATTTTGGCGGGGGAAGGGCAAGGCTACGACCAGCGCCGCTATGACGACATCATTGGGCTGCACGACCGCTTCGAGGAGGTTTACCATACTTATTTTCAGATGATCGATTCAATCTATGTTGGCTTCAACAATGGACGTTCGTTCAATTTGCAAAAAGAATTCGTCCCCCGCCGGGTCAGCGCGGACCTTGCCGATTGGGTGGGCGAATATCAGCAGGCCGAACGCGGTTATTACTGGTTGAACAGCCATCGGGACGGGGTGTTTGATACGGTGGAGTCGCGAAAGGTGCTGAGCAATTTCAAAATCATCGGCACGCCAAGCTCGGAAGTCAGCGGACTGATTCTGATTAACTTACGGGAAAGTTATTTTCGCGACATTATGGAAAACGTCAAAATCAGCCCCAGCGGTACGCTGGCGCTGATCAGCCCGGATGGGACGCTGTTCTCCAAGCCGCTGGACGAGCGTTACGAAGTTGCGGAGGAGACGATCGCAAGGCTGCGGTCACTGGCCGGAGAACGGGGGAGCCTGACCGCGCGGAGCCTCAAGGGGGAGAACTTGACCATCGCCTACGATACGCTGCCGCTTAATCAGTGGGTGCTGGCGGCGATCGTGCCGGAACGCGATATTTTGGCGGGCGTCCATTCGATTAAATACATATCTTTTGGCATTACGCTCATCGTCCTGCTTGTGTTTGTCGTCGTGGCCGCCTGGGTGGCCCGCAAGCTGACGGATCCGATCCGTTACTTGTCCAAACAGGTGAGACGTTTCGAGCAGGGCAATCTGCAAGTGAATTTTCAACTGAATGAGCGCAACGAAATCGGGGTGCTGGCGAACGGCCTGGCCAGTCTGTCGGAAACGGTCCGGCAACTGCTGCAGGAGGTCCGCGATCAAGAACGGCAAAAACGGCGTATCGAGCTGCATGCTTTGCAGGCGCAAATACAGCCGCATTTTTTGTACAACACCCTCTGTTCGATCAAGCATCTAATTGACTTACGGGAAAAGGAGAAAGCGTCGGAAATGGTCGCGGCGCTGACCCGGTTTTTCCGCATTGGCATCAGCAAAGGAAAAGAGGTCATTCCGATCGGTGAAGAAATCGAACACGTCCGCAGTTATTTGCAAATTCTACACCTGCGCTACAGCAAAGATTTCGAGTTTAGGATTGAAGTGGCGGACGAGCTGCTCACGTTATCCATCCCCAAGCTGACGCTGCAGCCGCTGGTGGAAAACGCGATTTACCACGGCATCAAAACGAAACGGGGCCGGGGAATCGTTTCCATAACCGGACGCCGGATGGGCGATAAAGCAATCCTGGAAGTGTACGACAACGGCTCGGGAATCGCCCCGGACAAGCTGGTCCGGCTAGCGGGTTCTATCCGGGCTGATAGAATCGACGAGGCCGAAGAGCCGATCACTTATGGTCTGCGCAATTGCCACAGACGGCTGGCGCTGCATTTTGGCGCTCCGTACGGTCTCAAATTGGAAAGCGTGCACGGGGAATACACCCGGGTGACCGTTGAATTGCCTTTTACGGAGAAGGGGGAGGAATATGACAGTGAAGCTGCTGATTGCTGACGATGATGAGTGGATTTGTGAAGGGCTGAAGCGCAATATCGATTGGAGCGGCGCGGGGGTGGAGGTGGTCGGCACGGCCTCTGACGGCGAAGCCGCCTGGGAGCTGGCGCTTGAGCTGACGCCGGACATCGTGCTGACGGATATCCGCATGCCTTTTATGGACGGGCTGGAGCTTGCCGCGAAATTGCGGGAACTGAGCCCGCGGGTGAAAACGATTTTCCTCACGGGTTACGACGATTTTAACTACGCCAAACAGGCGCTGAATTTGCAGGCATTTGACTACATTATGAAATACGAGGACAATGGAAAAATTTTGCAAACGGTCGTTGCCGCCGGAGAGCGATTGGTCCGGGAACGGCTGGAGGAGGAAAAGCTTAGCAAAAGCCGTACTCTGATGGAAAATCAGTTGTTCGCCCATCTGTTTGAAGGCTGCTTCAACGGGGAGTGGGTGCTTAGCGAGCTGGAGCTTTTGGGCTTGGAGCTGTGCGGGAATTATTTTCAGGTGGCTGTCATCCGGCCGGAAAATTTGACGCGTTACTCCAGATCCGGCGATTACGAGGAAATCGACCTGTTATTGTTCTCCATCCGCAATATATGTACGGAGTTATTGATGGACGGCGGAGAGGGCTGCGCCTGGCCGCAGTGCTTCTTCGCGGTTTACAACCGGCAGGCGAATTTGATCTTCTGCTTGCCCGAGCCTGGCGCCACGGGTGGCCTGCTGTCCGTGCTGGAGCGGACGCGGCGGGCGCTTGCGCAGGTGCTGAAAATTCCGTTCAGCATCGGGTGCGGCGAATGTTTTGCGGGGTATGGCGGTATCGCCGCATCATACCGTGAAGCGCTGGCGGCGGTTCAGATTCGGGCGGTGGCCGGTGAGGCGGGGGTGTTCGTCAGCGGGGAGATTTTGCCGCAGCAAAGCTCGCATCAGGTGTTGCTGAAAAAGATGGAAACCTACATTCACGCTCATCTCTGCGACGAGAGTCTGAATCTCACGGCCATCGCTGCCGCGGTGCACATCTCGCCCCCCTACGTCAGCACATTGTTCAAAAAATACAAACATGTCAACCTGGTCGACTACATCATTTCGGCGCGAATGGAGCGGGCGGCGGAAATGCTGGTTAAAACCGATTACAAAGCGTATGAAATTGCCGATAAGACAGGTTACCCGAACTCGCATTATTTCAGCGTCCTGTTTAAAAAGCATCACGGGCTCTCCCCGACGGATTACCGGAAGAAGCACCAGCCATTTTAATCATTTAAAGAAAACAAACATTGTTTATAAAATAATGAATTCCGCCGCTTCTGGGTCTGGATTACGATAGACGCGGAGGTGCTGTTATGGAGACAACAAGACCGGCGCAAGGCGCGGGCCCGGCAGCGGCTGCGGGCCTGACGCGGAGAAGCAGGAAAAAGGAGAGGTATCTGCCTTACCTTTTTATCGCGCCGACGCTGCTGCTGATCGCAGGGGTGATGATTTTTCCCATCCTGCGCGTGTTTGACCTCAGCCTGCAGAGCTACGATTTCACTCGTCTGCATGAGGCGGGGTATATCGGCCTGGCTAACTTTCGCCGTATTTTTACGGAGGATGCGTTGTTTTACGAATCGCTGGGCATCACCGTCAAATGGGTGCTGCTGGAGGTGGTGCTGCAGCTGATATTTGGGCTGATCGTCGCTTTGCTGCTCAATGAGAGCTTCAAGCTGCGCGGGCTGGTGCGCTCGCTCGTGCTGATTCCGTGGGCGGTGTCCGGGGTGCTGACGACGATGTTGTGGTCGCTGATGTATAACCAGCATATCGGGGTCATCAACGATCTGCTGATGCGGCTAGGTCTGATCCAGGAAAATATCGCCTGGCTGGCCAACACGGACACGGTGTTCGGCTCCGTGATCGTGGCCGAGCTGTGGCGGGGTATTCCGTTTTTCGCGATCACATTGCTCGCCGCACTGCAGACGATTCCCCGCGAAGTGTACGAATCCTGCGAAGTGGATGGCGCGGGCAGGTTCCGCAAGCTGCTGTATATCACGCTGCCGTATTTGAAGGAATCGATCGTGTTCGCCACTTTGCTGCGGGCGATTTGGGAATTCAACTCGATCGATATGATTTTCACCATGACCAGCGGCGGACCGATGAATATGACGACAACGCTGCCGATTTACATGATGAAGACGGCGATTCTGGATGGGAACTACGGATATGGTTCGGCGCTTGGAGTCGTCACCTTCCTGCTGCTGCTGGTGTTTGTCATCGTTTACTTGAGACTAAACCGATCGGAGGCGGTGTAAATGAGCCGGCGATGGGGCCGTATCGGGGCCAGAATGCTGCTGTTTTATGTCCCGCTGGCATTAACGCTGCTGTTTGTGCTCATCCCGTTTTTATGGGCGCTGTCGACTTCACTGAAGCGGGAGTCCGATGTCATAAGCAGCGCGGTTTCTTACATACCGCATCCGATGACACTGGCGAATTACGCAAAAGTGTGGACGCAGAACAATTTCTCCGGCTATTTTCTCAACAGTTTGCTGGTGTCGGTGGTGTCGGTCGCGGTGATCACCGTACTGGCTTTGCTGAACGGTTATGCGCTGAGCCGCTTCAAGTTCCGGGGGCGGGGCGCGTTCATGCTGGTTTTGCTGGCCACGCAAATGATGCCGGTGATCCTGTTCGTCATTCCGCTGTTTCTCATTTTCAAAAATTTAGGACTGATCAACTCGCCGCTGTCGCTTATCCTGTTTTACATCGTGTCACAGGTGCCGTTCAACACGATCCTGATGCGCGGGTTCATCTCCGGCACGCCGCAGGAAATCGACGAGGCGGCGATGGTCGACGGGGCCGGGCGGATGCGGATTATCTTCTCCATCATCACGCCGATCGTGCTGCCGGGGATCGTGGCGACGAGCGCGTTTGCGTTTATCGGCGTCTGGAACGAATTTTTGGTCGCTTTTTCCTTTATTACGACGCCTGAGCGTTTTACGATTCCGATCGGGCTGAAATTTATGATCGGCGAATTCAGCGTTGAGTACGCCTCGCTTGCGGCGGGCAGCATCATCGGACTTATCCCGCCGGTACTGCTGTTCATGTATATCCAGCGCTATTTGATCCAGGGCCTTGGCGGCGGCGCGGTTAAAGGTTAGTCCGGGCCGCTGCGCCAAATCTATTTTACAGGGGGAACAAGTATGAAAAAAGCATTTCGATTTCGGGCAATTATTTTGTTAACGTTTTCAATTATGCTGCTGCTTGCCGGCTGTGGGAACGCGGCTCAAAACGGGGCTGGGGAGTCCGGCGACGGAGTGCAGGGGGAGGGCGTTGGGCAAACGAAAATCAGCTTTTGGGCGGCGGCGGTGACTCCGGAGCGCAACGCTTTTTTTGAACAAATTATTCAGGAGTTTGAAGAGCAGAATCCGGATATCGAGGTGGACTATCTCGGGGTCCCGGGGGATTTGTCCGCTTATCAGCAAAAGGTCAATGTGGCGATTTCCGCCGGACAGGCGCCTGATATTATGAACGATTTCGAGGCCAATTTGATTACCCGCGATGTGCTAGAACCGCTGGACGATTATTTTGCGGCTTGGGAAGACAAGGATTTGATTTCGCCGGAGATCATTGCGAGCAACCGGAAGCTGGATGCGAAAGAAGGCAAACTGTACGCGCTGCCCTACAGCTCGCAGACGTGGAATTTGTGGGTGCGGCCGGACTGGTTTAAGGAAGCCGGAATTGCGCTGCCGGAAACTTGGCCGGACTTTTTTAGCGCGGTGGAGAAGCTCACGGATAAGGGAAAGGGCCGTTACGGGCTTAGCATCCGCGGCGGGGCGGGCAGCGCCAATACGCTGGAGATGCTGATGTATTCTTATTCGGGCATTACCGATTATTTTACCGCGGACGGCAAACCTACGATCAATGACCCGCTGCATGTGGAATTCGTCGAAAAATATTTGGGCGCCTACAACGTCTACACCCCGGAAGACGACCTGAACAAAGGCTGGGTCGAACTGGCGGCCACGTTTCAGTCGGATAAGACGGCGATCGTCGTGCACAACCTTGGCTCGGCCAGCTCGCATGAAAAGGCGTTTGGCGGAGACCGCAATAAATTCGCCGCGGTTCCTTTTCCGGCTAGCGTGAAAGGGTATAGGGAGCATCCGGGCCTTGCGCCGCTGGGGCTGACAATGTCAAAATCGGCGCAGCACAAGGACGCGGTGTGGAAATTTATGACCTTCTACCTGTCGCATGACATCAACAGCCGTTACTCCAAGCTATATGGGGAAATTCCCGCCAACAAGGAAGCAGCGCAGGATACTTGGGTGCAGGAGATTCCGTACATGAAATCGGCTGCCGAGCTGCTGAACTCCCCGGACACGAAGTTTGCTGACACACCTTATTATTTGCCGGGTTACGGCAATGTGCAAAAAGCGGTGGAGCCGCTGATTCAGAAGACGATGGCCAAACGGATGAGCGCCCAGGAACTGCTTGACGAGTGGGCGGACCTGCTGGCTAAGGAAAAAGCGAGCTACGATCAATCCGCCAAATGAAAGGGCGGAGGTCATTAGGCGATTGGAGGAACGTTTGATGAACATTCATGAGATCGGCCGGCGGGGCTGGGTTCCCGACCAGGGGGACGGGACGTACCGGAATCCGATCATTTACGCGGATTATTCCGACCCTGATATCATCGTGGTTCATGACGAATTTTATATGGTCTCGTCGAGCTTCAATCATATGCCTGGCTTGCCGCTGCTGCATTCCCGCGATCTGGTCAATTGGACCATCATTAATCATGTGGTTCCGAGTTTTGATTGGCCCGGATATGACCGCATGCAGCATGGGAAAGGCATCTGGGCGCCGAGCCTGCGGTATCATGACGGGAAGTTTTGGGTGTTTTTCAGCACGCCGGATGAAGGGATTTTTATGTGCCAAGCCGCCGATCCGTCCGGGAAGTGGACCGTGCCCCATCTTGTACGCGCAGCTAAAGGCTGGATCGACCCTTGTCCGTTCTGGGACGAGGACGGTCAGGCCTACTTGGTGCATGCCTTCGCCTTCAGCCGCTCCGGCCGCAAGCATCTGCTGCAGCTTTTCCGCATGGCGCCGGACGGAACTCGGCTGCTGGATGAAGGGCGGATCATTATCGACGGCACGGTGGATCATCCGACGCTCGAGGGCCCGAAAATGTATAAACGGGGCGGGTATTACTATATTTTTGCCCCGGCGGGCGGTGTGGAGAACGGCTGGCAGAGCGTATTCAGAGCGAGGTCGATTGACGGGCCGTATGAAGACAAAATCGTGCTGCATCAAGGCGGGACGAATGTCAACGGCCCGCATCAGGGAGGCTATGTGGAGCTTGAATCCGGCGAGTCTTGGTTCGTTCATTTTCAGGACAAAGGCGCTTACGGGCGGATCGTTCATTTGCAGCCGATGCGTTGGGCCGACGATTGGCCTGTGATAGGCCGGGTTTCACCTGGTTCAGGCGGTGAACCGGGCGAATCCGGTGAAGCTGCTGGAGCAGGTGGGGGAGAGCTCGGTTTAGGTGAAGCAGGCGAGGGAGAGCTAGGTAATGGTGGGCCAGGTGGGTGTGAGTTAGGTGAGAGTGCGCCCGTTGCTGGAGAACTCGGTGTAGGAGAAGTGGGTAAGGGAGAGCTAGGTGATTGTGGATTAGACGAGTGTGCGCTCGGTGAGTGCGGGCAAGGTGCGATTGCGCTAGGTGAAAATAAGCTGCACAAGAGTGGCCCCGGCGAGCCGGTGGAGCGTTGGAGCAAACCGCGGACGCGGGCGGTGTTATCCGGCAGCGTGAATCCGGATATTCCGCAGACCTCGGATGATTTTCGCGCGGCAGCGCTGGGTTTGCAGTGGCAGTGGCAGGCCAATCCGCGGACAGAGTGGTATAAGCTGCGGCCGGAGGCGGGAAGCCTCCGCCTTTACGCGCTGCCGCTGCCGAACGGATGCGAGCGTCTGTACGACGTGCCGCAGTTGCTGCTGCAGAAGTTTCCGGCGCCCGCCTTTAGGGCGACAACGCAGCTGACGCTGGAACACGTTACGCTGGATAGCCGGGCGGGGCTTGTCGTGTTCGGCCGGCGGGCGATGGCACTGCTGCTTAGGCCGCTTGGGGACGGGAGTTTCCTGCTCGAGCAGGCCGCCTCGGAAAGCGGTCAGCCGGACGTAATCGTCGCGGCGGTGGCGGTGAATACCGCTGGGTTTGTGCTGCAAGCCGTCGTACAAGAGCCGGGGCACTGCCGGTTCAGATACAGCCTGGACGGCGGCCGGCAGTTTATGGACATCGGCGAGCCGTTTATCGCCGAGAGAGGC
Organism: Paenibacillus lacisediminis; assembly: GCF_046567315.2. Lineage (NCBI taxonomy): Bacteria > Bacillati > Bacillota > Bacilli > Caryophanales > Paenibacillaceae > Paenibacillus > Paenibacillus lacisediminis. The sequence goes on along the minus strand of NZ_JBKIAX020000017.1, from coordinate 141,222 downwards.
GCGTGGGTCGGGGCGAAAGTGGGGATCTGCGCGTTTGAGGCGACTCAGGCTGACCGGTCGAGCCGGGCGTCCCAGGCGTCCCAGGAGAGTCCAGGATCCCGGGAAGGTCCAGGATCCCGGGGAGGTTGGACGGCGCTATGGTCGAGAACCGCTTGCCCCGATTCAGATTCATTGCCCTGCGCCGATTTTAAGGGCTTCGATATTCGAGTCATTTGAATAGCGGCCGGATCGATGCCACAAGGGCTTTGATTAAACTCTAATAGTACTTTAGGTGCGCTTACTTGGATCAAATCAGGTAGTTTCGTGTATAATGGATTTCTAACGGTTGTCATCGCCGTTAAATCGCTGATTTTACGTGTTTTAAAAATCTAACGGATGCCACCGGCGTTATTTCAGCTATTTTAGTCTGTTAAGGGTGGTTATGGCACAAATAGCGTCGATTACATCCGTTAGAAGTTCAGATGCCTCATTTTTGCGGGAATAGCGCTTGTGGCAACCGTTAGAGCATTGCAGTAAGAGCATTGCAGTAAGAACAGCCTTAAACCAAGAGCATTGCAGTAAGAGCAGCATTACAACAAGAGCATCACAGCCAAAGCATCACAGCCAAAGCAACACAGCAAGAACATGGCAGCAAGAGCATTAAAGGATGTTCCTTAGCCGATATGTGCGGTATCGTTGGTTTCCGCTGGCGACCATCAGCAGTTTCTTGTTTACCAGTGAACGGAGGACAATCCTCGTGCGGTTTTCCGACAGGTGCAGATGTGCAGCCAGTTCACGAGTTTCAAATGCGCGCAGTAATCTGCGTCCGAACCGCAATGTTTCCGCTTCTGCCCAGCTTAGTTCGGAAGGGGTGTCCATAGCCAAAAATTTTCCGACAAAAGAAAGGACCAGTTGCTTGCACATTCCGGGATCATCACGTATGGACAAGTAAGCGATAGGCAGGAAATACCAATCTTCAAGAACGAGCAAAGCTTGTTTCATACATAAGTCTTTAAATCGGGAGACCTCTACGTCCCGGGCATGGGAGCGATAACCGTGAATTTCAATACACCCTTTGGCGCCGCCGGGCATATAGGCAAGATCGAGATAGCGGTAGCTGTTGTTAAAGTCCCGTACCTCATATTCGGGATATAAATGATCAAGACTTCCAATGGCCGGGAACCAGATACTGCGCAAAAAATAGACCGTTCCATGACCTAATCCCCCCTGCAACAATTCTCTTCTTCTTGGGCTTTTCTCTTCGGCAATTTGCTTTCCTAGCCAATCATCATAGACCCCTTCAAACAAAGCATCTGCACCACCTTAACTTATGGAATCAAACAAAAAGCCGCCCTGACAGACAACCCGAACAGAGTTGTATGGTCAGAGCGGCATGTGCTTCACACCGTTTTTTTCAAAGTATCATATTTTGAGCAGTTCATCAAGCAGGTCGAAGTTTGGGTTAAGTCTATGTGTGAATTTTATTTCTACAGCGGCGGAAGCGCTGAGCAAAATGGCACAGCAGCTGCAGGATCTCATCGGCAAGTTTAAACTGTAAAAAAGTATGGACCAAATCGGGGTACAGCGGGTTTTCCCGTATCCGGTTCCGGATTAATACAGGATCATCCCTCCCGGATGGTCCTGTTCATTTAAAGCGACGGTCCGGTACGTTCCACGGCTTAGCACTCCCGCCAAAGAGTAAACCGTCCCCTCCCATGGCATACTATGGGCAATACGTTAGTGAAGGGGTGAAACGGTTTGGAGAAGGATGCCGCTTCTGCCGTCTATTTGCGTCTTCGCAAGCAAGCGGGGTTGCCAGCCGGGGTTCCGATCCGGCTGGGGGATGTGGCCAGCGTACTGGCGGATTCCGGGCTTGAACGAAGGCTGCTGGAGCTGGTGCTGATCCGTCCGGAGCAACGTGACGGAAATCTGATCGTGATCGACATGATGCTGGTGATTTCCGTGATCCGGGAGCATTTTCCCGCTTTGCGCGTCGAATTGATCGGCGAACCCCAGGTGCTTGTCGAGATGGTCAAAAAGGAGAAAAAGCCTTCGCTGATCTTGTTTTGTTTCGTATGGCTGCTGCTGTTTTTCGGAGCCGCGCTGACGATCATGAACTTTCATGCGGATGTGAGCATGCCGGAGGTGCAGGTGCGGATCGTGGAAATGCTTACCGGCGAGCGGGACGAGCATCCTTACCTGTTCCAGGGAGCCTATTCCCTTGGTATCGGCTTGGGGATGATCGTCTTTTTCAATCACTTGTTCAAGAAAAAATGGAACGAAGAGCCTACCCCGCTGGAAGTGGAAATGTTTTTGTATCAAGAAAATTTGAATCAATACGTCATCGCCGAGGAATACCACAAAATGCATCAAACCGGCGCGCCTAAGGAGAAGTCCTGATGACCCCCTTAACCGCGGGAGTGGCCGTTTTTATCGGCCTCTCGGGAGGCATCGCCGTCGGGGCAGGCATGATCGCATTTTTTATTGTGCTGGACATCATCCCCAGGTTGGCACAGCTCACGAACTCTTACGGTAAAGTTCATTGGTATGAAGGCGCGATGGTGAGCGGGGCTTTTTTGGGAACGGTCGCCGATTTCTGGAATTGGAAGATGGCCGGCTCCTGGACGGCCGAAGGGCTCGTTGGCCTGATGAACGGGATCTTCGTCGGCATGCTGGCGGCGGCCTTGACCGAGGTGCTCAATGTCCTGCCGATTTTGGCCAAACGCTTGCATATGCAGCGTTATTTATTTGGACTCATGCTGGCTATGGTGTTCGGCAAGATGGCGGGTTCTTTATTTGAATGGTTCATTTACGGACCTTAACTTTGATAGCAAGGAGGTTGACCGGTACAATGATGGAAAATGAACAAAACGGACCGAGGCAAGCTGATGCGGACCATCCGCAGGTGATTCCGGATTTCGTTCCCGGTGAAGAGGAGAATGTGCTCGTCAGCGATCACTATCCGGAGAGCAGAACGGAATATCGGAAAAAGGAGATGGAACGGTCCGATAACATCAGGGAATCGATCATATACTGGCAGAAAAGTGACAACATCAGCAGAAGCTTGTCCACGACGAAACATACGCTGAAGGAAGTCGTCGGCCTGGGCGAAAGCTTTGACATTGTAATCCGGGACATGACTTTTGGCGGAAAAAGCACGTCTTTGTTTTTTATCAATGGTTTTGCCCGGACCGAGATCATGCAGCAAATTCTCATGCGCTTGACTTATCTGACTGCGGAAAATCTCACTGAGGGTGCGCTGCGTTCTTTTTTCGAGCTGTACATCCCCCATATTCAGGTGGAGAAGACGGACAAATTAAGCGATGCGATAAACAAAGCGCTGACCGGCATGAGCGTGTTGTTCATCGATGGGGAACAATACGCCGTGCTGATGGATACGCGCAGTTATCCGATCCGTAGCCCGGAGGAGCCGTCGCTGGAACGGGTCGTTCGCGGTGCCCGCGACGGATTCACCGAAACGCTAGTCACTAACATTACGCTGGTACGCCGCAGACTTCGCGACCCGGGGCTCAAGTTCGAAGTGATGAGCGTTGGGCGCCGTACGCGTACCGACGTTTGCATCGCCTATGTGGACGATATCGTCGATAAAACGCAGGTGGATTCGATACGCGAAAAAATCAAAGCGGTTAATATCGATGGTATCCCGCTGGCCGACAAGCAGCTGGAGGAGGCCATTGTTCACCGGGGCTGGAATCCATACCCGCTGGTGCGCTATTCGGAACGCCCCGATGTGGTCGCTTCCCATTTGATGGAGGGACGGGTTGTGGTGTTTGTGGACACTTCGCCTAGCGTGATGATTTTGCCCACGACCTTTTTCGATCTGTGCCAGCACGCGGAGGAAAACCGGCAAACGCCGTTTATGGGCACTTATTTGCGTTGGGTGCGCTTCTTCGGTATTCTGGCATCTTTGTTCCTGCTGCCGCTCTGGCTCCTGATCGTCGTTCATCCCGAATACAAACCGGCGATGCTCGCTTTTCTAGGACCGGAGAAGACTGCGAAAATCCCCTTGATCGGCCAGTTTCTCATCGTGGAATTCGGCGTCGATTTAATGCGGATGGCCGCGGTCCATACGCCGACCCCGCTGGCTTCCGCCATGGGCCTGATCGCGGCCATCCTGATCGGGGACATCGCCGTACAGACCGGCTTTTTCGTCAATGAAGTCGTCCTGTACATGGCCGTAGCGGCTATCGGGATGTTCGCGACGCCGAGTTATGAGCTGGGATTGGCCAACCGCATCATCCGGCTTGCTCTTTTGCTTGCGGTGGCGATATTTGGGGCGCCTGGATTCATTGTCGGGGTAACCGCGTTTATCGTGCTGCTGACGATGCGGCGTTCGTATAACGCTTCATATTTGTGGCCATTTATACCATTTAATGCAAAGGCCATGGCGGCCGTATTGGTCCGCGTTCCGGTCATGACTTCGAAGCAAAGACCGTCATTCAACAGAACGCGGGATAGCACGAGAATGCCGAAAAAATAAGGGTTATTGGCTTGTCTTGCACAAAATACAAATGTTATTCGAAAAAATCCATTTTTCAGCGCATCGGTTGTTTGCTATACTGGTGTAAAATTGAAAGTGGAGGACTGCATAGAATGTATTTACACGGTACCAGCAAAATCAACGCAAAAGGCCATCTCGAGATCGGCGGCTGCGACACAGTTGAGCTGAAACAACAATTCGGCACGCCGCTCTATATCGTAGATGAAGCACTTGTTCGGCAAAGATGCCGTGAATATATGGATGCTTTCCGGGCATCGGGGCTGTCCTTCCAGGTAGCTTACGCCAGCAAAGCGTTCTGTGTCATGGCGATGTGCCGGCTGGCCGAAGAGGAGGGATTGTCGCTTGACGTTGTCTCCGAAGGCGAATTGTTTACGGCTTTGCAAGCAGGCTTTCCCGCGCAGCGCATCCATTTTCATGGCAACAACAAGACATTGGATGAATTGGAAATGGCTATGTCCGCTGGCATCGGCTGTTTTGTAGCGGACAATTTCACCGAGCTCCACATGCTGCAGGCGCTTGCCGCAGAGAAGGGCACTAAGGTCAACGTGCTGCTGCGCGTGACGCCGGGCGTGGAAGCACACACGCATGAATATATTTCCACCGGGCAGACGGATTCCAAATTCGGATTCGACATTGGCAACGGTTCCGCGTTTGAAGCGGTGGAACTGGCTTCCCGGAGCCTTAATTTGAATCTGCTCGGGGTTCATTCCCATATCGGATCGCAAATTTTCGAAACGGAGGGCTTCCAGTTGGCCGTGGAGCGCGTTGCCGCGTTTGCGATGCAGGTGAAAGAGAAGCTGAACGTCGTATTTAAGGTGGTTAACTTGGGCGGCGGGTTCGGCATCCGTTATACGGAAGAAGACACTCCATTGAAGGTGGCGGACTACGTCCGCGCGATTACCGATGCGGTGAAGCAGCATTTTTCGAGTTATCCCGAGCTTCCGGAAATTTGGGTGGAACCGGGCCGGAGCATTGTCGGCGACGCCGGCACCACGCTGTACACGGTGGGAACCAGCAAGGACATCCCCGGCGTGCGCAAATATGTGGCGGTCGACGGCGGGATGACGGACAACCCGCGTCCGGCGCTGTACGAATCCAAATACGAAGCCATGCTGGCTAACCGTGCTTTTGATGAGAACGAGGAGACCGTGTCGATCGCCGGCAAATGCTGCGAAAGCGGCGATATGCTGATCTGGGACGTGGAGCTGCCGAAAGTGAATAGCGGCGACCTGCTTGCCGTCGCTTGCACGGGGGCGTACAACTACGCCATGGCCAGCAACTACAACCGGATTCGCCGTCCGGCGGTCGTGTTCGTCCAGGACGGGCAAAGCGACGTTGTCGTGAAGCGGGAATCACTGCAGGATCTGGTCGCGTGCGACGTGATTCCGGAGCGGATTTCGAAGCAACCGTCTTTGAAATAATCGGATCTTTTCTAAGCAGCGGGATCGGTTGCGTCTTTCCACCAGCGAAAGGCGGACCGATTCCGCTTTTTTGCGCGCCGGGCGTTTTTCTAGTAAACTGAAAGAGGTTTGTCTAAAGACGTTAAAGAAGAAGGGTGTGTAACGATATGAAAAAAGGGAAAATTGTTTTGGAAAAAGGCGGAGAGGTGGAAATTGAGTTTCTGCCGGAAGAAGCTCCAGGTACGGTAGCCAACTTCGAGAAGCTGGCCAACTCCGGTTTTTATAATGGATTGACGTTTCATCGCGTGATTCCGGGTTTCGTGGCGCAAGGCGGCTGCCCAATCGGCAATGGCACTGGCGGCCCCGGCTACACGATCAAATGTGAAACGGCAACCAATACGACGAAGCACGAACGCGGCGTTTTGTCGATGGCGCATGCCGGCAAAGACACGGGCGGCAGCCAGTTCTTCATCGTCTATGAACCGCAGCCGCATTTGAACGGGGTTCACACGGTATTCGGCAAAGTAACTTCAGGCATGGAGCTCGTGGATGAAATCCGCCCTGGTGACAAGATGAAGGAAGTTAGTGTTTGGGACGAGTAGACAAGTAATTAGCCCCTTCAAAGGATCAGTTCCTTTGAAGGGGTACTACAGTATTTCGAAAGTGATCACTCGCTCTAAAACGGCCAAATAGTCATTTATCTGCGCTTTCTTTATTTTTTAAAATGGCAATTTTATCTTTGATCACATCAGGTAGAGGCAAACCCAATCGTGCATAGTTTTCGGTTAAGGAAATTACCTCATTGGCATACCAAAAATAAATACTGGCGTTCATCACAATTTGGGTATTCATGACGATATCAATATGATTGGCAATTAAAACGGAAAGCATCATCAACCCCTTTTTTAGCAGCCCCCAAAAAGAAACGGAGCTTTTAATCCCCTTTTTTTCTTTGAGGCTGGCGAGCACTCCGGTCAGATAGTCCGATGCCATTAAAATAATGAGTAGGGTTATCACTGGACTCCAACCTCCATACGCCTTTGCGATCGAGCCGCCGATAAAGCCAACAGCTCCATAAAGTCCAACTTCACGGACTGTCAAAGGTTTTAAGTATAAGCCTATCGAATCTTTGATTTCGATCAATTTTAAGTATAAGTTCATTTCGAGCCCCTTTCATATATAAAAGCAAAAGACTCCCCGAAACGAGGAGCCTTTAAGAGTTAGTATATAAACCAGTATGAGCCGTTTGATTTACCTTTGATGAGAATTGAACTGTTCAAGTCGCTTACATCGCGCTTACGAATGCTGGCCAGTACACCCAGGTCGTTCAGACCGATAACTCTAGGCGCAATCGTTGAAGGCAAATCAGGCACATTGATGCGAATATCGGCTTCTTTTTCAACCTTCTGCTTTGCGATTAAAAAACCGGACAATTCATCAATTTGTCTTATGTCGATAGAAGCCTCCAGGTAATTTCTTTCTTTAACTAAAATTTCCCCATCGATTTGGGTCATATATTTGATCAGCATAGATGCCGGCAAATCAGGAGTATTAATTCGAATGATTGAATCTCTGTTACTGTAATAGGGAATATCAATCGTCGAATCTAGAGAGCTTTCACCTAAGGCTCTGACGGTTGCTTCTCCCCAAAGATCGGGCTTAGATATCATAATCTCGGATTCATAATCTTTATCGATTGTAGTCTTAACAGTCAGAGTGCCTTCCAAGAGATTGGCAGCTCGTTTATAGTTAGAGACGGTAATCGCTGCACCAATGTCCGGGCGAGTAACGAGTATGCCGCTATCAATTTCGCTTACTTCATTTCTTGCGACAGTTAAAATACTCCGCAAATGAGCATTGGGATCAACGTTCATCCAAGAATATAAATCAGGTACATTGATTGTGATGTCCGATTGGTAATCTTTGGGGATTTTGTTTGCGATCGTCAAAACAGCCCCAAGATATTCTTGCTTTCTGTGGGCGATAGTAACTTGGCCTAATACATCCGGTCTTGATGCTCCAATAGCTGCATTTTTTTCCTCGAACAAAGGGCTTTCATATCTGTGCACATATAAAGTGGATGGTAAATATTCTAGCCCAACGTCGCTATGTACCGTAAGATAACCGGTGATATCTTTATTGCCTTTGCCAATGATAAATATAGTCCCATCAAATTGGCTTCTGCCCAAACTATAAATTTGCGATGTAACATATTTTATAATAAGCAGCGGTGAATTTTGCGATTCTCGGGTAAAAAAGCTAAGCGTATTATTTTCGGGAGTTCGAATGATAAGTCCGTAATTAAGTAATTGTCCGGATTCCCATTGATTAGCAACATCCAGCAGGTCAAATTCAATGTATCTCTCTTTTGTATTGATTGTATAAGCACTGCCCAGTAATCGTGTGGAGTAAGGCTTATTGGCATGAGTAACACCCATTTCCCGCCATATCGTATTGGGTTGATGTAATTCGATAAGAGAGCCTGCAGGAAATTCAATATAATATAGCCTGAGCTTGGCGCTTTCGATTAGTTTCAAATCAGGAATGCGATCGGATAGCTCGCCAAAGTGAATAAAAGACTCAAATGATTCTTCGTCATTTTTACCTGTGAGCATACTTTTCATGTCGCCATAGTTGATGGTTCGCAAATCTTCTCTTGATCTTGTCGAAGCGTCCGCAATGGGAGTCAGACCGACTTCTTTTCTCGGAGCTTCCAATAATTCGAATTTACCAAATAGGCGATTATAAGGTCTAACTTGTATAGCGGCTTCCAGGTATTCGCCAGCTATTGCCTCAATGAACGACTCTATGTCATCATTCCCGCGATACATCACCTGCAACGAAGCGGGAAGGTCGGAATTCTTAAGTGTACGGATAGAAATGACACTGTTTAAGCCTTCTTCATCCGGCTTCATGACGACAAGTTCAGACTCAAGTTCCTTCTCTTGAGGGATGTAAAGCTTATACTTGCCTGTGACTTTGTTGGAAAGTCTGTCTTTTACTCTAACTTCGCCGGTTAACTCAAAATTATGATATTCATCCAATCATTTCACCCACTCACCTCATTGTATTGAGATTTAAGATTAAACAGGATCTACTTTAGCCCTGATTTCAAATTGCCCATTAGGATCGGGCTGCGCGTTGATTTGAGTCGCGATGCGAACATAAAATTCATTTTCTTCATCAGGTTCAATAAACTTGTTAAACAAAATAAAATCCTCCGGTATAAATGGGGAGGAGGTGTAGGACATTTGAATTTCTACGCCATCAGGCAAATTTTCTTTCTGCACTTCCAAGAGCAGGTTTTGGACACGTTCGCCCAACTGGTTCTTTACTATGACTTTTTGGTCGATCGTAGTTTGACCGGCAACGATGATATCAAAATCAAGGTACTTGAGAATTCCGCCAAAAGTATCTGAATAGTATTGTTTATTTTCATCCATAAACATCAGACCGGAATAGGTGCCGACAAATTTGTTCTCCCAAACATCCGTCTGTCCCCAGGCGTCCTGGAATTCAACCTTTAGAGCATTTTCCACCCCAAAAATAATATCTCGTTCCGAAATATTCAATTGAATGTTCAGTGGGGAGGGGGCCAAACTCGTAAATGCTCCATCTTGCGGGTAATAAGGCTTCCCATTGAGGAAAACTCTATATTGTACTTTGCCCTTATCCGCATCGTCCAAATTTCCAATCAGTTTATTGCCAGCAACTTTAATATTGATTGTCGCTAATGTGTTCAAAAGATAAAAAGATGCACTCGTGAATTTTACATCCTCTAATGGAGAGCTAGTTATTATTTTTATATTATCGACCTTTATGGGGTCATTTAAATGAATTGATTCATCTAAGTTGTAGGCCAGGCGAATATTCTCACCTTTGTTCTTAAAATGTTTTTCTTTGAGTTTGCCTATATCATGCACAGTCATTGCGTTATTCTTTACTTGATCCAAATCATCAATATCAATAACATTCCATACACCATATCTGCATGATTCCCACGTGCGTCCTTGATCAAAAGACATTAGCATTTTAAGTTTTCCGGTATCTCCAACTTTATCAGCAATAACGTTTTGAATAGTGCCGAAAATCTCAAAATCATTTGGAGTAATAAAAATCTGCTCGAATGGCAATGCATTCATTTCAATGTCCAATTTTTCAATTTCTTCATTGTCTGTCCATGTAACAATTTCAAAATCGCCTTCAAGATCATCCAGTGGACTATAGTTAGCATCAATTACAAGTTCAGCAGACTCTTTTGTTGGGTCATCTGTGTAGTACAATACATCAACACTATCACTAAACTCGTCATATAGGGTAAATGGCTCAGTTTCTAAAGTAATTGTTGATTCTATTTTGTTTGGGTCGTCTGTATATTCGATTAACTTGATAGTCTGTCCGGCAAATTCGTCTTCGAGGGTGAATGGCTCTGTTTCGATGCTAAATTGCACTTCTGTTTTATTAGGGTCATCTGTCCAATGGTGTAACTCAACATCACCATGAAGTTCTGCCCATGCTGATTCTGGAATAGTTGAAATATCATTTAATCCATAAGTTAAAAATAAATCCTCTGTTAGATTTGTTCCAATAGATTCAAACTTATTATCTTTATAAGTCTTATATTCATTTTCATTAAATATAAGTGACCTATACTCATAAATAACTTCCATCATTTCTAATTCATATATAAAAACAGTTCCTGAATATGATGAACTAACGTTAAGTCTATAGTACATGTATTGATTTGAATTATCGAAGTTATACTCTCTTTTTTCTGCATCTCCAAATTTGAATGAAGGACTATTTGTAACAGAATGAAGAATATCATAATTCACATTATCGTTAGAACCCTCAAAAGTCCAATTTTTAGGACTGCAATTATTTGACCCAGTACTAACAATAGTATATTTTGCAATTGTCTTTTTTTCTGGAAATTTATATGCTAATTTGAATGAACCACTTCCGCTTGCATAAATTGAAGAATTAATTCTATCAAATGCCTTCCATGCTTCATACCCATTCATCCATACGCTACTTGCACTAGCAACTCCACTTGGAGTAGTGTTACTTGTCATTTTTGGTATGGCTGTTGTATTGCTTACATATGCCATTTGATCGCCCCTTTCCAAAGGAAGTTATAGGATTTTACTTTTTTTAATTGGCGTTTTATTGGTATCGAGCTTTTGCTTAAATACTTTTCCTGTGCCTAAAACTTCAAACTCTCTATTAACATATATTTTCTTTGTTAATGGATGCGAAAGTTCGATCGTTGTACCTCTTATAATTCCATTATTTATATAATCATTTTCATCTATTAATTCAAATATCTTATAAGAATCAGTGGTTATAGTTAAACATTTATTGTCAAATATTAGAAATGACTTGTTTTCATAAATAGTTTCCATCATTTGAATATTTCTTATTCTTGTATAAAACCCCGATGAGACAGTTTCATAAATAGTTATCCGATAATATAAATATGGAGTAGAATTTGAAAAAGTGAACTCCTTCTTTTCACCATTCCCCCAATTATTGATTCCCGATCTGCTGTCTAATACAACCCAATTTGTTCCGTTCTTTGAACCTTGAAAGTCCCATTTTGTCATCATTCCTGCAACACCATTTGGAGTTACTGTGACTGTATATTTTGTTACAATTCTCTTTGCGTTAAATTTATATTGAATCCATAATGGCTTAGTTGTTGTTGATGAAACCCAATCAGATGAGTTTGAGTTAAACGCATAATATGGGTTACTTCCGTTTATCGCACTTACCTCACCACTGGGTGTGGTATTTGAGGTCATATTTGGAATAATATTGTCACTATAATAAGCCATTTTCCTCACCATCCTATCTCATTAAACTTTCTTCAATTTAAATTAATTTTATCAACTCTGCTCTTTGACAAATCAATTGTATGCTCAAAGGTTTTTCCAGAGCCTAAAGCTTGACTATTCCCTATAATTTCTTTTATTTTTTTGCCAATGGGAATATTGAAAGGCATTTCTATTCCGTAATTTATAAAATTTTCTTCTGTAAAAGCAGGTAATTTGATCATGAGTTCATCTTTGAATGAAAAGATGTTATCATTCATTGAAAACAAAGCCCTACTATAATATTGCCTTCCAACATACCATTCATCCCACTCTGTATAACTTGCTGTGCCTGTTACTCTATATTGACCTTTGTCTAGCTTCCCAAATAATTGATACCATGTACCGTCAGATTTAGTAGGATAAGTTCCAATTAGCTCATATACCCCGTTCTTCAACATTTCTAATTTCACATCTTTGGGTGTCGATCCACTACTATCAGAATAAGTATTACCTAACGCCCAAATATATTCAATCGGTTCATCAGCTACAAATTCAAACGAACATCCACTATACATCATGATGCTTCCATAGCTTCCCAGCTTACTTGTGCTTCCATCAAATAATCTGGAAAAAACGCTTGGGTCATTTGTAACCTGTGTTGAGTTCGAGTATATTTTATTACACGATACCACCTGAATGCTTATCTCAGGATGCAAATTATCTATGCTTGGTTTAGCTATACCAGCCATCATCTCACCGTCCATTCTAAATAAAACTTGTATTCTATTTACAAAACAAAAAGAAGTAGAGCATTGCGCTCTACTTCACATTGATACGAGTAATTTCAAAATTTTTTTTTAGATCAATTTTCTCCTTAAAAACCCTGCCATTTCCATGTACTTCGCCAGCAGTAGTGTTATCATCCATTAAGTACATTAGAGTTATCGTTTTTCTATCTAACACAGATAGATTATCCATTCCTTCACTTTTAATAGTGTCTAGGGAGGGTAATGTTGTCGAAATTGTTTTCCATGATGATTTATATGTTTTATATTCGTTGTTTATTTTAATAAACGATTTGTACCAAGGTGGAAATTCAATTTCAAGGACAGGGCGGAAGCCAACATCTGTGGTAGCAACACTTGACGCAGCATTTTGAGCAAAATATCCAGCACTTTGATACCCTCTTCTAGTTCTATTAGATGCGCCAGTTGTCATCGTAGTAGAAGTCCAAGAAGAAATATTTGACCAATTCCAAACGTTATTATCTCCTGCTGTGATCGTTCCATTTAGTGTCGAGTTAACAATGTATTTATCCCATTCATTGTCTTTATCAGATAATAAGACGCCACCTGTCATGAGTCTTACTGTACAGCGATTTTCGCTGCCAGCAAGTGGTTTAGATTCAGACCTGGTTCTTGTATTGTATCCCGGAGCATTTGTAGTATTGTACGAAAATGCGGACGCACCAAAATTAGCAACAGTAACAATTGAAGACGTTGTCCAAGAAAAGATAAAAGGAAACATATCTTTCTCGTTGCTAAATTGAGAAATTGATACAGAATCACCAACTTGAATTCCATTTTTATAGAATGTGATGGTTTTTGCATCAGTGTTAGTCAATATACCTGCTGTATCCCCAGGTCTCAATTGCTGATATAAACCAAATACGTATTTAGCGCCCGCAGGCTGGCTGCTGGGCACTGCATATACATTATATACGGCATTACAAAATCCTACACCCCAGGCATTATTTGAACCTGATGAGTATTTCACTTCAAAGTAAAAGATGCCTTCGCCAAGCCGAATAGGCCGTGTTGCCCTTACTGCTGTTGCATTCGTAGAAGTAACCGTTAGGTTGCCATTCGATAAAGATTGATTACTACCAGTTGCATTAGGGTTCCAAGTAGTTGAAAGATCGAAACTATTGACCTCTACCCCGCTTCCGCTTGCTATCCCTGCATTATTAAAAATATCCCAAGAAATACTGTGTTGAATGTTTCTATCTGGTAATAAAATCTTTTTTTTATTCCAATCTTCCACCATAATAAAGTAAAAATCACCATTAGGCGTAGCTGTACTTGAAGCAGGTATAAAATCAGATGTTTCTTGTCCTAGCCCGCTAAATGTACCAGCCTGTTCAGATGCGGCTTGATAATGACAACGAATGCGTTTGCTAATGTTGAGATCATTAATGTTGGTTACTTCGTCAGGATGAAAAAGGCGACCAGTATCATCAATATCAATGGCATCCAAGGCCAACTGTCCACTTGTATTTGATTTTATTCTTACAGTGTGTATTCCCCGATTCAAATCCTTTTTTTCGAATAGTAGTATTTGAGATTGATAGCCGCTAGATTCTGACTTGGAATTATAATGATATACTTCATCATCTATCATTATTTCAACATCAGAAGAATACACATCTCCGTAAAAAGATATAACTCTTATTTTACTTCCTTCGAAGTTAAATGATACATAATCATCTAATACTCCAGTATAGGAATCAGTATTGTTAAATTGTGGATTTACAGTTGCTGTTGTTCTAAATGTCCAAGTTCCAACATATTTAAATGCAGTATTTCGATCATCATATCTCTTCCAACCAGCTTCTGTTTGCGTTAGTTGTTGTCCAATAGTTGCCATGTATTACACCTCCTTGTATTCAAAGACTGGGCGGAAACCATAATCCACTCCTGAGCCAGAACTTGAACCAAAATTCATTTGACTTGGTAATGCAGTCATTTTAGCTCTGTATACTCTCATATTATTGGCTCCAGCAGCACTAGTAGTTCCACTACGAACCAATCCATTTATTGTAGTATCCTGACAATAGGTATACGGCACACTGTCTCTTTCCCTGTTATGGTGAAATACATCGTCAACTGTCTTTCCCTGCTGAATCTTGTTTTTTGGAAAATTCACAATATACATGTCCCACTCATTATTAGTAGGCCATCCACCATAACCTTGATCAGTTAAACTCTTATTTCTATTTACATCTGTATAAGCAACGCCACCTGTAAGAGAACGTAACTTTCCACTTATTCCTCCCAAGGTTGTTTCAACTCCTTGGATCCATTTGTATGTTCCGTTTAGCGAGTCCCAAGAAACTGTATTGTGTGTTACCCTGTCACTTATAAGCAGACCCTTATTAACTTTGATCATGTAATGATATTTATTGGTTAAATCGCTTCCCCAAACTACTCCTGTGTATGGAATTTCTGTAAGACTACTAATGTCAACTCCTATTTTCCATTCAGAGTTAACATATGCTCTTACAATATAATCCCCAATCTTCATATCCTCAATTTTTTCTCTCTCAACGCCTGTAGTCGCAGGAACTGGCATGATCACACCTCCGCTCTGCTCAAGTTAATAACTTTCTTGAACTTAGATTTTTCTACATATGAAACGAATACCTTTCCCTCGTTTGTCCATGCCTCATCTTTAACTCCATCGAGAACATAATTTTTCTTAAACTCAAGATAACCATTTGAGATATTCAAATAATCATTGTTGTATTTACCCTGCTCATTGAAATCATCAACGGTTCGTGTTGAATTAATTCTGTTTGCTGTGATTTCAATTTTGATTCTTGCAAATAGGCCAACGGGGGACAGAATGCTCCCATCAGAATAATTAATTTCAACATAATCCGTCCATGTAATGCGATCAGTGGATGATTGCGTATAAATTTTGTAACTTCCGCTTCCTTTGGAGATCACATCTCTAGCGACTCTTTTAAATGCAGTAAATTTATCTTTTATATTTATGATTTCAGATTCCCAATGCCCCGTATCAACAAATATCGAGTTGCCGTTATCATCAATACCGACTTCGCGCAATTGTAATTTTCCGTCTTTGATTTCTGTATTGACAAAGGTGCCTTTGGTTAGATCAATAGGTATTCCAATCTCCTGTGTTACGGCCATTTTATTCATTCACCCTCCAGGATTAAGTGCATAAAAGACACTTTCATGTACTTAAAAATATTCATCAAAAAACGTTCCGCTAATATTTATAATGTCTTTTCCATTAGTCATGCGAACAACCACAACGTTGTATTTTTCATCCTTATGATATCCACCCAAAAGCACCTCAATAGGGAAACCAGACAACGTAACTTTGTTTTTGATTTCATCCACCAATTCAGAATCATTTGCTGTGAATTCCGTTTTGTAAGAGCCTGGGGAAAGGGTGATGTCGTAAGTGCTGTCATTCGCTTCTATGGTTAAAACATTATTGGAGTCCGTTATTGCTTTTTCGCCATTTATTGTTTTGTTTCCCCAAACCCGCTTGTAACTGTCAATATAAAAACCTTCCATATAAAATCACCTCATTATTTGATTTCCCAATTGATAACACCCATTTGGTTTTTTACTAACGGTGCATCGATCGTATTTACTGTCAATCCATTGACACGAATTATTAATTTTCCGTCTAAGTCTTGGTCAGAGCTGATTTTTATTTCGAAATAAGGGCATTGCCGGTATGGGAGATGGAGGATGTTAAAAAAGTTGATGTGTACTCCTTCAAGCTCCATTTTCTTTTTGTATCCAAGACTGTACTCTGTAATTTGTTGGTTTGATGTTTTTAAGCCGCTGGAGAAGAAGTCTGCTTCAGCGATAGCATTTTTATAGGTAATAATGTCGTTATATAAAAAAGTTCTTCCGGTTAACGGATACTCTTGAACGTCGGTGACGTACGAGACCATGATTCGATTTCCGTTAATATTGAATACGCCGTTGGCGACATCAAAAAATATTTGGGACCCTTCACCGATAAGTCCAAATTTTATTATTTTTTCTTTATCTATATCATAAAAGTTGTTAGGCTTTTTTGTATTCAAATCAAATTCAGATAAATAGGTAATATCGTAGTATTCGGCAACCCAAATAAAGGATTGAGTAGGTACAGGCGACCGGCCATATTGTTTGTTTTCAAAAATCAAATTTGCAAAACTCCTCCCATTGTATTGTGAGAAAAAAAGATGGGGGATGAGCCCCCATCTTTTTAGTAATTATTTATACATAACGGTAAGAAACACGGATTTTAAATTGTTGTCTGCCGGATTTGGCATCCAGCGGCACGGCAGCTTGAAGACTAACTGTGGCATAATTTCCCGCTGCATCCACAGGATTACCGTTATTATTTACACCTAAAATCTCTTTAGCTCCAGGCTTAAGCGGGGTAGGGTAGAGTGCTCCAGTAAAATCCTTAGTCGTGGCGCCTGTAGTGCCAATTGCTTTGGAGTAATCTTTACCGATAGCGGACGATGGATCGGCCAGATCCGATTCGCCAAGACTGTCTACTTGAGCGTGAAACCAGTTGTTCTTAACGACTTCAACTTCGTTGCCTACCGTATTGCCAAGACCGCCGGACATATCGCGAGTAGTGATCGTGCAATCTTCCATTTTGGACACATCCTCGGCTTTGCCTTTATTGTTCCAAATATTGAAGGTGTAAATAGGGGAGAGGTCTCCTGCATCAATAATTTTAAAATCGAATGGAGCGGTTACTTCCTTTGTGTGTGTTGCGTCATACCAGCTAATAATAGGTTGAGCCATGATTGCATTTCTCCTTTATGAGTCGATTATTTTGTTCTTATTACTAAATAAATGGACATGCTTTGCACATTAATGCCGAGATCCTCGACATTAACTCGGAACATGTCGCCTTTATTTACGGTTTTTGTTTTGATCGTTGCTGTTTTATCGTCGGCGTATTCCAACGCTTTAAAATGCAGCTTCTTGTCCAATACGCCTGTCCAATCCATGAAGTTTCTTGATTTTTCAATATTAATTAAGGTTTCCGTGTCTCCAGAAACTTTGCAAACTGCGTTTACAGAAAGTAATTCTCCATCATACAGAAAAGGGATGATTTGCTGTTGTACGCCAAACTCCAATACTCCATCCAGATAAATAACGATTACTCGTTCATTTAGAGTAGAGGGGAAGGATTTTAGCTTTAAATGCTCCGCAACGCTCATCAATCCATCTTTGTATTCACTGACCGGCTGAATATTTTCACCAAAAATATCGATAAGAACCCAATCATTGCCGTCATATCTGTATCGTTTGCCATCCTTGTACGTCTGAACGGTCCAACCCACCTCGGGATGGGGGTACGTGGCATACAGCTCTTTCATATCCGCCACAGCCGTTTTAAAGGCTAACTTGGTCGTTTTGTACGCATCCAAGGCCAAATCTCTGGCTCTGTCCGCTTCATCGGCGGCTCTGTTGGCGTTATCCGTAGATTTTTGCGACTCCTCGATAACAAGTCTGGTTTCGGAAATGAGTTCTTCTACGCGGCCAATGAGTTGATTGTTTTCAGCTAATTTGCGTTCAATCTCGTCAATGTAGTCTTGTAAAGTTACTACAACATCAGGATTTCGGCTAACGAGAGCATAAATTCGGGAAGCCGGATATAATATCAGACCTCTGCCTTTATAGCGGCATAAAATAGCCTTTCCGATTAATGACTCATGGACCTGGATCGAGCCAATCGAATAATTAACCAGAAATTCATTGGGGGCAAGCCTTGGCCGTTTTTCATACACCTCTTGGTCAATTTCTACCATTCCCGAAATATGTACTCTCTCCGTAATAGAAGGGATTTCCAATAGCGTGATCATCCCGTTTGACTGCACAACCAGAGAATCAGCGCGATCTTTGTATGGATCGTCATCCGTGCCTTTTCTCATGATAATCGTGATTGGGTCATTATACTGAAGCTGTGTTATTAAATCAGGCAAATAATCACCTCCCTACTTAAAGAAGCTTAAATTGGTATCTAAACGTAATGTCTGCAATGCCATTGACCCGTAACACATTTTTGCCGACAGGGAAGCTCAAAAAATTGTCGTTAAAATCCTTATATCTATAAGTAACAGCTAAGCTGGTTTCGATATCTTGGTTCTCATTGTCTACAAAAACAGTCTCACCGTCGATTAAGTTATTAAATTTAAACTCTTCATTATTGTGCGTTAAATTGACAATGGAGAAATCGCCATTGCCTTTTTTGGTGATCCAGATCTCAGGGCTGCAGGGAAGATCGCCTTTGTTACCGAAAACTAATACCGGTTCGAAATAAAAGGTAACGCTTTTGAACACTGGTTTATGCTCATACGCCTTGGACTGCATTAGCACCCGATAGACGATACTTGCTCCGTACAGACCGGTATCTTCGTTGATGTCCGGGATTTGCCCTCCATTCACGCAGTTCCGCCACTCTGTCCAATGATATCCGCCGTCAAAGGATACTCTCGTTTGAATGATGACTTGGGTGTTTTCGGGAGCTTCGCTTTCCCAGGTTATTTTGGTCATCGCTCCATCGCAGCTTATGGGAATAGAGAGTGGGGGAGAGGTATACACTCCTCTTAAATTGATTAGGGATATCCATCTGGCCATATCTATATCACCATCACTCGATTTTTCCAAATGGACGATAGAGGGCGGCTACGCCGCTTTCCTGCCATTTAGCGATTTTATAACTGTGCCATACGGCGTTATTGTCATAGGTGGTCGCCCCATCGACTAAGACCCAGCCAGGTTCTGTATCCCCGGATTCACCGGACTGAATGCAGACATAAAAGCGGCCGTTATCTACCGTAGGGAATACTATATCATCAACTTCATACAAATGATTGGGATTCCAGGTGTTGCCTCCTCTGGTGTCCTGTACAACCCCGCTATCCGAGACTGGAAAAATAGGTTCAATCAGTCCGCTATAACCCGTTTGTATGCATGTGTAGTAGTGACCGTTATCTTTAGCCGGAACCACGCGATCCCCATTCGCATATGACTTTAATTTCTGCCATTTTGGGGCGGCAATCCCTGTGCGAATGTTAACCCATCCGACATAACCGCCTATTTCCAAATGATTTGCGTAAAGGATATGTTTGCTGGGCCAATTTCCGCTAGTAGGGAGAGAATCGGCATAGTCGGGTGAAATATCATCCAATACTTGGAAATTGGCGCCTAGAGCTTCCAGGGTAGGCCCGATTTCATCCACTTCCCAATCCGGCTTGGCCAATCTTAATTTCGTTGTATATGTTGACATTTTTTACTCCTTTCTTTAAGCAATAAACTGTTGATCCAAATCAGCCCATTTTATGCTATAAGGGAAGTCGTTCCACTTCATTTTTTGGGGATTGAGAATTAGACTTCCGTTTGTATCGACGACGAGTGATTTTTTGTCCCCTTGCCTGAAATCATTGCTTGTATTTGAATATGCACTCTGTTCCCACTGGTATAAACGAGAGGTCATAACAGGGGAATAGGAGTAGGGGCTGTCGCAAAGAAAAGTAAGACTGACATATCCCTGACTTAAGCAATTATGGACTAACGTTGGATCATCTACTACAATCGCGTAAAATATCCGCTCGGGGCTTCTCCCGATCTCGTTGGTAAAATATAATTCCTGATAATAATCATGTTCCGTAAGCCATCGCGCCACCTCTCTCAGCTTTTGCGTGTCGTAATAATCTTCGAATGCAAAGGAAACATTAAATTTAAGCGGACTTTTGGTTACACTTTGCAAATAAGGCCGGTCACGGCCTTTAGCCGCTAAGAGATTTGCTTCTCTCGAAGCGGCCAAAGCTTCTTCCTGCATCCCGCTGCTCACATTGACGTTAATGATTCCGAATTTCTCTGATACAATGCCTGCATACGAAAAATATAGGGAATCCCTGATAGTCATAGTTCACCTTCCTAACTTTCGAATTTCACTTTCTCGTTCCCGTCTTTTATGGTTGTTATTGCGCCTAGACAGGTTTCTACCCGAGATCCAATAAGAGCAATTGCTTTTTCGCCCAGTTTTCCTTTGGAGCTTCCTGAAATAATTTTTCCATGACCAGCACCACTTTTGCCTGGCTTTATATTACGTATATCTATACTTCTGCTGTTCTCTGGGACGGGTGGACTAGCTACCCAAGTTTCATTGGTTATATTATCAACAGTAGCTACGTTCTCCCCCATTATTTTCATTTTTGATGATGGAACAACAACAGAGCCTGTTATTCTTGCTCCAGTTTCACCATCTTCACTGAAAACCCATTTCCGCACCCCGTTATCTAATTCCCAACTCCAAATTTCATATGTTATACATCCTGGCACTATCGTCTCTTTAATTTGAGAGCCGTTAATAGCTACTCCGGGCATAATTAAGCCTCCTTTGAACTACATAAAATTGATCTTGCATCAGGACATAAAATAAAAAAGCCACCCAAATACTTGGGTGACTTTAAACAAAATTATATTCTGTACCACTTACATTAATTTTACCAGTGGAAACAATATCAATCTCTCCATTATTTTTAATAGTAATTTTAGTTCCACTTTCATGTTTTATATCAATATATCCAGTGGCTACTGATAATTCAATACCATCATCTTTAAATAATAATCGTCTTTCTTTCTGGTAATTGCTATTGTAGTATATAAAATCCCATTCTGTCTTAAGCTTTTCTATGAACGCTTTTCCGCCATTAGGGGTGCGGTCACCAGCACCCATTTGAATATACGGAGTAGCTAATTCACCGCTCCCACGAAAACCCAAAATCATTTTGTCTATTTCGGCCATATTGTAAATCATTACAGGCCAAGCAGTTACATCTGTTGTCATTTGCCCACTTTGAGAACTATCTATCCAATAAAGGGGTCTTCCATCAGGCAAAGTTTTTTGACTACTAGAGCCATCAGACATCCCGGTTATAAATTTTTGTATATTGCCTTCAATTCGAATATAATCTGACCAACCATTTAGTACTGCATTTGTCAATGTTGTCAAACGAGAAGAAGTTAAATTTGAAATGAAACCATCCGTTGCAGTTACTATGTTTGCTGCGATTAGTTGGGCATCAATTGCACCTGCTCCCACTACATCCCAATTGTTCATATAAATCTTTCGTTGACTGGAGTCCATTAACAGCAGATTGTTCCCGTCCGTTACAGCTACTTTTTTGAATTTAGCCGTTCCATCCATCGCTATGCTGGCTATAGCGTCATTAAAGTATTCAGCCCCAAACCAGAGGCCGTATTGCGGATACATTTTAATCATTCCACCGCGGTTATCGCGCAACTCCAAATCGGACCCTCTGATATGGCCATCCTTAAACAAACTGTTCGTAATTTCCGCAGAATCGGCAAACAGTTTGTTCATCCAAACATTGCCGTACATGTCCGCATGGAGCGGGGCAGTGGCCCACACCGAGCCTCCCAATTGGAAACCTTCATGGGTCACCTTGAATATTCTTTCGCCCTCACCGGCCTGAAAATTACCGATCATATAAAGGTCGCCATCCGTAGAGGTATAAAAGGTTTTCTGGAAGGTGCCATTTTTGTTTCTTTCGATAAAAAAGCCCTCATCGGCGGTAACGTTCGTCCGATTCAGGATCGTAAGATTGTTACAATCGGCAGGGGAGGCATAGCGATTAATAAACATGCCAAATTTATCCGGTGTTTCTTCCAGTAGACCTAGCTTCAGCACCTGACGGCCGCAGCGGTCATCGATCATTAATCTCGAGCCTTCGATGGTAAATACTCCGGTTGTGTCTCCGATGACGACTCGTTGTCCAAGAATGATTTTGCCCAAAACCATTTCCGCGATCACCCCGTCCGGAGAAATGGCCGTTTCGTACTTTAACCCTCCAGAGCGAGTCAAGCCCAAAACGCCGTGAGTTGCTCTTAAAAATCTTAGCGGATCATTGGGATCGATAATCGTGATGCCTTTGCGGTCGATGGTTACAAATTCATTTGAGGCCATATTGATTTCATTGGTGACCTTGTTCCAAAAATGATCAAATAGCCTCGACATTTCGGAGGAATCCACAACGGCTTGGCCCCACTTGGTTTTACTCACATCAACCAGGACATTCGTGTTCTTGGAATCACTGAGAAACTTCTCTATATTTTTACTCTCGTCATTAACGCTCTTGGCATTGGACAAAGTCAGTTTGATGTCGCTTTTATCAAAGTCATAGTTGATTTGCGTGATTCGGGCGGTAACATTCGTATTCGTGGGATCATATTTGATATTTACAAAATCGCCCAAAACCAGCTTGCTCCAATTGCGCTGTTCGCCCACAATCGCCAGGAAGTTAACGATATCAACCTCGATTGATAACTGCGGCTGCTGCAGTTCTTTGAATTTATCTTGAACCGCTTGATACAGATCTTTTTCATCGACATACACATCGTCACTAAAATCCCGCTCAATGACAAAAGGATTTAATTCATGGAGCTGATCCGCCGTGAAATTGCTTTCTGCCGACAAAGCGGTTTGCAAAGCGGAGATTTGCTCTTTCACCTCCTTGATTTGCCGGTTTTTATGATCTATTTCAAGTTGTTTTAGGTTGATTTGATTCTGCTTGTTGTCCAGGCTGTATCTTTCGATAATTTCTTGTTCATTATTGGAGGCGTTCCATTCATCCAGACTAATGTTGGCTACTTGAATGAATACGCTCGTATTGCCTCCATTAAGCACAACCTGTGCAGAACCAGCCTGGTTGATTTTGCCCAACAGCATCCATTTGCCCGCGGAAATCCCTTTGCTCTGACCATTCAGATAAACGGAAACGCCGGAAGGATTATCAACCTTGATCATAGCGGCATAGGCATAAGAACTGTTGAGTCCAAAGCTTCTCGATGTGTTTCCGCTATGCACGTATTTCTCGAAAAACATTTTTTGGTCAAACTGTTGGCTAAGCATCGTATCTGTAACCACAGCTTCGTCATTCTGTAATTTGTTTAGGTCGGCTTCCAACTGGTTTTGCTCCGCTTCAAACTGTTCCAACTGGTTCAAGTAGGACTCAAACAGACCGTTTTTGGATTCGACGAGCTCCTGGAAATCAAGCAAGGCATGGCATAAAGAATCGGACATATGATAGGAAGAGCTGATGACATTACGTTGTTCATCTCTCTTAAAGGGATACATAAAATAACCGAAATTTTCGATATACCCTTGTCCGGTAGGATTGACCTTATGAATCGTCAGCCCGTCTTTACCGGTGCCTGTCAGTCTAGTAACCATTTGATCGGACGTTGTCGTTTGGTTCATGCTTTTTAAATATTTGCCCCAACTGAACGTTAAGCCTCTATTAAGTCCAAACAGCTCCGGTTTCTTGAAGCTTACTGTCCTGGCATCCGTGTCAAATTCAACAATCGCGTTATAGGTCTCCGCCACGGCATAAATGGCCTCAAGCACGGTAGAAGAGGGGAATTCAAACGCTCTATACGTCAAATCGAAGTCCGCGTCGATATATCCAATATTCCAAATCGTATTTGCGAGCAAATCGGTTAAAACCTGCCTGCAATAATAAGACGTAACACTGTAATTTTTGATTAATTTGTTGGAAAGCTCATGTGCTGCAGAGTAACACCTTACGCTTTTGACGTCCTGATCTTGTTCGACGGCATCATTAATTTCAATAACGGTGAACCATTCCGTTTTATGATTGGTAACGACCTGGATTAAATATTTTTCGCGTAATAAGTCAACATTTTTATTTCTGACCCGTTTATGGTGGATATCCAGGTTGTAGTGGAGGCTGAACGATAATTCATAAACCTCGTTTAAAGCTGTTTTTAAACTATCATTGAACATCTCACTCAATTTACTGATCGGCTCTCTGTTCGGTTTGCACAAGAAATACTGCGGATGAATCGGCCTTAAATTATAGTCAATATCACCAAGCAAAAATTATTCCCCCTTTCAAATAAGAAAAGAGCAGGCCAATTATGTCCCGCTCTTAAAAATTCCGTTCTTATTTGCTTTATTTAAGGCAATCTGGAATTTATCCAATAATCCTGTTGCTGTGTCTCTATCATTCGCTTGAATAACGACCTGCTGTATGATGGTGCTATTGCTGTTGTTTCCACCTGCTGGAGCCGGGGAAGGGACCAAATTGTTCAAAGTAAAATTGGAGATACCGCTGGAAATTTTGCTGACCACCGTATTTATAAAATCTACAGGGTCATTCAAAATGACCTCACCTTTTTTCAAAATGGAAGGAACCTCATCCGATTTTAAAAACTTGCTCCACCATTTTCCGGTCGTTGTACCCTCCACACCAACTTCGCCGCCATCATGGTATACTTTGAGATCTTTTAACTTGTCATAACTTCCATCCGGGAAACTATATTGTTTCCTTAGAGCCTGATTCTCTTCAGATAATGAAGCGAAAATGCTCTCCAATCTAGCATATTGAGCTTTGTTATTCTTGGATTGCGCCATTTGTAATCTTATAGTCTCGGCTCGCTGTTTGTTGTTTAAATAGGTTTTCCAGGCGGCTTCTTTTTGCGGATCTGGTGTTTGCCCTGGTTTATTGCCGCTATTTGAACCGCTTGAGGGTAAGCTGGGAGTATAACCCGATTGATCGTCAGGAGCTTTAGAATAGTCCCCATTCGCATACTTTTGTAAGTTCTCAAGGCTTTTTTGCAAGGTAAAGTTAAGGTTTTCGAAAGCTTGATTGGTTGTAAAAGCGTGACCCTGCAAGGTGGTGAAGTAGTTTCCGTATTCCGTTTGAATTTCATTGATCGCCGCTTTCACAACGGTCGAATCTTGACTCAGCAGCCTTTGTTTTAAATCATAGAATTTCTTTTCATTTTCTAATCTGCTGTTGTATTCCTGTTCTCTGGCTGCTTGTTCCTTATCAAGCTTGTCCTTAATGGAATCACTGAGTGCATCTTCTATTTCCTTGTTTTTGTCAGCGTATTTTTTTCTATCATCAAGCTGATCTTGTAATCCTTGCTTGCGAAGTTCACGTTCCCGGTTAAGTTTAAACTCATCGATTTCTTCATTTTTGGTATTGAGCTGCTCTTGCAGTTCTTTAGTCTTGGCTTTACCTTGCATCGAGGTATCCATGGACCATTTGTTTATTTCATCAATGATCTTTTGGCGTTCCTCAAGCTTTTGGTTTAACTCTTTGGTGTAATCCTCGTCGGAAGCTTGCCGGTCAAAAGCTTTAATTTGAGCATTGATATATTCTTCAAATTGTTTATATTCATCGTCGATGTTTTTAGTTCTTTCCTTATGACGTTCTTCTTCTTCTTTGCGCTCTTGGTTAATAGCATCTAATTTCAGGTCTCGTTCACTTTCAATTGCTTTTTTTAACTCATTGATAATATTATCGGCAGCAGCTTCACGGAGCTGTTTCGCTTGCTCCATATTCGATTTGATGGCGGCTTCATTATCCATCCAAGCTTGAACTTCCTGGTTTAGTGTAGCGATTAATTCTGTTTTTTGATCAGCTGTTAATTTATCGCTTTGAATTTGCTCATTTAAGGTATTTATCACGGATTGATGTATAGCTTGTTGCTGTTTTAGCAGTGGAATCTGCTTTTCAAGCTCCTGATTGTATGCGGCAGAACCTTCTGTTAGCAGAGATAATTTAGCGTTTGAAAAGTCAATCCCTGCCCCGACTTTTTCAACCGCAGCCGCATATTCATCTAAAGTGCTCTGTACGATCGAGAAGTTTTTTTCCTTAATTTGTTGATCCACATCCCACCATTTCGTACTATTCTCAGCTTTTGTTTGATCGTACTCGCCGGAAGTTATCTTATATTCGGCCACCAGTTTATTCAGTTGCTTGTTTTGTGCTTCAATTTCTTTTTGCTTTTGCTCTAAAAGGGAGATCTGCACCTGTTGCTCTTTCCGCCATTCAGCGGAAGTAGAAGAGAGACGCGACTGTTTTCCTTGAGAAAGTGATATTTTATTTTCAAAACCGGAAAGTTTATTTTCCGATTCAGTGACTGTATCATCGATGACTAGTAAGTATGAGGCATAAATTTGTGCATCCAAGTCAGCTGCTTTTTTCTTAGCATCATCCATAGTCTCTAATTCGCTTTGAGACAGGACTTCAGTTTTATTCTTGGAGGTAGAAGGTGTTACGGAAGGTACTTCACGATCATCAACAATTCTTCTTGCTCCTTGATATTTAGGGGCCCAATAAGAACTATTTAGATTTGCGGTTTTAAGACCGAATTCTTCACCCATCTGAATAAATTTGTTATCCCCCATATAAATGCCAACATGGGAATTATCTTTGTTTGTGGTCTTAAAGAAAACAAGATCGCCAGGTTTCAGATCTTTTTTATCGACGGCAGTTCCTTGTTTGGCTTGTTCCGCCGCCGTTCTGGGCAGTTTAATGCCTAAAAATTCTTTGAACATTTCCTGAACAAATTGAGAACAGTCTGAAACTGCCTTATCAACAAATTGTTCATACGTTCCTTTAAACTCTCCGCCAATTTTGCCGTATTTAAATTCTCCTTGCAAATTTTGTGCAGCAGACAACATATTGCTAATTTTATTACCAGCACCATTAGAATTTGGAGTGGTAGTAAACGATTTTTTTGATGTTGCAGTTGCATTTGTAGATATAAGAGTGGAAGGGTTTTTAACCCCTTCTTCATAAATCTTCTTTTGTTCTTTAAGAAGTTTAATTTCTTCTAAAAGTGATTTCCTGTATTCTTCAGATCCTTTTTTAATTCTGGATCTTTTACTTTGTAAATTGTTTAACGCTTCTTCAATTTCTTTTAGGCGTTTTTGTTGTTCAGTAAGCAGTTCATTTGTTTCAGCGAGACTTTTGTTATTTTTATCAACACCTAAATCATTATCGGTTATACCGGTTAGATAGCTGTTGGCTAACTTTTCTAATTCTTCGTAATCCGAAACATTTTCTTTGATCGCATCAAATATAGGTTGTAGTATAGATAATTTATTCTTAAGAAATTGAGTATAACCCGAACCTTCTTCTTCGAGTGGTTGGCGAAATTTACCTAAACCAGCAAAAAGTAATTTATCAACCTGCTTAGAGGAATTTAATTCGGATTCTGTAGAATTTATTTCATCCTCAATTTTTGACAAATTATTTTTAGCGTCGGAAAGGGATTCAATGGCTTTTAATTCTAACCCATATGACTTGAGATTTTTAACAGAGTTATTCATTAATTCTATAGCTCTCTGTTTTTCATCATTTATGCTTGTTTTAAACAAATCAATTTTACTATTTCTTAGTTTAATTACCGCTTCTCTTTCAAAGGTATATCCGTCTTTAGTTTTCTTTAAATAATTACTAAGTTCAGGGTATTTTTGAATCAAATCCGTCATGGAGGCGGCGTTTTGAGACTGACCCTCATCAATATCTGATAGAAGTTGATTAAGGGGAACTATCTCGTCTTTTGCAGAACTGAATGATTCCCCCAGAGTTTTAGTTGCCTCACTGAAATTATAAAGATTTGGAGAAGGATCGTACTTATAACCTTTCCAATCTTTATAAAAATCTGATGCAGATCTTGATGCTTTTTCAATGCTTTCTATCAAATTTTTTATGGATGCATTTGGTATACCGATTGATTGACCCAAAGCATAAATATTTTCCGAGGCCTTCTTAATCCCTTCAGGGCTTTTTATCAGACTAAGTTTATTTAACTCTGTAACAAAATTCGAAAGCTCATAGGATTTGTCTTCTAATTGTTCAGCGCTTAATTCACCAATATCAAGAGAATTCGTAATTTCGTCAAACTGTTTGGAGAGATTGTCGGATAATTCAATATTATTTTGATCGAGAATAGTTCGAGTGAGATTATTTAAATGATCTCTTAAAATATTCGTGTGAGTCGCTAATTGTTGCTCGGATATGATTCGCTGTTTCTCTAATTTATTCAGTTCTGAATCGCTATACTTTATAAAAGTTGCGCTATATCCGCTTGAAACAACCGTACCACCTAATTTTATCTTGTTCTGAATATCTTCAATATCTTTCTTTGATTTTTCAACATTTTTTATATCTTTTTTAAAATTATCCTCAGCATCGAGAATTTGTTGTTTTTGCTCATTGTCGGCCAGCATTTGGGCATATTTCAACTCTTCTTTTATCGCTTCGGCATTTTTAAGATGTTTATTACCTTTATCATCGATTGAGTCAACGAGGTTGGGCATTAAATCAGATAATCTCTCAACCAAATCTGTATATTTTTGCTCTTGTTCAAGGTCGGTAAAAACAGTTCCACCGTTTGTGAGCTCATGAAGTTTATTATATTCATCTACTAATTTTATGATCGTATCTTTGTGATTTATCCAAGAATCTGCTACGATTTTATTTTGTTTTTCCAATTCTTCTTGAATCTTTTTTTGCTCTTGAAATTTATTATATAAATAAGTAAGACCTGAAACTACAGCGGTAATGGCTAGTGACAACCCCAGGCTAAGGACTGTTTGCAGACCAACTGCTGCAGCGCTTGCTGCTAATGATGCCAGCTTCAGCATATTCAAATTAACTCCCATTAATCGAGTGGAGCGTGAGGCTCTCGTAGCCATAGCAGATAGTCGATCCACATAATTATTGAATCTATTTAAAAGGGGAGACATCGATGACATTGTTGTGACCACGGTCTTGCCAGCACTAGTAAATCTAAACATCGCAGTTAGAGCTGAAAGTGTTGCAAAATTAAGTAAACCAAAATTCTCTACTAACTTTGTAAGCACATGAACTAAAGAGGTGCCCATATCAATGATAGTTTTCAATTGATTTGAGTTACCCATAGTTAACGCTAGATTTTCCCAGGCGGTTTGCATTTGCTGGATTTTGGCTTCAAGCGACCCCATGTATTCAGCGTTTTCCCGCATGGCCGATCCTTGGGAAGTCACCGCAGTTTCGCTGGCTCTTGTTGAAACATCATATTGGTTCATTAGAGCCAGAAAGCTTTGCATTTGATTTTGTCCAGCCAGTTGAGTGGCAATATTTTGCTGCTGCTCTGATGTTAACCCGCTCCATTTCGCCGCGAGTTCATCCAGAATAGCTGAAGCGCCTTTTGTATCTCCGTCAAAGCTTCTCATGGAGATCCCGATGGAATTTAGTACTTCTCTCGATTGTTCCAGGGTTGCTATTCTTGTATAAATCGTACTTAGGCTATTACCAATCGCAGTACCATTATCGTTCGTTGCGGCAGCAATCGCGGTAGTGTCCCCGATGACTTTTTCCATGGAAACACCGTAAGCGTTAGCCGCCGAACCGGCTTCAATTAAGCTTAGGGATAAATCCTTTGACGAGACGGCGAAGTTGTTGTCAACATTGGATAATGAATCGGCGACCCGGACGCTGTCTTCAGCCCTGACATTGAAATCGTTCATCGCCGCCGTCAGTGTTTTGACGGCTCCGCCAGGGGTTAACTCCGAAATATTCTGCAGCAAAGTGGCCGTTTTGGCGAGCGAAAGCGTTTGTCTTTCGTCATATCCCATTCCGGCAAATTCAAGAATAACATTATGTACTTCCTTGATAGATCTAGCGAACTCATTGGATATCTTGATATTGCCATTTAGCATATTGTCAAAATTGGTGTCCTCGTTCATTACTTTTTTTAACTGAGTCATTTGCGAGTCCACTTCAATAAGTGTTGCCACTATGCCTTGAAGATTTGCTGACACTGCCTCGGGCATCCATGATGTAAATGGTTGCATGGCTTTTTTCATGGTCTCGACAGCACTTGCCGATTTATTTGCGGCATCGCCTGCTTCATTGTTTGCGTTCTGAGTATTATTTGAATCGCTGATATTCTGCAAGTTAATTTCTAAATCTTTGATTTTTTTAGCGATGGCAGAAGTATCGACATTTAACTTGAGATTGAGTTTGTTGATTTTGCTCTCTAAGCGCTTGATCGCTTGATTCAAACTATGTTTTGCATCATTTTCATTAACCGTCAATCCTATGATGACACGTAAATCATTTGCCACGTCATTCACTCCTTTTTATTTAACCTTTACGCAAAATAAAAGAGCCAACGGTTTGGCTCCTATGGTTTCGAGTAAAGATGGTACTATTCTTGAGTCTCGAACCCCAGATTTTCGAATTTCTCGGCGAGCGTTTCATATTTAAATTGCTCATCACCCGTAAAAGCCAGGCCGCAATTCAGGACAGATTGAGCAACACTTTGAACCATGTTTTTCCTGTCAATCGTCAACTCAACATAGAACTCCTCATTCAGCAGAGGGAGGAGGGCGGCGTTAAATGCATTTAGGTCTTTAATATCGTAACGTTGGTAATCTCCTTCGTAAATAACGATAGGGTTGCCTTGTTCATCAAGACGGCAATGTTCTTTAATTAACTCATAATATTCGTCCCTGAATTGCTGCTCTCTTTCGACGAGTATTTTTAAAAATCTTGTGCGCATACGCGAACTATAATCCGTGAGTTCCAATTTATATAAAAATGAAATAGCGTAATCCAATTCATGGATATAGAATTTAAGCATCTATTTGTTCCCTTCTTTAATTGGACTTTTGACCAAACATCACATTCATAATCATATCTTTGTTTTCTAAATTGGAGTCATTGATGTAGTTGTATAGCTGCTGCTGCATGTCTTTGTTTGTTTTCACCAGCTCCTGATAAGCATCAAGCTTTTTCCACATCCGGTCATAAACTTTCTGGATCTCCGCTTTATCGAATGAATCAAAAATCTTTTCAGCCAAGTCGCTGTTTAAAATATTATTCAAGACATTCACTTTGTCTTCGAAATTGAAATCCAACTGCGTTGTTAATTTTGAGAAATAAAGCAGGATGTGAATATGCAAATAATCCAAAATTCTGTTATCTTTTAATTCCCCGAACTTTTGACTGTATTCGGATGTAAATTCCGCAAAGTCCGAAAGCATCTGATCAATACGGGTAGGGGAGAAGTGCACGTAAATTTCCGTATAACGTCCATCTTCAAAGCTAACCCTTTTTAGTTTCTCAAGTTGGGCGGCTTCCTGGATTAAAGAATCAAGTGTAACCTTTTTCTTTCTGCTTCGCGTGTTCACTTTTGCAGCGGTTGTTTTTTGAGTAGTCAACAAAATTCATCTCCCTTAACTGGCTTTGAAATAGAAAGAGAGACACCAATGTGGTGTCTCTCTGCATTTTTTACTCCTCTTCAAGCAAATCAATAACTACCATCGCGGTGGACTTGCGGTCCTTAAGCACGTCGGCCGTAAACGTGAACGGTTGAGGCTCGCCGGAGCTCGCCATTCCGATCGAGAAGTTTGGTTGAATTTTCAGTTTAGGAATTGTGTAGAGCGCTTCGACGTCCTTGCCGTCTTCGTTTCTCCAGAAAGTCGTTCCTTCAAGCTTATAAGTGGCAGGGAACAAGTCCGAAGCAATGGTCATGCTTTGAGTGGAGGCGGAAGCGGTGTAGTAATAATCGGCAATAACCTTATCGCCGGCTTTAATTCCGGTAACCGCACTCAAGTCAATTTCTTCAGTAACAGGGGTTGCCGCAATCGTTACATTCAATTTTTCGTTCAAGGATGTTTCATCAGATGTTTTGTAGAAATAGTATTTTTGATTCGTCAGCGGAGCTTTGGATAATGTAATTTTAGAATCGGCGGAAACCTCAACAACTTCTTTTTTATGTACGATTTTCGCGGATTTATTGAATTTAGATCCGGTGAGGACGGCCAACGATTCTTTAGAAATCAAGGCATCTTCCATTTTCATCGTAATGTCTTTATCCGAGTCCCAGCCAATAAGCCGCGGATGTCCTTTTCCGCCGCGTGCATAAACCGTCGAGCCGGCAAATTCAAGCGTGCTCGTCGTCAAGCTCTCAAGATAAACAACGGGTTCACCAGTCTTGACATCTTTCAGTACAACATCCATAATTTCACGAGATCCATAACGCATAGTATAAATTCCTCCTAATAATTAACGTATATTTTAGATTTAAAAATCTTTAAGCTTTACTCATCCAATGTTTTATTTCAACTTTTTGGGGGTCAGCACCATGTAAAATGGATTGGATACTGATTTCATAATCATTAAGCTGTTTCATCTTATTAAATTGATTGTTAAACTGAAATATATTTAAGTCAAAGACGTTGAAAATATTGATCCCATTTGCATTAGAGCATAATATGGAGACCAAATCATAGAATGTAAGGTTTTCAGAATCATCGGTCGAGTTTTTCTTTAAAGCTTGGATTTTCCGTCTATTTTCCAGTTGTTTTTCTCGGAGCTTTCTGACCCGATCGTTGACAGGATTAAAATCATCGAAATCAGGCTCAGAAAGACAGTTTTGGATTTTGACCACTTTTAGTATTTCGTTATAAATATCATTCGTTATTTTTTGATTATTTATATATAAACTGTCCGTATAGTAGATGTTAGACGATCCGATGATAAATTTTAATCCGGAATAGTATAGGGAGTAGATGTTAGCCGACTCGCCAAACATTTCAATAAAGTCGTAAATGCCGAGTTCATCCGGAAGGGTATTTATATAATCTTTGTGAATCAATTGATCCTTCGAAAGCATCATCAAGGAGAGATATTGGCTGTAAACATCGTATCCCAGCTCAATGATGTCTCTGATTTTAACTGGATAAATAGGAATGCCAGAAACAACTACCGGCAGGTTAGCAAGGGACTTTAATTTTATATTTTCGATATCCACTTGAATCACCTAAAGGTAAGTTGTTGTTTGATCTTGTCTTTTAAAGCCTTTGCGGCTTTGAAAGCCGGTTTTTTGCTGGCCGGAACAGCAACTTCTTCACCGGTTTGAAGATTGCGAGCTTTGCGTGCGGAAGTATCCTTGGATTCAAAGCACCCGAAACCGGGAATATTTACTTTTTCTCCATTGGCGATAGTATCTGCAATCATTTCAAATACGATCGGCACAAGTCGTTTAACTGCTTTTTGCTCCACACCCGTATGCTCCGCCACAGCTTTAATCAATTCTGTTTTGTTCATTTTTTCCCCTCCTTCTATGTCATTTTGGGGAACACTTCATCTAAACCGCATGGGTTTAAACTCTTTGTTCCCCTTAGAGACGCTTAAACATTTTTGCTTCTTCTCGATAAAGCTTGATTTTCCGGCCTTTTTATAAGCCTTGCCAAAGAACTGACTTGAAAAGTTTTTGAAATATGCTGATTTTTCAACGTAAAATGAGTGAGATCTAAATCGTTACACTTTTTCTTGTTCTGTGCTTTTTTACTCTTAAACGGAGTTGTTCTTGTTCATTTTTTTCTGCGCAATCTTCACAATACTTCGTGCGGTTAGACTTCATTTCGATTCTTTTACCGCATGTTTCACATAAGGTATGTTTGCCAGCATACTTGTTTTTTAAATTCTTTTTGAGGTTTTCTAGCATTATGTCGCCAAAACATTCCCATAAGGTAGTTTTATAGCTGCTGTTTTTATATTTATATAAATATTCAATGAGCATGTCGGCTACATACGTTTCATCATATCCATCAGATAGGAGCTGATTTCTAATGGATGAATAAATATATCTATAGTTGCTTTTGGATTCATCATCATGATTAAGCATATAATGACTTTTCAAATCAAGACTTTTATACCTATCGATGATCTCTTGATTTAAATGAACAGAAAGAGTGGGGCTGCTCATTAATATTTTATAGTCGAAGTTTCCCAGATTAGCTGCTTTAAAATTGAGTCTAGGATTGGGAATGATGTTATTAAGTCTGTTTACTACGCTTTCATTCGCTTCATTGACTTGATTTAAATCTTTTCCTTTGGCAAAGATAAAGAAATAAGGAACTTTTGATTTCGTATATTGAGTTATTATTTGCTTTTTATCATTTGGCCGTTGTACTTTATATAGCGTTTTAGCGTAATCAATTGTAAAGTTATTTTCCATACATAACCATTTGATGACATCTAAGTTCACCGTACCGCTATTCCAGATTTTTGTGATATCATTGCTGATCGTACCGATATTTCCCCCCGAATACGCCGTGATTAAACCGTTGTAGACCGTTCGCTGGCTGATCGGTTCCGCTTCGGCTTTGGCCATATTGTAAAAAAGAGGGACGATA
This sequence comes from Paenibacillus lacisediminis, assembly GCF_046567315.2. NCBI lineage: Bacteria > Bacillati > Bacillota > Bacilli > Caryophanales > Paenibacillaceae > Paenibacillus > Paenibacillus lacisediminis. The sequence continues at coordinate 106,693 of NZ_JBKIAX020000017.1, read as the reverse complement.
TCCTTCATATTGCGTTCGGCCACATCCACGAGTTTTGGCTCTGAGCAGACCAGGCTTTTATCCCCGTCATTATCAAACATCAATAACTTGCTAATCGGATCATGGCAGCTTGTATAGATTCCTTTACTAATAAACCAGCGGCTTTTCTCTTTGTCCACCTTATTTATTCTTATAGCATGTTCGCGATATAGATGGGGGCTGCGCAGGCAATCGAGCTTAACCCCATCTTCAAACATTTTGCAGAATACTTCGTTGTTTTCCAATAAACCTGCGGGAGATTTGTCATTTAAAAAAGTATATTGGCAAAACGCATATAAATCGGGGCATAGAAAAGCATATTTGCCTTCAATATCAACTTTTCCCGACTTTGCTTCCTTCACCAAACTTTTTTTGACTTGTTTTAAAATTTCTTTACTATAGGTGTCATTAAGCAGCTCCGGATAAATCTCCAAAGCTTGCTGGTAGTAATTTTTATGCATATTAGCGGCTGTCACACCAAGTATCCGTAACATGGTATGGCGATCCTGGCCAATGTTCATGATGTTTTTTATAGAATTTCGGCTGATATGTGCAAGCTCTTCATTGGTCATATCGGTTAGAGTCTGAAGCATTTGGTAATTTAATTTCGAGTTGTGGACGATGTCTTCCTCTTCGTTGCATGTTCCCGCTTGACAGCCAAATTCAATGAAATTCTGTTTATATTCGTCCCAGGAAGAATAGTATTTCCACATTTTAAACTGGCTTTTTGTAAAAATGATTTCAATACGGTCTTTTAAGATGTCGTAGTCTTTCCCATAAATATCTTTGACAACGACCTTTTTCAGTTCGGCTTTTTTGCTGTTTTCCCTAATAAATTTATCGAAAGGGAAGGGCACTAGTAATCCTTTGATCCAGGGAAGCCGAACCATCATGCTTTTTTTGCTTTTTTTGGGTAGAATCATTCCGCAGCCGTCCGTATGTGTGATTGGAACATCCATCGTTTTTCTTTCGATTTTGTAATTTTTATCATCAATAAAATCAACAACACATTTCACTTTCGTTTCCATATCATCGACCACGATCGTTTTGTTTATATCGAATTCGTCCCAAGGATCGGTCGCGCTATTGCATAGGGCAAGGTAAGCCAAATATTTATTAATATTTACGCCGCCGTTCTTGTTAATGTTCGCGGTTGAAAGACCGCACATTAACGAATCACGGTGTTTTTCGAAAACTTTTTCTTTTATAAAAACCGTTTTTTTCGTTCTAATTTGTCCTGCGCTAGCTGTAAAGCATATGAATTTTTCTCCCCGAAACATAAAACCTTTTACAATTAAATCTTCAAGGATGCGAAAAAAATAAGTTTGAACATAAATAATATCTTCCGACAAAGTGTCTGGAGGTATTTGTAAGGTTCTTATTAAAACGGAATCAAAAATGGAAATAATGTTTCTTTCATTGGCCGCTTGAGTTCTTAATGTTCTTATATCATCGTTTCGTTCAAACTCATCACCTAATAATTTTTTGAACTTTTTTATGCGTTGATTTACATTTTCAAAATAGGTGTCTAATTTTTGTTGGTAAACGTGATCCGCTGGTTTTTTAGCTTTGAGTTTTTTTAAACGGTTTCTATAAAAATAATGCTTGTTAAGCTGACTGTGCATTTTATATTCAAGATCATTATAAAAGCAGCTTGTGTCAACACTATATATATGTACTTGCTTATCTAAACTAATTTTGTTCATCCCCTTTATTTAGCAGTAGGGACATGGATGCATGTCCCTTGATTTTAGTCAATTTCATATTCGCTCAGTACTTTATCCCATATGATGGACACATCGCTTGCCGTAAGAGGATAAGAAGTTGAAGATTTCCAAGTAAAAATGTCGCCATGTATTGCAGAGACGGTTTTTTCATTGAGAATTTTGGAAACATAGTTCAGAGCCTTTTTCTTTGAAGTAGATTTGGTCGGGAAACATACCGGAATGGTAATATGCCCGCATACATAATATTTCTCGTTAAGTCCCATTTGACGCTCCATTTGTGTGATCATCTCCGTTTATTAAGTATAACCGCTTATTACCGATATGGTAATAATAACATGGAAATTATCCTTGCGCAAACAAATGTTCCCATCCCTGTTTTGAGGATATTTTAAGGAAATTGTTATATTTTCTTTTTATTTGGCCTATGCTATACTTGCTTAGAAGAAAATTAAGGATATTTTTAAGGGAGATGAAAGTCCTTGGTAGAATTTAATAGCCATGTTTATGAAATTCTTTCCGATGTGCTGACAGATGTGTCTAAGCATAGAGATCAGCAACGGGATATTGAAGATTATTTAGTTGAACATCATAAAATGATTCGCGGCACCTTTATTGAACTCGTCACTCAACCTGAGAAACTTGTGCAACTACATGAGGATGTAATTCCGGTATTCGTCAATGCCATTTATGAAATCACCAAGGACGAAAGATTGTTTCTACCTGACTTATTCTCTCAGAAAAGCATAAAAAATTTAAAGTCGTTCAAGTTTGAGGAACTGGAACAAATTAAACTCCCCTATACTATCTCAAGTGTAATTCGAGTAACCAGCGAAGATTTTTTAACGGCCATGTCGTATAAAGATCTCGCGAATCTATGGAACCATAAAATTTTGACTTATAATTTTCAAACCCAACGGTTATCTAAGAAGAAAATCAACTCTAAAGGTGCTATTGTCGAAAAAGCCGATATAAAAACCAAAAGCGTCAAAAGCATAAAAAAATTGATGCTTGAAGGTAAATATAATCCTTCAACTTTGCTGCTTAATGTTTTGGTAGACGGGAAGAGCAGCATTAGCTTCGAAGATGGAGAGCTAACGATCCAGGAAGGATCGAGCGTAAATATCATTGACGGAATGCATCGCTTGATGGCCATTGTGGAAATCATCGAGGAGAACCCCGATTTCGAAGGCTATATGAATATAGATATTAAGCATTATCCCATTGAAAAAGCACAAAAGTTGCTGGCTATTACCAATACAGTGAATCGGTTTGATAAAACGCTTGTAAAATATTATGGCAGCGAAGAATACGGTCAAGAAATTGCCAAGTATCTTATGACACTGCCGGTTTTAAAAAATCGAATAGAGATTAAAACCGCCTTAAGCAAAGGAATCACGATCACCAACTTTGCGATATTGTCAGAGGGAATTCAGTCCATCTTTAATCCTGAGACGACCAAGGACAAATATGATATTCAAGACGTGCTTAAACGTTTCTATGAATATTTGGTCCCTTCATATGAAGAAGTTCTTGTGAAAGGACGTACTAAAAATCTTGAGATCTCTTGGCTTGGTCACCATAATATGCATGTCGGCTTTATTGTGATTGCCAAGAAGCTCTATGACAAATATGGCAAGGAATTTCCGGTCGATAAAATTGTCGAAGTCATTGATGGAATCGACTTTGATAAACAAACCTCAGCTCTCACTGAAATCATGGGGGGACAGGGGAAGACCAATTCGAATAAAGTGAAGCAACAAATTAAAGATTATATTAGCGATGAGGTCGAGCGGATTTTGAAGTAAAGTTAAAGGGGTGAGCATAGGTGAATATTATTCATGAGAACAAACTATTCAACGAAAAAGTTAAACGTGAATACATGTCTGCACATAAAAAAGGAACCCAGGACATTCTGGAGCGCTTATTTAAGATTGCCTATCAATTCGAGTCGGATTTAAATAAAGATATATTTGACTTCACAAGGGAAGAGTTGAGAAAATTATTTTTTACATTTTTACCAACCACGGAAAGCGCATCGAAATCTGCAGTCCTGTATATTAATAGATATATAGACTGGGCTATTGATGAGGGTTATACTCAAGGCATGAATCCATTAGACGGAACTGACGCGGAGTGGAAAAAGCAATTTGCCATTAAATCGGATCATGTTTTTATTAGGGATGAAGATATAAAGAAAATGCTAAAAAAAATCGTTAATGCTCAAGTAGCGGTTGTTTTTTACGCCCCTTTTATCGGCATTAAAGGGGAAGGAAACGCAGAAATCGTTAATTTAAAGAAAAAAGATGTTGATTTTGATCACCTTACCGCTACGTTGACCGATAGTGATGGAAGCCAAAGAATAATAAAAATCGACAAGACCTTTGGTGATCTTTGCCAAAAGGCAATTAAGGAGTTCGAGTTCGTTAAAGCCAACGGTGAACCCGATAAAGAAGTAAAATCAAAATATGCTAATTTAATAGACAATGAATATATTGTCAGATCCGTGGATACTAGAGTAAAACACAAAGAGGAAGCGGACAAAAATGTAGTTTATAGAAGACTGAAAACGATAAAAAAGTACTTTAGTGAAACAGGAATTACTCCCAAAACAGTGGTTTATTCCGGTATGCTGGCCATAGCCAAAGATTTTTACTTAAAAGACAAATTTAACGATGGATATAAAAAGATTATTCAGCAATTTAATGTTACCGAGGCCACTCTAAATCGTTATAAAGAAACTTTCTTAAATGTTGAACAAATTAAGAAAACCTATAAATTGCCCTAGGGAATTCCTCTAGGCTTTTGTTTTCTTGACTTATGAAAATAAAAATTGCTATATTTTGAGGTGAAGGGAAGGAGTAAAAAATGTCTAAATACATCAAATATGAAACATTATTGAATTTTCAAGGAGATGATTTTGAAGTTTATGAATCCAGCGATATGATTAATGGGCGACAATACCATCTATCTATTGAAGGGTACATAGGAGTAAAAAAATTAAGTGACCTGATTGATTTGTACAAAGATTTTTCAAACCTGTTTTATAAATTTCTTAGAGATAAAAATTATCCGGAAGAAGAAATAAAGCAATGGAACACGATTTACAGCTCTAGAGAAATTCAGATCTGCTATGAAGGGAATTGTTATTGGGTATTTTTAAAAGAATATAAATCCTCTTATATATGGAATTTATATTTGTACTTACAAGATATTATTGTTCAGCTAGAAGATGTTAATAAAAAAATAAAACATGCCAATGTTTAAATGTAAAAAATACAAAAGGAGAATTAACATGAGTAAGTATCAAAGAACATATACAAAATTCAAGCTTCCTGAAGGAAACGTAGTTATACTTTGCTGGAGGAATGAAAAAGATTTGACGAGATACATGAAGAAGTTCCCCGAATACATATTAGTAGATAAAAGCAATACACGATTTGAAAGCTACACTGGAAACATTCCTGCGGTCTGTAAATCACCTGCTTTTAGCGGATTCTATAATGCGAAGAGTCGAAAAGGGAAAATTATCTGAAGGGAGATTAGAAATATTATGATAAAGGAGGGGGCGATTTGTTTCTGGTAAATCGCCCCCCATTTTTGCTTATTTTCTCTGATGCGCCGCCTCATCCTTCACTTCTTCACGCATGCCTTCGATAGCGTTCAGCCGTTTTTCGTTTTTCTCCTCGATTTGCTGTTTCTCGCCGCCGGAGATTTCGTCGGCATGCTCGCTTAGATACTCCTGTCCTTCACGGAAGTTTTCGATCGTATCTTGAATGCTATCCTGCAGTTTCTCCACGTTATCGGAACGATCGTCTGGTTTGGCCACGTTAAATTCCTCCTGAATAGTAATGATTTTCGTTGGGGATTTCGTGGTTAAGGTTGCCTTTTTCGGCGCGATTTATTCACTTTTGGCAGGCGTGGTGATGATTTTTCGATATTCCAATGGGGTCATGCCGGTTGATTTTTTGAATTGCTTGCAAAAGTAAGACGTATCGGAAAAACCAACGGAGGCTGCAATTCCGTTCACCGTTTTATCACGGTCCGAGAGCAACTGCTTGGCTTTATTTATACGAATCGACAACAACAATTGCAAAGGGCTCAAGCCGTACTTATGTTTTACGCAGCGAATAATATGGGCGGGATGGAAGGCGTATTGTTCGGCCAACTCATTCAAAGTAAAATCCTGCCCATAGTTTAAAGTGAACAGATCGTAAATTTCCGCCGCAACGTCTTTTTCCGCGGTGTGTTCATTGGAATCACAAAAAATGGTCAGTATTTTAAGAAATAGCTGCTGATATTGAATTTGCGAAATGGTGGAAGGGTAAAACAGCTTTTCATTGTGATATTTATCAATTTTGACTTGCGAGATATCGTCCATATGGCTTTTCAGGACGTCGTGAAGGCTCTTATCGATCATCCCGTACTGCGGCAATGAAATATAAAAAGTATCTTTTTTATAATATTTGTGTTTGTTCATTTTGGCGGATACATAGGCAATGGGACTTTCCGAATAAGAATAACTGCCTGTCGTGGAAAAATGAATCCAGGAAAAGGTAGTATCGGTTGTACACGATTTGTATCCCTTATGCAGATTGTCCGGCGGTAGAATAAGAAATTGTCCGGGCTCCACCGTATATTTCCGTCCGTTTTCCTCCAGGTAAAGCGCCCCGCTAAACACAAAGATCAAGTCAAAGGTATTGTTGAGAATCCGTCGTTCATGAATATCGCCTTTCCGAAAAAGTGAAATCCCCCCAACAATCAGATGGGGCAGTGGAGGACAACTGAAATTGATATATAACATTCCGAATTCCCCCCATGTTCATTTTGTTTCATTAAAGATATCACGGCAAATGGGAAGGAATCAATGACAATAGTTGGAGTCGGTGTTTGGCGAAGTTTTTAAAAAATGCAAAATGCTAATAATATTATATTTATAAAGTTAATAATGAACTATCCTTTGTTAATTTTAATAATTCAAAAAACCGGGCCAGTCTTCCATACTTAATTTATAAACTTTTCATTCCGTCGACGGTGAATAGGTTTTGAAAGCGCATTAATAATAAGGCAAACAACATCATGAATGAGGTGAGAACAATGCTGGGTGTTTTAAAAAATTATAAATTTTCAATTATTTTGCTGGCCGGCGTTTTGGTCGGCGGGATTGCCGGAACGATTCTTGGCGAACGCTCATCCGTATTGCAGCCCTTTGCCGATGTTTTTCTGAATCTGGTGTTCTGCATTATCGTTCCGCTAGTTTTTGTATCGATTGCCAGCTCGATCGCCAGTATGACGAATTTAAAAAAATTAGGGAAAATTCTCGGCATCTTTTTTATGGTGATTGTGGTTACGGGCTTAATTACTGCGGTACTGGCGCTGATCAGCGGACTCATTTTTAATCCGGCGCTGAACTCGCATGTGACTTTTGGGGAAGCGGTTCAAGCCGACAACAACTCTTTGGATTTAGTGCGATTGTTTACGGTTTCTGATTTTGTCGAGCTATTGTCTTTAAAAAATATGATGGCCTTAATCGTGTTTGCTATCTTATTCGGGATATCCGTAAGCTCGATCGGGGAGATCGGAGAGCCTGTGGTCAAGCTGTTAAACAGCCTGTCCGCCGTATTGAACAAAATCGTATCGATCATCATGTATTACGCACCTGTCGGCATTGCTTGTTATTTCGCCACATTAATCGGAAAAGTAGGCAACCAGGTGGTCTGGTCCGTGGCCCGGGCCTCCATCATCTACTCCGTTTTCTGTATTTTGTTTTTCGTCTTATTTTCAGTTCTAGCTTCCTATTACGGCGGGGGGACCACCGGACTTAAGCGGTTCTGGAAAAATATTTGGCTGCCGCTGACGACCGCCATGGGAACCTGCAGCAGTACGGCCTGCATCCCGGTCAACCGGCTGGCTGCCAAAGATATGGGCATCCCCGATGAAATCAGCGATATCATTATTCCGCTTGGGGCAAGCGTGCATAAAAACGGGGTTGTCAGCGTTCAAATCATTAAAATCGTATTTTTGTTCGGAATTTTAAACATGACGATGGGGCCGACGGATATGGTTACAGCGATTATCGTGGCCTTGATTAGCGGAATTATTGTCGGCACGATCCCCAGCGGAGGATTCATTGGCGAGATGTTTATCTGCACCGCATTTGGCTTCCCGATGGAAGCGGTTCCGATTCTGGTGATTATGGGCACGATTACGGATCCTTTCTGCACGATGGTGAACGTAACGGGCGACACGGCTATAAGCATGGTCATTGCCCGAATTGTCGAAGGGAAAAACTGGGTGAAAAACAAAATCGGCAACTTAACACAAGCTTGAGATTAGAGAGGATGTACGAATATGGATAGGGAAGAGGAAAAGAAACAGCGGCAGGAGATCGCGAAACTGGACTGCGACAGCATTTATATAGGCAATTTGTACACGGTAGATACCGATTTGCAGCTGCCTTCCACAGGCAAGCATGGCTCATCGATTACCTGGGAATCGAAAGAAATTCTTTTTTTAAGTCATACTGGCAAAGTCACCAGACCAACCCATGGGGTTGGAAATAGAATCGTTCCACTGGTGGCCACGGTTACCTTCGAAGGGGAGACCGTGCAGCGAACTTTTGATGTTACGGTGCTGGAGGAAGAGTATAAGGCCGAGATCGTTGAAGTTTACCCTGTCGAGATCCGAACAAAGGCAGGAATCAAGCCAGAATTGCCGACCGTCGTTGTCGTCCGAAACGATACCGGAAGCCGTACGGTAAGCCATGTATCTTGGGAGCCGCTCGCAAGGGAAAGCTATCAAAAAACGGGTGTGTTTACGATCAAAGGCAAGCTGGAGGAAACCGGATGGCAGGCCGAAGCCAAAGTAACAGTGATGACGGATGCGGATGAAGTGATTCCGCACACCCCAAAAGTATATGCTTTTGGCGGTCAAAGCGTACAGCTTGAGGCAAATACGGAGTTTGGAGCGGCGATGAACCGTTCACTGGAGTATCTGTTATCCGTGGATGACGATCAGATGCTGTATAACTTTAGGGCAGCCGCCCATTTGGATGTCAAAGACGCTAAACCGATGACGGGCTGGGACGCTCCGGAGTGTAACCTAAAGGGGCATACGACAGGGCATTATCTATCCGCTTTAGCGCTTGCCTATAGTGCGACAGGGGGGAACTCGGCCATCAAAGACAAGATGGATTATATGATTGCCGAATTGGGCAGGTGTCAAAACGTCATGTCGGAGCTGCCCGGCTACCATCAGGGTTTTCTAAGCGCTTACTCGGAGGATCAGTTTAATCTGTTGGAAGAGTACTCCACCTATCCGACGATTTGGGCGCCTTATTATACCTTGCACAAAATTATGGCCGGACTGCTGGATTGCTATACCCTGGCCGGGAATAAAAACGCCCTGGTGATGTGCGTTCGGTTAGGCGATTGGGTATACCGGCGGTTGAGCCAGCTCTCCAAGGAACAACGCCAGAAAATGTGGTCACTTTATATTGCCGGAGAATTCGGCGGCATGAACGAGGTTTTAACGAACCTGTACCTGATCACGCAGAACCGGAACTACCTGGCAGCCGCAAAATATTTTGATAATGAGAAATTATTTTTTCCTATGAAAGAAAATATGGACACGCTCGGCGACATGCACGCCAATCAGCATATTCCGCAAATTATCGGCGCTTTGAAACTATTTGAGGCGGAAGGCGAGAAAGCCTATTATGAAGCGGCCAAAAACTTTTGGCATATGGTTACGGAAGACCACGCTTATCAAATCGGCGGCGTCGGCGAAACGGAAATGTTCAAAGAACCCGGCAAGATTGCCGCTTATTTAACGGACAAAACCGCAGAGACCTGCGCCAGCTACAATATGTTAAAGCTGACCAAAGAATTATTCTGTTTTGAACCTAAAAAGGAGTACATGGACTATTATGAGAGAACGCTTTACAATCATATTTTGGCTACGGAAAACAGCAAGCGGGCGGAAGGGGGCAGCACTTATTTCCTGCCTTTAGCCCCGGGTTCTTGCAAGAAATTCGATACCCATGAAAATACCTGCTGCCATGGCACCGGTTTGGAAAACCATTTTAAATATCAGGAAAGCATTTATTTCCATGACCAAGATCATTTGTTCGTAAATCTGTATATTCCATCCACTTTGTCGTGGAAAGAGAAAGGGATCACCGTCTCGCAAAAAAGAAATAGAGGAGAATTCACCGAGACCGTGCAGTTTTTTGTTGACGGCGGGAGGGAGTTAAGTATCCGCTTTAGAATTCCCGAGTGGGCGGCGGAGCGCTCCATCACGGTAAAGATTAACGATGAAATTGTAGCTGCCCCGGGCCAAGAGGACGGATATATTCAAATTCAAAAAGTCTGGGAACACGATAAAGTAGAACTGATCTTTCCTTATTCTTTAAGATTGCTAAGTACTCCGGATGATGCTCACATAAAAAGCGTTTTGTACGGGCCTTATGTCCTGGCGGCCATCCACGAGGAACAGGATTTTATGACCTGGCCTTACAGTGAAGAACAATTCCTAGAGGGAATGAAAAAATCGGAGGGGGATTTTCATTTCACCCTGGACGGCACGCGGTTTGTCCCATTGTATCAAATCCAGGACCAACGATATCATGCTTATTTTAAGTTTGCGGAATGAAGGAATGGTCAGGAGAGCCACCCATTTTCTTTTTCATAGTACACATCTGCTTTAAAATTTTTGGTAGGCAGAGATCGTATCTTCCCTTTCTCCTTACCGTAATTGGGTTTGAGGATTTTTTAAATATTTAGATATTTTTAATGCTTGACAAAATAAATGATGATGACGGAGATGGGGGGCTCTCCAAACCACTTTGCACCTTTATTCCTTTGGTTCAGGAAGCCAAGTCACCTGGTCAAACGGGATAATCGTGCAAAGCCTCCGGATAGTGACTCTCGCTTCAGGCCACGATCTGTTGCCGACTTGACTGTTAAGCACTGATGATTAGGTTGAACCTTTATTTTTGCACTATTTTTGGTTCCATTTTTAGCTTTTACAGGTACGAGTACATAGTGGGATTTGACGCTTACCGGGGATCGATTGACAGATAAGAGAAGAGCCTGAGGGACGAAGAAATCTCGTACCCTCAGGCTCTTCTCTTACTATTGTCATAATTATAATATTAGTGATTATTTATGGAGAACATCCGCGTATTCGGAAAGACGTTCGAATCGTCCCTTGGCAAACGGGCATAAGGGTAAAATCTTAATACCGTTTTCCCGTGCGTATTCCACCATAGCTTTGACCAGCTTATCGCCAAGCCCTTGTCCTCGGTAAGCATTTTCGACCAAAGTGTGATCAATAATGTAAAGCTCCGGACTTGAGATTACATACGTCATCACCGCAGCAATGCCGCCGTTATCTCGAATAAGAAATCTTTTATTAGCGGTATCATGATCTACAATATGCATGTTCATCCCTCTTTCTTTGTTGAATATTCACCGTCCAGACGTCTATACGTCAGTGCACCGCTTGGACAGGTGTCAATATGTCGGGCAATTGCCTCCACAGTGTCAGCATCGGGATTAACCCAAGGTCGCTTGCTTAAATCAAAAACACCGGGGAGGCCTTTTACGCAAATACCGGAATGAATGCATACCTCCGAATTAAACATTACCTCGATATCTTTACCGTAGTATACTTTCTGATTAATCATAATTCCTTCACATCCTTCACTTATGAGTTTGTTTAAAGACCAAGATTCATTCTTCGAAAGATGTCAGAAATCTTTCCCAATGGCGAAGCGTTGATTCGTCGTCCAATTCTTTGGTGGTTTCATTCGGTTTTTCGTGATTGCTGCCGATGAGAACCTTCGGACCCGGCATCGGTATAGGCGACGCGAAGGGTGACAATCAGAACACCGTCCGCTTTTCGAATGCTTTCCTTAAAATCGACAACCGACTGGGGATCGCCTTGGCTCTCGATGTCAGAATTATAAAGAGGAATCGTTGATAAGTCAACGTGATGACTTTCCCAATGCTTTGGCGCAAGCTCTTTCACAGCCTTTAACACCCTTCAACACCCTTCTATTGAAAGTACCTTCACGAAGAATTCCGCATATGACAGTGATTTACATATGAGTTAACGAACCGGGAAGGGTACCGGATGTACCGCTCATGCAGAGGCTGTCGCTTACTGAGCCAGTGCACAGAAAGCAGGGACTCTACGAAACGAATAAGCCGCCACATCTGGACAGCATACGTAGAGGAAGCAGAGCACCTTCGCCATACCGAGCAGAACAAAAAGATCTACGCCAAGCGCAAAGAAACAATTGAACGCGTATTTGCAGATCTGAAAGAAAAGCATGGCATGCGGGCCATTGCCCGAACTTTTCGTGAGCATCGGAGGATCACGATCAAGTTTTCGGAAGAATTCGAAGACGTATTCCTTATGTTATGAGCAGTTGGTTGCCGATGAGGAACTGTAGGATGGAGATAAAAGTTAGAGGGCATGGTGCCAGAAAACCGGAGATTCGTTCCAGTGTGCCTAACGTTGGCTGGGCCATGAAGATTTGCAGTTAGTGGTGATCACCCGAATCGAACTGCAAAAGAAACAGGCTATGGGTGCTCTAGAGCCTCACGGCCTGTTTCTTTTTCGATTCTATTGAGTAGAAGAAGTGAAGTCAATGACCATGCGGCCCTGGATTTTGCCTTCCTCCATCTCCTCAAAAATATGGTTGATGTCTTCGACCGGACGTTTGCTGACGATCGGCACGACTTTGCCTTCCGCGGCGAAGCGGAAAGCTTCCTTCAGGTCCTCTCGGGTTCCGACCAGGGAACCGATGACCTGAATGCCGTCCAGGACGAGACGCGGAATGTCCAAGTCCATCTTGTCCGTCGGAAGGCCTACGGCTACAACTCGAGCGCCTGCCTTGACCACGTCAACCGCCTGGTTGAACGGTTTTTTGGCCACGGCGGTAACGACAGTAGCGTCAAGGCCGACTCCGTTGGTTAATTCCTTGGCTTTGTCGGCTGGATTTTCCTTCAGGCTGTTTACAGCATAATCTGCACCGACACTCAGCGCCAGCTTCAGCTTCTCGTCGCTGATGTCGAAAGCCACTACTTTGGCGTTGAACACGTGCTTCGCGTATTGCACGGCGAGGTTTCCCAAGCCGCCGATGCCGAAGATGCCAATCCACTGTCCGGGCTGGATGCCGCTGACCTTAACCGCCTTGTAGGTCGTAACCCCGGCGCACGTGATGCTGGTCGCAGCGGCCGGGTCGAGCTGCTCCGGTACTTTGACCGCGTAATCTGCCTTTACGATACATTGCTCTGCCATCGCGCCGTCTACGGTATATCCTGCATTTTTGACCTCACGGCACAGCGTTTCCCGGCCCGTCAGGCAATATTCGCAGCGTCCGCAGCTCTCGAACAGCCATGCGATGCTGACCCGGTCCCCAACGCGCAGGCTCGTTACCCCTTCGCCCAGTTCAACAACTCTGCCGATGCCTTCGTGGCCCAGCACCCGGCCCGTTACGTCGCCGAAGTCCGCGTTTTTAACGTGCAGATCGGTGTGGCATACCCCGCAATATTCCATTTGGACCAAAGCCTCGCCGTGCTCTAGGGGACGAAGCTGCTTGTCCTCGATGTGGACGTTTTGATCCTTCGTGACAACTGCTGCTTTCATGATCATAAATCTCCTTTGGCTGATATCGTTGGAATCGCTGCTTCATGCAGAGGCTACCCAATATCTTCACGAAACATTCATTATGAAGGAAGTGATTTACGTGAAATTCTGTTTTGCCGGATTTAAAAGTAACGACACCAACTCTAGGATGAGGCCCGCACTGGTGGAGCCGGTCGCAGAAGCGCCCCGGAGCTATCCGGAGCGGAGCAAAAAGCGCATGCGACGGTATTGACCATGAGGAGCAACCAGGAGCAGCAGACTTCTCCCGGCGGCATGGCACAGTGATCTAGAAGAAGGATTAGTACCAGCGAAGCTGACACCATTCGCAAAGCGCTCACTAACGAAATGTGATAAATTATCTCCATCTTCGTATAAAAATTATTAGGACGATGCATGGACGGACAAACTGAGCTTCGATGCTGCGTATGCGCGCGTTTTACTAAAATGTCTGATAAACCAGATACTTATACAGTTTTTATCAGCGGCGGCCTGGCGCGGAATGCTTGTCAGTGGCTGTCTTTCTCCCATGCAAAATATAATATAAAAGAATGGATAAAGCCACAATAATGGCCATTACCATATACATGTCCCGGAAGCCTGTCATTGAGACTATCTCGCCGGCGAAAAAAGAGCCCGCCCCCACCCCTAAGTCCGCGCAAAAGAAAAAGGTCGAAGTGGCAATTCCCATGCGGTGTTGCGGAGAATTATTGGCGGCGATGACCTGGGCGCAGGACATAATGGTACCAAACCCCAGACCGGCGAACGCTCCTGCCAGCAAAAAAGTGAAACTGTCCCCGGCTTTACTTATTAATACCAGACTTAGCGCAAATGACAGCAAAGCCGGATACATGACGATATTATCCCCTCTATTATCCAGCAATCGTCCGGTAAATAGCCGCGAAATAATAATAAAAGCCGAGTAAATAACAAAGAAAAAAGCCGCCGCGTCCATTAAGCTAAGACTGAGCGCGTATGAATTGATAAACGCCAAGATGCTGGCATATGCCATCCCCACGAAAAGCATGACAATCGAGACAGGCATGGCGGCCTTTTCAAAAAAATCCTGCAACCTGAAGCCTTTTACCGCCTCCAGTTGCTCCTTTGTCATTACCACTTCGGGTATGTCCGCAAATGCTGTCACGATAATGCTTATCACATAAAAAACAGCGCACACAACAAACATTGTCGTGAAATTTGCCTGTTCCCTGATGACAAGACCCAAGAAAGGTCCAATTGCCGAAGCCATTGTCCCACTTAGCGTAAAGTAGCCAACCCCTTCGCCACGCCGCTCCCGGGGAATGATTCCCATGATGACCGTGGGGATTGCCGTGGTGGCAACCCCGAAAATGACGCCGTGAACAAAACGCACCGCCAGTAGCATGTTTAAATCGTAAACAAAAAAATATAACAATGTCGCCAGAAAAAATAGAATCAGACTTCCCAGCAGTATCTTGCGACGACCGATTACCTCTATATACCTGCCGGTAAGAGGCCGTGAAACAAGGGCGCCGATAATAAAAATGCCGGCAGCAAGACCAGCCTGGCCCTGGGAGGCATTGAAACTTTCCATGGAATAAATCGGAATCATGGTCATCAGCAGATAAAATGTCATCGACACAAAAAACATTGTGGCGGAAATGAAACTAAAGTCTTTTGTCCATATTTTCACTTTGCGCAAAAATTGCCCCCCAATCTCTTCCTAAGCAGGCTCGTAACGCTGTGCAAAAACTGTCACCCGGATTACTCCTCCGTTTAAGTCACACGGGTACAGTCAAGAGATATCCTGTTTAACTACAGATCAATTCGTTCCACTTTGTGTCCTAAAAATTCCTCCAGTCTCTTATCGGAGTATTGGATATTGACGGTTTTATAGATATGCTGGTACCCGCGGCCTAAATGTCCCCTGGAAAACGGTTTATCCTTTAAATAATTCTGCTGAAATTCTCCCGAAAAACATTCGATGTATGCGTCGACCCATTCCATTGTAATGGGGTACTGTCCATGGCTACTATAAATATCTTTGATGTCCTTTTCTAATCGTTTTATCTTTTTCCAGCTGTCCAGTGCCATGGAAAACGGGGCATTTCTATCCGATTCGAAAAAGTAAATGATGACGTAATCACAAATCATATCTCCTGAAAAAAGTCTCTTTTTTGCCCTATCCAGCAGCATGATATGCCCATATGAATGCCCCGGTGTAAATACTACCTCCAAAGTCTTTCCGCCCAAGTCAAACAATTCTCCATCCTTTACAAAATGCGGAGTCAGGACTCGGAGCAGGCTCTTTTCAGCAAATGCTTTGCTATTGAAACGTTCAATGGCTTCAGGGTTATTTTCTTTCAGATATTTTACTCCCAACTCAGCCGCGAACTGCCTTTCATGCTTTGTGTCAAAACCCATAATCTGACCGTAGTCCGGCTGGTACAGCCATACATCTCCAAAGTATTCGCTACCGTAGCTGTGGTCAGGATCGCCATGGGTCAATACCAGCATCACCGGCAGATCGGTTATACTTCTGATGATAGGCCTTATGTCTTCGAAGCCAAAGCCGGCGTCAATTAAAACCGCTTTCTTTTGCCCCAAGATAAGATAAAAATGCACAAGACCAGCTTCAGTAATGATATATAAATCATCGTCCAGTTTTTGCACCTTACAGAAATCCGTTGATGTAATCATGATTATCACCTTTCTTCGAAATATTACATTTGGTATTTTCTTATCCCTTGGGTCTCATTTACACGTACATACTATAATGTTACAATAAATATCTCAAGTAGGATTAAAATTAATAGGTACTATCTAAAATGATAGTATGGAGGTGAAGAAGTATAAATAGAATCGATCTTGAAGACTGCCCAATTGCACTTGCGCAGAAAATACTCGGAGGGAAATGGGCTCTTCGAATACTATACAATTTAAGTACAGGAATACTTCGCTTTGGAGAATTGAATCGTCAAATGCCAGAATTAACACAAGCTACTTTAACAAAAGAACTCCGTAGGTTAGAAAGTTTCCAGCTCATAAATAGAAAAGTGTACCCGGAAGTTCCGCCACGAGTAGAGTATTCATTAGCCGAAATGGGATTGAAACTTTTGCCTGTTCTAAAAGAACTTGAAATATGGGGAGATGAGTATAAAAAATACATTAAACAATAACAAATGCCAAAATAGATTCCTCAGAGATTACAGAAGACCAACACTGTCGGAGGACAAGAACATATACGCATAAAAAGTCGCCATATTGGCGGCTTTTTTATTTAGGCTTTAGCCAGTTGAGCTCGCGCAGCGTGCGAAACAAAAAACCACCCGCTATGCGGGTGGAGGGATCTAGGGTTTGGTCAACTAGACCATTCCAATAAAAATTGAGATGTTCAGGCTCAATAATGAAAGGAATGGTCTTAGATGGCAAACAAGAGCTATAGTCTAGCCCACACGAAGTGGATGTGCAAATATCACATCGTGTTCACCCCGAAGTATAGACGGAAAGAGATCTATAATCAAGTAAGTAAAGACTTGATCGAGAACTTTTTGCTAATTGTTGGTGGCGATCCTAAAGGTCAATACTCAGTGTCGATCATTGTTTTGATTAAAGGTAAGACTCAAGTCGAACTTTTTCCTTATCTCGGTGCTGGTGGTCATAGTCAATTTCCTGGTCATGAAGTTATTCTCACGTGCTGCCGGCGGGGCCTCCGGCAGCACGTGAGAATTGGATCGGTGCGCGACCCCGTGCGCGTTGGGGGCAGTTCAGGGCCGTTCAATGTCCGCGAAGATGCGCAGGACTTCGGCCGCATGGGCGGTTGGGTCGAATGGTGGGTTGCCAATCCCATGTGTGATAGGTTCCGTGGTCACGGAGTTCCAAAGCCGATCGTGCTTGCCTGCGGCAAAGTCGAGGAGGGCGTCGCGGACGAAGGTGTCCCGGATGGCTTGCTCGTCGCTATGTCGGGGGCGTTGCTGGCCGACGATGCCGTACATCTCCGTGCCGTGTACGGCTGGCGCACCCTCGACAGGGCCAACGGCGAGCAGGTGGGCGTTGCCGCCTGCAGCGGCGTGGGCGAGTGCCGCACGGGCGGCGGGTAGGGTATAGAGGTAGTCGGTCAAGAGCGCCCCGCGTACTTCGACCGGAGTGCGTCCGTTGACGTCGTAGGCGGCGACGATGCGCCGAGCACGGCTTCGAGGGATCCGCGACTTCGTTACCAATTCGTCAACGAGGTTGTCGATGCTGCCCGGGTCGAACTGCTCGGTCGCGTTGATAACCCACCAGTCCCCCTCGTTCGTCGCCGTGCTAAAGAGAATGTCGACGTCGCGGTGACGCCCTGATTCGAGGACACGCAGCGGCGTGTCGGCGAGAACGCCCCCGGTCTGAGAGTGGTCGTTCACGATGCCAATAGTCGTGTTGTCGATACCGTTTCGGTTGCCGATGTCGCGCGGGCTAACCTTGATGAGCGTCTCGGCGAGGAGCTTCCCATCCAAGGTGAGCAGTTGTTCGTGATCGTCCGCGATGCCGAGTTCGGTGAGAAACTTGATCGCTAGTTCTTCAGCCCACCAGGCCGGAACGATCCGAGATGCGCCGCCGGAGAACGCAGCGAGGCGCTGGTAAAGGCCGTCGGCCGCCGGAGCTGCGAGGAGCGCTATCGAGGAGAACGCGCCGGCGCTGTGGCCAGTGACGGTGACGTTCTGAGGGTCGCCACCGAAGCGGGCGATGTTCTCCTGCACCCATCTGAGCGCGGTGATGATGTCCTGCAGGCCGAGATTGGTGGCGTCCGCGAACGCGCCACCGTACTGGGAGAGCGAGAGCCAGCCGAACGGGCCGAGCCGGTAGTTCAGGGACACCCCGATGGCGCGGCCGGTCGCGGCGAGACCTGAGGCGTTCGAGGTGGTCTGGGTGTTCGCGCCGCGTTCGAAGCCGCCACCGTAGATGTAGACGATCACGGGGAGCGGTTCGTCGCCAGCGTCTTCGGGTGCCCAGACGTTGAGGTTTAGGCAGTCCTCGCTGAATCCGTTGTCGGCCTCCAACCAGCTATTGTCGCCGGGTTGCAGCGGTGCGAGTCCCTTCTGGTCGTATGGCAGGGCCGGGTTGAACGGTAGCAAAATGGGGCGGCGGAAGCGTTCTGCACTGGCGTAGGGGATGCCCAGCCAGGAGCGGATCGCTCGGGCAGCGGTATCGGTATTGTTCATGTGTTCGGTCCTTCCGTTGAGGGTGTGGTCAGGTTTCATTTGTATTGTTCCTTTCATAGGTAAGATGATATGATCATTTTAGGTCATCATTTATAATAATAAAAGGTGAAATCAAGACTATGGCTGACATATTTCGGACATTTCAGTCAGCCCCCATCGGTCTTGGATTGATTGAGGATGCCGTGATGGTGCGCACATCCAACAAGAGGGAAGATATCGAATGCCGTAGCTACCGACCTTTGAACAGCAAGATTACGAAAACTTTTTTAAGAAGCAAATCTATTTAATTGCTAAACTATTTGCATTTTTCATAGAACATATAATTATTTTCATAGGTTACAGTTTAAGCGATGAAAATATAAAATCCAGTCTATACAATGTTAAACAGATTATTGATACAAAAGCAGAGCCAATGATTGATAATATGTGGTTCATTGACTGGAGTAGGGAGGTAATAAACCCAGAGACTACACCACCTAGGGGAAAATCTATTCCAGTTGTCCACAGAAAATAAAGTATTAGACTCGGAAAATAAAGTTGTATTTGGCGGGCATCTCTTGCAGCACGGATACCCCGAAAGACAGGAACATTGGTGCTTGGGAGGAGTGGATCCGGCCGATCGGCGTTAAACCGAACCGTAAGGAAGGCCGGGCCTACAGACTTGAGCTGTATGAAATGAGCAGCACGCAGCAAGGGGGGGCCCACCGGGACGTGGCTTTTACTTATCTTGCCGCCTAGGAGGTGGAGCACCGGACAGACGATCTTCCCGAAGGGGCTGTCTACAATCTGCTCCCCGTTATGACGTTATGACGTCTTCACCTATCGGGGGGCGACGGAGTTGCTGAATGAGACCTTCCGCTTCATCTATTAGGTGTGGCTACCCAGCTCAGGCTGTACGTCGCGTACTTTGAACGGCGGGGGCTTCGACCTGGAGGTGTTCGACGGGCGGTTCGACCCTACCTCCCCTAACTCTGAGCTGGATCTCTACATTCCGATCGACTGATCATCCGGGACGACAAAAAAGGCTTTTCCGGAGGCGGCCGATGCCGCTGCCGGAAAAGCCTTTTGGTTTGAATAGGGCCAGCGCCAACGTGCATGGATGGCTATGGTGCTGTCCCAGCTGGCATTCAGCCTCTGCAGGGGCTTCAGGACCTCCAGCTAGGAAGGTGATGGGCTCATCCAGGAATAGAATGTTGTCTTCAAGCCTTGACACTTAACCGCGTATGAGCCTGTTCCCGATATTTTTTCGGCGATAGCCCGCACTGTTCGCGGAACAATTTGCAAAAGTAGCTGAGGGTGTTAAAGCCGCAGGAAGAAGCAATATCAGAAACTGTCCGGTTGGTACTGGCCAGCATCATCGTAGCCATAGATAAACGGTATTCTGTCACATATTCCATCGGGGATTTCCCTAAAATTGCCTGAAAGCAACGAAAGCACTCCGTCCGGCTGATTCTTGCGGATCTGGCCATATCATCAACGCTGATATGTTCGTTGAAATGTGCATGTATAAAAGTCACAACTTCTTTCAAACGCTGCGCCTGCACTTGATTGGCAGATGGCGTGCGCATTTCTTTTTTATCCCGTGAAATTCTAACGGTAAGGAGCCGCCAGATTTTGCAGACCATTTCAATACCGTGCAGCTCATATCCGATTTCCTGATCGGTAATGGAACAGAGCTCTTTCATACTGGATAGCAGTGGCTGGTCATTCAGATCCTCGGCATGTAGGATCATATTAGTAATTCCGGATTCTATGATCGGACGAATACTTTGACTGTAGAGATTCTCAAAGGGCTTGATATCAAAAAACGTGATAGGAAACACAAAACCTGCTAAAACAGCACCAGACTCCATTGCTTTTGCGCTGTGAAGGCAGCCGGTGCTGATATAGATGCCATCGCCCTGATGCAGAACTTTGGTGGCTACTTGTTCCTTACCATCATAAATAGTGTATTCAATCGTTCCCTTTAAGACAACACCAAATTCAAACTCTTCATGCCAATGACAGCTCCATTCTCTTCGAAAGTAGTCATCGAAGTTATCGATACAAATGGACAGCGGAATGGAGTGGCTGCTGTATGAAATACGTTCCCGTAAATCATCCCCTATCTGTAAGGTTTTGAATTGCATAATTTGACCTCCAATACGTTTGGTACTATCTTGATATAAAAATGTATGATTATTGCTTTTGCACAGTATATTTTGGTTCTATAATCGTAATGGTGTGTTTGGGATACTGTCAATGCTGGCTGTCATTATTGATGCCTGTTGAAAGACAAATTCAAATTTAAAAAATACAAATGCAAAGATATCCAGGACATCTATAAAAGCATAAGACAGATGGGAAGGTGGGAAGGTGCGTACATGGAAAGGAATAATGAAACCGCTGATAATATTGAAATCATCGGAGCTTCTGAAAACAACCTGAAACACATTGATGTGACGATTCCGAAAGGAAAATTTGTAGTATTCGCGGGTGTCTCCGGATCCGGCAAGAGCTCTCTGGCATTTGACACGATTGCGGTAGAAAGCAGCAGACAATGGCAGGCTTCTTATCCGATGTTCCTTCGGAATAAAATGCCTCACTATGAGAGGCCGAAGGTAAATGCCATTAATAATATAACTCCCGCAATTGTCGTAGATCAGAAAGCAATCGGGGGCAGCACGCGTTCGACGGTGGGAACGGCTGTTGATGTTGCACCGCTTATCAGGCTTTTGTTCTCTCGTATCGGAAATCCTGGCGCAGGAGGTTCTATGGCTTATTCGTTCAATCATCCGCTGGGAATGTGTCCAAGCTGCACCGGACTCGGAGAGCGATTGGAGCTAAAAGAAGACAGCCTTTTTGATAAGGATAAGACCCTGCGGGAATGTGCTATTTTGTTCAGCCAGTTTTCCGTCGGTTGGCAGAGCTACCTGTATTTGACCAATCCACTCCTTGATCCGGATAAAAAGTTGCGGGATTTTTCACCCGAAGAATGGGAAGTCTTGCGTTACGGCGCAAAAGATACAGTAAAAATTGAAGTGCGTTCCAATAACACCGGGAGAATTGATCGGGTGGATTACGAAGGTGTGATTCCCCGTTTCCGCAGACTCTACCTCAATCGGGACATTTCAACATTAAAGAAAGGCTTACAGGATGAGATCCTGTCTCACGTTTACAAAGGACCCTGTAAAGTTTGTGGTGGCACAGGATTGAATCCGAAGGCTCTGGCCTCAAAAATTAATGGTCATAGCATCATAGATTATATGAAAATTCCGGTGTGCGACCTGTTGCTCGTGCTGAAGGAAATCGATGACCCCATGGTTATTTCCTTAGCAAAGCAAATTTCATCTTATTTAGTGCGAATGGTGGAGGTAGGAATCGGCTACCTGTCGCTTCTCCGGCAGACCAACACACTTTCCGGCGGAGAAGTCCAGAGAATCAAAATGGTACGGAATCTTGGTAGCAGTCTGAGCAATATCACCTATATTTTCGATGAGCCTACTGCCGGGCTGCATCCTGCTGATGCTGAGCGGATTGGCAGGCTCCTGCTGGATCTTCGTGACAAGCATAATAATGTCCTTGTGGTAGAGCACAGCCGTCAGATGCTTTCTCTGGCTGACCACATCATCGAGTTGGGACCTTTAGCTGGAACGCAGGGCGGTGAGATTGTCTACGAAGGGGACTTACCAGGACTTCGTCTGGCGAACACATTAACTGCACAGGCGATGAAAAGGAAAATCGAAATCAATCCAACTCCCTTGCCATGGAAAGAGGGATTTGAGATTAAGGATGCGCAAAGTCATAACTTGAAACACGTTCATGTAACCATCCCCAAAGGTATACTGACGGCAATCACCGGTGTGGCCGGTTCTGGAAAAAGTTCGCTGGCATGCCGCGAATTTGCAGAGTATTATCCGGAGGCGGTCGTTATTGATCAAAAGCCTATCGGTACGTCCATCCGTTCCACTCCGGCTACATACACAGGAGTGATGGATGAGATACGTAAACTATTTGCCAAAGATAACGGCGTAGGAGCCGGATGGTTCAGCTTTAATTCCAAAGGTGCCTGTCCAGTTTGCAAAGGGACAGGGAAGATATCCTATGATATGGCTTTTGCAGAGCCTGTCGTCGTCTTATGCGAGGAATGCGGCGGTCATCGCTATAATCCGACCGCTCTAAGTTTTACCTACCACGGAATGAATATCGAGGAGATTATGGATCTCACGATTGAGCAGGCGATGGAGTTTTTTGAGGAAAACAAGATACGTAAGCCTCTTCAGTGCATGTTGGACGTGGGACTTGGGTACCTTACGCTGGGGCAACCTACCAGCACTTTGTCCGGTGGGGAAATCCAGCGTGTCAAGCTGACAAGTGAGCTATACAAGGAAGGTAATATTTACATTCTAGATGAACCTAGCATGGGCTTGCATAACCGGGACATAGAAAAATTACTCACCCTTCTCAGACAGTTGGTTGCTCATCACAACACCGTAATAATCGTAGAGCACAGGTTGGAACTGATTTCTCAGGCTGACTGGGTGATTGACATGGGACCGGATGGTGGAAGCGAAGGCGGTGAGGTATTATTCTGCGGGACACCTGACAAATTGATGAGCTGCCCGGGTTCAAAGACCGGCAGGTATTTGAAGATGGCGGTCTTCGAAAGTATGGAATCTTGAATAGTTACAAATGGAGGAGAATTATGAATAGACAAAAAGACACAAAATATCATGAAATGCTGAATTCCGGAGAAATGTACGATAGTGTAGACGAAGAATTCATTGCTTATCAGCATACGCTTGTTCAAAAGCTGAATGAATTCAACAGCACACCGGAAACCCAAGAGGGGCTTGAAGAAAGAAAAAGGCTTATAAAAGAGGCTTTGGGTACCTATGGCGAAGGCTTATATATTATCCCGCCCATCTATGCAAACTGCGGACTTCGTCACGTCCATGTCGGAAGGAATGTCTTTATCAACTTCAATGCGAATTTAGTCGATGATGGAGATATTTTTATCGGCGATGATTGCATGATTGGCCCCAATGTTTCCATTGTTACCGCCATCCATCCCGTCTCCCCCAAATTAAGGATTCATAAGATCCAATATAATAAACCGGTTCATATCGGAAGAAATGTCTGGCTGGGAGCAGGGGCCATTGTCCTTCCGGGAGTTACAATCGGTGACAATTCGATTGTCGGAGCGGGTAGCGTCGTTACACATGATGTAGAAGAAAATACAATTGTGGCCGGTTCACCGGCCCGTGTTTTAAGAAGAATCGAAGCAGATGATGATCGTTTTTATGACCATGGAAAAAAGATTCCGCAGGAGATGATTGATAAATATATGTAGCACTCTAAAAGCATCGCCTCAATTTAATGGCGATGCTTTTTTGCTGGTACGCCCAGCATGGGCAAGTCCTGTATTATTCATTTAAATCTATTCCGTTTTGTCTTTTACCTATTTTTGCTTGATTTTATGTTTCCTGAAAGGCGTATACCCACCTGAATACAGTGACCCCGCCTGAAATCCCAGGGATTTCGCAAAAAGCAGCGGATCACATTCCTTTTGCTGTTCCATTAAATTTAACATAATTTGGGCACATGCCCGGGCATCATCGAGCGCATTATGGTGATTTAAACGAATTCCGAAATGGTTGGAGATGATGTATAATTTATGGGAGGATAGCTCTTGTAGCAGCTTTTTCCCAATTCTGTACCTACATAAATATTGTATTTCTGGATAGCTTTTTTCAGCGGCATCTAAACAATACCTTAGCACGCTTATATCAAAAACAGCATTATGTGCAATAATAATTTCCCCGGATACTAGTGGTTCAATGGTTGTCCAGAGTTCTCCAAAACCCAGAGAGCACGCGCTCGATCGGTTTAAGTTTGCGGTTTCAAAATCAATTGTTGTAAAATTCAACTGTTCATTCTCCTTTATCTTCCTAACCTTAAAAGAAGGATAGGAAGGGCCTATTCAAATACTTTTCCTTTTAAGGGATAAACCTTATCTGAAGAAATGAATATCATTTCTTCCGGAAAAAACTTTTTAAAATACTTTTCCACTCTAAGATGAATATCCATTTGATACCATCCAGACAACTCGTTCTCTTTAAACAAAAATGGCATGCCTAAGCGCTCGGAACGTTTCCCCCTTGTTCCATCTCCAATGTTAAGTGTGTCGATGTAGATGCGGTCAACGATAGACTCCAGTGTTTTAGGATAATCGGGAGTGAATGGAAGTACCGGCGAAATGGAAGCTTGGGTAGCGAGGCCTACGTTATTCACTTCTTTTAATGCTTTCAAGCGTAACTTAATACCCGGAGCATGGGGAGCGAACAAGCGTTTCATATCTTCCCGATCTGTTTCTATAGTCATGGAGACAAGGACCTCACATTTTTGATTTAGTTCAAGTAATAGATTAAGATCCCTTACGACAAGAGGACTTCGTGTTTGTATCTGAAGGAAATCTGGAGGGCGTTTAACCATTTCCTCTAAAATAGAGCGTGTTAGCTCCGTCTTCCGTTCCAGTGGTTGATAGGGATCCGTTGCAGTAGACATAAAAAGATTAATGGGTTTATTTCTTCGGCGGAGACTGACCACCTCGTTCCGATAATTATCGGCCGCATTTGTTTTGATGCTTACCCATTCTCCCCAGGGAGTATCACTGTACCTTTGAATAGGCATTTCTCTAACGTAGCAATACCTACATCCAAATGCACAACCACTATAAGGATTTAATGAATGTGTGAAACCAACACTTGAATCTCCTTGCATTTCAGTTAAGATTTTTTTTGCTGTTATGCTATTAACCTGCATGTTAGCCTTCCTTATTTTGGGACTCATCTCACATTAGGATTTTATGTTACTTCTAGCCACTACCTGTTTTGTTTCATTCCAATATTATGGTATGATCATTTTAGGTCATTTGTCAGCTTTGATGAAGGCAAAAACGGGAAATTTAATGATATTTTACGGACATTTCGGTTCATCAAATACTCTTAAAGGAGGTTCGTGTAATCGTTCATTCATTTAAACAGGAAAATAATATAAGACCTCTTAAATATAAACCAGTACTTTCTTACCCCTACGATCTGGAGATTTTTAGTGTATCTTCTCTCAAAAAGCGAACACCAGAGGATAGTATGAAAATCACTTATCGTTATGAATTTTATATGCTCATTTGTGTCACGGAAGGAATGTGTACTCAATGGATCGATTTTGAACCCATCCCTTGTAAGGAAGGAACACTGATAGTAGTAAGACCAGGACAAGTCCATAATTTTGGACACGATGAAAACTGGGACGGATGGGTTATTCTATTCCGTGAAGAATTCCTTCTTCCTGCTTCACTTACGTTGAGTGAACTGAATTTAACGTTTGGTATTGGAAGAACGCCTAATAGTTTAACTTTAAATAATACAGAGCTGCATCGGGCAATCACTTTAATAGAGCAGATGGTTCAAGACTCTTTAATTCAAGTAGCCAAAGAGGATGTTCATATGTTGTTGCGCTATCAGCTTTATGCATTCGTAACTTGGCTCAACATTATTCATAAACAAAAAAATATCCCTACTACTTCTCAGGTCTCACAAAAGTTTTTAAAATTTCAAGAATTAGTAGAGAAAAATTATGCCAAGTTAAATCATGTTAGTGACTATGCCGCCCTTTTAAATTGCACGGAAAAAACATTAACACGGGTTACGGTCGCAGCTGTTGGAATAAGTGCCAAAGCTTTCATATCAGCTCGAATTAGTCTCGAAGCTAAGCGTTTATTAATGCATACAGATTACTTGATTAGCGACATTGCAGAAATGCTTAACTTTCAAGAAACTACTCACTTTAGTAAATTTTTCAAACGGGAAACTGGCTATACGCCTGTAGAATTCCGAAAGCAGAACCTTTAATTATATCAGGAAACACATTTGTTCTACAAAAGGGAGTGACACTGTGATACAAGGAACATTATTTGATAATGAACATGATCGGCCGTTGGCTAATCGTGTGCGTCCTCAATCGTTGGATGACTTTATAGGCCAAAAACATTTACTTGGCCCTGGAAAAGTTCTGCAAGATATGATCAAAAATGATCAAGTGTCTTCTATGATATTTTGGGGTCCCCCAGGTGTTGGCAAAACAACACTAGCTAAAATCATTGCCAATCAAACCAAGTCTAAGTTTATTGATTTTAGTGCAGTAACTAGCGGTATTAAAGAAATCCGAAATATAATGAAAGAAGCTGAGGAAAACAGGAAATTAGGGGAGAAAACCCTCTTATTCATTGATGAAATTCATAGATTTAATAAGGCGCAACAGGATGCTTTTCTTCCGTATGTGGAGAAAGGGAGTATCATTCTCATCGGCGCGACAACCGAAAATCCATCGTTTGAAGTTAACTCAGCCTTGTTATCACGTAGCAAAGTTTTTGTACTTCACCAACTAAGCAGTGAAGATATTGTTGAATTATTAAAAAAAGCGATTTTGAATCCTAAAGGATACGGAGATCAAAAGATAGGTTTAGAAGAGGGCGTACTTTCCGCTATCGCAGAATATTCCAATGGAGATGCCAGGGTGGCATTAAACACCTTAGAAATAGCTGTGCTTAACGGAGAGAAACAAGGTGAATATATTGAAATTAGCAAAGAAGGACTGCTACAAATTATTCATCGAAAATCGCTTTTGTATGATAAAGATGGAGAAGAACACTATAATATCATTTCCGCATTGCATAAATCGATGCGAAATAGTGATGTAAATGCATCTATTTATTGGTTGTCTCGAATGTTGGAATCAGGTGAAGATCCTTTATTTATTGCTCGTAGGCTAGTTAGGTTTGCAAGTGAGGACGTGGGTTTGGCGGACAATAGGGCTTTGGAAATCGCTGTTTCGGTGTTTCAAGCATGTCAATTCATAGGAATGCCAGAGTGCGATGTGCATTTAACACAAGCCGTTATATATCTGACCCTGGCTCCCAAATCGAATTCTGCTTACTTAGCTTACCGTTATGCGAAAAAAGATGCCCTACATTCCATGAATGAACCTGTTCCTTTGCAACTTCGCAACGCTCCAACAAAGCTTATGAAAGAGCTTAACTATGGTAAAGGGTATCAGTACGCCCATGACACAGAAGAAAAGCTGACAACGATGCAGACTATGCCAGATTCCCTGATCGGACGCGAATATTATCATCCGACAACACAGGGGTCTGAATTCAAAATTAAACAAAGGATGGAAGAAATTGCAGCATGGCACAAGAAAAACAACAATCATGATTAGCTTTACAGACAGGAGGATACCAAAATGAAATTAGAAGAAATCGTAGAATACTGTTTATCTTATCCAGCCTCATATGAGGATCATCCTTTTGGAGAAGATTGGACAGCCATACGCCACAAAGGAAACAAGAAGATCTTTGCATTAATATTTGAAAAAGATGATCATCTTTGCGTTAACCTGAAATGTGATCCTGAGCGATCTGATTTCCTTCGAAATGCATTTGAAGAAGTTAAGCCGGGATATCATATGAGTAAAGAGCATTGGAATACGATTATCTTAGATGGAAACCTTCCGGAGGATGATCTTCACGATATGGTAAAACATAGTTTTGACCTGACGAAACCCAAACATAAAGTGAAAAAATAACTTATTAGGATTTAAAACTATTAAAGAAAATAATGCTACTGAAGATAGCTGGACTTTTGGCGGAACCTATATATCGTTTTTACGTATATCGTTTTTACGCTTAGGAGTTGATTTATTGAAATGGAGACGAATCCCCGCAAAACAACAATAAATCCTAGTTGGAAGAAGTAAACTAACGGGTTGCCCTCTAATCAAGTTAGATGATGAAGGAAATAGAATAACCCAGACGGGGTGTCCATTTTCAGGCACAATTGATATAGCTCACCCTAGAAATGAGTCTTTTTTTGAGCCACCATATATATCGGATCAGACTTTACTCAAAAGCCATGTTCAGAGAGCAAACCATCATATACCAAATATAGACGATCCAAATTCGTTACGGATCTTTCGACAAAAAAAGTCAAATGATAAACTTGCTGTAAGCACCGATGGCGAGGGCTCTGGTCCCGCCATCAGTTCGAGTCCGTACAGACTACTCTTGCTGGCGCTACGTGAGCGTATCCCTCGAGCATCAACTCACGGCGCGGCCAGTACCAGATCACGGTCGAACAGGAGCAGCACGACGCGAAAGCTATGGGTACAGCCTGTTTCCACTGTGAAGGACCTCCGCCAGTGATCCCAGGTTTTTCTCGCCAGCGCCTAGGAGGCAGGTAGCCAGCCAGGTCAGGCCGAGCACTTTGCGATCCTTACCAAGCGGAGTCGCTGTCATCCTCCTATTTAGCGAGATTGTGTTCAAAATGTTTATTCTCAAGATTTAGGGTCTTCCAGTACTTTCTAGCAGCAACCTTTCCCAAAACATAAGCAACGGCTTCCGTTCCCTAAAGTTGAGTGCTGCAAACAATTCCGGAGGTGCACTGTGATGTTCCCCAGGGAGGCAGTGCTTGCGTTTTTCATTTTGTGGTGGTAACATTACCGCAGAGCCTATGACTTATCATAGGACAACAACCAAATAAGCTACAATCCTTCGGGGCAGGGTGAAATTCCCTACCGACGGTGATGGCTGAAACGGATGGCGGCAATTTTCGCCAGTGGTATCAATCCCTCCGCTTCAAGCACGAGTCCGTGACCCGCGAGGCGCTTGAACAAGCGCGAGCGGCTGAGCCGGTGAGATTCCGGGACCGACAGTATAGTCTGGATGGGAGAAGGAAAACGCGAAGAAACACGCACGTTTTAGTTATGTTTCAATTATTTTTATTTCGGGCGTGTTTGCAATCAAAGGGCTTTTTGTATTTCAAGTTCCGTAATTCACAAAGTTTAGTTGCGTGATGGAATGGTGGCTTGAAAATACGGCGTATTTAGGCTATTCGTCTTTTTGGCGGTATTGTCTTTGTCGTCTGCTCTTTTTGCTTGCGTAGGACAACTCTCATACAACCCTGCTGGATTGATTCCGGCAGGGTTATTTGATCTTGTTTAAGGTTTAGGTTTGAGGTTTTAGTTTGAGGTTTTTGTGATTTTGGATTCAGCGGGAGGCGAGAGGCAATGCAAGTGATCGATGACGATTACTACATGGGGCTTGCTCTGGACATGGCCGAGCGGGCCCAGGGCCAAACCGGCGTCAACCCGGTGGTCGGCGCGGTGGTCGTGAAAGATGGCGCGCTCGTCGGACTGGGGACGCATCTTGAGCGCGGCACGCCGCATGCGGAAGTTCATGCGCTGAACATGGCCGGAGCGAACGCCAAGGGCAGTACCGTTTACGTTTCGCTGGAGCCCTGCAGCCATTACGGTTTGACGCCGCCTTGCGCCGAGCGGCTGATCACCGAGGGGGTCAAACGGGTCGTCATTGCCTGCGAGGACCCGAATCCCCAGGTTGCCGGCAGGGGCATTGCGATGCTCCGCAGCCAGGGGATCGAGGTGAAAGTAGGCGTGCTCCGGGAACGGGCCCTGAAGATTAACCGGAAGTTTATCAAATTTATTACGACAGGGCTCCCCTATGTCACGGTCAAAACGGCCAGCACGCTTGACGGCAAAATCGCTTCCCGCACCGGGGACAGCAAATGGATTTCCAATGAAGACGCGCGGGAAATCGTGCATACGATGCGGCACCGGCATCAGGGGATTATGGTCGGCGTCTCCACCGTTCTTGCCGACGATCCGCAACTCACAACCCGGCTTTCCGTTCCGGGGCTGTCGCCGGTCCGGTTGATCGTCGACTCCACGCTGCGGATTCCCGAATCCGCCAAGGTACTGCAGGATCATGCGGCCCCGACGATCCTGCTGACGACGGAGCGGGCCAATCCGGCCAAGGCGGAGCTGTTAACAAGCCTGGGCGTGGAAGTGATGCACTGCGGAAACGGACCGCAGGTGGACCTCAAGCTTGCCCTGGAGCAGCTCGGAGCTAAAGGTATCTCGTCCGTCCTGGTGGAGGGTGGCGGCCGCTTAAACGGCTCGTTATTGCAAAATCGGCTGGTGGATGAAATTGTGTTGTTTTTTGCCCCCAAGCTGATCGGCGGCGAAGCGGCGGCGGTGAACTTCAAGTTCGACGGCTTTGATTTGATGCGGGACGCCGTCAGCTTGCGGGATATGGAAGTGACGCAAATCGGAGATAATGTGTGCATCCGGGGTTTTCCGGTTTGGAGCGAAACGTAAATGAGCCAAAGGAGGGATAAGAGATGTTCACGGGACTCATTGAGGAGATCGGGACGATGAAATCGATCGGCCGCAAGGGAGAAGCGATGCTGCTGGAAATTTCCGCGCGGATGGTCACCGAAGGTCTAAAGCTCGGAGACAGCATCGCCGTCAACGGAGTCTGTCTGACGGTCACTGCCTTTGACGCCGCCTCCTTTACGGTCGATGTGATGCCGGAAACGTACCGGAATACGAATTTGAAAGATCTGAAGCCGGGCAGCCGGGTCAATCTGGAACGGGCGATGGCGGCAAACGGGCGCTTCGGCGGCCACATCGTGCAAGGGCATGTCGACGGCGTTGGGAAAATCGTCGGCACGAGCCGGGACCAAAACGCGGTAGTATACGAAATCGCACCGCTTCGTTCGTCCTTGTTCAAATACATCATTCCCAAAGGTTCGGTTGCGGTGGACGGAATCAGCCTGACGGTCGTGGAGGCCGGTGGCGGGAAATTCGCGGTCTCGATCATTCCGCATACCCTTGCGGAGACGGTGCTGGCCATCAAACGCCAGGGAGATACCGTGAATTTGGAAGGCGATGTGCTGGGAAAATATGTGGAGCACTTGCTGAAATACGGAAAAGACCACGGTGAACCGGAGGATGAAGGTTCCGGCAGCCCATCCGCCCCGTCCGGAATCGATCTGCCGTTTTTAGCCGCTAACGGTTTTGCCTAAAGTTTGTTGAAACAGGAGGGGAAAAAGAATGAGCGATATACGTTTGGACCGTGTGGAAGATGCGATCTACGAGTTAATGCGAGGTAAAGTCATCATCGTCGTGGACGATGAAGACCGGGAGAATGAGGGGGATTTCGTTGCCCTGGCGGAAAAAGCAACACCGGAAGTGATCAATTTCATGATCACGCAGGGGCGCGGACTTGTCTGCTTGCCGATCACCCAGGAGCGGGCCGAAGAGCTCGATCTAAAGCCGATGGTTGCGCAAAATACCGATTATCACGGGACGGCTTTTACGGTTTCCATCGACCATGCCGATACGACGACCGGGATTTCCGCCTACGAGCGTTCGCTTACGGTCAAAGGGATCATGGACCCGAACGCGAAGCCGTCGGACTTCCGGCGGCCCGGCCATATGTTCCCGCTGATCGCCAAAAAAGGCGGTGTGCTCCGGCGCGCGGGCCACACGGAGGCCGCGGTCGATTTGGCCCGGATGTGCGGCTCGTACCCGGCGGGGGTCATCTGCGAGGTGATTAAGGAAGACGGGACGATGGCCAGACTTCCGGATCTGGCGGAAATCGCCAACAAGTTTGATCTGAAGCTGATCAGCATCAAAGACCTGATTCATTACCGCAACGAAAAGGAAAAGCTGGTCAACCGCGAAGTCGAGGTGCGGATGCCGACCGATTATGGCGAGTTCAGAGCGGTCGCTTATACGAACGACGTCGACGCGAAAGAACATGTTGCGCTGGTCAAGGGCGAAATCAACAGCGATGAGCCGGTGCTCGTCCGCGTTCACTCCGAATGCCTGACCGGCGATGTGTTCCATTCGCACCGCTGCGATTGCGGCCCGCAGTTTGAAGCGGCGCTGCGGCAGATCGAGGAAGCGGGAAGCGGCGTGCTGCTGTATATGCGCCAGGAAGGGCGCGGCATCGGGCTGATCAACAAGCTGAAAGCCTACAAGCTGCAGGAGGAAGGCCTCGATACGGTCGATGCCAATCTGAAGCTTGGTTTTCCGCCGGATCTCCGCGATTACGGGATCGGAGCGCAAATCCTGAAGGATTTGGGCGTACGAAGAATTCGCCTGCTGACGAACAACCCGCGCAAAATCAAAGGCCTGGAAGGATACGGCTTGGAAGTGGTCGAACGGGTGCCGATTCAAATGATGGAAAATGCCGACAACACCAGGTACTTGCATACAAAGCAGGCAAAGCTTGGCCATCTGCTGCAATTCGACGATCTGGAGCAAGACGAGTCGCAATGATATTTTATTCCAAGAGGAAAGGTATGGTTTGATATGGCTAACGTATTTGAAGGGCATTTAATATCAGAAGGGTTAAAATATGCAATCGTCGTGGGGCGGTTCAACGAGTTTATTACGAGCAAGCTGTTGTCCGGCGCGCTGGACGCGCTGAAACGGCACGGCGCCAAAGACGAAGAAGTGAGCGTCGCTTGGGTGCCGGGAGCGTTTGAAATTCCGTTTGCGGCGCAAAAACTGGCGGAAAGCGGCAAATACGACGCGGTCATCACGTTGGGCACCGTCATCCGCGGCTCCACTTCGCATTACGATTACGTCTGCAACGAAGTCGCCAAAGGCGTGGCGGCGGTCGGATTGAAAACCGGCGTTCCCACGATCTTCGGCGTATTGACGACGGAAAACATCGAGCAGGCGATCGAACGCGCTGGCACCAAGGCCGGGAATAAAGGCTGGGACGCGGCGATAACGGCGATCGAAATGGCGAACTTGACGAAACAGTTAAAATAGTGCTTATTTAATGTAGTACTCTAATCGACGTTAGGGTACTACTTTTTTCATTTTTAAGGTAAACTTATTTACATATGTATGGTTACGGGTGGAGGATGTTCATTGACGACAGTATTGTACAAGCTGGAGACCTTCGAGGGACCGCTGGATCTGCTTTTGCATTTGATCGATAAGGCGGAGATCGACATTCAGGATATTTCCGTCAGCGAAATTACGGATCAGTACCTCGAATATTTGCAAGATATGCAGGAGCTTGAGCTTGAGGTGACGAGCGAGTTCCTGGTGATGGCGGCGACGCTGCTGTCGATGAAAAGCAAGATGCTGCTGCCCAAGCCGCCCGTAATCGAATTTGACGATGATTTCGCTTATTTGATGGAGGATGAGGAGGACCCGCGGGAAGAACTGATCCGCAAGCTCATCGAATACCGCAAATATAAGGAAGTCGCCGGGCATTTGCATGAACGCGAATGGGAGCGGAGCCTGATCTTTTCCAAGGAGCCCGAGGATTTGACCCCGTTTATGCCCGAGGTGGTAGAGAATCCGGTTAAAGGGCTGCATGCCGCCGATTTGATCGCCGTGTTCCAGAAAGCGCTGCGGCGGGCGGCCAAGCGCAATACGGTAGCGCGGATTCACCGTGATGAAATATCGGTCAAGGACCGGATCAAGGACGTGGTGTCGGCCCTCCAGGAGCTTGGGAAGGGCGGAAGGCTGCTGTTTTCGAAGCTGCTGCATGACGGGATGTACCGGCATGAGATCGTCGTGACCTTTTTGGCGGTGCTGGAACTGATGAAAATGAAGCAGATTGTATGTTATCAAAACAGATTGTTTGATGATATTGTCATGGAGTGGAGAGGGGAAGGAAAGATCGATGAATTTTCAGGAATTGAAATCGATTATTGAGGGATTGCTGTTTCTGGCCGGGGAAGAAGGCCTCAGCTTGAAACAGCTGGCCGAGGTAACCGAGCAGCGGCAGGAGCTCGTCGCCGACGCGCTGGAGGACATGAAGTCGTCGTTCGAGCGGGCCGGAAGAGGGCTGCAGATCGTGCAGATCGCAGGCAACTACCAGCTGGCGACGCTGCCGGAGCACGTTCCGTATTTCGAGCGTCTGGCTTACTCTCCGTCCCGTTCTTCCTTGTCTCAGGCGGCGCTGGAGGCACTGTCGATCGTCGCCTACCGGCAGCCGATTACACGGGTTGAAATCGAAGAAATCCGCGGTGTTAAATCGGAAAGGGCTATCCATACCTTGGTGAACAAGGATCTGATTGAAGAGGTGGGGCGGGCGGAGGCCATCGGCAGGCCGATTTTGTACGGAACAACCAAAGCGTTTTTGGATTATTTCGGGCTGGCGAGCCTGGGCGACCTGCCGGATTTGGCCGATTTCGAAAGTCCGGAGCAATTGGAGGAAGAAACGCAACTGTTGTTTCAAAAGCTGGAGGAGCAGCAGCTTACGATCGATGACGTGGACGGCGAAGAAAGCGCCGGATCCAAGGAAAATTTTTGAAAACAGGCCGATTAAAAGGTGGCTTCACCTTTTGAACGGCCTGTTTTGACAGGAGTATAAGAGGAATCATGGGGCTAAGGGACACCAGAGGCGTTATCCGAGGAAAAATGGAGGTTTGCAAAATGTAACGGACCCAGACGACTCTATTTTCCCAGAATCGGCCCGATTAAGCTCGTTTAAAGCGAAATAGCGTCATATGAGTTCGTTAGGCTGGGAAATACCCGGGAAATGGGCGGATAACGTCGCTGGTGTCCGTTAGAGCAGCGTCCACAGATAATACCCTCCAATCGCTCAAATGTAGAAGTCAGAGCCATAAAAGGATGCCGTCAGGCGTTTTTCTTAGTTCGCGAATTTTTTCCTGTCCGGAAAGGCATACTACTATGGAGAATTTTATTTGATAGGTATGGAGGGCTTTCCCGTGTGGATTTGGCTCGGAGGCATCCTGATCCTGCTGCTGCTCGTCATTTTTTTGATATTGATGTCCAAAGTCCGCCTGCGTTTGTTCATCCGGAAAGTGAACAGCGACGATACGATAAAGCTCGATATAACGATGCTATACGGGCTGATATCCATGCACTATCAGGTGCCTTCCATCCTGTTAAAAAATTGGCGGGAAGGGCTGGAGATCGAGCAGGAACGAAGCGAAAGCATGATACTCGATTCGTCCAGCAAAAAGCAGAGTGTCGACAAGGATAAGGTAAATTCGTGGATCGACAATTTTGAGCGATTGATGAGGACAACGAAAGGTTTAAAAAAATGGTTGAGCGCAACGCTGCGCCAGGTTACTTTTCAAGGATTGGAATGGTCCACGAACATCGCGTTGGATAATGCCGCCCATACGGCGACCCTAACAGGAGCGCTGTGGGGACTCAAGACGACCCTGGTGGGATGGCTGTCCCATTATGTCTCTTTACAACAAAGGCCTAAGCTGTTTGTCGTTCCCGTCTTCGGCAGCAAGCCGTTATTTTCCACAGAACTCAGCTGCATAGCGGAAATTCGCTGCGGTTATGCTATATATGCAGGACTGGTACTTATAGTTCGCGTGTTAAAAGTGAAGGGAGGAGTGAAAAAATGGCTGACCATCCTATCCAAGGGTTAATGCAAACGGCGATGGAAAACATCAAGGAAATGGTGGATGTCAATACGATCGTCGGCGAGCCGGTACAAACAGCGGACGGCGGAGTTATTTTGCCGATCAGCCGCGTCGGTTTCGGATTTGCCGCCGGGGGCAGCGATTTTAACGTGGACGAAAAGAACGGGGCGTCATCCCACGAAGGGGGCAAACTCCATCCGTTTGGCGGCGGCAGCGGCGGCGGTGTCTCAATTAATCCGATCGCCTTCCTCGTCGTTGGGAAATCGGGCGTTCATATCGTTCCATTGGACAACCAAACCCATCTGGTGGAAAGAATCATCGATGCTGTTCCGGGGGTCATCGACAAAATCCAATCCATGTTCCCGGGCATCAACACTGCAAATGGGGGCATGATTACGGCCCAAACCGCTCAAGCAGCCCAAACCGCTCAGGCCGGCATGAATGCGCCGAATGCGAACCCAGCCGTTAATCCGTTTGCTTGATCGGCCGATCCTTTCCGGGACATCCGGAAGGGGTCTTTTTTTGGCGGGAAGCTTGGACATACTCCCTCTTTCCGCCGCATATAGTTAACCAAGAACTCGCTACATAATACCGGAGGAATCTATGATGAGGAATTTATCACGATCCCGCGTGCTGAGAAGCTTATACGGAAAAGTGGCGGGGATATTGCTTTTGCCGCTTTTGTTGCAAACCGGGGCGGCTCAGGCTGCTCCATCCGAAACCGAGCCGCCAATTCACGCTCAAGCGGCGGCGTTGATTGACGTGACTTCGGGGCGGATTTTGTACAGCCTTGAAGGGGACAAGGAACTGCCGATCGCAAGTTTGACCAAAATCATGACCGCCATTGTTGCGATTGAGCACGGGAAGCTGGAAGATACCGTTACCGTCGGGCCAAACGCCTACGCTAAAGAAGGGTCGTCCTTGTTTTTACGGTTGGGCGAAGAGATGAGCCTGGAAAATATGCTGTACGGCCTGATGCTCCGCTCGGGTAATGACGCCGCTACGGCGATTGCCGAGCATGTCGGCGGTTCCGAGGAAGGTTTCGTGTACCTGATGAACGAAAAAGCAGAATTGCTGGGCCTCACGCATTCGCATTTTCAAAATCCGCACGGGTTGGATGCGAAAGGCCACTACTCTTCGGCGAACGATTTGGCCAAACTGACGGCCTACGCGCTCAAAAACCCGCAGTTTAAGGAAATCGTCCGCACGCCAAGCAAAAAGGCGCCGAATCCTAACGATCCCTGGGATTATAAATGGCTGAACAAAAACAAAATGCTTCGCTTCTACGAAGGGGCGGATGGCGTAAAAACCGGGTATACGAAAATCGCCAGGCGCTGCCTAGTCAGTTCGGCGACCAGGGCCGGCCAGCAGCTGGCGGTCGTTACGTTAAACGATGGAGATGATTGGAGCGACCACCGGAAGCTGCTCGATTACGGGTTTGCAAATTTTCCGCTAACGAAAATCATCGAGGAAGGCCAAGCGGTAAAAAGCGGATTGATTACGGGAACCGGCTTCAGCTACCCGCTGGCCGAAAGGGAAAAAGGGAAAATCGAAAGAAGGCTGAAGCTCAGTTCGCTGTCCACCGCTTCATTTGGTTACCGGGGAAAAATCAGTTTGATGCTGGACGGCAAAGAAATCGGCGCCGTCCCTGTTTATGAACAAGGGGCGAGCAAACCGTCTACAGACCAGGCAAGCGATACCTTAAAATTTCCGGAAGCCTGGGGCGGGTCGTTCAAAAAGGTAATCCAAACCCTGCTGCTGGCCGAATGAAACGGCTGCTCCTGCAGGGAAGGTAAAATGGGCAGGGGAGGGGAAACCGCTATGGTCAATAAAATATGGCTTGCACTTATTTTGATCGGATTTGCGTTTGCGGCCGCTAAGGGGGACATCGGGACGGTGACGCAGGCCGCCTTTGACGGGGCGGCAACGGGGGTAACGGTCTGCTTTGGATTAATCAGCGTGCTGGTGTTTTGGCTTGGCATTATGCGGCTGGCGGAGGATTCCGGCCTCGTCAAGGCGATCTCGCGCCTGCTTGGCCCAGTGGTCGCCTATCTGTTCCCGGATGTGCCGAAGAACCATCCGGCCATGGGATACATTTTGTCCAACATGAGCGCCAATTTGCTGGGCCTCGGCAACGCCGCCACCCCAATGGGAATCCGGGCCATGCAGGAGCTGCAGCAGCTCAATCCCGACAAAGAAACGGCGTCGCCGGCGATGTGTACGCTGCTCGCGCTGAACACCGCGAGCATCACGCTGATTCCAACGACGCTGATCGCGATCCGGATCAATTTTCATTCGGCGAATCCGGCCGAAATCGTCGGCTCCACCTTGCTCGCCACCGCGATTGCCACCGCGGCCGCCATTGTGGCGGACCGCTGGTACCGGAGGCGGAGCCTGCGCAGGACGCCGCCGCAGTCGCCCCCGTCTACACCGTCTACGATACCGCTGGAGAGGTGATGCCGCTTGCTGGATTGGCTTAACGTGGTATCCGCCTGGGCGGTGCCGGTGATGATCGCTTTTATACCGTTATACGCTTATTTCAAAAAAGTGCCCGTTTATGAATCATTTGTTGACGGGGCCAAGGACGGGTTCTCGACCGCGATCGGCATCATCCCCCATCTCGTGGGCATGATGGTGGCGATCAGCGTGTTCCGCGCTTCGGGGGCGCTGGACATGTTGGTCGGCTGGATGGCACCGCTGCTCACGCGGTTGAATGTGCCGCCCGAAGTGCTCCCGCTTGGCTTCCTGCGGCCGCTGACCGGAACCGGGTCGCTCGCATTTACGACCGACCTGATCAAAACGTACGGCCCGGATTCGATGATCGGCCGCATCGCCTCGACGATTCAGGGAAGCACGGATACGACGCTGTATGTGCTGACGGTTTATTTCGGCGCGGTCGGCATCAAAAACGGCAGGTATGCCCTTAAAGTCGGCCTGTTTTCCGATGTGGTCGGGTTTGTGGCCGCGATCGTCGTTTGTTTGCTGCTGTTCGGATGATTCGATGAAGCGAGGGCCGTTCATGGCGCTTTCCAAGCTGCCGAGGGCGGCTTTTTTCTGCGCGCGCGGCGGCTATTGTGATTTTGTGCTTCTATAGGTATCATGTGATATGAGGTGACTATTGATTATGGAAAGATTGCAGAAAATATTGGCCGGTGCGGGCGTGGCTTCCCGCCGTAAATGCGAGGAACTGATTTTGAGCGGCAAGGTGCAGGTGAACGGCGAAACCGTTACGGAGTTGGGCACCAAGGCCGACCCGTCCGTTGATGCCATTACGGTCGACGGCAAACCGATCGGCGCGGAAAAGAAGCTGTATCTCGTATTCAACAAACCGAAAGGAGTTATTACGAGCGCTGCGGATCCGCAAGGCAGAAAAATCGTCACCGATTATTTAAAAGGCGTCAAGGAGCGGGTTTATCCCGTAGGACGGCTTGATTACGATACCGAAGGGCTGCTGCTCCTGACCAATGACGGGGAATTCGCCCATTTGCTGACGCATCCGAAACACCATGTGCCCAAAACTTATCATGCCACGGTCAAAGGAGTGCCGCACGGCAGCGACCTGGACAAGTTGAAGAAAGGAATCATGCTTGAGGACGGCATGACGGCTCCGGCCGAGGCGGAGTACCATGACGTCGATCCGGAAGGGAAGTTCGCCACCATCTCCATTACGATTCATGAAGGCCGAAACCGCCAGGTGCGGCGCATGTTCGACGCGATTTCCCACCCGGTGACCAAGCTGAAGCGAATTTCGTTCGGCGATCTGTTTCTCGGCAATTTGAAGCGGGGCCTGTATCGCCACTTGACCAAAGAAGAGGTCGACAGCCTCTACAAACAAGCCCGCAGCGCCTCCCCTACCCCTGCTCCCAAACGCAAATAGTGCGGCGATATTGCCGCGCTTTTTTGCGCGTCACATAATATTCATAATTCCCACGGCTGAAATTGTGGCAATTTTCGTTATAATGTTCATAGAGTGTTCACGATTTGTTCATCACTTTATGATTATGCTCATAGAAAGGAAGTTTTTGATGGGAAAGGCGAGACGGCCGATTCAGATCGTGATATTAGCGCTAATCGTGATCCTTGGCGGTTATGCGATCAGCAACGCGGTGTTTGGCGATGACTCCGGCAAGCCCGTCGTAGGGGAGAAGCCGCCGGCGTTCAAGCTGCTGGGGCTCGACGGCAACGTACATACGCTTGACGAGTACAAAGGCAAAGCGGTGGTCATCAATTTCTGGGCGACCTGGTGCACGTATTGCGTTAAGGAAATGCCCGCCTTGCAGACCCAATGGGAAAAGTGGAAAGATCAGGATGTCGTTATTCTGGGGGTCAATACGGGGGAAGACGAGATGACCGTAGAAAACTTCGTCAAGCAGACCGGCGCCGGATTTCCTATTCTATTTGACAGCGACAACAAGGCGGTGCGCGATTATGGCATCGTGCCGATGCCAACGACGTTTTTTGTGGACAAAAAAGGAAAAATTGCCTCCATCCATCAGGGCGAGCTAAACCTCGACACGCTGGACGATCAAATTGCGCAGCTGGTTAACCCTTGATAGGAAAGGAGGAGAACGATGGCGTTCATCGAAAATACGAAATGCGAATGCGGCCACCAGAACCGGGTCGGCACTGTGCTTTGCGAATCATGCGGCAAACCGCTGCAGGACGACGGAGCTCCCGGGGAACTGCTGGAAATGCGCTACGACGGCGTGGCTAGAAGGTCGCAGCGGGCGAACCCGAATTTCATCGACCGGATATGGAATTTTTTCTCCTCGGTGAAAGTTGCGGTTTATCTGATCATCATCACGCTGATCAGCGCCAGCCTCGGCACGATCTTCGAGCAGGAAAGCAATTTTATCAATTTTGATCCTTCCACCTTCTACAAAAATAAATACGGAACGATCGGCGAGATCTATTACAGGCTGGGCCTATCGCACACGTACGAATCGTGGTGGTTCATTCTGCTGCTGGTGATGATCGGATCCTCCCTCGTCATCTGCAGCCTGGACCGGGTGCTGCCGCTTTACAAAGCGCTTTCAAAACAGAAGGTCCGCAAACACCTGGAGTTTTTGACCCGGCAAAAAATCGTCTACCAGGGCCAAATTGGCGAGGACGGCAAGGCCTGGGTTCAGCGGGCGGTTCAGCCGCTGCGCAAAAAACATTACCGCGTCCATACGGACGGGGATGCGCTGCTGGCCGAAAAACAGCGGTTCAGCCGCTGGGGGCCGTATGTCATCCACATCGGGTTGATTATTTTTTTACTGGCCGTATTGTTCCGCGGACTTCCGGGACTGCACATGGACAAACACTACTGGTTCCCGGAGGGAGAAACCACCCGGATTCCCGATACGAATCTGTATTTGAAAAACGAAAAATTCACGGTGGAATATTACAGTGAGGATGAAATGTCGGACGACTTCAAAAAAACCGGCAAAATCGTCCCGAAGCTGTACGAAACGCAGGCCACGTTGTATGAATGCACCGCCGATTGCGACGATCCCTCCAAACAGCCGAAGCTCAAGGAGGTGGAGCGGCATGCGATCCGGGTCAACGACCCGCTGAGTTATAAAGGCCTGAAGGCGTATCAGTTCGATTTCGATCTGACGCCGAAGCTGCGCTCCGTGCAGCCGGTGCTGGTGGACAAGGTTACCGGGGAGCAGTACGGGAAATTCAAGCTGGAGATGAAAAATCCGCAGCGCGAGTTTAAGCTGGGGCCTTACACGCTGGAGCTCCAGAACAAATACATGGAATTTTCCCTGAACGAACAGGGGCAGCCGGTCTCCTTGTCCGGGGAGCCCAACGCGCCGGCCTTTTTATTTTTGGTCAAAGGTCCGGATTTGCCTAAGGAAGGCGCGCAATACATTTACTTCCCGAAGCAGGTCGACAAGGAACGCTTCCAGCAGGATGCGATTAACGAGAAGCTGGGCGGACTGCAGAACAAGCTTGCAATTGATGTTCTCGGCATGGAGGATGTCGATTTCATCAGCGCCTCCAGTTACTTGAACATCCGCGTCGACCGGGCCATGCCATTTGTCTGGCTGGGGCTGGCGATCGTTATGCTTGGGCTTGTTCTCGGATTCTACTGGCAGCACCGCCGGATTTGGCTGCGTGTGGACGGCGGCAAGCTGACGCTGGGCGGCCATACGACGAAAAACTGGTTTGGCATGCGCCGCGAAGTGTCCGCGTTTCTGAAAGCGATGGGCATCGATGTGGATGAGAAGTCATTGGAAAACGGAGGGGAACGTCCATGATATTTTTGGAAATCAGTAGAGCAGCCTTTATGATCGCTTTTTTCCTGTATTGCGCTGCCTTTATTTTTTACATCGTTGCCGTGACCGGAA
Source organism: Paenibacillus lacisediminis (assembly GCF_046567315.2). Classification (NCBI taxonomy): domain Bacteria; kingdom Bacillati; phylum Bacillota; class Bacilli; order Caryophanales; family Paenibacillaceae; genus Paenibacillus; species Paenibacillus lacisediminis. The sequence continues at coordinate 64,502 of NZ_JBKIAX020000017.1, read as the reverse complement.
AAACGTGGAGAAATCGCGACCCGAAGCGGCATGAGCAGAAGTGGGGCGGCCTCTCGTTTGCGACATCCTCGCTGGGCCTCATTTCGCACCTCGTCTATTGCGGAACGCGCTGGGCCTACAGCGGACATGTGCCGGTCAGCAATATGTACGAGTTCATGACATTTTTGTCGATGATGATTATGATCGCCTTTACGGTCGTCTTTTTGATCTACCGCAAAATTTTGCTCGGCGTGTTTGCGCTTCCGCTGGCGATTATCATTATGGCTTATGCCGCCGTGTTTCCGCAGGAGGTTCAGCCGCTGATTCCATCGCTGCGTTCCATTTGGCTGTATATCCATGTCACGCTGGCGGCAACGGGGGAATCTTTTTTTGCCGTCGGGTTTATCGCCGGATTAATGTATTTGCTGCGGGTCATCGATTTTAGAGGAACCGGTAAATCCGCGCGCCGGCAAAAACGATGGATTGAATTTACGTTTTTTTCGATTATGATAGTAGTGGGCTTTCTTGTTTCCGTATTCGCTTTCCGGGCCGCCGGATACGAAGCGGTATTCATACAAAATGAGACAAAGATTGACAGCCAAGTACAAGTGGATAGTACAATAGGAAAAGAAGTTTATCAGCTTCCGCCGATCGTAGCACCGTATGATAGCGAACCCGAGCAAATCAAACCGTTTTTGGGAATGGTACAGCCTTTGTTCGAGGCCCCTTCCTGGATGAACGGCGCCAATGCCGGACGCAAGCTGAATACGATCCTCTGGGCAATACTAACGGGTGCGGTGCTTTATGTACTGATTCGTGCGATCCTTCGCAAACCGCTCGCTCAGGCGCTGGCTCCGGCGGTGCGGGCCATCGATCCGGACGATCTGGATGAAATCAGCTATCGGGCGATTGCGATCGGGTTTCCGATCTTTACCCTGGGCGCGCTTGTGTTTGCGATGATCTGGGCGCAACAGGCTTGGGGAAGATTTTGGGGTTGGGATCCGAAGGAAGTATGGGCCCTGATTACATGGCTGTTCTACAGCGCGTATCTGCACCTTCGTTTATCGAGGGGCTTCCAAGGCCGCCGGGCTTCCTGGCTAGCGGTTTTGGGTTTCCTCGTGGTCATGTTCACGTTGGTTGGGGTTAACCTGGTTATCGCCGGCCTGCATTCTTATGCGGGCACCGATTAAATATTAGCAAATCAAAAGGAAGCTCACGCGCACTAGGTAAGAAGATGGAGGGGTTGTTGTTAATGTCAGATGAAACGAACCGCATTCTGGTAGTCGACGATGAGGAGCGAATCCGTCGGCTGCTTAAAATGTATTTGGAAAAAGAAGGCTATGAAATCGATGAGGCCGAGGATGGCGAAACGGCTTTGAAAAAAGCGACGGTCAATGACTACGGCTTGATCGTACTAGATGTCATGCTGCCGGGAATCGATGGTGTCGAGGTCTGCAGCCGTCTGCGGCAAGTCAAATCGACGCCGGTGCTGATGCTGACGGCCAAAGGTGAGGAAATCAACCGGGTTCAGGGATTTGAGGTAGGCGCCGACGATTACGTCGTTAAGCCGTTTAGCCCCAGAGAGGTGATTTACCGGGTGAAAGCGATCATGCGCCGCGCCTCAGCGACAGCCTATTTGTCCAAAGAAAGCGGGACTAGCAACAATATCGTGTTTCCTCATCTCGTCATCGAGCATGACGCTCACCGGGTTACGGCAAGCGGTCAGGAAGTCAGCCTCACGCCCAAAGAATATGAGCTTCTGCATTATTTGGCGGTTTCCCCGGATAAGGTGTTTTCCCGGGAGGAGCTGCTGAAGGACGTTTGGAACTATGAGTTTTTCGGCGATCTGCGGACGGTCGACACCCATGTGAAGCGGCTGCGGGAGAAACTCAACAAGGTTTCGCCGGAAGCGGCGGCGATGATCACGACCGTATGGGGCGTCGGCTACAAGCTGGAGGTCGCGAAGTAAGGTGAACTTCTGGAGAACGCTGGTCGGTAAGCTTTGGATTACGATAACCTGCCTCGTTGCATGTGTGTTGATGCTGATGGGCCTGTTTCTGCTGCCCTACATCGATACGAATTTCACTAATTCCGGAGCCGTGAAGAGACTGTTTGTCATCGTCGCGATGATCGGGTTCTCGCTTACGACGTTTTTTGCGTTGTTTCTGTTCACAAAAATCACGCAGCCGATGCAGAAGCTGATTCAGGCTACCGATTCGGTGCGCAAAGGTAAATACGATACGCGCCTTTCGCTGAGAACGAGCGATGAAATCGGCGAATTGGCAAATACATTTAACCATATGGCGGAAGAACTGGAAAATACGATCCGCAGCCTGAAGCATGAGAAGGAGCATTTGTCCAGCGTGCTGCGCAGCATGAATGATGCGGTGATTACGCTGGATCGGGAAGGCTCCGTGATATTGACGAACCCGCCGGGAGATCAAATTCTCAGCGAGTGGGGAGATTTGGATGAAGAAGATGCCGACTTCGAAATAGGTGGAAGAGAAGCCGGAGGAAGGTTGGCGCCGCAGCCGCTGCTGCCGATGTTTCGCCGGGTGCTTGACCAGGAAGGCGACCAGCGCATGAACGTTCATGTCTTGAAGGGCGTGTGGTCGGTCCATATGGCCCCCTTGTCGTCGGACGGGGAAATCCGCGGCGCGGTCGCCGTCCTGCGCGACGTCACCGAAGAGGTGCGCCTGGAGAAAATGCGCCGGGATTTTGTGGCCAACGTCTCGCACGAAATTCGCACGCCGCTGTCCATGATGCAAGGGTACAGTGAAGCGCTGCTTGACGGGATGGCGGCCTCCCCTGAGGAAAGCGCGGAATTGGCGCGGGTAATCCATGAGGAATCGCTGCGAATGGGCCGGCTTGTCCACGAGCTGCTCGACCTTGCCCGAATGGAAGCGGGCCATACCGATATGAAGAAGCGGCCGATCGATTTTGGCGAGCTTGCCGAGCGGGTGTACCGCAAGTTTATGGTCCGGGCCAAAGAGAATGGCATCAATCTGAAGCTTGAGCTAAGCGAAGGCCCGCTTCACCTGGAAGCGGACGAGGACCGGATGGAGCAGGTACTCACCAACCTGCTGGACAACGCCTTCCGGCATACGCCGGAAGGGGGGACGATCGGCATTTTGGCAGCTACTCGGGATGGCGAGTCCGGCAAAGAGCTGCACGTTTCGATTCATGACAGCGGTGTAGGGATTCCAAGCGACGATCTGCCGTTTATTTTCGAGCGCTTTTACAAGGCGGACAAAGCCCGCGTACGAGGCGAAAACGGAGGGACGGGTCTCGGCCTTTCCATCGTCAAAAACATCATTGACGCCCATCACGGCTCGATCCGCGCCGAAAGCGGCGTCGGCAAAGGCACCGCCTTTCATATCGCGCTCCCTGTCGAAACGGGACAATAATCGTAAAAAGAAAAACATCCTTCGCGTGCGAAGGATGTTTTTTTGTTGAATGCCGCAGATAAATCTTGTTCACCGTGGAACATTATTCAAAAATGATTTGCAGCGCTTTATTCAGCTCGGGCAGCTTCGTCAGATCGTCAAGCACTTCTTTCGTCACGGCCTTGTCTACCGTCAATACCATGATCGCTTCCCCGCCGACCAGCTTGCGGCCAACCTGCATGGAGGCGATGTTGACGCCGTTTTGGCCGAGCAGGGTGCCGACGTTGCCGATAATCCCCGGTTTGTCATTGTGCGAAATGAAGATCAGATGTCCTTCCGGAGCAACGTCCACCGGGAACTTGTCGATTTGCACGATGCGGGCTCCGTAACCGTTAAGCAGCGTGCCGGCGATCCGGCGTTCCGCGCCGTCCTGCGTTTTCAGGGTTGCGCTGATCAGGTTGGTGAAGCCTTTCGTCGCCGAAGCTTGAGAAACAACCACGTTGATGTCGCGGACCTTCGCCAGATGCATGGAGTTGACGATGTTTACGTCGCTGCCGAAATGGCGGGACAACACGCCTTTGATGATGTAGCGCGTAAGCGGCTGCGTATCCCCCTCGGCCAGGTCGCCGGCGTAATCGACGTGAATTTCTTTGACCGCCTGGTTGTTAAGCTGGGACAGGAATACACCGATTTTTTCGCCAAGCTCGAAATAAGGCTGCAGCTTGTTCATGACACTAGGCGCGACCGGCGGCATGTTGACGGCGTTCTTAAACGGCTCGCTGCGCAAAATGTGCAGCACCTGCTCCGACACGTCGATCGCGACGTTTTCCTGAGCCTCCACGGTGGAAGCGCCGAGGTGAGGCGTGACGATGATTTTCGGATGGTGCAGGAAAGGATGATCCGCTTCCGGCGGTTCTTTTTCGAAGACGTCAAAGGCGGCCCCGGCCACAATCCCTTGATCAATCGCTTCAACGAGCGCCTGCTCGTCGACGATGCCGCCGCGGGCGCAGTTGATAATCCGCATGCCTTTTTTCATCACTTCAAATTGCGGACGGGCGATCATGTGCTTCGTTTCCGGCGTAAGCGGAGTGTGCACCGTAATGAAATCGGCATTTCTGACGATGTCGTCAACCGTGGCCAGCTTGACCCCAAGCTTCTCGGCGCGATCTTCCGTCAGGAACGGATCGTAGCCCAAAATCTCCATGCCGAATGCTTTGGCGCGTTTGGCGACTTCGCTGCCGATCCGGCCCATGCCAAGCACACCGAGCGTTTTGTTGCGCAGCTCAACGCCGAGGAACTTGCGATCCCACTGGCCCGAGATCGTTTTGGCGTAGGCCTGCGGAATGTGGCGGGCGAGCGCCATCATCATGGCGAAGGCGTGTTCGCAGGTTGTGATCGTGTTGCCGTCCGGCGCGTTAATGACGATGATGCCGCGTTTGGTGGCCGCCTCCAGATCGATATTGTCGACCCCAACCCCGGCGCGGCCGATCACCTTCAAGCGGGCTGCGGCGGCCATGATTTTTTCGGTGACTTTCGTTTGGCTGCGTACCAGCAATCCATCATACCCGGCGATGATCTGTACAAGCTCGTCCTCGCTAAGTCCCGTTTTCTTCTCGACCACGATGTCGTCTGCATCAACCAGTTGCTGAATCCCCATGTCGCTGATCGGATCCGATACTAAAACTTTAAACATGTTTTGGCCTCCTAAAAGTTTTGTATAGCAAGGCTTCCCTGAAAGTTCGTCGTACAAAACTCTCTTCGGAAGCATAAGCTTAAGTTTTGTATAGCAAGGCTTCCCTGAAAGTTCGTCGTACAAAACTCTCTTCGGAAGCATAAGCTTACGGTGATACATTAGCGCTTTTTTCCGTTACTGCAGAAAAGGATGAAGATAATGGGTTGCGGTCCCAAAGAGGTTCATGCCGGGCTAAGTTAAAGGCACGCGGGCATTAAAAAAACTCCCGATCCGCACACTACTTCCGTAGTAAGGGACGAGAGTTGTTCGTGGTACCACCCTAATTCGCTGTTCCTTCGCAGAAGCAGCCTCATTTGTCATCGCTGACAGACTGATAACGGAGTTCACCGACTGCGCCTACTGAAAGTTCAACGCAGTGACTCAGGATCGCTAAAGTTCATCGTTTCGCTACCGGTTCGCAGCACCACCGGCTCTCTGGGAGCTTTCCGACAACTTCCTTCCTTCAAAGCCTTTCGTCAAATGTAATTTTTCATAATGTAACACGCCCCGCCGCAAGGTGTCAACTACTTCCCGGATAAATGATGGCAAAAGCCCGCGCCGCATTCCGGGGGCTTTTGCCAAACTTGAACCCGGATGCTTTTTTGGTTATGATTTTACTAATGTCGAAAATCGTCTGTTATCCCCCGGGAATAGCCGATTTTCCTGTCAGTATTCCGTGAAAATAGGGAGCTCGGGCAGCAGCTCGGACGCATAATACGACGATTTGAAGCGGGAAAATTCATCCCCTTTGACGGCTTCGGTTTCTGTGACAATTTTCACAATAGAAGACACAGTTTTAAGATTTAAAGCCTCAGCTCGGCCGCTTTTGATCATCTGGTCAATTTTTGCGGTCATGTCTTGGGGAAGGTAGGCTTCATACCTCTTTTCGCTCAGCATCATATCGGCCACCGCTTTGTTTTTGACGGCTAAAGGATATTTGGACCATTCCTGGGCCGGGATGTTTGCTTTATAAGCGAACGTGGCCGGAATTTGGCTGTTCGTCTTCGCCGTCCATTTGAGAATCGCTGAATAAAAGTTGTTTTGCGCCTCAAGCCCGAAGTTTACCGCTTCAACGGTGAACTCGTTTTGTTTCAGCGCAGCCGCGAGCTCGGCTCCTTTTTTGTGTTTTACCGCTCCGGCGCTTTGGTTGAACAGCTTCAAGCTTTTCAAATAGTCGGTTTGCGCCTCCTTCAGCAAAGGAGAAGAATCGGTTATGTATTGGGCTGCAATCTGCTCATACCCACGGTCGGCAATTTCACGGATCTCCTTCAGATAATCGCTTGATTCGGATGACGATGCGTCCTGTTCCAATAGCTCCAGGCGGGAAAGATAGGCTTCCTTAAACTGCTGATACGGCTGAAAAACAACGTAATAAAAAGAGACCAAATCCTGCTGCTGATAGGAGACGGACGTTTCCTGCCCTGGCGGTACGACCTTCAGGTACGCGTATTTTGCTTCGATTTTGTCCATGCCCGTCTGAAAGCCCCATAGAAACGTGCCGATTGCGACGATCAGCGTGAACAGAAAGCCCATGATAAAGAGAGCTTCCTTACGGGTATTTTTTTTGCTATTCATTATGAATTCCTCCTTACAAATGGTTTTGAATAGGCTAGAATAATAATAAAGGACAGGGATTGACAAAAACTATGAAAAAATTCAAATTCGGCAAGGTGAAGATCCAGAAAGTCGATCCCGGGCAGCTGGACGATCGGTTGCTTTTGATCAATTTGTATTTGACGCAAGGGCTTACTTTATTTATCGGCTTAATCATCATTTTTTTTCAAAAAAGAAATCCGCTATCTTTGCTGGCCTTGCCCGAGCATGCCGAATTCCTCTATTGGAGCCTGGGCCTGGCCGGGGTGATGTTCGGCGCAGATTTTCTGCTCTCCCGGTTTATTTCGGAGGAGAGCATGGACGACGGGGGGATCAACGCCAAGTTGTTCCGGGGACGCCCGATTTGGCATATTGCCGTCATTTCGGCGATGGTCGCCATCTGTGAAGAACTGCTGTTTCGCGGAGCGATACAGCATGGCATCGGCGTCTATTGGACGAGCATTTTGTTCGCCGCGATCCACGTCCGCTACCTGCGGCACTGGATTCCGACCGGCTGGGTATTTGCCAGCAGCTACGGGTTAGGATTTATATACATGCAAACCGGTACATTATGGGCACCGATTGTATGCCATTTTCTGATCGATTTTGTATCGGGATTAGTGATTAAATTTCGGAGGGAGACATGAGCGAACGTTTGAGCCGATTGGAGCGTTACAGTCGCGGCAGATCGAAAACAACACTAGAAAATCGCCGGACCCGGGTTCATCGCGAGGAGAAAACCGAAAAAAGCCGGAAAAATCGCGGTGCGCGGGCCCAGAACACCACAGCCGCGGAGGTTTCATTCGAACGGCCGCCGTTGAAGACGGCGGTTCCGCCAGCAAGGGCGACACCCTCTTTGATCGGGAAAGAGCAGGACGTGATGGAGCTGCCCGCCCGCAGGGAAGTGTTTCCATCGCAAAGGCTAAAATGGACAAGATGGTTCTTTAACTCGCTATTATACATGTTTGTCATCATTTTAGTTTTTTTATTGTGGTGGGGAATCAGTGATTCGCCTTGGGGCCAAAGCAACGGCTTATGAGGCGGCGAGCGGCTTGTCTGTAATTTGCGGGGAAATCAAATGTACTTTTGCATTTGGTCACGTCAAGTGAATCTCTAACGGACACAGTTGACGTTATTTGCCCATTTCCCGGGTATTTCCCGCTCTAACGGACCCTGAAGGCCTTATTCAGCTTAAATGAAGGCCATTCGAGCAGATTTGAGCGTAATAAGAGCTTCTGAGTCCGTTACAAAATGGGAACCTCTGTTTAAGGCTAGTTAGGGTTTCTGATGTCCGTTAGCACTGATGAAAGCCGCCCAAACGGGCGGCTTTTGTCATCTTTTTCGTCCGAGTTCTGAGTTACTTCACATTCTGTCGCCCGGCGTCGCTGATTCGACGCCTGATCCGCCGTCTGATCCGACGCCAGACCTATCTTCTAATCCGCCGCCGGATCGGGCCCGATGCTTGCGGGATCCACGAACCCGTAGCCTTTGTCTTCCAGTTTCGTTAACAACTCGTCCAGCGCCTCCACGGTCCAGGGCAGTTCATGCATCAGGATGTTGCTTCCGGCATGCAGCTGCTCCAGCACATTTTGAATGACGGCGTCCGGCTTGTTTTTGTTTTTACTGTCCCAATCCAAAGACCCGTTGGACCATGTCATGTAGATCAAGCCGTTATCATCGGCGATTTGATGCGTAACGTCGTTTCCGGAACCGAACGGAGGGCGGAAAAATCTCGGAGTCTCACCGATCGTCTCCTTCACGATGGCTTGCACGTCCTCAATTTGCTGGCGCATGTTTGCTTCTTTCTCTTTTTTGAGGTCGATGTGGTCCCAACTGTGGTTGCCGACGATTTGACCGCGATCGTGAATGAGCTGCAGAAGTTCGGGATGCGCTTTGACCCGGTAGCCATTGACGAAAAAGATCGCTTTGGCGCCGTGCTTATCCAGCGTGTCGATTAAACCCTCGATCATTTCCTGTTCTTTCGGACCGTCATCAAATGTCAGCAGAACCACTTTTTTATCGGTGCCTTCCTCGTTGGGTACGACATTGTAAGCTTTGTTGATGTGATACAGCCGCTCCGGCTTCTCCGCTTCGACGGCGGCTTCCTCCGATCCGGAGCCGGAAATACCGTCCTGCGGCGCCTCCGGCGCCGTCTGGATTCCGTTTCCTTCCGGCGACCCGGCGGTTTCTTGAGACTCCGGCGCGGACACGGCGGCATTTGCCGCATTTCCTTCGCCCCGAGCGCTCGTATCGGACTGGCCGGTGGATGAATCGGGCTGGCCGCAAGAGCTGAGCAAAACGCAAGCTGCAGCGACCAGCAGGATTTTTTTGTAGAACAAACGGGTCATCTCGCTTTCCTGTATTTATGCCGCATGAGTTTGTTGTAAACCGCGAACACTACAAATGATTTTAACATATCTAAGGAGGTATTTATGGTGAGATCTTCCTCATTTTTAGGCGGAGTGTTGGTCGGGGCCGTCGCGGCGGTTTGGGCTTCGCGGCGCAAAGGCGGAATGATGTCCATTATGAACGGAGCGGGGACGGCCCTGAAGTTTGCGGGTTTGAAATCCGATTTCCTGGGAGGCAGCCAAGGACGTCATGGTTCGGAAGGTTCCGAATCGCATCATTCGGGGCATGCTTCGAAGGTAACCGGAGAACATCCAATCGGGGCAGGAAACGCCCAGGTGTATCCCAGTTCGGTTTCTGCGTCCGATGCGAAACATTCGAAGGAATACAATTTGAAGCAAATCACCGATTTTATTAAAAGCGACGCGGGTGTGCGCCGGGAAGTGGAAGCAATCCTAAAGGAGACGAATATGGCCATTCCGGGACTATAATCCCCAAAAGGACGGAATCATTTTCCGCTGCGGTGAAGTTCGGCGGAAAATGATTCTTTTTTGTCTATTTTATTGCGTGCATTTAAGGTGAATAAATGATAACATACATATCAAAGAACCATTTCCAGCACACATTACAGCAGGTTTCATAATCTGTTATTACACGGTATAAAGAGAGGAGGATCCTGTATGAAGATAGAAAGACTTGGCCAGGATAAGATACGGATTTTCCTCACGTTTGACGACTTGAGCGAACGCGGAATTCAGAAAGAGGACATGTGGCAGGAAATTCCGAAGGTCCATGACCTGTTCACCGAAATGATGGATCAGGCTTATAACGAAGTAGGCTTTGACGCCACGGGCCCTCTCGCAGTGGAAGTATTCGCCCTCCCCGCTCAAGGGATGGTCGTCATCGTAACGCGCGGTAAATACGATCACCATCATCACGGGATCGGATCGCCCTATGAGGATGAACTGCCGGAAGAAGTTTATGAAATGGAAGTAACGCTGGAACAAAGCGATACGATTCTGTATTCGTTTGACGATTTCGAAAACTTGATCGAAGCAGCTCACGTTTTGCAGCCTATGCTCCAAAATGCTGGCAGACTGTATAAATATAACGGGAAATGGGTTCTTCAGCTGGAGCCTGACGAGTTGGATGAAGGCAAACATCCGGCTTTAATCGCGGTGTTGGCTGAGTTTGGCGAAGCGACGTCGGTTACTACGGCGATGCTTGAGGAATATGGAAACTTGGTGATGGCCGAAAACGCGATCGAAGTCATTTGCAGCCATTTCAAACGTCAGGATTAATCGGCGTGCCAGGAGTAAAACAGTTCGGATTCGTCATGAGAGGGATAAGGAACAGCGAACGGCAGACAAGGGGGGATAACCGTTGCTCTTTTTCTCGATAGCAACTGCAGCGGTAGCTCCCGGTCTGGCCTTGCTTACTTATTTTTATCTTAAGGACAAGTATGATTCGGAACCGCTGCATATGGTCATCAAAGTATTTTTGCTTGGCTTTTTGATCGTTTTGCCGGTCATGATTATTCAGCGTGGCTTGACGATGTGGCTTGGCGACAATCCATGGGTATCCGCATTCGGGATCTCGGCCGGCGTCGAGGAAACGTTTAAGTGGTTTGTCCTGTTTCATATGATCTACAATCATACGGAATTTGACGAACCCTATGACGGCATTTTGTATGCGGCGGCGATCTCGCTCGGCTTTGCCACGGTCGAAAATGTCATTTACGCCTTTGCCAGCCATGCTTCAATTGGAGCTTTATTGGTTCGGGCGCTGCTCCCGGTTTCCGGGCATGCGATGTTCGGCGTTATGATGGGTTACTATTTGGGCCGGGCCAAATTCTCGGAGGGATTTGCCAGCCGGAAGTTTTTGCTTTTTTCCCTGTTGTTGCCGATTTTTTACCACGGGGTGTACGATTGGGTTATTAACAATACGACTCAATTTTGGCTTTGGTATATCGTTCCGCTGATGGCCTTTTTATGGTATGGCGGACTGGGGAAGATGACCCAGGCGAACAGCCGCTCGCCGTTTCGGTTGACGACGGGGGCCAAGGGACAAGATTAATTACAGGAAGAATAGGGTATCCTATTTCCAGGAATAGCTGCGGATTTGCGGCTTTTAAGAACTGGAAAGGGGTGCCTTTTTTCGTGCGCGTTAAGGTGAAAATCACATGCAAATCATGCGGGGAGCGTTTTGTGCTGCGCGGCAAAAAAGAACGGGGCCATATCGAAACCGGATTCAAGCAATGCTTGTGCAATAATCGGCACGATTTCGAAATTGAAGAAGAAGCGCCCTTTTAACATGTGTTCAAAAAGTCAGGTTTTCAGCTCCTCTTTAGCATGCATAAAGTTCCTTCCTTCTTGTCAAACTAATTTCAACCAGTTAAAGAAGGGAGAGAGCACTAGCCCAATGTATAAACGTCTGAGTGCGATATTATTTCCGGTTACGGCGATTTTATTAATCGGCGCCTTAGTATGGGGTTACCAGGAAAACCAGGAGAAGAATTCGATCTTGATCAAAGCGGAAAACCAGTATCAGCGAGCATTTCACGATCTGTCCTATCATGTGGACAAGCTGCATACCGAACTGGGCAATACGCTAGCGGTCCATTCGGCGTCCACCGGATCGCATCGTAAAGGCCTGGTAAATGTATGGCGTATTACGAGCGAGGCGCAAAACGAAATCAACCAGCTTCCGCTTACGCTTTTGCCCTTTAACAAAACGGAGGAGTTTTTGTCCCGGATTTCGAAATTTTCCTATCAAACGGCTGTCCGCGATTTAACCAAGCAGCCTTTGACCGAAAACGAGATGAAAAACCTCAAGGAACTGTATAAAAGCTCGGCGAAAATTTCCCAGGATCTGCAAGGCGTTCAGAACAAAGTCATCTCCAAACGCTTGCGTTGGATGGACGTGGAGACGGCGTTGGCCAGCGAGAAGGAACCTCGCGACAACACGATTATCGACGGCTTTAAAACGGTGGACAAAAGAGTCGGCGAATACCCCGAGCTTGATTGGGGGCCGTCCATTTCCAGTATGTACAACAAACGGTCGGTCAAAAAGCTTGGCGGGGGGCCGGTTACGATTAAAGATATCCAGCGCAAGGCCGCTGATTTCATCGGGATGAAGGATCCGTCGGCTGTACAGGTGCTGGAAAACGGCCGCGGTACGGAATGGGCTTCATATACGGCTAACGTTCAGGGAGGGAATGGGGAAGCCTGGTCGCTTGATTTTACGAAAAACGGCGGGCATTTGATTTCCTACACCCACAACCGGACCGTCGGCCAGAAGTCGGTGGACGCGAAAACGGCCAGAGCCCGCGCCGATGAATTTTTAGAAAGCAAAGGTTATTCCGGTTTAACACCGGTTTCCTATGACGAATATGGCAACGAGGGGAACTTCACGTATGTAAGCAAAGATGGGGACGTGCTGATTTACCCCGAGAAAGTCACGCTCCGCGTCGCGCTCGACAACGGCCAGGTAACGGGGCTTCAAGCCAGCGACTATGTGTACGAGCACGAGAACAAAACTGCGATCAAACCGCCGAAATTAACGCTGCAGCAAGCCCGCAAATATTTGAATCCGGAGTATAAGGAAACTTATCACCGGCTGGCGTTGATCGAAAACGATCAAGCGGAAAAAGTGCTTACTTACGAGTTCGGTGGAGCTATTAACGGTTCGAATTACCGGATTTACATCAATGCGGATAACGGCAATGAGGAGACCGTGGAAGAAGTCAGAACGAAAAAAGGGGCCGCTCGGTCGTAAAGCTTGAGTACGCGAGTATGTGGAGGGAATTTAACCTTCCCGTGCTCGCGTTTTATTGTTATTCGCTTCAGATTTCGGAAGATTTCCGCTACAATCCCGTCCAGGCGTGATATAATCAGGGGGAAGTAAACAACTGAAATAGGACGGTGGGAAAACTTGTTTCCTAAAGTGAACGATCTCGTATACATTCAGGTCGCCTCGACAGACAAACATGATACGGATAAAGAATGTAAATCACGGATCGCGGACGTGGAAGAAGAATCGTTTCTGATCGAGGTTCCGATCGAGAGCGGAAGCGGGCGCATCAAGAAGCTTTACATCGGGGACGAGCTTTCCATTTATTTTTTGACCGATGAAGGAGTTAAACATTATTTTAATACATACGTGCTGGGCTTTGCCGACGAGGTCGTACAGCTGGTGCGCATCCGCAAACCGGAACCGGAGACGATCACCAAAATTCAGCGCCGCAATTTTTTGCGGGTTGTCGCCGCGCTGGAAATCGCCGTCAAAACGAAAAACAATGTCCGCTTCGTTACTTATACCGAAGATGTCAGCGGCGGCGGTGTTTCCTTTGTTTGCGATGGTACATACAAACTCGTTCAAGGCGACCAGTTGTTTTGTTGGCTGCTGCTTTCGTTCAAGAACGGGTCGATCGATCACGTTCCTTTTGAGGCCGAAGTGGTACGCACGAAAAAGCTGGAAACCGGAAAAACGATGGTCATGATCAAATTCGTCAGCATCTCCGATATGGAGCGGCAAAAGCTGATCCGCTACTGCTTTGAGCGCCAGTTCGATTTTAAAAATCGTTAGGCCGGCGGGTTTTCTCCTTTCCGGATTTGGAAAAGCTATCTTTGGATGGCTTATCATGAGATGCTGCAAGGAGGAAATGAAGATGCGGAAAACAACCGATGACGAAGCATACACAACGCTGTTTTTAGAGTTCTCCGGGAAGGTCGAAAAAACGCTGAAGAAGGCGGTGATCGCGCTGCTTGCGGCGCTTTGCCTGTTCCAGGGGCTGCTGCGGATTCCGGAGCTCAGGCCCTTCCTCGCTTCGGCTGATCAATTCGAAGGAACTCCGCTCTATAGAGGCGAGTGATGATAAGCCAGGTTTTCAGCACCGAGAAGGTTGGATGAAGCTAGGGACTGAGTAGCGGAGCGTAGGAATAACCTACGTGAGCAACGGAAGGCCCGGCTGAATTCAAGATTCGACGTCGAATCCGCTTCGTGACCTACTTCGTGATGAAAAGCTGGCAGGATAAATTGGGCGGTTAAGCCTGTTGTTTCTTTTGCATCCCTTTGCTATCTGTGGTATAATTTTCACGTCGCAGGCAATGCCTGCTTTTTTCTTGAGGATCAGTTTTTGAGGAGGAATGCCCCTTTGGCAAGCGAGGCGTCAACATCACAGGCTAAGATCAACATCGCGATCGACGGTCCTGCTGGGGCAGGAAAAAGCACGATAGCCCGTATGGTTGCCGGCAGATTGTCCTATGTATACGTCGATACCGGCGCAATGTACCGGGCGGCGACATGGTATTTTCTGCAGCAGGGCATTGGGCCGGATGAGGTGGACAAAGTGCTGCAAATCGTCCCCGATCTGGTAATTGAATTGTTGCCCGGCGAGCAGGGGCAGCAGGTGACCGTGGACGGCCAGGACGTGACGGAAGAAATCCGTTCTATGGCGGTAAATGCGAAGGTGTCCCGATATGCGCAAATCGAGGGGCTGCGAACCAGGCTTGTCTCGCTGCAGCGGCAAATGGCTTTGCGCAAAGGCGTCGTCATGGACGGGCGCGATATCGGCACCACCGTACTGCCCGACGCGGAAGTCAAGATCTACATGACGGCCAGCGTTGAGGAACGGGCGCGCCGGAGATACAAGGAAATGAAAGAGCAGGACCGGGTTTCGTTTGAAGAGCTGGTTAGTTCCATCGCGGAACGCGACCGTCTGGATCAGGAACGGGAGGTATCCCCTCTGCGGCAAGCGCCCGACGCGACATATCTGGATACGACCGAGATGAGTTTGGAAGATGTCGCGGACCGGATCGTTTCCTTGTGCAGAAATTATGGAAGTGAGAGAGGAACAAGATGATTTACCGCTTCTGTCGCGCTGTACTTCGCGCAATATACAAGCTGCTGTTTCGCTTTGAAGTCACCGGGGTGGAGCATATTCCGCAAGAGGGCGGCGTTCTTCTTTGCTCCAATCATCTTACGTTGCTGGATCCGCCGACCATCGGCATCATGGTGAAACGCAAAGTGCATTTTATGGCCAAACAGGAATTGTTTCAAATCTTTGGCTTCGGTTGGCTGATCACACAGCTTGGCGCTTTTCCCGTCAAAAGGGGAGGCGTGAGCAAGGAATCGATCAAGACAGCGTTAACGCTGCTGCGTTCGGGGCATGTGATGGGGATCTTCCCCGAAGGCCGCCGGGTTAAAAACGGGGAAGGCGGCGGAATCGGCAAGAAAGGCGCGGCAACGTTCGCCCTTCGCAGCGATGCGGCCGTGATTCCGGTAGCTATCGTAGGCAATTATAAACTGTTTCATCGCTTGAAGGTGGTGTATGGTCCGCCCGTCGATCTGTCCGAATTTAAGGAGAAGGATGTCCCGGATGCGGCTGAAAAAGCCACGGAGAAAATCATGTCCGCGATCACAGCGCTCAAAAAACTGTGAGGTGGTCACCCT
Organism: Paenibacillus lacisediminis; assembly: GCF_046567315.2. Lineage (NCBI taxonomy): Bacteria > Bacillati > Bacillota > Bacilli > Caryophanales > Paenibacillaceae > Paenibacillus > Paenibacillus lacisediminis. Next base: position 49,013 of record NZ_JBKIAX020000017.1, on the reverse strand, counting down.
TGCCGGTGTTATGCATGAAGGCGGGGGACTTTTGGGAAGCTATATTTTAGAAATGTTTTGAACTTCGCTTCATGCGGGTTTAAATAAATGGGTTTTTGAATTGAGGAGGTTATTGACATGTCGGAAGAAACAAAAAATGTTCAGGAAGCTGCGGAAGTGGCAAACCAGGATGAAATGGAACAAATCGTTTCCTTGAAAAAGGGGGACACCGTCAAAGGGACGATCGTCAAAATCGAGGATAACCAAGCTTACGTAAGCATTGGATATAAATATGACGGTGTTATTCCTATCCGCGAATTGTCCTCCGTTCACTTGGACAATGCGGCAGACGCCGTTCAAGTCGGCCAGGAAGTCGAAACCAAAGTCGTGAGCATCGACGACGAGAAAGAACGCCTCGTTCTTTCCAAACGCGCGATCGACAGCGAAAACGCCTGGGAAGAGCTGGAGAAGAAATTCGCAAGCCAGGAGACATTCGAAGTTACGGTGGCCGACGTCGTAAAAGGCGGTATTGTGGCCGACGTAGGGGTTCGCGGGTTCATTCCGGCATCGATGGTGGAGCGCCACTTCGTGGAAGACTTCAGCGATTACAAAGGCCGTACGCTGCGCGTAAAGGTGAAGGAACTGGACAACGAGAACAACAAGGTCATCCTTTCGCAAAAAGACGTGCTCGACGAGGAATTCGAAGCCAACAAACAAAAGGTTATGAGCGAACTGCATGAAGGGCAAGTGCTGGAAGGAACGGTTCAGCGTTTGACGCAATTCGGCGCGTTTGTTGATGTAGGTGGCGTAGACGGCCTGGTTCACGTGTCCGAAATCGCCTGGAGCCACGTCGATAAACCGGCTGACGCTCTGAGCGAAGGCGAAAAGGTCAAAGTGAAAGTGCTGAAAGTCGATCCGGAAAAAGGCAAAATCAGCCTCAGCATCAAAGCCGCTCTTCCAGGTCCTTGGGATTCGGCAGCCGAGAAGTTCCACACTGGCGATATCGTAAGCGGCGAAGTGAAACGCCTCGTCAATTTCGGCGCATTTGTGGAAATCGCGCCGGGCGTGGAAGGACTCGTTCATATCTCTCAAATCTCGCATAAACATATCGGTACCCCGCATGAAGTGTTGAAGGAAGGCCAAACGGTACAAGTCAAAGTGCTTGATGTCAATCCGGCCGAAAAACGGGTTAGCCTCAGCATCAAGGAAACCGAAGAAGCTCCGGCTCCAGCTCCGAGAAGCGACAAACCGTCCAAGGGCAGCGGCGTGAGAAAAGAAGATTTGGGCGATAACCCGAATGTTTCGCTGAACAACCAAGGTCTTAGCATTACGCTCGGAGAGCGCTTTGGCGACAAACTGAGCAAATTGAAATAAGCTCTATGTAGCAGGCTCGATCATCGGCGGACCCTGAAGAAGCGGGTTCGCCGATTTTGTTTGCGGCCGCTCGGAACCGCCTAAGGGCGCCAATGTTAGCTATTTTATGTTTTTTTTGCTATGATGAAATACGTGTATTGGGACGAAACAAGGTGATTTTAATCATATAGGATGAAACGCTTACGAACCTAGGAGGAATGTCTATGGCAAGACCCGTAGTGGCTATCGTCGGGAGGCCGAACGTGGGGAAATCTACGATTTTCAACCGTATTATCGGCGACCGCCTCGCCATTGTAGAAGACAAGCCGGGAATTACGCGCGACCGGATATACGGGGTTTCGGAATGGAACGGCAAACCCTTCAGCATCATCGATACGGGCGGTATTGAGCTGGATGACGAAGAACCGATTTTGAAGTCGATTCGGATGCAGGCGGAGCTCGCTATTGAAGAAGCGGACGTTATCGTCTTTATGTGCGATGGTAAAGCGGGGGTTACCTCTTCGGACGAAGAGGTGGCGACCTTACTGTACCGCTCCGGCAAACCGATCATCGTGGCCGTCAACAAGGTGGACAATATCGGGCGGATGGACAACATCTACGAGTTTTACAATTTGGGCTTCGGTGAACCGATCGGCGTCTCCGGCAGCCACGGAACAGGCATCGGCGATTTGCTCGACGCGATTACGGACAATCTTCCGGAAGAGGCGGAGGAAGAATACGACGACGATGTCATTCGCGTAGCCCTGATCGGCCGGCCTAACGTGGGAAAATCTTCACTGGTGAATGCCATTTTGGGAGAAGAACGGGTGATTGTCAGCGATATTGCCGGTACGACGCGCGATGCGATCGATACCCCCTTCGAGAAGGATGGTCAGCGTTACGTCCTCATTGACACGGCCGGGATGCGCAAGCGCGGCAAGGTTTATGAGACGACCGAAAAATACAGCGTGATGCGGGCGATGAAAGCGATCGAGCGCGCGGACGTGGTGCTGGTGCTGATCAACGGCGAGGAAGGCATCATCGAGCAGGATAAGCATATCGCCGGTTACGCCTACGAGGCCGGCAAAGCGTCCATCTTCGTCGTCAACAAATGGGATGTGGTTGAGAAGGACGATAAAACGATGCACCAGTTCGAGCAAAAAATCCGCGACCATTTCCTGTTCATGACTTATGCGCCGGTCGTTTTCCTGTCGGCCAAAACGAAGCAGCGCCTGCACAAGCTGCTGCCGGTCGTACAGCATGTCGCCGATCAGCATACCAAACGGGTGCAAACGCATTTGCTGAACGACGTCGTTTCCGATGCCATTGCGATCAATCCGCCGCCAACGGACAAAGGCCGCCGTTTGCGTATCAATTACGTGACCCAGGTAGCCGTGAAGCCGCCGACGGTCGTGGTGTTTGTGAACGATCCGGAGCTGATGCATTTCTCCTACGAACGGTATCTGGAGAACAAAATCCGGGCGGCGTTCGATTTTGAAGGTACGCCGATCCGGCTGTTTACGCGGCGCAAGTCTGATGAAGGTTAGGGGAGAATAAGGTGATTTTACCCATCATAGCAGTAATTGTTTGTTATTTGCTGGGCTCGGTCAGCTTCAGCGTAGTCCTGTCGAAGCTCTTGAAAGGGATCGACATCCGCCAGCACGGCAGCGGCAACGCCGGAGCGACCAATACCCTGCGCGTGCTCGGCAAAGGTCCGGCCATTTTGGTGCTTGCGCTGGACGTATTGAAAGGGATCGCCGCCGTATGGATTGGACGCTGGCTGGGAGGCGGCGATGAGTGGACGGCGGCGCTATGCGGCATTGCGGCGATCATCGGCCACAATTGGCCGCTTTATTTTCGCTTTCGCGGGGGAAAAGGGATCGCCACCACGATCGGCGTTATGGCTACGCTCTTTTTCTTTCCGGCCTTATATGCCGGCATCATCGCTATTCTCTCGATTGTGTTTACCCGTTACGTATCCTTGGGTTCCTTGATCTTCGTGTTTTTGACGCCGATTTTTCTTGCGGTTTCCGGCGAATTCGGTCCCTATTTTTGGACGAGTCTGATTATTGGCGTGTTCGCCTTCTGGAGACATCGCACGAATATCGTAAAAATCGTTCAAGGGAAAGAAAACAAGCTGGGCTCCAAAGGAGGAAAACGAGTTGTCTGAGAAAGCTGCCGTGCTGGTGGCGGGCAGTTGGGGGACGGCACTAGCCAGCGTGCTCGCCGACAAAAATATGGAAGTGTCCCTATGGACGCGAAACGAAGCGCAAAAGGAAGAGATCGATGCTCTGCACCGCAATGAACGCTTTTTGCCGGGAGTGGCGTTGCCGGGCAACCTGAAGGCCACGACCGATTTGGAAGCCGCCGTCAGCGGCGCCAAGGCGGTGGTCATGGTCGCCCCTTCCTCGGCCGTGCGTGAGGTGGCCCGTTCGCTAAAACCGTATTGGCGCGAGGACATGCTGGTGGTCCATGCCACCAAAGGCTTTGAAATCGAAAGCCTCAAGCGTATGTCGACGGTCATCGCGGAGGAGCTTGGCTGCGAGGAGGGCCGGATCGTCGTGTTGTCCGGACCAAGCCATGCGGAGGAAGTCGTCAAGCGCAGCCCGACCACGGTTGTGGTCGCTTCGCTGGTGGAGGAACAAGCCGATTTGGCCCAGGACTTGTTCATGAATTCATACTTCCGCGTCTATACGAACCGCGATCTGGTCGGGGTCGAGCTGGCCGGGGCGCTGAAGAACATCATCGCGCTTGGGGCCGGGATGTCCGACGGGCTCGGCTATGGAGACAACGCCAAAGCGGCGCTGCTAACCCGCGGGCTTGCGGAAATCACCCGGATCGGCGTGGAAATGGGCGCCAATCCGCTAACGTTCGCTGGGCTGGCCGGCATTGGCGATCTGGTCGTTACGGCGACTAGCCGGCACAGCCGCAATTGGCGGGCCGGATATATGCTTGGGCAGGGCAAGCCGCTCCCGGAAGTGTTGAGCTCGATGGGCATGGTGGTGGAAGGGATCAGGACAACGAAAGCCGCCCATGCCATTTCGCTCAAATACCAGGTGCAGATGCCGATAGCCGCGCAACTGCATCATGTTTTGTTCGAAGGGCTGGACCCGCGGACAGCGGTGGAAGCGCTCATGGGACGTGACCGGAAGACCGAAATGGAGGTCATGTCGCTGGAAACCTGGGAGCAATGGCACTCCTAGAGCCCGTTTTGCGTAGACAGCTTCACCTTTCCGAAGGTGTCCTCATACATTGGTGAAGAGGACAGCGGAGGAGGCGAATGCATGAGCAAAATATCCAAAGAAGCGCTGGATACCATCAACAAAAAAACCGGCAAAAAAATTACCGAGGGTTCGGTGAGAAAACTGGCCAGCACCGTTAAACCGTCGACGATGCAAAACGAAGCGGAGCTGCGGAAATTGATCAAGCAGGTGTCCGCGATGGCGAAAATCCCCGTTTCGGAAAGCACCGTGTCGGAAATCGTCAGCGCCGTGAAAAAATCCGGGATGAATCCGTCCAATATGGAAGCCATGATGAAAATGATGATGAAAAAATAGTTGTTTGGGGCCATCCCCAAACATTGGCTCTGCGGCGTGAAAGCTGCAGGGCGTTTTCTTTTTCATATCCCGCCGGCGCGTAGCCTATAAAGTCGCAAGATGCTATAATATGGATCATATCAATCCAAACGAAATGGGAGAATCAAACTGATGGATGCAATGACGAAAATGTGGCTATCGATCGCTGCCGTTTTGATTATGGGATTATCCGTGTTTTTGATTACGTTTGCACGGGCGAAAACGAAAGGCATCGTCAAGGGAATCCTCTCGCTGCTGGCTTTTGTCATCATGCTGGCGGGCTTCCTCACCGGGCTCGTTTCCATCACATAAATTCCGTTAGGAAACAACGTAAAAATCAGGCAGGAAAGAGAAGAGGGAGTTAACATGAATGGAGATCGGAGCCATGTTTTTCCGGGATTAACCGCGGCTATCGGGCAAATGGCCGGGCTGTGCGAGGGGGCTGAAGCCAAGTGGCTGCTCGGAGGCAGCTGCGGCTTGTGGCTCCAGGGTGTCAGGCTCGATACACAGCCCCGGGATATTGACGTGTATGCCGATGAAGCGGACGCGCGGCTTGTGCATGAACGATTGCGCGAGTTTGCTACCGATGTCCCGCGGCAAGACCGGACCGGCTCATACGCATCGCTGCTTAGCCATTACCGCCTAGACGGCGTGACAGTTGAACTGGTGGGCGGATTTGAGGTGAAAACGGCCAGCGCATTTTACCGGACTGAAATTGCGGGGATTCTGGAGGAGAATGCTCCCCTTGTCCGTTTGGATGGGGCGGAACTTCGCTTGATGCCGCTGGCTCATGAGTTTGTTTTTAACGTGCTGCGCGAGCGGCCGGACCGGTATTTGGCGATTGCGGAAGTCATCCGCGGCGAGGCTGACCGGCATCTGCCACTGCTCAGTGAACTGCTGGGGAGAAATCAATGGACGGCCGGTATCGTCGGAAAAATGGCCGAGGTGCTGGATCGCCCGCTGTTGTCCGGACCATGGGGAGAATACGGCGGCGGACAAGCTTAAGGAGGCGCGGCGGTGGAGGTTCAAGTCCAGTTTTGGCCTCAGGGCAAAAAGGTAAAGGTACGTCCGGGAACGAGCGTGCTGAGGGCAGCTCAGAAGGCCAGACTCCACATCGCAACCCGCTGCGGCGGCCAAGCCGCTTGCCTGATGTGCAAGGTCCGGGTGGAAAAGGGCTGCGCGGGCGCGTTATCCCCGCTCACTCCGGCGGAAGCGCGCAAGTTGGGCCCGCTGGCGGAGGAAGGCATCCGGCTCGCCTGTCAGGCCAAAGTGATCGGAAATGCTGAAATCCATCTCCCAGAGGACCCGTTAAAGGCGGCCGTACGTAAACAGTTGATGCAGCAGACGGACGAGGACAGTTTGTGGTAATTACACCTTAAGAAAGTATGAAAAGGATGGAATTAAAGAATGCAGGGAAATCGGAAGATTCGTAGATTCGTTGACGCCATGGCGCGGCAAATCGCTTTGGGCTTGCTGCTGCTCGTCTTCATATCGCTGCTTTCCGGATGCATGTATCGCGGAGAGCAGCATGCCGGGCCGGTCTCCTATATGGATAGCGTGGACCGCATTCAGCGGGCGCTGGACCGATTCCAGGAGCAGGAAGGGATCCTGCCGATCATCACCGCCGGGCCGGAGACGCCGCGATATGAGAAATACCGGATCGACCTGGACCGCCTTAAGCGGATGGGGTATCTCGATGAAATCCCGTCGGCCGCCTTTGAAAAGGGGGGCAACGTCTATTTTCTCGTCATCAATGAAGAGGTGGACCCTGCCGTAAAAGTGATGGATCTCCCCACCATGCAAAAGGTCAACGACGTGCAGAGGAGCGTAAACGCCTATCGTTCCTCCTACAGCGGCAAGCTCCCGGGAGCGGAGGCGGGGGAGACGTATCCGGGGTTGTACACGGTCGATCTTTCGCTCATCGGGGCAGAGGGCGATGAACCGGTCAGCGTATACTCCGGCGAAACGTTGCCCTACATTATGGATTCCCAAGGAACCGTATATGTGGACTATGCCTTTGATATTATGCAAATCATCGACAAGACCCAGGCGGCTCCAGAGCGAGAAGAGGACTTAAGAACGAGACTAACGGACAATGCGTATTTTGTGCCAGTCAAATCGCTGCCCTATCGGTTTATCGCTGGGGCGCCGGTCCCGGTAGTAGACTCAGAGTGAGTAACAGCCAGCCAGGTGCATCGCTGGGTTGCACGGCCGTTCGGAAAATTTTCCGGACGGCCTTTTTGCTATTCAACTTATATAGTCATACTTTTTTCAATAGAATCATACAAATGGAGCATGGCGGATAAGTGCCCGTCTTGTTCGGCGCGAATCGGATGATTAAAAAAGTAGGCTTGGACGGTGATTGCCGTCATATTTCCGCATCTGGTACATATGCTGTTACTAGTCCAAATGCAGGTACGAGTTTACGCCGCTTCGTTCAGCTTCGATCCAAGCTTAGTTTACGGCGGCGGACATGGGCAAGAGGAGCTGCCGCTCCTGCCGTAACAGTGAAGCCCGAAAATAATGGTAAATCAACGAAGCGGATGCTCGGGGAGCATTTTTCCTTCGGCGAAATTTGAGGAGGGGATATCATTGGTATTGGAGAAAGTGGACATTTTTAAGGACATTGCCGAACGAACCGGAGGCGATATTTATCTGGGCGTCGTTGGAGCCGTCCGCACCGGAAAGTCGACGTTTATCAAACGTTTTATGGAAACCGTCGTGCTTCCGAACATCGCAAATGAAGCGGACCGGGTTCGCGCCGTGGATGAACTTCCGCAAAGCGCCGCCGGCAAAACGATCATGACGACCGAACCGAAATTCGTGCCGAACAACGCGGTTCAGATCAAGGTGGCGGAAGGTCTGGAGGTTAACGTAAGGCTCGTTGATTGCGTCGGATACGCCGTGGAAGGCGCAAAAGGCTACGAGGATGAAAACGGACCGAGGATGATCTCCACGCCATGGTTCGAAGATCCGATTCCGTTCCAGGAAGCGGCGGAAATCGGAACCCGCAAGGTGATTCAGGAACACTCCACACTGGGAGTTGTCGTTACGACGGACGGGACGATCGCCGACATTCCGCGGTATTCCTACGTCGAATCGGAGGAACGGGTCGTCGCCGAATTGAAAGAGGTAGGCAAACCTTTTGTGCTCGTCATCAACTCGACGCGCCCGAACAGCGAAGAAGCCCAGCAGCTGCGCGGTGAGCTGGCGGCCAAATACGATATCCCCGTCATCGCGCTCAGCGCCGCTACGATGACGGAAGAAGACGTGACCGGCGTACTTCGCGAAGTTCTGTACGAGTTCCCGGTTCACGAAGTCAACGTCAACCTGCCCAGCTGGGTCATGGTGCTGAACGAAAACCACTGGCTGCGCAGCAATTATGAAAATTCCGTCCGCGATACGGTTAAGGACATCCGCCGCCTGCGGGATGTCGACCGGGTCGTCGGGAACTTCATGGAATACGATTTCATCGACCGGGCCGGCCTCAGCGGGCTCAACATGGGCCAGGGCGTTGCGGAAATCGATCTGTACGCCCCGGATGATCTGTACGACCGCATCTTGGTGGAAGTGGTCGGCGTGGAAATCCGCGGCAAAGACCATCTGCTGCAGCTGATGCAGGAATTTACGCATGCCAAGCGGGAATACGATCGGTTTGCCGAGGCGCTGGAAATGGTCAAAACGACCGGTTACGGCATAGCCGCTCCATCGCTGGCCGAAATGATGCTCGACGAGCCGGAATTGATCCGTCAAGGCTCCAGATTCGGGGTCAGACTGAAAGCGACGGCTCCGTCGATTCACATGATCCGCGTCGATGTCGAATCGGAATTCGCACCGATTATCGGTACCGAAAAGCAAAGTGAGGAACTGGTCCGCTATCTGATGCAGGACTTTGAAAACGACCCGATCAAAATTTGGGAGTCGGACATTTTCGGCCGTTCCCTGCACTCGATCGTACGCGAAGGCATTCAGGGCAAAATCGCCATGATGCCGGACAACGCCCGTTACAAGCTGCAGGAAACGCTGGGCCGGATTATCAACGAGGGCTCCGGCGGACTCATCGCCATCATCTTGTAGGTCAAAAAGGCGGCTTTTTAACACATATCTAATAAACTTGTAATTCCTCCTCAACAACCGCGCGTAGGCTGAGAGCAGCTGCGTGCGGTTGTTTTGTTGCGTCAGGTTCGAAGAACGCGCCAATGGAATCAACTACAAAATGGAAAAATAGGAAAATACCGTTTCGTTAGTAAAGCGAGAGTGACGAGCTTCTACTGTCAGACAAAAGGAGGTCCGTTCATTGTTGTAGACCATCAGCCCGATCTAAATTAACTGCCAAACGAATTAAAAGTATTCTTTTCTTGGGGGGGCGGCAGATCAACACTCACTGTCCGGACGCTTTGCACGATTATCCCGTTTGATCAGGGTAGCTGAGAAACAGCCAAGCTCGGGAGAAGAAAATATTTGGTGGAGAAGCAGGTAGGTTCGAGATAATTTAGCCGGGCTTTGGAGAAGGAATCAGGTTTAGGGGAGGTGAAACAGACCGGACAAGAGATCGAGACAGGAGATCAAGGACAAGACGTGAGGGAAACGAAAAGACCGTGATTTTGCTGTAGCTTAAACCCTTCCGTTTGCAGCAACGCCCGCACCGTTCATGCTAACCCACACCAATCAAGTCGATCCGCATTAAGCTAACCCCTGCCCATCAAGTTGATCTGCATCAAACTCCCCCCACCGTTCCGGCGTTTCGATCAGGCCGCAGCCGCAAGGGGCTGGTTCGGTTGGCGCGCGATCAGCCGGCGGTAAGGGATCGCCGGAATCGCCACACACATGTGCAGCAATTTCTGCCGCATCGTTTCTTTCGCTCCGGGCAGGTGCAGCCGGCGGCGTCCGGTGTACTCGTTCAGGTACGCCTGCAGATGCTTTAGTCCCAAGGCTATATATGTACTCTTCAACGATTCCCACGCCTCTCTCACCACTTTCCGCAAAGGCGCATACAGACGAAAGGCTAGAGGGAACGACTGTACAGACGATGTACGGACATCCACTTGCCTGTTGATGAACGCAGCGAGTTCGTGACGGTTTGCTCTTTTTCCGTCTCCTCTCTTATACGGCACCAGGCGGATTTTGACCTGCTCCGGCTCGCCCGACTCCGTGACCGTGCATCCCGCTACGACCGCCGTGGCATACGGATGCGAAAACTGACACCGGGACGGATCGCGCCCGTACAGATCGCTGTTCACCTTCACATCTCCACAGAGCAGTTCCCGGGCATCGAACTCCCCGACGGCATGGCGTATTTTGTGCAGCATCAACCAGGCGGTTTTGTAAGTGACTCGGATCACCTGGCTCAGCCGAATCGCCGAGATGCCGCCCTCAAACAGGAACAAATCCAGGGCCTCGAACCACTTGAGCAGGGGCAGATGCGTCCGTTCAAAAATCGTGCCGACCAAAGCCGACGTCTGATGTTTGCACTTTCCGCACTCGAACAAGGGGATATGCCGGGAGGTCAAACGACTGCACCGGGTGTGAGTGCAGCGCGGGCAGACGAAGCCGTTCGGCCACTTCATCGCGATCAGCGCCTCCACGCAGGCCTGCTCGCTGTTAAAACGGTTGCTGAATGATTGAAGTTCCGTTCCCGCATTGACCTTCATGTTTGCTCGCCCCCGCATCAATAATTTAAGAACATGTGTTCGATTGACTTTATTATACCAAACACACGTTCTTATATCAAGCTGAAAATCTCACCTGAACCGCCTCATTTTTTCCTCATCTTTGCTTCTTCTCTCTTTTTTTGGAACCCTTGCTCTAGCCCCCCCTGCTCTCTGAACGAAAGGGATAATCGTGCAAAGGCAAGCAGCAGGCAGGGACACCAAGACACGAACCCTTTAGACAGCCCCCTCAGCTGGTGTCGATTTGTGGCGCTGCTCGAAACGGCTATGGTGCAAAAGGTAGATGCGCCGACTTCGGCGGATCGGGACGGCCTCTTTATCGTTGACGCTTCCATGCTCCACCTGCTTTTAAGTGGGTTTTCATTCCGCGAAAATTGGGATAATAAGGATTTTTTTATATCGCGACAGGTGTTTATATATTAAACTTATATAATGAATTGAGCCTATAATTTCCAAAGGAGCAAGACATGTCAAACCGTAAATGGACATTTATCCTGATCTCCGTCTTCCTGCCATTTGCCTGGCTGCTGTTGCAATTCGCGTTGTCTTCTCTGCAAATTCACCAATTTGCCGAACAATTGAAGGCGGTTTCACCCAAAGGCGGAGGTTCGGAAATAAAAGTGGTCTTGGTATCGCAGGAATTGGACAATTTTTTCTGGCGATCCATCGAACAAGGAGCCCGAAAGGAAGCGGAACAGTTCGGGATGCGGCTCGATTATATCGGACCGGGCCGCATTAATCCGTCCGAGCAGATCAAACTGCTGGATAAAGCGATCGCCGCCAAGGCGGATGCCATCCTGGTTCAAGGCATAAATGATCCGGAGTATCGCCGATTAATCGACAAAGCGGCGGGACTTGGCATACCTGTCATCACGATCGATACGGATGAGCCGGACTCCCGAAGGCTGGCTTACGTTGGAACGGATAACGAAGGAGCCGGAAGGCGGATGGGCGAGCTGGTGGCAAAGGCTTCCGGGGAGCGTGGCGATATTGGAGTTGTGATCAGCAACGAGCGCGTCGAGAACCAGCGGCTCAGGCTTGCCGGCTTTCGTTCCGTAATCGGCCGTTATCCCGGGCTGCGCATTGTGGAGATCCGCTCCTCGGACATTTCGCGGCTTCAGGCAACCCAGCAAGCTCAGAACATGCTCATACGCTATCCGGAGATCCGCTACATGGTTGGATTCAGCGCGTTGGACGGCCCTGGTATTCTGGAAGCCTCAGAGCGGATCGGCTCGAGGAATCTGCATATTTTCGCTTTCGACGATATGGCCGAGACGCTGAAAGCCGTCGGAGATAACCAAATCGAACTGACGATTGTCCAGCAGCCCGTGGAAATGGGGGCAATGGCCATAAAACGGCTAAATGATTATTTAGAGGGGGATGAACCCCAGGAATTAACATACACCAGGGTGTATGAAGTACATGCGGATTCTTCCGACAACGCAGCCGGAGATATCGGACGATGACGATCAGAATGAAGCTGCTTCTGTTCATCCCGCTCCTGGTTGTGTTCGCCAATTTCATCGCTTATTTTGTTTTTCAAAGCGGAAAGGTCGTACAACAGAGCTACGACGAAATGCTTGGCCGCATTTTGCTCATCGAGCAAACCTCGGAAGCGGCGGGGAGCAACTTAAAGCTCCTATACGCTTTTTTGCTTAACCCGAGCGACGATAAGGCTGTACAAGGCTCGGCAGAACGGCAACTGATGCAGTTGAAAGGCAGAATCCAGGAGGTCTCCGGTACGGCCGATTCTTCTTTCTCCGAGGAGGATTACATAAATTTGCTGGCCACATTTCTCGAACAGAAACAAGCCGCAGTTGCGGACGCAAATACGCAGGATCCCGGGGCGGCTTTTGAACACTATATTGAAGCGGAGAAAACCGTCGGCTATATCCACGAGGAGGGACAGCGGCTGATCGATGCCGAACTGGCTTATTACCGGCCGATTATTGAGAACATCCGCAAGCAGAATGAGCGAATGAACGGGCTTGGAGCGGCGTTGTTCGGCATGAACGCACTGATGGGGGGAATGCTTGCAATCTGGGTCTCGCGCAGCATTACCGGCCCTGTCGGCCGGCTTGTCGGACTGGCGAAACGGATCGCCACAGGCGATCTGAATATCCAGCCCCAGCCGCGGCGGGGTGACGAATTGGGCGTATTGTCGGACGCCATTTTGCAAATGTCCGCCGATTTGAGCATCCTCATCGAGAAGGACAAACAGAGTCTGGAAATGCGGCGGCTTGTGAAGGAGTTGGAGCTAAGAGCTCTGCAAAATCAAATTAATCCGCACTTTTTGTTCAATACCTTAAATGTGCTCTCACAACTGGCGATCCTGGAAGGGGCGGAGAAGACCAGCGACCTGATCGTTTCACTGTCCAATCTGCTTCGGTACAGTCTGCAAAAGCTGGACAAGCCCGTTACTCTCAAGGAGGAACTGGATCATATCCGCGAATACGTAACCATCCAGCAGGCGCGCTTCCGGGACAGAATTCGCTTTGATTTTCACTATGACGCTTCCGTGCTGCAGCAGCAAATTCCGGCCCTGACGATCCAGCCGCTCATTGAGAACGCTTTTCTTCACGGTGTAAAGGATATGGAGGCCGGAGCCGTCATCACGCTGGCGTTATCGAGAGCGGGGGCGGAGGTGCAAATTGAAATTTCGGACAACGGAAAGGGCATGCCGGAGGAAACCCGCTTGTCCGTGCTCCGTCTCGAAGGCGGAGCCGAAAGCGGCAGTTCAACGGGACTGGGAATGCAAAACGTGTTTAAGCGGCTGCAGTTGTTCTACGGAAAGGAAGGAATGGTTGAAATCAGCAGTCATGCCGGACAAGGAACGGCCATAACAATACGGATTCCGGCCAAAAAGGAGAGTGAGCGGACTGATGTATCGGTTGTTGATCGCGGATGACGAGGCCTTGGAAAGGGAGGGGCTGGAATTGACCGTGGAACGGGCCATGCCGGGGGTATTCCGGTTTATTCATGCCGGCAATGGCCGCTTGGCGATCGAATGCGCGGAAGAATACCGTCCCCATATTGCCCTGCTGGATATCAATATGCCCGGAATCGGCGGGCTTGAAGCGCTTCGAGAATTAAAGGAGATTCTTCCGGGTACCCACTTCGTGCTCGTCACCGCCTATGATTATTTTGCCTATGCCCGGGAGGCGCTCTCTTTGGGCGTTAAGGAATATATCCTGAAGCCGGCGAAGCGAGAAATAGTCATCGGTACGCTAAAACGGCTGATTGAGGAAATCGAGCGCGAGAAGCAGGAACGTAAAGAAAAATTGGAGCTTAGGCACAAAGTCTCACAGCTGCTGCCGCTCGCGGAAAACGAGTTGGCTTTAATGCTTATGGTCGACCAGACGGCGGACTCCAGCGTTTCCCAGTTGTCGGAATGGCTGGACTTTCCGCTTGACCGGGGAAGCGCTATTGTTGCCGCCTTTGACAGCTATACGGACGAGCAGGACAAAAAGAAAATTTACGATCATTTCCGCAGCTATGTAAAAACACACGGCCCGAATTCCCTTATAAGCTCCTTGATCGACCATCATATCGCCATTTTTTTACGAAAGCCGCCTGCCACCGGCGAAAATGGCTGGCGGCAGTTGGTCGAGCGCCTTGTCCAGCAGCTCCTCGAGCTTGCCCGGCAGCAGTTTGGCATACAGACAGCCGTTGGCATCGGATCGCTGCATAGCGGCGAGGAAGGGTTCCGAAAGTCCTATTTCGAAGCCGTTTTTGCCTCCACCCTGCACAAGCAAGGCGAGGGTTACTGCCACTTTGCCGAACTGCAGCCGTCAGAGGCCGGAAACGCATCTTTGTTTCCCGTCAAAGCGGCGAAAGGAATCCATCAGCAGACCTATGTCATGTCGGCGCTGCAACGGTTGCGTGAACAGCGGGAGGTCCAAACAGTGACTGTACTGGGCAGAGCGAAAATGTATATCGAGGAACGGTTCACCGGTGATCTTTCGCTGGAAGAAGTGGCTGATTTCGTCCATTTGAATCCTCATTACTTCAGCAAAATTTTTAAACAGGAATACGGGGAAACGTTCATCGACTTCGTAACCCGGCTGCGAATTGATAAAGCTATTTCGCTGATTCAGGCCGGCAGCCTTACCCTTAAGGAAGTCTGCTTTGATGTAGGTTATAAGGACCCAAACTATTTTAGCCGCGTGTTTAAGAAGATTACTGGCGTCCCGCCTACCGAATTCAAAGCCCAACAGCAGTGAACTGATGCATCCATGCCGGCCGCCGGCATGGATTTTTTTAAGCTCGAGTGTGAAAGTAATGCTAGGTTCAGCCTCTGCGTCTGCAATTCCGGAGTCATAGCCAAAATCGTACATGAAAAGGTCTGTATAGTGCAGACGATATCCCCTCTTCCTTACCTAAGCGCATGCTAAACTTTTCCTTGAAGAACGGACTGAGGTTTTAATGTGAGTTCAAAAAGTCAGGTTTTCAGCACCGAGAAGGTTGGATGAAGCTAGGGACTGAGTAGCGGAGCGTAGGAGGAGCCTACGTGAGCAACGGAAGGCCCGGCTGAATTCAAGATTCGATGCCGAATCCGCTTCTTGGCCTGCTTCGTGATCAAAAGATGGCTTTTTGAACAACCTCGTTTAGAAATCGGGAGGGGAGAGATAAAATGGCAGTAGTCATTAAGTCTGAAAGCGCTGGGCAGAAAGCGCTTCAACCTGAAAAACCGAATATGCTTTTTGTTACGCTGGTATCCATCGTAGCCGCGCTCGGAGGCATCCTGTTCGGGTTTGATATCGCGGTTGTTTCGGGAGCCATTGACTTCCTGCAGCAGCGTTTTTCGCTGAATGAGTTTCAGGTGGGCTGGGCGGTGTCAAGCCTGATTGTCGGGAGTGTCACGGGAGCGGCTTTGTCCGGTTATCTGAGCGAAAAGATCGGCAGAAAAAAGGTATTGCTGGCCGCCGGATTTTTGTTCGTCGTGGGCTCGATCGGCTCGGCGCTTCAAGACACATTTACCGGGTATATTATCTTTCGCATGATCGGCGGCGTCGGCATAGGCATCACCTCCACCATTTGCCCGGTGTACAACGCGGAGATCGCTCCCGCCAAATACCGGGGCCGTTTGGTCGCTTTAAATCAGCTGGCGATCGTAACGGGCATTTTCCTCGTTTATTTTCAGAATTCGTGGATCGTCAGCCTGGGGGACGAAGCCTGGGGCGTGGCAACGGCTTGGCGCTGGATGTTTGGCGTGGGAGCCGTCCCGGGACTGATCTTTATGCTCCTGATGTTCTTCATCCCTGAAAGCCCGAGATGGCTTATCAAACGGAACCGGCCCTATGAAGCGCTGCCGATTCTGCTGAAAATTCACGGTGAAGAAGCCGCTAAACAGGAAGTGCTTGAAATCAAGGAATCGTTCAAAAGTGAAAGCGATTCATTCAAACAATTGTTTGCTCCCGGGATTCGGGCCGCTCTTTTTATCGGTGTTATGCTCGCCATTATGCAGCATATTACCGGCATTAACGCCATTTTGTATTACGCGCCGGTTATTTTTAAAGGAATGGGACTCGGTACGGATGCCTCCTTGACCCAGACCATCTGGATCGGGTTGATCAATGTGTTGTTCACCATCGTATCCGTATGGCTGATCGACAAAGCGGGACGAAAAGTCCTGCTGATGATCGGCACCTCGTTAATGACTTTGTGCCTGATCATTATAGGAGCCGCATTCAAAATGGATTTGACCGCCGGACCGCTTGTGCTGATCATGATTTTGATCTACGTGGCCGCCTACGCTATCTCGCTTGGGCCGATCGTATGGGTGATGATCTCGGAGATTTTTCCGAACCGCATTCGCGGCAAAGCGGTCGCCATCGCTTCGATGGCATTGTGGGCCGGCGACTATCTGGTATCCCAGTTGTTCCCGCCCCTACTTAGTTCAGCGGGTCCATCCGCTACCTTCTGGACATTCGGGGCCATCTCGCTTTTTGTCGTGATCTTCATATGGCGAAAGGTTCCCGAAACCAAGGGGAGATCACTGGAACAGATGGAGCAGATGTGGCTCGGAAAATGACCTTGTTTTCGAAAAAAGCCTCTGAAGTCAGACCGCAAATCGGGATGCTTCAGAGGCTTTTTGTCGTGTAAAATGGGAGAAAATGCCGGCCGTTAACGGAAAATTCGCCTTCGCGCCTTGAAATCACTTGAAATTATGCATGGGCTGTATTACTATAAATTTGTTCCGAATGCCCCTGGAGCGTGCCATTTCGGCATTTTTAGGGGAATTTGTACGCATAGGATACGAAAATTACGTATATTCTGCGGTAAAACGGAAACACAAATAGCAAGAGGTATTATTTTCCTACAGTGGGAGGTGAATCAAATATGAACAAATCCGATTTGATTTCTCAAGTAGCAGAAAGCACGGAGTTGTCCAAGAAAGATGCGACGAAGGCGGTGGATGCTGTTTTCGAAGCGATTTCTACGGCGCTTCAGAACGGAGACAAAGTTCAGCTGGTAGGCTTCGGCAACTTCGAAGTCCGCGAACGTTCCGCGCGTAAAGGCCGCAACCCGCAAACCGGAGAGGAAATCGAAATCCCTGCGAGCAAAATCCCTGCGTTCAAGCCGGGTAAAGCGCTCAAAGACGGAATTAAATAAAGATTTCTACATATCTTCCGTGCACAAAAAGACCGTGGGCTTCTCGTTCACGGCTTTTTCTTTTCACATGAATCAAAGCATTGCACAAAGATAAGTTGAAGGGAGAGGCGCGGCAAATATGGATAACCATGGGCAAGCAGGCGGAAATGAATACGGCGCGGCCAGCGGGGATTATTGGGTGATTAAAGCCAAGGAGCAGGGAGTTACCGTAATCGGGCTGACCCGGGGAAAAGATACGCGCTTCCACCACACCGAGAAACTGGATAAGGGCGAAGTGCTAATTGCCCAGTTCACGGATCACACCTCTGCGGTGAAGATTCGGGGCAAGGCTATCGTTTATACGAAGTACGGTACGATCGATACGGAAGAGTGAAATTTCTTTCGGCAGGCATAGCCTGCTTTTTTTCTATGTACAATGGGGTATAGGAGTTCTCGGATAACCTCGTGCCGCATGGCCGAGCAAATCAAAGGGGGATGCCCCATGAAGTATACACCGCTCATGAAAATGGCTCTGCTGACGCTCGGCTGCGCGGCGGCGCTGGCTTCCGTCTCGTGGTTAAGCGAACGAAGCGGAACGCCTTCGCATACGGCCGCCGTATTCGCCGGGCAGAAGCCGACCGAATTAACGAACGACAATTTGGTGGACGGTCTCTCCTTACTGGATCTTCCGGTGCCGCTCGGCAAGGTGGATTTGACCGGAGGCATTTTATCCGTAGACCTTAAAGTCACCGAGGATGATTTCAGCGCCGACCGTATTTATCAAGGGCTAGCGGAAATGCTCGCGTTTTCGTTCGAGCGGACGAGCAACGTCGACCAACTGTTGCTGCGGCTGTATGCCGAAGACCGCTGGCTCGGCACGAAATATTTGCTGCTCGCCGCCGATGTCCGCCGCAGCGATTGGCGGACGGCCGATTTGGCCGAACTGCGGCAGACGGGCGACCGTCAGCTGTCCGAGGCCCTGAGGCAGCGTCTAAAGGTTACGGAAACGCAGCTGTGGATGTCGCGCTTCCTCCGCGAACCGGCGGTCCGTTAACCGTCCGCCGCATTCCGCCGGCGGCTTGCTTCCAAGACGGGATTGCCGCTTAAGCTGGTTGGCGGGATTTACGCATCCAACCTCTGTGCGCAGGGAATTAACATGTGATATAATATACAAGATTGCGACCTGTTTTTAATTTGAAACGTGGAAAGAACAAGCGGCTCGGACGGAGGCAAAGGATGAAACCTTATCGCATAACAGAATTGGCAAAAAAATACGTCTCCTATGACATGATCTCAGCACACACGGCGCTTCCGGAATTCCCGGTGCCCCGTGTTCGTTTGCTTTATGCCTTTTTAAACGACCGGCAGAGCCAGGCGGCGGATGCGGCCGAAACCTGCGCGCTTGCCGCTTTTCTCGTGCAGCTCGGCATGGATACGCACGACCTGATCGATTTGGAGGAACGCTCGGGGAAGGAAACCTCCACCATGCGTTCGCGTCAGCTCAAAGTGCTGGCGGGCGATTATTTCAGCGGCGTGTTTTACGATCTGCTGGCCCAGGCCGGGGAAATCGGCATGGTTTCGTCCATGAGTACGGCGATCTGCGAGGTGAACCGCCTGAAGGTCGAATTGTACAGCAAACTCAAGCGAAAACTGCTGTCCGCGGAAGAGTATTTGAAAGAATGCGTCCATGTCAAAATGGGGCTGTTTCTTTCTTTCTCCCATCTGCTGGACAAGTCGGCGCAAAATTTATGGCGGCTGCTGCTCGCCGAATTAAGCCGCTGCGAAGTGATGCTGGACGAGATGAATGCGAGCGGCGAGCTTCCGCGGGACCGCCAGGGGTACGCTTTTTTGCGAATCATGGAGTCCGGTGGCGCCGAGGACCTTGAATCGGTTGCCGAGCGGAAGGTCGGGGAGCGGGAATGGTCGCTTCTGCTCGTCAAGTACAACGTGAAGGAACAGCTGATGACCATGCTTCGCCAATCGGTGGAACGCGTCCAGGCGCTGCTTCATGAATGCAAGACGGAAACGGCGCAAAGCGAGCTGAAAGCGATCCTTGAGCCTTTTATCGCCGCTTCATCCCCGGCGCGCCGTTCCGTGCAAGAAGGGTAGGTATTATGGATGAGACAGATGTCACCCGACTCGAAGGAACAATACGTACATGAAGTGTTTGAGAACATTGCGCCGAAATACGACATGATGAACGATTTGATCAGCTTCGGACGTCATAAGGCTTGGCGCAAATTTACGATGGCCAAGATGAACATGCCGCCGGGGGCTACGGCCATCGATCTGTGCTGCGGTACTTGCGACTGGACGATCAGCATGGCCGAGACGAGCGGCGGGAAGATCACCGGGCTTGATTTCAGCGAACATATGCTGGAATTCGGCCGCCGCAAAGTTAAGGAGCGCCGTTTGGAGCATACGATTGACCTCGTTCAAGGCAATGCGATGGAACTGCCGTTTGCCGATGATTCGTTTGACTATGCCACGATCGGCTTCGGCCTTCGCAACGTGCCGGACCTGCGCCAGGTGCTGCAGGAAATGAAACGGGTTGTTAAGCCGGGCGGGCTGGTCGTTTGTCTGGAGGCGTCCAAGCCTACCTGGCAGCCGTTTAAGAGCATTTATTATGTTTACTTTCAAAAAGTACTTCCGATGCTGGGCAAGCTGGTAGCCAATCGCTACGAACAGTACAAATGGCTGCCGGAGTCCCTGATGCAATTTCCCGGCCGCGAGGAACTCGCGCAAATTTTCCGGGAGACCGGCTTAACGAAGGTCGAAGCGTATCCTTTAACCGGCGGGGTTGCCGCCTTGCATCTTGGAACAAAGGAGACGCATCATGTTTAGAAAACTTGCAATTTTCCTGCAAATGATCAAATTCGAACATACGGTATTCGCATTGCCTTTCGCCTTTATGGGCGCGCTGCTTGGGTCCCAGACGATGAACCACCACCTTCCGTCCTGGTCCCAGATCGGCTGGGTGCTGCTGGCGATGTTCGGGGCCCGGAGCGCGGCGATGGGGCTGAACCGGCTGATTGACCGGGTCAGCGACGCCAAAAATCCGCGCACGAAAAATCGGGCCATCCCCGCGGGGCTTTTGAAAATCGGGGAAGTGGTCGTCTTCGTCATCATTTCGTTCGTGCTGCTGTTCTGGGCCGCCGCGGAGCTTAATCCGCTGGCTTTGAAGCTGCTGCCGATCGCGGTCTTTATGCTCGTGTTTTACTCCTTCACCAAACGTTTCACCTGGCTTTGCCACATCGTCCTTGGGCTGACGATCGCGCTTGCGCCGCTCGGCGGCTGGGCGGCCGTGACCGGCACGGTGAACTGGGCGGCCATGGTATTTTTCGTGACGATCACGTTTTGGATTGCCGGCTTTGATGTCATTTACGCTTGTCAAGACATCGAGTTCGACATCAAGGAAGGGCTGCATTCGATCCCGGTTCGCTTCGGCGTCGCCAAGTCCTTGAAAATCGCCCAGGCCTTCCATATCATCACGGCGCTCGGCTTTATCGCCCTGCTGCTCATGACCGATCTCGGCTGGTGGTATATCGCGGGCATGATCATCGCTTATTTGATTTTGTTCTACGAGCATCATATCGTGTCGCCGGGCGATCTCAGCCGGCTGCAAACCGCTTTCTTTACGATGAACGGCGTGCTGAGCATCGTCGTCTTTTCCTTTACTTTGATTGATCTGGTGGTGCGGCATTACTGATGGATAAACAAAAGGCTATCGTCGTCGGGATCACGGGGGCCAGCGGCTCGGTATATGGCGTCACGCTGATCGAAACGCTGCTGAGGATGGAATTTACGGTGCACCTGGTCGTTTCGGGAGCGGGCTGGCGTGTGCTGAAGGAGGAACTCGGCTGGACTACTGCCAGCCGGGAGGAAACGCTGCAGGGGCAGTTCGGGCATTTGCCCGGAAAGCTCGTGTACCACAACGTGGCCGACATCGGCGCGTCGATTGCCAGCGGCTCCTTTCTCACTTACGGCATGATCGTGATGCCGTGTTCCATGGGGACGCTCTCGTCGATCGCCAGCGGCGCATCCGATAATTTAATGGCCCGGGCCGCGGACGTTATGCTGAAGGAAGGCCGGCCGCTCGTGCTCGTTCCGCGCGAAACGCCGCTCCATGCGATCCATCTGGAAAATATGCTCAAGCTGGCCAGGTTGGGCGTACGCATCATCCCGGCGATGCCGGCGTTTTATTTTGGACCGCAAACGATCGACGATCTGGTTAAATTTTTGGTCGGCAAAGTGCTGGATAATTTGGGCATTGAGCATGCCTTGTTCAAAAGATGGGGGGATGACCATGAACAACCGGGAGAATAACGACATCCTCATCGGAAAAATCAAATACAGCAACGTATGGCCCGTGTTTCATCATTTTGACGTTTCGCGCCTGCCGCAAAGCAGCCGTCTGGTCACCGAGGTGCCTTCGGCGCTGAACCGCAAAATGCTAAGCGGCGCGCTGGATATATCCCCGGTGTCTTCTTTTGCCTTCGGTTACGGTTCGGAGCGGTTTTTGCTGCTTCCCGATCTTTCCGTCAGCTCGGACGGCCCGGTCAAATCGATTTTGCTGTTTTCGCGTAAATCCCCGGAACAGATTGCAAACGGAACGATCGCACTGACGAATACGTCGGCAACTTCGGTGAACCTGCTCAAAATCATTATGGAAAAAGCTTACGGCGGGCATCCGACCTATTGGGACAGCGAGCCCGTTCTCGATGACATGATGGCCGAGAGCGACGCTGCCCTGCTGATCGGAGACCATGCCATCGAGGCTTCCTGGCGGGACCACGGTTATATCGTGACCGATTTAGGGGAAGTCTGGAAAAAATGGACCGGTTACGGAATGACCTTTGCGGTATGGTCCGTGCAAAAAACGTTTGCGGAAGCGAACGGCGAATATCTGGCTGAGGTATGCGAGGCGTTTGAGGCGAGCAAACGGAAAAGCCTGGGCGATTTGACGCCGCTCGCCGCACGGGCCTGCCGCGAAATCGGCGGAACGCCGGAGTACTGGACCCGGTATTTCGGCAGCCATATCCGTTATGATTTCAGCGAACAGCGCCGGACCGGCCTGGCTTTATATTTTAGGTACGCCTACGAGATGGGCTTGCTTGACCATCGGGTGGAAATGGAGATATGGAGTGACAATTCGTTGACGCGGGTGAAGAAATGAAGATGATGGATATTTTCGGCGCACTCAAAAAGGATATGGATTTTATCGAGCAGCAGTTGTACCGGAGCATCGACGGCGATGACGGCATCCTGAGCGAAACGTCCCTGCATCTGCTGAAGGCGGGAGGGAAGCGGCTGCGGCCGGTGTTCGTGCTGCTCAGCGGCAAGTTCGGCAACTACGACCTGCAGCGGCTGCAATATATCGCCGTTCCGCTGGAGCTGATCCACTCCGCATCGCTCGTTCATGACGATGTGATCGACGATGCCGAAACCCGGCGCGGGAAGCCGACCGTGAAGTCGAAATGGGACAACCGGATCGCGATGTATACCGGAGATTATATTTACGCCAAAGCGCTGATGCAGGTTACGCAGCTGGGCAACCCATACATACACCGGACATTGGCCAAAGCGATGGTGCAGATGTCGATCGGGGAAATGGAGCAAATCCGCGATTTCTTCAATACCGAGCAAAGCGTCCGCAATTATTTGCTGCGCATCCGCCGCAAAACCGCGCTGCTGATCGCCATCAGCTGCCAGCTTGGCGCGATGGCGGCCGAGGCCCCGGCCCAAGTGAACTTATCGCTTTATCGTTATGGTTACAATGTCGGAATGGCTTTTCAAATCCGGGATGATCTGCTTGATCTGTTCGGCACGGAAAAAGTGATCGGCAAACCGCCCGGCAGCGATATGCGGCAAGGAAACATCACGCTTCCGGTCCTTTACGCCCTGCAGGAGCCGGGGCTTCGGGAACCGCTGCTGCGGGAAATCCGCGGCATTCAGGCGGGCGACGGCAGCGGGGACGTGTCCCGGGCCATCGAAATGATCCGGACGAGTCCGGGAATTCACCGGGCCGAGGAACTGGCTGACCGCTTCATCCGGAAAGCGCTGGACGCGTTAAGCGGCCTTCCCGACAATAAATCCCGGGCTCATTTGCAGGATATTGCGCACTTTGTCAACAAACGCTCCTATTAGCGGTAGTTCTTGGCGCTAGAAACCTGACTTTTTGAACACGAATTATTTAGCTTTACGCTTTACGGGTTTCGCTTTTTTTTGGTAAAATGCAGGTGAAACCGCCTTCTTCGAGGCAGTGTTCACTACGACGATGCGATTATTCGGGAGGGAACCCATGGAACGAACGTTTTTGATGGTTAAGCCGGACGGGGTACAACGCGGTCTGGTCGGCCGGATTATTAGCCGGTTTGAGGATAAGGGCTTTCAAATGATCGCCGGCAAGCTGGTGCAAGTATCCGAAGCCCAAGCCAAAAAGCATTATGCGGAGCACGAGGGAAAGCCTTTTTTTGATGAACTGGTCGGCTTTATTACGTCCGGGCCGGTATTTGCCATGGTGTGGGAAGGCGACGATATCATCGCATTATCCCGGATGGTCATCGGCAAGACGAAAGTGACGGAGGCGCTCCCCGGCACGATTCGCGGCGACTTTGCCGCCCATACGCCGTTTAACCTGATCCATGGTTCCGACGGAGCAGCAAGCGCGGAACGCGAGATCGCCAATTTTTTCGCCCCGCAAGAACTCATTAATTATTCGAGAAGTGTAAGCCAATGGATATGAACCGGATCATCCCCGATTTTGATCGGGCAGACAACGCAGATACGGCACCGGATCCGGATTACCTCGGCTTTATTGAAAGCATCAAGAAGAGCACGGGCATCGATCTGGCCCAGTATAAGGAAGCGCAAATGAAGCGCCGTTTGACTACACTCCGCAACAAAAACGGCTTTCAAACGTTCGCTGATTTCTATGCGGCGATGATGGGAAACAAGGTGCTTTTTTACGAATTTCTCGACAAGATGACGATCAACGTCTCGGAGTTTTGGCGTAATCCGAACCGCTGGGAAGTGCTGCGGGACAAGATTTTGCCCGAGATCTCCAACGACGGAGGCAAGCTCCGGGTGTGGAGCGCCGCTTGCTCCACAGGGGAAGAGCCGTATACGCTGACAATGATATTGGCGGATTTGGGCCTGTTGCCCCGCACCTACCTGCTGGCTTCGGACATCGACGACGGAGCGCTGGCTAAAGCGCAGGAGGGAATGTATCTGGAGCGTTCGCTCAAGGATGTGCCTAAGGACGTAGCGCAGCGTTATTTTTCGCCGGAAGGTGCGATGTACCGGTTTGACGCCAAACTGAAGAAAGCCGTGACATTCAAGAAGCAAAACCTGCTGCTGGACCGGTTTGAGGAAGGTTTCGACCTCATCGTCTGCCGGAACGTGATGATTTATTTTACGGAGGAGGCCAAACAGAGCCTTTACCATAAGTTTTCCGGAGCACTCCGCCCGGGCGGCGTTTTGTTCGTCGGCAGCACGGAGCAGATTTTTTCGCCGGGCCAATACGGCCTGGAAGCGACCGAAACGTTCTTTTATCGGAAGAAAGCTTAGATTCATAAAGTGTCAAGGCCAATTCGGCTTTTGAGGGTCGAGAAGGTTGGATGAAGCCAGGGAGTGAGTAGCGGAGCGTAGGTAAATCCTACGTGAGCAACGGAGCGACCGGCTGAATTCAAGATTCGATGCCGAATCTGCTACTGCGAGATACTTCGCCATCAAAAGCCGACTGTATATTCCAGCTTGTATTTTCCAATACTTGTAACCATAAGGTCATTTGGCATTGGAGGACAGGCCATGGACAAAAGAAAAGTGATCGAAGCTTACAGACGGGGGTTTTTGACGCCGCAGGAATGCGCCCAGGTGCTGGGCATCGAAAGCTCCCACCTGAAGCGGATGCTTGAGGATTTTCCGGCGGATCCACGGCGGCCTGCCGCTTTGGACAACCACCCGGCTTCGGGGTAATATCCGTGAAACACGGGAATAGCGTTAAACTCGCGGTACGTGAATTTTTAAGGCATAGCCTGCGCTCTCTGGGAAGACCCTCGGGAGATGACAGGTTATGCCTTTTTGCACCTTATAGAATTTATGAAATTTCGGGCGGGCATGGTAGAGGGCGGTGCGCAGGTAGCGAGGGGAGAAGATGAGGAAACTGGGGGCTAAGGGACACTAGAGCTGTTATTTTCGAAAAAACGGGAGTTTGCAAAATGTAACGGACACAGATGACGTTATTTACCTCAAATCGGCCTGGATGAACGGGTTTAGAGCGAAATAGGGTTGCCTGTGTCCGTTAGGCTGGGAAATACCCGGGAAATGGGCGGATAAGGTCGCTGGTGTCCGTTAGAGCAACGTCCAAAGTAGAAGTCAGAGCCACTAAAGGACGCCTACAGGTGTTTTTCTTACTGCGGAAAAAGTGGCTCGGATAACTATGGGGTGCCTTCAAAATAGCGGAACTTCATGGTCTTATTATCCGGATATGAGCATGTTCATCCCCGTTAGCGGAATTTTTTGTCCTTATATTCCTTGGATGCTGTACACCCCCGGGCATATCGCTAGCGATTTGAGAAAATAAGGACATCATTTTCCGCTATCGCTCCTGGAATGGGGGATATCGCCGGAATAGCGCCTTTTTTTGTACTTATGTTTGCGCTGGGGCTACTCAATCGCCATCATTTTCTCATGTCTCGCCCGTTAATGAAGAAGCGGAAATAAACAAGAAATTGCCGCAATGTTGAATCACTCGCGTGACATACCCGGTGATAAATATTATAATGAGCAAAGAAATTATCGGATTTTAGTTCTTTACAGTTTAACAGTTTAAAGGGGGAACGCATCATCATGAGTTTACGTTATTTAACCGCCGGGGAGACGCATGGACCCCAGTTGACTGCGATTATCGAGGGATTACCGAGCAATCTTCAGCTGGATCCCGATGCGCTTAATTTTGAATTGGCCCGCCGCCAGAAAGGGTATGGCCGCGGCCGGCGGATGCAGATCGAGAAGGATACGGCGCAAATCGCCGGCGGCGTCCGCCACGGATTTACGACCGGGGCCCCTGTAGCGCTGGTGGTGGAAAACAACGACTGGAAGCATTGGCAAAAAATTATGAACACCTGGCCGATCGAAGGGACGGACGAAGAGAAGCGGAGAGTGCACCGGCCCCGTCCCGGACATGCGGATTTGAACGGGGGCTTGAAATACAACCTGAAAGACCTGCGCAACGTGCTGGAACGCTCCAGCGCGCGGGAGACCGCGGTGCGGGTGGCCGTCGGCGCCGTGGCCAAACAGTTGCTTGAGCGCTTTGGCATGCGGATCGCCGGGCATGTCATCCGCATCGGAGAGATCGAAGCGCCGCCGCATAACTTGCCGCTGGATGAGCTGGCGCGGGTTACCGAAGCGTCGTCGGTCCGCGTAGCCGATCCGGAGACGGAGAAGAAGATGGAGGCCTACATCGACAAAATCAAGGAGGAAGGCGACTCCATTGGCGGGATCGTCGAATGCATCGTGGAGGGCGTGCCGGTCGGGCTCGGCAGCCATGTGCAATACGACCGCAAACTGGACGGCCGGATCGCCCAGGCAGTCGTGTCGATCAACGCCTTCAAGGGTGTGGAGATCGGCATCGGCTTCGAAGCCGGAACGATTCCCGGCTCGCAGGTGCATGATGAGATCCTCTACAGCGAGGAGCGCGGATATTACCGGGCGACCAATCGCCTGGGAGGTTTTGAAGGCGGCATGACCAACGGCATGCCGGTCGTGGTACGCGGGGTGATGAAGCCGATTCCGACGCTTTACAAGCCGCTGCAAAGCGTGGATATCGACACGCGCGAGCCGTTTGCGGCTCAGGTGGAACGCTCCGATGCCTGCGCCGTTCCGGCGGCCAGCGTCGTACTGGAGCATGTCGTGGCTTGGGAAATCGCCAAGGCGTTCCTGGAGAAATTCGGCGGCGACTCCATCGAAGAAATTGAACGGAACTATCAGGGTTACCTGAACCAATTGGAGAGTTACTGATGAGAACGCTGCAGGTCGATTTGGGAGAACGTTCGTATCCGATCTATATCGGCGGCGGATTGCTGGGGAAAGCGGGAGCGTTTTTCGAGAAACATAAGTTGTCTAAAAAAAGCCCGGTGCTGCTTGTAACCGATGAGCATGTGGCCCCTTTGTATTTGGAGACGGTGGAATCCTCGCTGCAGGCAAGCGGGTACACGACGGTGAGCAAAGTGGTGAAAGCCGGGGAAAAATCGAAGTCGCTGGACGTTTTTGAAGACGTGATGACGACAGCGATCGAAGGCGGCCTGGACCGCCGCTCGGTTGTAGTGGCCCTCGGCGGCGGTGTCATCGGCGATTTGGCCGGCTTCGTGGCGGCCTCTTACATGCGCGGCGTATCGTTCGTGCAGATGCCGACGACGATTCTGGCGCATGACAGCAGCGTGGGCGGCAAAGTCGCCGTCAACCACCGGCTGGCCAAAAACATGATCGGCGCCTTCCATCAGCCGGAAATGGTGCTGTACGACGTGGACAGCCTGCAAAGCTTGCCGCCCCGGGACGTGCGCGCCGGCTTGTCGGAGATGGTGAAGCACGGGTTGATCTGGGACGCCGAGTTCGCCGCCTGGTGCCGCGAGCACGCGTCCGAACTGCTCGCCCTTGACCCGGAGGCGCTCGGTTATGGGCTGACGCAGGGCTGCGCCATCAAGGCGAAGGTCGTGTCCGTGGACGAACGGGAGCAGGGCCTCAGGGCGATCCTGAATTTGGGGCATACGCTGGGCCATGCGATCGAGGCGCTCGGCGGGTACGGCGAATTTTTGCACGGAGAAGCAATATCGATCGGGATGGCAGCGGCCGCGAAGCTTGCGGTAAACCGGGGCCGGGATGCCGCCCTGTATCAAGAAACCGTCGCTTTGCTGAAGCGCTTTGAGCTGCCGACGGCAATGCCGCGCCATTTGGACGAGGAGAAGCTGATCGGGGCGATGATGCACGACAAGAAGTTTAAGGAACAGCAGCTGGTGTTTATTTTGCCTGTCACCATCGGCAAGGTGGAAATCGTCAGCGATGTGGCGCTGGACGAGGTGCGGCGGGTGATCGCGGAATTGAAAGAGGAGGAACCGCATGTATAACCGAGGAATTCGCGGGGCGACGACCGTGACCCGCAACGAAGAGCAGGATATTTTGCAGGCGACAGCTGAATTGTTGAAAGAAATTGTGAACCGGAACGAAATCGTACCCGAGGATATCGCCAGCGTCTGGATTACGGTAACCCCCGACCTGGACGCCACCTTTCCCGCCCGGGCCATCCGCGGCCTGAGCGGCTGGGATATGGTGCCGCTGATGTGCTCAACGGAAATTCCGGTGAAAGGCGGTCTGCCGAAATGCATCCGCCTGTTGATTCACGTGAACACGACCAAAGGACAGCGGGAAATGAAACACGTATATTTGAACGAAGCGAAAAGCCTGCGTCCGGATTTGAGCACGTCCAATTCCTAAGGCGCCCGAGCAACTGAAAACTGCTGTTGCCAAATGGGCGCAAAATAAGGTATAGTGAATTTAAGATTTTCACGAGCGAGTTTTGAATGTTTAGCTAGTTTAGAGCCGAGTAGAGTATAGATGAGATGAGTCGAGTTTAGTTGAGTGATAGCCAATACGCACCATAAGCGGTCACGTACGTTATAGTTTGCCGTTTATCAAACAGGAGAAGGAACGCAGATGGATGACTGTCCATTTCGTTTGCAACCCGTGTTTTGATGGCACCCGGCAGCCTCTAACATTTGCGGCGTGGCGTACTAGGGCGAAGTGGCTTTTCCTAAACCGCAAATCCTACAACCTCTACTTCGGTAGAGGTTTTTTTATTTGGTTTTTTAAATCCCGATAAGGAAGTGAGAGACATGGCAACCCCGCAAGTAGAACAGGTCATTGCTTTGGCTAAAGATTACAATCTGATCCCGATTACCCGGACGCTGCTCGCCGATTTGGAAACGCCGATCCGGATTTTTCGCCGCGTCGCCCAGCGGGAGCGGGCATTTTTGCTGGAGAGCGTGGAGGGCGGGAGCCAGTGGGCGCGTTACTCCTTTATCGGTACCAACCCGTTTCTGACGATTTCGACGAAAAAAGGAGAAGTCGTGCTGGACCGTGCGAGCGGAAAAGAAACGCTGCGTTCGGCGAAACCGCTCGATGAGCTGAAGGCGATCCTGCGGGGTTACCGCAGTCCCAAGCTTCCAGAAATGCCGCCGTTTACCGGCGGGGCGATCGGTTTTTTCGGCTACGACTTGCTGCAGTATTACGAAAAGCTGCCCGCCCACCGGGTGGACGATCTGAATATGGACGATATGCAGTTTATGTTCTGCGATCAAGTAATTGTGTTCGACCACGTCAAGCAGCGGATTTTGCTGGTCGCTAACGTGCACGTCAAGGAAGGCGACCGCGATGAGGACATCCGGCGGTCCTACGAACTGGCGGAACGGAAGCTGGACGAAGCGGCCGACCTGCTGCACCAGGAGGGACCGAGCGAAAGCTTCAACCGCCGGCCGATGCCGATCGTCACCGATTTGGGAGATGTCCGCTCGAACCTAACGAAGGAGCAGTTTATCGCCAATGTCGAGAAAGGCAAGGAGTACATCCGCGCCGGAGATATTTTTCAAGTGGTGCTGTCGCAGCGGTTCCATATCGAAACCGAGGTTGATCCGCTGCATGTGTACCGGGTGCTGCGCACGCTGAATCCTTCCCCGTACATGTACTACCTCAAGCTGGACGACGAGATCATCGTCGGAACATCGCCGGAGGCGCTGGTGAAGGTGGAAAACGGGCGGGTCGAAACGCGGCCGATCGCCGGTACCCGGCCGCGTGGGGCGACGGAGGAGGCCGATCTCGCGTTGGAAGTAGAGCTGCTCGCGGACGAAAAAGAGCGCGCCGAGCATCTGATGCTGGTCGATCTGGGCCGTAACGATTTGGGCCGGGTTTCGGAGTTCGGCAGCGTCAAATGCGAGTCGTATATGGAAATCGAACGGTATTCGCACGTGATGCACATGGTCTCGAAAGTTTCCGGTGAGCTGCGCGGCGACAAGGACTTTTTCGACGCTTTTCTGTCCTGCCTCCCGGCCGGTACCGTATCGGGCGCGCCGAAACTGCGGGCGATGGAGATCATCGCCGAGCTGGAGAACGAAGCCCGGGGCACGTATGCGGGAGCGATCGGGTATCTCGGATTTTCCGGCAACATGGATTCGTGCATCACGATCCGGACGATCGTATTTAAACACGGGAAAGCTTACGTGCAGGCCGGCGGCGGGATCGTCTGGGATTCCGTGCCGGAAAATGAATATCAAGAGTCGGTGAATAAAGCCAAAGCGCTGCTGACGGCGATTCGCACGGCGGAGCAAATGTTTCCGCCCGCGGCCAAGGACGGCGATGTGCTGAACCAAGACTATTTATACGAATATATCCCGGGAAAATAAAGAAAGGAGCGAATGGCGATGGCAGGACAGCA
The DNA here is from genome assembly GCF_046567315.2 of Paenibacillus lacisediminis. Classification (NCBI taxonomy): domain Bacteria; kingdom Bacillati; phylum Bacillota; class Bacilli; order Caryophanales; family Paenibacillaceae; genus Paenibacillus; species Paenibacillus lacisediminis. Next base: position 18,360 of record NZ_JBKIAX020000017.1, on the reverse strand, counting down.
AGCGGTGCAGGATGGGATCAACCGCCTGATTCAAGGTGAAAATTTGGGACGGGAGGAAGCGCGCGGCGTTATGCAGGCGATCATGAACGGTGAATCGACGCCGGCGCAAATCGGCGGACTGCTGACGGCGCTGCGCATCAAAGGCGAGACGGTTGAGGAGATCACCGGGTTTGCGGAAGCGATGCGCGGGGCGTCGAGCCGGATTGTGACGGAGACGAGCCGGCTGCTTGATACTTGCGGTACCGGCGGATCGGGAATTCATAAAATCAATATCTCGACGACAGCGGCGATCGTGGCCGCGTCGGAGTCGGTGCGGGTGGCGAAGCATGGCAACCGTTCGGCCTCGGGCCGATCGGGCAGCGCCGACGTGCTGGAAGCGCTGGGCGTCAACATTCAGCTCGATGCCGAGCAGGCCAAGCGGTGCCTGGACGAAATCGGCCTCTGCTTTATGTTCTCGCAGCTTTATCATCCTTCGATGAAGCATGCGGCCGGCCCGCGCAAAGAGCTTGGCATCCGGACCGTGTTTAATATGCTCGGGCCGCTGACCAACCCGGCGGGCGCGGATCGCCAGGTGCTCGGCATTTACGACCGCACGAAAACGGAAACGATCGCCGTGGTGCTGCGCGAGCTGGGCTCCAAGCGGGCGCTGGTCGTCAGCAGCGAGGAAGGGCTGGACGAAATCAGCCTCTCATCGGCAACGCGGGTATCCGAGCTTAAGGACGGCGCCGTGACCACGTATGAACTGCAGCCGGAGGATCTGGGCCTTGGCAAGTATCCGCTCGGCGAAATGATCGGCGGCGATCCGCAAACAAACGCGGCGATTGTGGAACGCGTGCTAAGCGGAGAAAAAGGCGCCTACCGGGATATCGTGTTGGCGAACGCCGGCGCTTGCATCTACGTCGCCGGGCTGGCGGACAGCATCCGCGAAGGGGTCGCCATCGCCGCGGCGGCGATCGATTCGGGCAAGGCGTACGGCAAACTGGAGCAGCTAATTCGGACAACGGGGGAATTAAGTTATGTATCTTGAGCGGATTGTGGAGACCAAAAAAAGTGAAGTCGGGCAGCTGGCCGCCTCTTTCTCGCTGGCCGACGCCGAGCGGCGTATTGGGGAGATGGCGCCGGCGCGGGGATTTCACCGCGCGCTGGCTTCCGGACGCAGGCGGGAAATGGGCTTGATCGCCGAGGTGAAAAAGGCTTCGCCGTCCAAAGGCCTGATCCGCCCCGATTTCCATCCGGTGGAGCTGGCGATAAGCTATGAAGCGGCAGGAACGGACTGCATTTCCGTGCTGACGGACGAGACGTATTTTCAGGGGAGCGGCGCCTATTTGACCGCGATCCGCAAGGCGGTAAAGGTCCCGCTGCTGCGGAAGGATTTCGTCATCGACGAGCGGCAAATATACGAAGCGCGGCTGCTTGGCGCGGATGCTGTGCTGTTGATCGCAGCCATCCTCAGCGATGCGCAGTTGCGCGATTATCTTAAGACGGCGTCGGCGCTTGGGCTCGACGCGCTCGTGGAAGTGCATGACCGCGAGGAAATGGAGCGGGTGCTGGCTTTAGGCTCGGCCGGGTTAATTGGCATCAATAATCGGAATTTGCGGACGTTTGAGGTGTCCCTGGAGACGACGGCCGCGCTTGCCGAGCTGGTGCCGCCCGAAGTGACGCTGATCAGCGAAAGCGGCATTCGGACGCGGGAAGATATTGCGTATTTGGCGGCGAATGGGGCCAAAGGCGTGCTGATCGGCGAAACCTTTATGCGCCAGACGGATGTAGGAAAGGCGGTTCATGAGTTGATGGGGCCTTTGCCGCAAGCGGCAGAGCCCGGGGTTACCGCGGAAAGAAGGGCTGCTCATGAGTGATGCAGCAGCGGTTAAACAGCGGGAAACGGCGGTAAAAATTTGTGGACTTCAAAGCGTTGAAGTGCTAAAATCAATGGTGAACTTGCCCGTGGATTACGTCGGATTCGTGTTTGCGCCAAGCAAGCGGCAAATCAGCGGCGAACGGGCGGCAGAGCTTGTTCCGGTGCTTCGGGAATGGAGCGGGGGGAAACGTCCGCAAAGCGTCGGCGTATTCGTCAATCCCTCGCTCGAGGAACTGGAGGACGTGCTGCGGCTGGCGCCGCTGGATATTTTGCAGCTGCACGGCACGGAAAGCCCGGAGTTTTGCCGGGCAGTTAAGTCGGCTTTTGGTGTGAAAATTTTCAAAGTATTTTCCGTAAAACAAGACGGATCGGTTCATGGCGAACGGTCCTTGGAAGCATATAACGGCATTTTGGATGGGATCTTGCTCGACACTTACGACCCGAAATATGGCGGGGGATCGGGTGTGACATTTCATTGGAGCGCCGCAGCTCCGTACCAGCGTTGGGCTAAAGCCCAGGGCATCCCTTTTCTCGCCGCCGGAGGGCTGCATCCCGGAAACGTAGGGGATCTGCTTGATGCACTTGGCCCCGACGGGGTCGACGTATCAAGCGGCGTGGAGACGGATGGGGTTAAAGATATCGCGAAGGTTGCGGCCTTCGTAGAGAGGGTGAAGCATAACATGAAGCAAGCGCAAGTGCCTGATGAACACGGACGCTTTGGTCCGTTTGGCGGCCGTTATGTGCCGGAAACGCTGATGAACGCGCTGATTGAACTGGAAGAGTCCTATTTAAAATATAAAGACGATGCTGATTTTCAGCAGGAGATCGCTTATTTGCTGAAGCAATATTCCGGCCGGGAGACGCCGCTGTATTTCGCGGAGCGCCTGACCGAGCATTTGGGCGGAGCGAAAATTTATTTGAAGCGCGAGGATTTAAACCACACCGGAGCCCACAAAATCAACAACGCGATCGGTCAGGGGATTTTGGCCAAACGGATGGGCAAGAAAAAAGTGATCGCCGAAACCGGCGCCGGGCAGCATGGCGTTGCTACCGCCACCGTCGCCGCCTTGCTCGGTCTGGAGTGCAAGGTGTTTATGGGCGAAGAGGATACGAAACGCCAGCAGCTCAACGTGTTTCGGATGAAGCTGCTGGGCGCCGAGGTTATCCCCGTCATGTCGGGGACGCGGACGCTGAAGGACGCCTGCAATGAGGCGCTGCGCTATTGGGTCAGCAACGTGCATGACACGTTTTACATCCTCGGTTCGGCGACCGGGCCGCATCCGTATCCGATGATGGTGCGCAACTTCCAGCGCATTATCGGCGACGAGACGAGACAGCAAATGCTGGAGACTGAAGGACGGCTGCCGGACATGCTGGTGGCCGCGGTCGGCGGCGGGAGCAATGCGATCGGGATGTTTTACCCGTTTATCGAGGACAAGGACGTTCGGCTCGTCGGCGTCGAAGCGGCCGGGAAAGGCGTGGATACCGAATTCCACGCGGCTACGATGACCAAGGGCAAAAGAGGCGTGTTCCAAGGCTCGATGAGCTATTTGCTGCAGGACGAATACGGCCAGGTACAGCCGGCGCATTCGATTTCGGCCGGGCTGGACTATCCGGGCATCGGGCCGGAGCATTCTTATTTGAAGGATACCTCCCGCGCCAAATATTACCCGATTACCGACCGGGAGGCGCTGGAGGCGCTGCAATTGCTCAGCCGGACGGAGGGCATTATCCCCGCGCTGGAATCGGCGCATGCCGTGGCGCAGGTTGTGAAGATGGCGCCCGTGATGAGCCCGGGTGAGATCGTCGTCATTTGCTTGTCCGGCCGCGGCGACAAGGATGTTGAATCGATCATGGCATATACGGAAGGCGGGGAATCGTTATGAGTACGGCGCTGGTCAATTTGCTGGATGAGACGTTTGCGAAGCTGAAATCGTCGGGAAAAACGGCGCTCATTCCGTTCATTACCGTCGGGGATCCCGATCCGGAAACGACGCTGGACATTCTGGCCGTACTGGAGCAGGCCGGAGCCGATATCGTCGAACTGGGTGTTCCTTATTCCGACCCGCTTGCCGACGGTCCGGTCATCCAGCGCGCCTCCGAGCGGGCGCTGGCGCATCAAATTACGATTGAGACGTGCATTCAAACGGCGGTCAAGGCCAAAGCGCGCGGCGTCAGCCTGCCGTTTGTGCTGTTTACGTACTACAATCCCGTTTTGCAGATAGGTTTGCCGCGCTTTTTTGACCTGCTGCAGGAAGCGGGCATCAGCGGGTTGATCATTCCCGATCTGCCATACGAAGAAGCGGCGGAGGTGCTGGCGTTGGCGGATGCCGCAAATGTCAAGCTGATCCCGCTCGTGGCTCCGACGTCCAGCGGCCGGATCACGCAGATTCTGGCCCGCGCCCGCGGTTTCGTGTACTGCGTGTCTTCGCTCGGGGTTACCGGGGAGAGAGCTTCTTTTCACGCCAGCGTCGATGAGTTCATCACTTCGGTGAAAGCCGAGACCGATCTGCCCGTGGCCGTTGGCTTCGGCATCTCTAACCGGGAGCAGGTCGAGCGGTTTGCGGGCATTTGCGACGGAGCCGTCGTCGGCAGCGCAATCGTGCGCAAGATCGAAGAAACGCTTCCGCTGCTGGCGAACGAATCATCCAAAGAACAGGGATTGTTGCAAATTAGCGACTTTGTGGCACAATTGAGGGTATAGTAGCTATTTAAGTTGAACCATTACTGTACGTGATATAGGGCAGCCGTGTGAAATGTTCTTACGATCGCTGTTGTTCGCAGATTTCTTTCGATTTTATAAATTCAAACAAGGTAGAAATCCGCTCACAAAGGCGACCAAGCGAATGCTTCCGAAGCAGCTTTCTTCCAGAAAGCTTTTAGTTTCTTCAGAATCATTTCACCTAGGTTCAATATTCTAAAATGTGTATTTTTTTAGAATATTGAACCCTCTTGCCTGAACTCGCTCTATTTTGGCTCAACTTATACAGCAGGGAGAAAGTTTCAAAGGGAGGAAAAATGCATGTTGCCCAAACCTCAGATCGTGGGTCTGCCGGTATATCAGCCGGGTAAACCGATCGAAGAAGTGAAAAAAGAGCTTGGCCTTGATGAAGTGATCAAGCTGGCTTCGAACGAAAATCCGTTTGGCTGCTCTCCGCGCGTTCGCGCCGCCATTGAACAGGAGATCATGAACATCAGCTTGTATCCGGACGGCAGTGCGGCGGAATTGACGGAGGCGCTGGCAGGGCATCTTGGCGTCAACCGGGAGCAAATTATTTTCGGCTGCGGTTCGGACGAAATTATCGCGCTGATTGCCCGTGCGTTTTTTCTGCCGGGTGACGAAACGGTGATGGCCGACCAGACGTTCAGCGTCTACAAAAGCAACGCCGATATCGAAGGCGCGGTTAGCATCGAGGTGCCGTTAAAGGACGGCACGCATGACCTGGAGGCAATGCTCGCCCGTATCGGCACAAAAACGAAGATCGTTTGGGTCTGTAACCCGAACAATCCGACCGGAACGATCGTTCCGCGCGAGCAACTGGTTTCTTTTTTGGATCGGGTTCCCGGTCAGGTGCTGGTTGTTCTGGACGAAGCTTATAACGAGTATGTGACCGAGGCTGCTTATTCCGATGGAATCGGTCTGCTCGACAAATATCCGAACCTGATCGTACTGCGGACGTTCTCGAAAATTTACGGGCTCGCCTCGCTGCGAATCGGTTACGGCGTCGGTCAGCCGGCCGTGATCAAGCTGATCAACCAGGTGCGCGAGCCGTTCAACACGTCCCGCTTCGGGCAGGCGGCGGCCAAAGCGGCCTTGGCCGATCAGGACTACGTGCAGGGTTGCCGCGAGAAAAACCGCAGCGGGATCCAGTATTTATCCGAGCAGTTTGATCGCTTGGGCTTGTCTTATTTTCCGGCGCACGGGAATTTCATCATGGTCGACGTTAAACGTCCGGCTGCGGACATGTTCCAATCGCTGTTAAAGCTCGGCATTATCATTCGCGCCGGTTTTTCTAAATATCCGAATTCGATTCGGGTTACCGTCGGTTCGGCGGAACAAAACGCGAAATTTATAGACGCTTTGGAGCAGGTGCTGAACAAGTCGGCCGCAGAGGTATAATTCAATCTTTGGTTCGCATATTCGCAGAAAACGAGTGAGATTACATGACAACGAAAATTGCCATATTTGGGGTAGGTTTAATCGGGGGATCGCTGGCGCTTTGCCTTAAAGGCAAGCCCGGCATCACCGTCGTGGGGCATGCGCATCGTCCCGAATCGCTAAAACGCATCATGGAGCGCGGTGTCGTGGACGCCGCGACGCTTTCCATGGAAGAGGCGGCCGCGGATGCCGACTTTATTTTTTTGTGCGTACCGGTCGGAAACTTGGAGGAGTACCTGGTGAAGCTGAACCAGCTTCCGCTCAAGCCGGGCTGCATCGTGACCGACGTAGGCAGCACCAAAGCGGCGGTGGCGGCCTGTGCCGCGGCCATTTCGCGTCCGGACGTGCATTTTATCGGCGGCCATCCGATGGCCGGGTCCGAACGTTCCGGCGTGGAAGCGGCCTCTTCCTTGCTGTTCGAGAATGCCTATTATGTGCTGACTCCGTCTCCGGACGTTCCGGGGGAGGCATACATACGCCTTGAGCGGCTTCTATCGTATACGAAGGCGCAAATCGTCCGCGTTGATCCGGAATTGCACGATGAAATCGTCGGTGCGATCAGCCATTTGCCGCATATTATTGCGGTCGCGCTGGTCAACCAGGTGTGCGATTACAACAGCTCAAACGGACTGTATCGGATGCTGGCGGCGGGAGGGTTCCGGGACATTACCCGGATCGCCTCCAGCGAACCAGTCATCTGGCGGGATATTTTGCTCAGCAACCGTAAGGTGCTGCTGGATTTGCTGAAGGATTGGAACCGGGAGATTGAGGGCTTCGTCAAACTGCTCGAGAACGAAAACGGAGCTGGGATCGAGGAAGCGTTCCAGAAAGCGAACCGCTTTCGCAGCGAGCTGCCGGAACGGCGCAAAGGCACGATCACTTCCTTGTTTGATATCTACATCGACGTGCCCGATCATCCGGGCATTATCGGACAGATCGCCACAGAGCTGGGAACGCGCCACATCAATTTGAGCAATATGCAAATTATCGAAAGCCGGGAGGATGTGCCGGGTGTGATGCGCCTTTCTTTTCGCCAGGAAGGGGAAATGGAGCGCGCCAAAGAGCTGCTGCAGGGGCTTGGCTATACGGTATATGTTTAAGCCGGGAGAAAGTCAGTCAAATTAGTCTGTATGGTAGCCCGCGTGAGATGGATCGGGAGAGCAGCGCCCGGGAAAAGCCGTGTTAAGATAGACTGTAATCGCGTAAGAAGGACCTTAATAGGGTATCTCGTACTATTCACTGTGCGCAAAGCCGATCTGACTTTGCGCACAAATTATGAAAGCGCTAAAAAAAAGTTGTTGACAAAATGAAAACGGATACAATATACTAAGACTACAGTATGGTTTCTCTCCACTCCTATCCAATATCTTTTGCTCCAGCGTGAGCAAGGGCCGCTTCGAAAGAAGCGGTCTTTTTTTTGGTGTTGGCGGCCTTTTGATGGCTGAACGGAGATTTTGGGTGAGGCTAACGGACCGAGAAGACCTTATTCGGAAAAAAACAGCCACTTTGAAATCGTAACGGACTCAGGTGCACTTATTTGGCCGGATTTACCGGATCCGCCGGGGAAATGCCCGGAATAAGGTCAATGGTGTCCGTTAGGCCGGGAAATACCCGGGAAATGAGCAAATAACGGCTCTGTGGTCCGTTAGCCAGGGCGCGTCACACATCGAGCTTTATGTTCATTTGAATGTGGTCCGAACAGTTGTATATATAGAGAGTGTACCAAATAGTTGTTCCCCTACAGTTACACCCCTATAGTCGCGCCCCCATAGGCGTTACCGTTACAGACGCTACCCCTATAGTCGCGCCCCCACAGGCGTTACCCTTACAAACGTTGCCCCCATAGCCATTACCCCTACAGTCGTGTTACCTACAGTCGTGTTACCTACAGTCGTGTTACCTACAGTCGTGTTACCCCTACAGTCATGTTACCTACAGTCGCATGCCCTACAGCCTGCGGCCGTTATAGTTGAGGTTCCTCCCGGCCCAAATGCCGCTTGCGGTACGCTTGCGGGCTGAGGCCGTGTTTTTTCTTAAACGCTTTGCTGAAATAGTAAATATCCGGGAAGCCGGACTGCTCGGCAACCTCTTTAACCAGCAGCTCGGGTTTAAGCAGTAGCTCGCAGGCTTTGGCCAAGCGGATCCGGTTCATTTCCTCGATGAGAGTCCGCCCGGTCTTCTGCTTGTAAAGCCGGGAAAGATGGCCATAGCTCATATGCAGGGAAGCGGCCAATTCCTCTACGTTCAGGCGGTCGCCGCGAAAATCCTCCAGATAAATTTCCACTTTGCGAACGAGGGCATCCTTGGTTCCGCCCGGATCCGCCAAAGAAAGGCGTCCGGTGCCCGGAATCGAAGTTAAAATTTCCAGGAACTGCACGAGCAGCAGCTGCAAAAAAAGCGGTGTCCGTCCGGCCTCTGCTTCATGAAACAACTGGATCAGCAGCGGCCGAATTCCGTAATCGTCGCGGTAAGCGCCGGGAGGCCAATCTTTCAGGCGGCTCAGCCGTCTGAACAAACCCTGCCCGGCCGCGGCTTCCGGACTTCCGCCGGCCAACGGCCTGAACCGCCAGCGAAAACACACGCCCTCGTGCGGAGCATCACGGTAGTAAACATGGGAGTGGGTCATGCCTGGAGGAATCAGAAAAAACTCGCCTTCGCGGACCATGACGTCCTTGTCCATAAACCGGGTTTGCATGCGGCCGGACAACACGAAGTTAAATTCGTACCAGGTATGGGCATGGGCCGGACATCTTCCGCCGCCTCCGTTTTGTTCAATCACGATATCGACCCAGTCAATTACGGAGTCATCAACGCGGATTTCGCGGCATAATCCATTTAGTACGGAGGACAGCTCCTGCCGCCATTTTTTCACATCCATCGGTTTGGCTCCTTTTGTCCTTTTGTCCCAATCATATCATAATAGGACAAAAATTGATGAGGATTAGTAATTTACTTCATACGCCCCGGAACGCAAAATGAGGGGGAAGCCGATACTTGCTCCAAGGGAGGAACACAGTTCATGTTTTGGACGGAAGAAAAATTAAACGCGCGGATTCGCGAGGTTGAAGCTTATCGTTACCGCGATGCGATGCCGATCGCCGAATTCCGCGCGCTGGTCGACGAGGAAGGGCCAATCGGAGCCAGACCGCCAAAGGGCGGGGAATGGAGTGCGATGCCGGCTGGTGAACGCTGGGAAGGCCGCGATCTTTACTTATGGCTGGAAGCTGAGGCGGAAATTCCGCAGGCTTGGAAAGGCCGCCGGGTTGTCGGCGTGTTTGATTTCGGTAAGACGGGCGGTGGGAACAACTCCGGTTTCGAGTCTTTGCTGTATGTCAACGGAGAGCCGTTTCAAGGGGTGGACTCCAACCATCAGGAGGTGTTTTTTCCCGAAGAAGCCGCCGGTACTTCCGTGTTGCTGCAATTTCGGCTTTGGTCAGGTCTGGAGGGCGGAGGTAAACCGCAGGTCCAGGAGCACCGGCTGAAACGGGCGGAAATCGCCTGGCTCGATGGAACGGTCGACCGTCTGTATTATACGGCCCGGGCCGTGATGCAGACCGTGGAAGTGCTACATAAACACGCTCCCGAGCGGACCGACCTGCTGACGGCGCTGGATCGGGCGTTTTTGCGGGTCGATTGGTCGCAGCCGGGCTCCGAGGCGTTTTATGACTCGTTGGCGGCCGCGGAAGAGCAGCTGTCGCAGGCGATTTCGGCGCTGCCCAAATCGTCGCCGGTTACGGTCCGCTGCATCGGGCATACGCACATCGACGTGGCTTGGCTATGGCGCCTCAAGCATACCCGGGAAAAAGCGGCCCGCTCCTTCAGCACTGTGCTGCGGTTGATGGAAATGTTCCCGGAGTACGTTTTTTTGCAAACGCAGCCCCAACTGTATGAGTACTTGAAGCAGGATTATCCGGAGCTTTACGAGCAAATCAAGGAACGGATCAAGGAAGGCCGCTGGGAGGCGGCCGGGGGGATGTGGCTGGAAGCCGACTGCAATTTGACGAGCGGCGAATCGCTGGTGCGGCAGCTGCTGTACGGCACCCGTTTTCTGCGTGAAGAGTTTGGTTCGGAGTGCACATATTTGTGGTTGCCCGACGTTTTCGGCTACAGCTGGGCATTGCCGCAAATCCTGCGCAAGTCGGGTTTCGATACGTTCATGACGACCAAAATCAGTTGGAACCAATACAACCGGATGCCGCACGACACGTTTAAATGGCGCGGGATCGACGGCAGCGAAGTGCTGACCCATTTCATCACCACCCCGCAGGACGGCAGCTTCTGGTGGTATACCTACAACGGCAACATCGAAGCGTCCAGTGTGCAGGGCATCTGGGAAACGTACCGGGACAAGGAAATCAACAAGGAGCTGCTGTTGTCTTACGGCTACGGGGACGGGGGCGGCGGCGTCAACCGGGAGCATCTGGAGCTGCGGCGCCGTCTCGAAGCGATGCCGGGGCTGCCGAACGTCGTCACCGGGAGGGCGGACGAATATTTCGCCAAACTGCATGAGACGGTGGAAGCGGCGGACCGTTATGTCCATACATGGGACGGCGAGCTGTATCTCGAGTACCACCGGGGAACTTATACGAGTCAGGCTTATAACAAAAAAATGAACCGCAAGCTCGAATTGCTCTCTCGTGACGCCGAATGGCTGCTTAGCCTGGAGGCGCTGCTGGCTGGCGGAGGCTGGGCCTCCTACCCGAAAGCGAAGCTCGACGAAAGCTGGAAAACGATTTTGCGCAATCAGTTCCACGACATCATTCCAGGCTCGTCGATTCCCGAAGTGTACCGCGATTCCAAACTGGAGTACGAGCAAGCCGCTGCGCTGCTGCAGGAATGCCGCAGTCAGGCGATCCGCGGGTTGACCCGAAGCGCCCTGATTGGCGATACAGCAATCGGTACCGCCTCGATAGGCGATGCCGTGACCGGCGATGCTGTGAACGGTGATCCGGAAGGCGAAGTGACCTATACCGTTTGGAATCCGTCCTCCTGGACGTATAGCGGCCTCGTTGCCGTCCATGGCGCTGGTCCCGGAGGACGTTGGAGCGATCACGACGGCCGCGAGCTTGACGCCGAATTTGACGGAAGCATCGTTTGGGTGAAGGTGGAAAACGTCCCGCCGTTGGGATTTAAGACGATAAGCCGCAGCTTGAATGGGGAGGAGGCGATGTCCGATTCGCAAGGAGCGTCAGCGGGAAGCGGTGACGCTGCTGAGGCGCCGTTTAGAGTTTTGCCGAACGGCATCGAGACTCCGCTGTATCGGATCGTCTGGAACGCGCGCGGCCAATTGACTTCGGTTTACGACCGGGCCGCCGGCCGCGAGGTGCTCGCTCCCGGAGAACGCGGCAACGTTCTCCAGGTGTTTGAAGATAAGCCGAAAATGTTCGAGGCTTGGGATATCGATATTTTTTATCAGGAGAAGATGAGCGAGGTTTCGGAGCTTAAGGAGTGCCGGGTTACGGCCGGCAAGCTGCGGGCAGAGGTCGCTTTCACCTGGATGTATATGAGCTCCACGATCAGCCAGCAGATGATTCTAAATGCCGATGATCGGCGGATCGAGTTCCGCACGCAGGTAGATTGGCAGGAACGCCAGCAGCTTTTAAAGGTCGCTTTTCCGGTGGATGTACGGGCAACGGAGGCCAACTACGACATCCAGTTCGGCAACGTCAAACGCCCGACGCATTGGAACACCTCCTGGGATCTGGCGCGGTTTGAGACGGTTGGGCACCAGTGGGCCGACCTGTCGGAGCACGGTTACGGCGTCAGCCTGCTCAACGATTGCAAATACGGTCATGACATCAAAAACAACGTGATCAGGCTGTCGCTGCTGAAATCGGCGACCTATCCCGATCCAGAGGCCGACCGTGGAGAGCATACGTTTACTTATGCCCTGTATCCGCACGAGGGGCATTGGTCCGAGGGCGAGACCGTGCAGGCCGCCGCGCTGCTGAATCAGCCGGTGTATGCCACACGCGGCCAGGCAGCGGCACCCGCTTTCTCCTTGCTGCGGGCTGTGCGCGTCAGCGGCAGCGGCGAAGTGGCAATCGACGCGGTCAAAAAAGCGGAGGACGACGACGCCTTGATCGTCCGCTTCCACGAATATAAAGGCGGCCGGGGTTCGGTTCGCCTGGAGAGCGATCTCACGTTTGTCTCCTGGCAAGAAACCGACCTGATGGAACGGCCGGCCGGGGAGGCCAAGCAAGGTACTGCCGAGCTGCAGATTTCGCCGTATGAGATTAAAACGGTTCGGCTCGCGCTCCGCTGAGGCCGCGGGGAAATTCCGGCGCGCATGGCAACGCGGAATTGACACTCCAGGAAGATCCAGGTAAAGTAGTGATAGTGAATCGAATAGGAAATTCCACTAGGGGCGCCGTATTCGGCTGAGACAAGAGCGTATCTTGGACCCTTTGAACCTGATCTAGTTCGTACTAGCGTAGGAAAGTGGAGCCGGTACTGCGCCGTCTGCAAGTGATCAAGTTGTGATGTGACTAGCCCTCGCGCGTTCAAGCCGCTCCCTCTACGGGGCGGCTTTTTTGCCGCTTCGTAAAGTTCTGCCGCTCGTCGTCCCATGGATGCTCCTGTATCGTAGTTCACATTTTACCCGGAGGTGAAGGACGATGAGTTTTGCGCAAACGCTGCGCGAGCAGGCGGACGAGGTTTTTGAAGCGATTTATCAGCATCCTTTCGTGCGGGGAATCGCCGACGGCAATCTGCAAAAAGAGCAATTGATTCATTACGTCAAACAGGATTACGAGTACTTGAACGCGTACATGCGGATCTACGGAATCGCCATATCGAAATGCGAAAGCCGCGATGATATCGCCCTGTTCAACGAACAGATCTCCTTTATTCTGAACAGCGAAATCCATCCGCACCACAATTTTTGCGCCGTTGCCGGGGTGCGTTTTGAGGAGCTGCAGGGCTTTCCCTTGGCGCCGTCCGCACATCATTACATCCGCCACATGCTGACTGTGGCGCATGAAGGCAGCCTGGGTGAAATATTGGCCGTGCTGCTGCCCTGCCCCTGGACGTATCTGGAAATCGGCCGCAAGCTGTTGGACGAAGTCCGCCCGGCCCCGGACCATCCTTTTTACGATTGGATGCAATTTTACGGTGGCCGGGTGACGAATGTGACGCAGAGGTTCCAGGACGCCCTCGACCAATGGGCGGAAACCGCGGCGGAAGCGGAGCGCCGGAGAATGGCGGATCATTTCATGCAAAGCTGCCAGTTGGAGTACCTGTTCTGGGACATGGCTTATAAGCTGGAGGAATGGCCGGTTCGGACGGGGCGGCGGAATGATGAACCAGTGCCGCGGGTGCATTAACGAAAGGGGCTGAACTTTAATGAGCATCTTGGAAAAAGATTTGTCCGCTCTGCTTACGAAAGTGCAAAACACGAAGCCGCTTGTGCACAACATGACAAACGTCGTCGTGACCAATTTTACGGCTAACGGCTTGTACGCACTGGGAGCTTCCCCGGTGATGGCTTACGCGCCGGAGGAAGTGGCCGATATGGCCCGGATCGCCGGGGCTCTCGTGCTGAACCTGGGGACGCTGTCCAGCGCCCAGGTCGAGGCGATGATCGTCGCCGGTTTGTCGGCGAACGCCCATGGGGTGCCAGTGCTGCTGGATCCGGTCGGGGCGGGCGCGACGCGTTTCCGGACGGAATCGGCGCTGCACATAATGCGCGAGGTCAAGGTGTCGCTGCTGCGGGGGAATGCGGCGGAAATCGCCCACCTGCTCGGGGAAAGCCGCGACATCAAGGGCGTGGATGCCGGGGAGAGCAGCGGCGAAGATCAGGCGGAGCTGGCCGTGCGGGCGGCGCGGAAGCTGAACACCGTCGTCGCCGTCACCGGGCGCGAGGATGTGATCACCGACGGGCAGCTGTGCCGGATCGTCAGCGGCGGGGATGCGCTGCTGACGCAGGTGACCGGCACGGGTTGCCTGCTGACGTCGGTGCTGGGCGCCTTTGCCGCGGTGGAACGCGACGACGTGCTGCTGGCCGGCACCGCCGGGCTGGCGTTTTACGGCGCCGCCGCGTCCCGCGCCGCGGAGCGCACCGCGTCCGCCGGACCCGGCAGCTTCCAGATCGCCTTCCTCGACGAGTTGGCCAAGCTGCACCCGCACTCGCTGAAGGGCCACGCGGCGGTCAGCGAGCGGGAAGTCTCCGCCGCCGGCGGGTGGTGGCTCGGATGAGCGGCGCGGTCCGGAAGGCGCTGACGATCGCCGGGTCGGACAGCGGCGGCGGGGCCGGCATCCAGGCCGACCTCAAAACGTTCCAGGAGCTTGGCGTGTTTGGCATGTCGGCGATCACCGCCGTCACCGTCCAAAACACGCTGGGCGTCCGGAACGTATACCCGCTGCCGCCGGAGGCCGCGGCGGAGCAAATCGAGGCGGTCGGCTCGGACTTGGCCCCGGACGCGCTGAAAACCGGCATGCTGTTCAGCGCCGGGATCATCCGCGCCGTAGCGGGGCAAATCCGCGCCTTCGGCTGGGCCCGGGTCGTCGTCGACCCGGTTATGATCGCCAAAGGCGGCGCCACGCTGTTGCAGCCCGAAGCGGTCGTGGCGCTGCAGGAGGAGCTGCTGCCGCTGGCGCAGGTGGTGACGCCGAATATCCCGGAGGCCGAGGCGTTATCCGGCATCCCGATTCTCGGCATGACCGACCGGCGCGAGGCGGCCAAACGCATCCATAGCCTCGGGGCGAAACACGTTGTCATCAAAGGCGGGCATGACGAGAGCGGCAGCGGCGAGCGGATCGTCGACCTGCTGTATGACGGCAACGGTTTCACCGAGTTTAGCGGGCAGCGGATCATGACGCGGCATACGCACGGTACGGGCTGCACCTTCTCCGCGGCGATCGCGGCGGAGCTGGCGAAGGGAGCGGCGGCCGCTGAAGCGATATCTACCGCGCGGGCATTTATCCAGGCGGCGATCGAGGACGAGCTTGCCCTGGGGCTGGGACACGGCCCGACGAATCATTGGGCGTACCGGCGCAGGAAGGTACAGGGGGGGCGGCCATGAGCGAGCGTATTTCCGCTGCGGCTATGCGCAAATTTCTCGGACTGTATCTGGTAATCGGCAGCGTAGACTGCCGGCAGGAGCCGCTACAGGTGGCCGAGGAGGCGCTGGCCGGAGGCGCAACGATGATTCAATTCCGGGAAAAGGGGTCCGGCGCGCTGACCGGGGAGCCGAAGCTGAGGCTCGCCGAAAAGCTGCAGGCCGTTTGCCGGCGGGCGGGCGTTCCTTTTATCGTCAACGACGATGTTGAACTTGCCTTGGCGATCGATGCGGACGGAATCCATGTCGGCCAGGAGGACGAGTCGGCAAGCCAGGTCCGCGAGCGGGTCGAGGGCCGGATTCTGGGCGTATCCGTGCATACCGTGGAAGAAGCCCAACTGGCCATTCACAGCGGCGCGGACTACCTCGGGATCGGGCCGGTCTATCCGACCGCATCCAAGGCCGATGCCCGCGAGCCGCAGGGCCCCAGCTTCATCCGGCGGCTGCGCGAATGCGGAATCAGAGAGCCGCTCGTCGCAATCGGCGGGATTACGGCCGCAAGAGCGGGCGAAGTGATCCGCGCCGGGGCGGACGGAATCGCGGTCATATCCGCAGTTACACAGGCCGCCGATGTCCGCAAAGCGGTGGAGGAGCTTCACGCAGCGGCGGCTTACGGGCGCGGATGAACTGACCAAAAAGCAAAGCAAGGCTGTCCATAACACGGACAGCCTTTAATATTTTTCAACAAATGACCATCGGTTTATTTTTTTAATCCCGGTTTCTGTGGTATAATATGATTTGATTTTGGCTATAGCGTATATCGCCGCAAATGATTTTCGGATAGAAGTTTACATAAACGACCGCAACTTTTTTGCTCCTGTTCGGTAATAATTAATGGAAGAATCGAACGGGAAGAAGCATTTGGAACTGCGAGGAGGTTTCGCCCCGAAATGACCGATTCCCAGATGATACGTGAGATTAAGGAAGGCAACACGGAACTGTATTCGGAGCTGATGCGAAGGTATCAGCGGAAGATACTGGCCTTCGTTTATCACATGTTGAAAAGCGCTCAATTGGAGCAGCTTGCCGAAGATTTATGCTCGGAGACGTTCTACAAAGCATTTCGCAGCTTGCATTCCTTCCGGGAGGTGGACGCGTCTTTCTCCACCTGGCTTTACACGATTGCCCGGAATACGGTGCTCAGCGAGCTGCGCAAGCAGCGCAGCGGAAATGTCCCGCTCGAAGAAAGCGGGTATGTTCCTGTGGCCCCGACCGAGGTCGTCCCGGAACAAGCCGTTCTGCGCAGCGAGAAGGTTGGCATGGTGCGCGAAGCGATCAACAAATTACCGGAGAAACAAAGGTCTGCTTTGATATTGCGCGAATACGATCAATTGGACTACCAGGAGATCGCCAGTATTTTGGGACAGAGCGTCAGTGCCGTAAAATCGCTTTTGTTCCGCGCCAGAAGCAGCGTAAAAAGCCAGCTTGAACCCTACTTTTACGAACCGGTCTACGAGCATTACGAAGGGATGAAAAGCAGATGAATTGTAGAGAGGCCCAAGAACTGTTCGGTTTGATGCAAGACCTGCCCGAACAACATCCCCAGCGCAAAGAGCTGGAGTGGCATCTTTTGGGCTGCGAGTCTTGCAATGCTGAATACCGTTGCTGGCAGGAAAGCATGGACATGCTGCAATACATACCCATAGAAGTGACCGAGGAGCAGGCTGAGGCCGTGAACCGCAATGTCATGGACCGTATCTATGCGGAATCGCCGTGGCTGGCGCCGGATGTCAAGGCCGGCGTGACCCGAGGCTTCCGTCGGCGTATTATCGGTTGGGCCGCCAGCTTTTTGTTAGTGTTCCTGTGCAGCTTTATTTTTCTGCTTGTGGATCACTCCGCCCAGCGCGAGGCTTCGGAACCGGTGACCGGTATCCTTCCGACAGCTGTTGCCGATGCGGAGACATCCGAGAAATTGTCATTCGCTCTGCCGAGCATTTCTCCTGGGATCGTTGAGCCGTTTGCCGTTCAAATGGGACCGGCCTATCCGCAATACTGGATGCTGCTTTCGATGGCGGGCATGCTGCTTGCTTTGATTTCCTGGAAAGGCATCCGACGTTCCAAAAGATAACAAACGGGTTTAAAACGCTTCTTTCGCTACAAAAGCGGGCGGGGCGTTTTTTCGTATACTCTTACATAGGCATCACTTTAGAGTGGAAAAAAAGAGCTGTCGAGAGAGGCCGCTAATGCGGAAAGCATTAGGATTGATGTCATCATTACGGCTAAACTTTTTTCCCCAAATGTGGTTCGTCAAAAGCAGTGAAAATAAGGGCTCAACCAAAAAAATGCGCTTAACCCATCGATGGATGAAGCAGGAAACACACTTCAATTTCTAACGGACTGTAAAGCCGCTATTCCGGAAAAATCGGGAGATTTCGGAATTTAACGGACACCAGAGTTTTTTTAAAGCCGAGCCCTTTTGTCGCATTGCGCGGGTAAAAAGACCTAATCACAACCTATGTATAAGAAAAATTAGTCTTATAAGATTTAGTATACGTTAGGTTCTCACAGAAGGCCAACTTAATAATGGAAAATAGGATTGATGTATGTTAAATGCGGTCTGTCTTCATAGGGGGTACGCCGATATAAATTTTCTTTAGATTATAGAATTACAAACTCAACTTTCGCAGAGCAAAAATCAGCTTGAGTCCTTGAGCTCAACCTTATAATCCTTGCTTGCCAGTTAAGCCGAAAACCGATCGTGGCAAGAAACGCGGAAGGGCGTTGAAAGCTTGAGGACAGGGAAGTGGGGTGGGGGGGCGGCAGATCAACACTCACTGTCCGGACGCTTTGTATGATTATCCCGTTAGATCAGGGTAGCAGAAAAACAGACAAGCTCGGGAGAAGAAAATATTTGGTGGATAAGCAGATAGGTTCGAGATAATTTAGACGGGCTTAGAAGAAGGAATCAGGTTTAGGGGAGGTGAAACAGACCGGACAAGAGATCGAGACAGGACATCAAGACAGGAGATCAAGGACAAGACGTGAGGAAAACGAAAAGACCGTGATTTTGCTGTAGCTTAAACCCTTCCGTTTGCAGCAACGCCCGCACCGTTCATGCTAACCCACACCAATCAAGTCGATCCGCATTAAGCTAACCCCTGCCCATCAAGTTGATCTGCATCAAACTCCCCCCACCGTTCCAGCGTCTCGATCAGGCTGCCGCCGCAAGGGGCTGGTTCGGTTGGCGCGCGATCAGCCGGCGGTAAGGGATCGCCGGAATCGCCACACACATGTGCAGCAACTTCTGCCGCATTGTTTCTTCCGCTCCGGGCAGGTGCAGCCGG
>NZ_JBKIAX020000016.1:0-157937 GCF_046567315.2 Paenibacillus lacisediminis | reverse complement strand
CGGACATTCTCCTTTTTGAATCTAAGACCGAAACAAACCTGTAAATATATTTCATTAATTACCAAAATAGTAATTGGACCATAATTTCAACTTTTCATGTCAGGTTGTTTGCATGGCTAGTGCTCCTCTGTCCGTTACATTTTGCAATCCTCCGTTTTCCCTCAAATAACGGCTCTGGTGTCCCTTAGCCCCCAGAATCCTCTCCCCCTCCCATCTCTACCTGCGCATCGCCCTCTACCATGCCCAAAATTTGATAAAAAAAGCAGCTGATCATCTCTGATTAGCTGCTGCCGTGACTTATTCAATTATCTTTTACTCTCCATAATATCTCACGCCCCCATGCCGTTTTCCGAAACGGAAACAGGCTTCACGAGCGCTTTCTTCTCCCAGGCCCGGCTCCTCCAGCGAAGCAGCATGATGACCCCGCGCAGCCATTCGTCCACCACAAAAGCGATCCAGATGCCAAGCAGCCCCATCCCGAAATGAACGCCTAACGCATAAGCAAGCGGCACTGAGACGCCCCACATCGAGAGCGCGCCCATCAAGACGGGAAAACGCGCATCCCCGGCGGCGCGCAGCGAATTGATGATGACCATATTGAAGGTCCGGCCGGGTTCGAGTACGATGGAAAGCAAAAAAATACTCGCTCCGGCGGCAATGATCTCGGTGTCCTTCGTGAACATGCCGATCAGCCCATGCCGGAATATCGCTGCCGTACCGACGATGGCCAAAGTTAACACGAAGCTGATCCTCACGCTTTTCATGAGTCGCTTGTAGGCCGCTTTCATTTCCCCCGCACCGACCATTTGACCGACAATGATTTCCGTACCCGCCCCGATCGCCATCGCAAGCGCCATAAAATAGTTGGATACGTTCATGACGTAAACATGGGTGTTTAGTGCCGTAATGCCGATCATATTGACAAAACTGATAATCATGAGGTACTGCGACTGCCAGGAGAGATGCTCGCCCGCGGCAGGCAAGCCAACGCTCAAAATCTGTTTCAAGTAGGAACCGTTCCAGGTAATATAATCCTTTCCGCGAATCGGTGCAGGAACCCGCCGATACAAAATGATAAAAAGAACGACGATGCCGAGCAAACGGCTAACGACCGTTGATATAGCCGCACCCGTCACACCCCACTCTGGAAAGCCTAGGTTCCCGAAAATGAGCAAATAATTTCCTGTCACATGAATGATATTGACGCCTAAAGTTACGAACATAACACTTTTGGTGTGTCCGCTCGAACGGATGACCGACGACACCGCATAAGAGAGCGCCTCAATCCACATAAAACCGCCGATGATTTTTAAATAATGGCTTGCGATTCCGATTTGTTCGGGATCTAACTTCAACAGATGCAGGAGAGGCTCCCCATAAAGAACGAGGACCAAGCTGACGAGAATCCCGAAAATCAGGTTCATCGTAATGGCCAGCGCCGAAATGCGGCTCGCCTCTTTCTCCCGCCCGGCGCCGATATACTGGGAGACTGCGACGCTGGTGCCGATGCCGACAAACCCGAACATCAGAATGCAGAAGTAAATAATCTCGTTGGCCAAACCTACTGCCCCGGTCGCCTTATCGGAAATGCGGCTTAACATAAACACGTCCACCGTGCCCAGCAGCATCCGCAGTACGGAATCGACGAAAATAGGCCAAGTCACGGCAAAAAGACTAAGTTTTTTCCATGATGGAATACGATCTGTTAATGTCACGTTTTACATGCTCCTAATGTATCTATTCTTTGTCGCTTCCCCCAGTGTAGCGCCCGGTAGGCCAATACGTCTATGATTATTTTATAATCTCATGACTATCTTTGTTCAACAATCGTTCCTTGTTTATGTAAAATCAAGTTGGGCTTCGCAATTGATCTCGGGTGACAACATAAAGAAAAAAAGGGCGCTATTTCAGCGATATCCCCAAACTATGAATGTGCCTGAAAATTTGGTAGACTTTTCATATCAGAAGACGATACGAACTTAAGAATTCCCGGTCTTAGTATTGTTGGCTCGTCTATCCCCTTGGACTAGGAGAATTGGAACATGTCTGTAATACATGCCTACCTTTCGAAGTCGTCAGATCCTTACTCCTACGAGCGTCTTTCCTCTGAGTTGAGCGCCTATTTTGATTATGAAACTAAGAATGGCCTGGAAATCGGGGCATCGGCGAACCCGTTCACGAAAGCAAGATATATGATTCTTCGTTGGCCAGAGTGGAATTTTTCGGCACATTTTGAAACCGGCCCCAATGTAGTCGCAGATGTCAATTATGTTGCAAGCACCGTCAAGGATTGTCCGCCTGAAATCAAAGACTGTACCGAGCGCATTCGCTTCGTTTTCTCGCCTGATGATGGGAGAGAATTTACGGACCAAATCATTTGGGCGATAGAATATTTATTGGCAATACCAGACGCAATCATTTTTGATGAAAATCAAAAAACGATCATTGGCTAACATTCATGAATCCCATCGAATAGAACAGGAGAGATCGCGTTGCAGCTTTCAGATTCCACTTATTCCGAAATTACCGCTCTATGTAAACAAGGCGATGATTTGGTGAAGGCAGGCGATCTTGATGCGGGCAAGCAAAAATATATTGCCGCCCTCCGTTTATTGCCTGAAAATCATCGAGAATGGGAGGCTGCTACCTGGATATACGTGGCTATTGGAGATGTCCATTTTCGTATGAGGACTTACGATAAGGCCTTCAAGTGCTTTTTTAATGCCGTACAGTGTCCGAAAGGGTTGGGTAATCCGTATATTCATCTTCGACTGGGACAGTTGTATTATGAACAGGAAAACTTTGAAAAGGCGGCTGACGAGTTAACCCGGGCTTACATGGGCGCCGGTATGGAGATTTTTATGGAGGACGACCCAAAGTATCTTGAGTTTTTGGAGACAAAAATAGAGATTTGAAATTAGAAAACCCACGAATCCGCGTTAGAATTAGCTGCCGTTTGCTTGAAAAGGATCTGCACGATAGGCCGATTGTGACACGGTGCAGAACGAAACGGACTAGCGTAAGGTCGAACGCTAGTCCGTTTCTGTTTGTTCATTATTCGCCATTTTGAGCTGCTTTCGCTCGACATGGGCCGCTCCCCATTGATGCACGGCTTCCAAAATCGGAGACAGGCTCTTGCCGTATTTCGTGATGGAGTATTCCACTTTGGGCAGGATTTACGGATAAATGACTTGTGTCTACATCCAGTGGACATTGCTCTAACGGACACCAGCGACCTTATCCGCCCATTTCCCGAGTATTTCCCAGCCTAACGGACACACATGACCCTATTTCGCTCTAAACCCGTTCATCCAGGCCGATTTGAGCTAAATAAGGTCATCTGTGTCCGTTTACATTTTGCAAACCTCCGTTTTTTCGAAAATAACGGCTCTGGTGTCCCTTAGCCCCCAGATTCCTCTCCTCCACACTAAACTCTTTGTAAAGATTCAAAAGGTCCCGGGCGCCGGCTCTGATAATCACTTACCAGCCGCTGCATTTTTTCCACCGTGCCGTCTTGATGGGGAACATGGATGGAAACCGTCAGGTTTGAATCGTCCAAATACTGAAACGAAACAAGATCAAAATTCAGAGTCCCGAGATTCGGACACTGCAGTGCCTTAGGAGCATCGATGGCATCAAGAACCTCATGGGTGTCCCAAAATTCTCGAAACTCGCTGCTGGCTTGGCACAGCGCCTCGAACTGCTCCGACCACCAAGGGTCGTCAACGTGACGTGCATACCCGGCGTGGAATTTTGCGGCGATCCGCCGCGCATGCAGTTCCCATTGGTCCCCCTTGATGTAACGAAAACGGGGTGATGTAAACGTCATCCAGACAAAATTCCGCTCCCTTTCAGACATAGCCGCGAGCTCCCCGTTCAACGCGCAGTAGGCTGCATTCCAGGAAATAATGTTCATTCGCGCATCCATGACATTCGACGGAGACAAGTTTTGGCTATCCAAAAAACGTTGAAGCGCAGGTACTACCTCAGGGGGTTTCTCTATTTCGATCAAGGGGAACTGCTTGCGGGCTAGATGAAACAAGTGCCTGCGTTCCGACTCATTCAACCGAAGCACTCCCGCTATTCGATCAAGGACCTCGGCGGATACGTTGATATGACGCCCTTGTTCCAAGTAGGTATACCAATCCAATCCCACATCTGCCAACAGAGCGACCTCGCTGCGGCGAAGCCCGGGTGTACGTCTGCGTCCGGACTCTGGCAATCCTACTTGCTTAGGGGTTATTCGTTCCCGGCGCGTGCGCAAAAAACGGGACAATTCCTCGTAACGATCCAATCCGTCCGCCATGATCTCCATGCCTCCTATCCATTGATGAACGTAGGATATTCGCGATCCTACGATAACCAGATCTCTTCCTAGCCTCGTCAGGTCCATATACACTAGTCTATGTTCTCCTTAGGGAGTATAGCAAGAAGTGAAGTATAATCAGGAACCTGGGAGGAAAAAAAGATGTTCGAGCATATTGTACTATTGAAACTTAAACCCAATGTTTCTATTGAACAACAAGAAGATGTGGTGAAGCGCGCGCATGCCTTTAAGAGGGATATCCCAGGTATTGTCGATCTAAGCGCCGGGATTAACGTTACGGAGGAAATAGAGCATAAACAGGGGTATACATTGGGCATTCGAGTTACTTTTGAGAATCAGCAGGCTTGCCGGGATTATATTCAGCATCCCCTGCATCAAAATTTTTTGCAATCCATGGGCCCATTTGCCGAAGGAATCGTAGTCATGGATTATCCGATTGCTTAGTGCATCAGAAAAGGACCTAAACGCCCGAAGATCTTCATGTTGGCAAGTCATTCGGATCGGAATAGACGTAATTATTTACGAAGAAACACGGTTTATGTATATAACCTGTTTTCGAACCCTCGCTCTCCAGGCCGAGGGTTCGATCGCGTTGCGTCAGGATGCCGCAGCTTATGGCGCTCAAAATAGATATTCGCTGGTCCGCGATCGATGTCCGGCCAAGCAGTGGTAGGCGTCTCGTACTAAAGTGAAGCGAGTACGCGTTTGATGATCGCCTTTACGAACTGGTCGTCGATCGGCTCGCGCGAGAACCAGCGGCGGTAGAAGAGTGGCCCCAGCAGGGCTGCGACGATCGTTGACAGGTCGGCGTGTGCCGACAGCTCGCCCCTGTCTACCGCGCGCTGCAGGACCTCCCGCAGGGGTGCGGCGTGTCCGCGTTGAATCCGACTGTGGATTTCCGCGAACTCCGGATTGCGCTCGGCGGTGTCGACAATTGACGGCAGGACGAAGGACCAATTGGCCGTCTGCAGCAGGTGCGCGATTTCCACCAGGATAGCCGTGACGTCACCTTCGAGTGAACCGGTGTCGGGCGTTTCCTGCTCAGCAATCATCCGAGAACAGGCGTCGATCACCAGTGCTTCCCGCGTCGGCCAGTGACGGTAGATGGTCGTCTTGGCGACCCCGGAACGACGCGCCACCTCGTCGACGGTGAAGCTAGCCACACCGCCTTCGCTGAGCAGTTCAAATGCAGTGGTCAGAACGGTATGCCGTGAACGCTCGACGCGTCTATTCACCTTGTCCAACGGCACACGTTCAGTTTTCTTAGACGTAGTCACCATCTTCCCTCCAACATAAATGTACTTAAACTGGGATTCGTTGCCTTAAAATAATAGGTCCTTCACATTATACCATGGGAGCATCCTTGGCGCCGGGGGCTTGGGGCTTGCCATTACTACTTATTTGTGCTTCAGTGAGGCAACGAATCCATTGCGAACACATTTTTTTGTTAGCCGCTTGTGTTCTTCAGGCCGATATGATACGATACGGTATCGTAGCGTAAAATTATATTATTGAAAGGTTGATGTCCCGTGAATTTCGCTTCTGTACGCATCATTACCGACGACTTGGATCGGCTCGTCGTGTTCTATGAGAAAGTCACAGGTGTTTCGGCAAAGCGCCCCGCACCTGTTTTCGCTGAGTTTGTTCTGCCATCGTGCACCCTGGCAATCGGCCACTCCCAGACGGTGCAACTGTTTGGCGCTGGTTCCGTGCGCGCGGCCGACAACCACACCGTGATCATCGAGTTTCGCGTCCACGACGTCGATGCCGAGTACACACGCTTGAAGCCGCTTGTCGATGAGTGGGTGCAGGAACCGACCACAATGCCATGGGGGAACCGCTCTGCGCTGTTTCGCGACCCCGACGGCAACCTCGTCAACCTCTTTGCGCCGGTTACCGAGGAAGCGCTAGAGCGGTTCAGCGGCAGGCCTTGACGTTGGGGAACGCGAGGGGAATGCATAACCATTCATTTCCCTTGTGTTGCCCTTGACTAAGAATAACCCCGGGAGCAAACCGGCTCATCATCTTCAAGCCTCTTCCGCTGGGGTTTTGGCGGAAGAGGCTTGCCTTGTACATGAACGATTCGTGGTTTCAAGAACTGGTCGACAAGTTATGTGCCAGGAGCGAGGAGTTCCGGACGCTATGGGAACAACATTTACATTCTACTTCTCCTGCTCCTTTATCACCTGCTCAATCCCGAGCAGAATCAGCTTCAAGCCGAACTCGAATGCCCTGTCGGTCCCCATCAGCTTGAACAACCCGTTCGTGAACATCCTTCGGAACAGTCCCGCTTCCGTCTCGCTCATGGAGTCCAGCAGGTGGATCATCTCCTCGCCCGGAAGCGCTTCCTCCCCCTGCTCCTTAAGAATAGCGGAAACATTGCGCTCATGCTGATAAGCGTCCAGAACGAAGAAGTAGACATAGTTGACAAACGTAGTAATGACTTGCATTTTCTGCTCTTGCTCAAGCGGTGTCGATTCCACACAGAGCATCATCCGGTTGGTAAACCGGATGATGTCCGGTTCATGGGGCAGCGTCATCATCATGAGCTGCGTGGAGCAGGGATACCGGCTGAGCACGCTCCGTACCGTTCCCGCAAGCCCTGTCAGTTGCTCCTTCCAATCTCCCTCGGAGTGAAACTCCTCCAGAATGAGCTTCGATACCTGATTAGCCAGACGCTGGTAGAGATTCTGCTTGCTCTTGAAGTACCAGTACAGAGAGGGAGCCTGAATCCCCAGCCGGTCGGCCAGTCGTCTCATGCTGAATTTCTCGATCCCCCCCTCCCCCAAAAGCTCCCAAGAAGCTTCCAAAATCTTATCCTCCGAAATCTGAGGCTGCTGCTTTTTCATCGTTATCCGCCCTTTTATCTAACAGTGTAAGTTTATGCTTTACAGGTCTATAGGTTCATGATATCATCTAACACTGTAAGGTTCAAACTAACACCGTTAGATAAGAACAAAATATATTAAGAAAGTGGTGACCCGCATGGATGCAGAGAACCTCCATTATTTTGAAAAAGCACCGATCGCTAAAGCCGTAGCTCACTTCGCTGTACCTATGATGCTAGGTACGTCAATGAGTGTCATCTATTCCATCTTGAATGCCTATTTCCTTGGTACGCTGGGCAATACCGCCATGTTAACCGCACTAGCACTAATTTTGCCGTTATTCGCGATCATCATGGCTCTAGGCAACTTGATTGGCATAGGCAGCGGTACCTTCATCTCCCGTTTGCTGGGTGAGAAAAAATATGATGATGTAAAGCATGTGTCTTCATTCGCCTTTTACAGCAGTTTAGTTCTCGGTCTTATCGTGATGGCCGTCGGTCTCCCATTGATCGATCCAATCGTCCAGGGCCTGGGGGCAACGCCTGACTCCTTCGGCTTCACGAAGGATTATGTCACAATTATGCTTATGGGTTCACCATTCGTCGTATTATTCTTCACGCTGGAGAATATCGTGCGTTCGGAGGGTGCGGCTATCACGTCGATGATCGGTATGATTCTGAGTGTTGTCGTGAATATTATTCTCGATGCGCTGGCCATCTTCGTTTTCCATTGGGGCGTGATCGGCGTTGCGTCTGCTACGGTCATTTCTAACTTGGTTGCGAGTGTTTTCTACGCCTTTCATATGGGATATAAAAGCCAATTCTTAACTGTCTCCATAAAATGGTTCAGGGCCACCAAGGACATTCTAAGCAATGTATTCAAAATCGGAGTTCCCGTCTTTATTATGAGTATCTTCTTGGGTGCAATGTCGCTGATCTTCAACCATTTTCTTGTCGAATATGGAGATCAGGCCGTAGCGGCTTACGGAATATCATCGCGTTTATTGCAGTTTCCTGAGTTTATTCTGATGGGCTTATGCGAGGGAGTCGTGCCGCTCATTGCCTTCTCTTTTACAGCAGATAAATTACGTATGAAGCATACCATTGGATTTACGATCAAAACGATTGTGGCGTTAGCCGTTGTGTTCGGCGTCATCGTCTATCTGATTTCCGACCACTTGATTGGTTTATTTACGAATGATCCGCAATTAATTGAAATGGGCAGCTACATTCTGCATGTGACGTTCTTATCCTTGTTCATTACAGGAATGACTACGTTGTTTACGGGGATCTTCCAAGCAACAGCGCAAGGAACCGCCGCGTTCATGATGTCCGTTATTCAGGGAATTACTCTGATTCCTGTGTTGTTTATTGCCAATCAAATGAACGGCTTCCACGGGGTGGTCTGGTCGCTCGTCATTGCGGATGCAGTAGCGTTCCTTGTTGGAGCCATCATGCTGTATGCGCTGCGGAATAAATTGCAGCCGGATTTGGAAAGTTTAGTGCAGTAGAAAAAACATATAACACTCAGGAAGGAAGGATCGGGGCAGCCCCCGATCCTTCCTTCTTAGGTACATAGGGGAATAGGCTATTGTCAGATATGATTCACCGTTCTACTCGTAAGCTTATGCTGCTTTAACACCTCCAGCATCCTATTACACCAGAGGATACTTGCCTCCTCGAAGTTTATCCCCATTTCTATAACGGAAATTGTAGAAAACAGAGGGTGATTGACGTCAGGGCTCTGTTCTTGAAAGGAAGAAATCCTCTCTCTATAATCCTCTAACGTGGAGGATAAACGTATTTTGGAAACATGGGGGCTGAGCCGGAGCACATTCAGACAGGCTCTTACTTTACTTAATCATCATTGGGAGATTGTTACTATTCCTTATGAAAATACTAAGCTGCCCGGTTACTTATATTTAGCCGGAAATCGACCAGGCCCTGTTTTGATTGTTCATGGTGGATATGATTCCACTGCAGAAGAGCTTTATTTCCAAGTCGTTATCTCTGCTTTAGAAAGAGGTTATCATTGTTTGGTATTCGAGGGTCCAGGACAAGGGGCTGTTATACGCGAACAGCAAATTCCATTCAGACATGACTGGGAGGCTGTTGTAACTCCTGTTGTCGATTATCTGGCTAAACGTCCGGAAGTCATTTCCGACAAAATCGCGTTAATGGGTATTAGTTTAGGTGGGTATTTGGCTCCGCGCGCAGCTGCTTATGAGCACAGGCTCGCTGCTTGCATAGCAAATGACGGTTTATTCTCCTTCCAAGTGGGGGCAATAGCTGCGGGATTAGGCGGTAAAGCAGGCGGTGAATTCGATTTAAGTTCACTTGTGCACAAAACGGAACCTTTTACCTTAGAAGGCGTTGCTGAACAAATCCAGTGTCCCGTGCTTGTTTGCGAAGCGGAACATGATCACGCTTTTGCAGGACAGCCCGAACGATTATACACAGCTTTAAGAGGTCCCAAAACATATATGAAGTTTACTGCGGAAGATTCTGCTGAGGAACACTGCCATTTTGGAGCACTGAAATTGGCTAACCACCGTATATTCAACTGATTAGATCAAGTTTTGACAATTAAAGTGAGCGAGTGGTAGATTCTATTTATACTAAAATTCTTTAATTTGGGTGGGCTATGAGAAAAAAACTACAAATTTACATATCGTCTACTTACTACGATCTTATCGAGGAAAGACATATCGCTGTCGAAGCCATACTTCAAGCCGGTCATATCCCTGCTGGGGTAGAGCAATCTTTCAAGGAAAGTCCAATGAAAATCAGGAAGAGATGGATCGACGAGTCCGATGTGTATATCCTGATTCTCGGAGGATTCTATGGCTTAACGCTTCCTGATGATGAATCCAAGAGCTATACGCAATGGGAATACGAGTATGCCGGAGAAGCGGGCAAACCTAGATTTGCTTTTGTTGTCACGGATGAAGCATTAAGACAAAAGCCATACGACTTCACAGCAATTGAATACTATCAGAAGTTTCAAGAGTTTAAGCAAGCGGTCATGGAACAAGTCCCTACCTATTATGTTGAAGATGTACGGCACATTACAATGGTACTTCGTGACCAATTGCCGGTGTATGCAGCAAGAGACGATTTGTATGGCTGGGTTTCCGGCAAGGATATCCCGGACGTTCAACAGCTGTTGGAAGAGAATACAAGATTAAAGGCGGAATTGGAGAAAAAGAAATAAGAAGAACGCCAGACGGCGTCCTTTGTCCTTTAGTGGCTCTGACTTCTACTTTGGAGCGATTGGAGGGATGGGTTCCCATTCCCTCTTCGGTTTTTTGAGTAACCTTCCCCCTTCTTTGACGAACAGTAGCGTCGAGTACCTCGGCCCTTTCCAATCTGTAGTCTACATCCAGTGGACGCTGCTCTAACGGACACCAGCGACCTTATCCGCCCATTTCCCGGGTATTTCCCAGGCTAACGGACACACACGACCCTATTTCGCTCTAAACCCGTTCATTCAGGACGATTTGAGCTAAATAAGGTCTTCTGTGTCCATTACATTTTGCAATCCTCCGTTTTTTCGAAAATAACGGCTCTGGTGTCCCTTAGCACCCAGATTCCCCTTCTACTCCCCTCAGAATTTTTCAAATCCTTCTAATACGATTTTGCCGAGCATACTTCCGGTCAAACTCTGGCGAAATGCTTCCTTCATGTTATCAGGATTAATGGGTGCCAAACGCTGTTTTAAAGTTGTTCGTATTTTCCCCGAATCCACCAAATGAGACACCTCAGTAAGCAACCGATGCTGTTCAATCATATCGTCCGTCTGAAACATGGAACGAGTGAACATCAGTTCCCAAACCAATGTCACGCTTTTTGCAAAGAACGCGCTAAGATCAACCTGTTGTTCGAATGGCAAAACCGAGCAGATTTTTCCTTGTGGCAAAATCACTTTCGCCAGCTCATTCAAATACTGATCCGGACTATTTAATACTAAAATATACTTAACGCCATGCAGGCCAGATTCCTTTAGCTGAGGCTCCAACGGTTGACGATGATCGATAACATGATCGGCACCGTTTTCCTTTGTCCATTCAATCGATTCGGGACGCGAGGCTGTGGCGATAACCTGAAGTCCGGCAAGCTTGGCCAGTTGGGTAGCGATCGATCCGACTCCCCCCGCGGCCCCGATAATCAAAATACTTTTACCCTTATTGTCTGATGGATTCTTGGATATTCCCAAGCGGTCATACAAAGCTTCCCACGCTGTAATCGTTGTTAGCGGCAGCGCCGCCGCCTCTGCGTAATCGAGGCTTTGCGGTTTTCTGCCGACGATTCGTTCATCAACCAGGTGAAACTCGCTGAACCCGCCTGGCCGAATGTTGCTGCCAGAATAATAAACTTCATCCCCAACCTTGAACAGATGGCAATCCGGTCCCGTTTCGACCACTACGCCGGCTACGTCTCGGCCTGCTATCGTAGAATCATCAGGTTTCTTAGCCATGTGCGAACGCCAATCCGTTGGATTGACAGATACCGCCCTCACTTCTACGAGCAAATCCCTCCCTGACGCTTTTGGTCTCTCAACTTCAACCTCCTCAAACGCGGGTACTCCTTCCTCAGGTTTATAGTATCCAATCTTGGACAAGATCGGCTTTGAAGACCAGAAAAAGCCATCCTGCTCGGATGGGCACAGACGGGCACCCTTCCAGGTGCCCTTAATTTTCCACCTTCAAACGGCCTTAGTCGACAATATTAAGAGTTTTATTGGTGACAGTATGCATCACTCATGTTGACCAATAGCTCTCATATATTCTCTTGCTTTAATGCATCTATAATATTTTCCTTTCTTACTTTCGCGCCGGAATAAACAATCGCGGAACCGACAATGACAAATACGGCGACAATGACAGACAGAATGCTCATCCAAGGGAGGGTGAACCCGTAGCTGAATTTGTTCGCAAATGCTCTATAGATCAGAACCATCGCGGCGAAACTAACGGGAAGCCCGAACAACAGCGACTTGACTCCGTAAAAAATACTTTCATAGTTCATCATTTTCGCAAAGCCTTTTGGCGTCATGCCTACGGATTTCAGCATCGCAAATTCTCGTTTGCGAAGAGACAACCCCGTTGAGATCGTATTAAAAATGTTCGCAATGGAAATCGCAGAGATTAATACGATAAAACCGTAAGAAAAGACGGACATCAAGAGAATCTGCCGTTCTTCGCTTTTTCTGGATTGATATACATTGTAGACGTTCAGATTGGTCTCATGCATCTCTTCAATTTCCTGCTGCGTTCTCATCGGTTCCGTGCTTTTCAAATGGAGGTACGTCGAAGCGTTAGCTTGGTCCTCGTCGCCTGCCAGCCGATTCAAGACGCGTTCCGACACGATCATATTTAATCCGCCTACGCCTATCGGGTTCATTCCCATCGGGGCTTGATCCGTCAATGCGGCAACGATCACTTTATCTGCCTTTGTTTCTTCCCCATTTTCTTGATAGAAGTTCGTTAGCTCGATACTTTGACCGACCTTCGTATACATGGCCTTCGTCTGCACATATTTCCCCGTGCCCATATCTTTGTAGTGAATCGTATCCATCACGATCGCAGCGGGATGATCCGGATCCGTAAGCTGTTCGTAGTCTGCTCCAACCGCTTTGGCATAGGCTTGCAGACTCGAATCGTTTAAGGCAAGAATCTTAATATCGTAGGGGTATTTCCCGTCTTGCAGCAGACTCTTATCCTTCTTAATACGCTCTTGCAATTCGTCGGCGATGATCGCCGCATCGACCCAAGCGTTCCCATATAACTCGTGAATCACGTTGTATTCCGTGACGCCATCCAGGGATACAATCGATCGCAGCAACCGGTCATCTATTCTTTTGCCATCGCTGTACGATACTTCAATATCGTAATTGACGCCTTCCCGCGACAGTTCCAGGGATTGTGTCATACCGGCCGTAAAAAACGATACCGTCAAAAACAAGACGATGCTGATGACAAGCGAAAAAAGAATAGCATGGTATCTCCGTTTGTTCCTTTTTAAGTTTTTCAGCCCGATTTCCGCTTCGATCCCGAAGAGCTTGCGGATGTACTTCGACGTTTTCACAGCTTTGGCTGTAAGCTTTATGTCGGCAGCTTGGCGAATCGCGTCCATAGCAGAAACCTTGGATGCTTTCAGCGCCGGGAGATACGCCGAAACGAAAATCGTCAGCATCGAAACAAGACAAGCAATCAAGAGCGATAATGGCGTGACGATGAGCCTCAGCTTTTCACTGGTCCCTAATGCCTCTTCAATCATCGCGTTCATGAACCAAAAGGTGATCCCGATCCCCGCAAGACCGCATAGGATGCCAATGGGAATGCTGATCAAGCCAATGACGGCACCTTCAAAAAGCACTGAATTTCGCTTTTGCCTTTTCGTAGCGCCCACGCTCGCGAGCATCCCTAAATGGCGGGAACGTTCCGCGACGGAGATCGCAAAAGCGTTATAGATGAGCGAAACCGAGCCGATCATAATCACCGCCATAAGGATCGCCGATAAGGAGAACATCATGCTGTACGAGGCTTTGCTTTTGGACAAGCCGTAATAATGAAGCAAATCGTTATTATATTGGACGGTTTCAATTTGGTTTTGCTTAGCCAAATCCTCCGCATGAGCGAACAAGGACGGATTAACACGCTGTAAGACCACCGACGCATCGACTCGATCGTTTTCCCCGATCATATGATCATCGACATAGCTAATGATCGTATAACCCGGGGCCCACGCCGGTTCCCATGCGGGACGCTTGATGAAGCCTACTACCGTATATTCCCTTATCTTGATATGCTGCAACGTTTCGGTCAATGTGCCGTCTTCCCTGCGCAGTGATTCGGTCTGATCTAGGGGATGATCGCCCCCTTGTTGGAATCGTTCGCCGACGCGAAGGGTTAGACGATCGCCGATTTCGTACTTCACTTTGGCGTTCATGGCAACGGGCTCGGAGATCACAACTTCCTTATCCGTACGCGGAAGACGCCCCTGGCTTAGTTCAACCTGGAATTGTGCGAACCCTTGCGCATCATATTCCTTGATGAACAAATACGGCTTATTAGGATTTTGTCCCCCTTCTAATGGGGCATAGCCAAGGTCTCTTGTGATCGCAACGCTTTTGGTTGCATCATCGCCCCGTATCGCCGTCAGCTGTTCTTTGGTCACATTTTGATATTGGACATGCCACTCCCCTGTATCCGCAATGGTCTGCCTAATCATTAAATCCGAAAAGGAGAAAACAAGCGTAGCGACAGCGGTCACCATGGCAACCGAAATGATGACGCCGACGATGGTTACAAGCGTTCGTCTCTTGTTCTGCTTCAGATGCCGGATGGTTAACGTATTGACAATATTCATCGCCTGATCACCTCGTCTTTGGCAATCCTCCCGTCTTCAATCGAAATGATCCTGTCGGCTTGCAAGGCGATCCGTTCGTCGTGCGTGATCACGATCAGCGTCTGATGATAGGTCTTATTCAGCATTTTTAATAAGTCGATGATCTCGCTGCTATTCTTGCTGTCCAGATTTCCGGTCGGTTCGTCGGCCAGCATGATCGCAGGATTGCCGATGAGCGCTCGGCCGATCGAGACCCGCTGCTGTTGTCCGCCGGATAGCTGATTCGGCAGGTGGTTTAATCGATGCTGCAAATTCAACGTATTCACAAGGCCATCCAATTGCCTTTGATCTACCTTTTGTTTATCCAGCAAGAGCGGCAGCGTAATATTCTCTTCCACCGTCAGGACGGGAATCAAATTGAAAAACTGGTAGATCAGGCCGATTTGCCTGCGCCTGAAGATGGCCAGCTGCGTTTCGTTCAAGGCATACATATCCGTATCCTGAACATAAACCTTCCCTCCAGTCGGCCGATCCACGCCGCCCAGCATATGAAGGAGCGTTGATTTCCCCGATCCGGACGGGCCGATAATCGCAACGAATTCGCCTTTTTGGACCGAAAAGGAAACATCGTCAAGCGCCTTCACCACCGATTCGCCTGCGCCGTATATTTTAGACAAATGCTCAATTTTTAAAATTTCCATTATTTTACTCTTTTCCCTAAATGCTCAATTCCAGGTATATACCATCTCTCTATATCCAACATCCCAAAGGGTTTCATTCCCCTCAATAATTATCGTAAGCTCATTTGCCTGGGGGAGATAAATGATCCTCATATCCGGCTCATGGAGTTGATCTTCTGCGGATACGGACAGGAACTCCTGCCCGTCAACGGTAACCTTGATGCTGCCCTGGAAATCCTTCTGATCAGGAATTCCATAATTCAAGCTAAGATACAACTCCTTATTGCCTAACGTATACGTGTACGTCTCCTGCTTGTTACCTTCGATGCCATACACATTATATTGGGGTTCCACGTCTTGACCGCCAACCTTAAGACTGCTCGGTTTGGTTCCCGTTATTGTATTCCCGGTACTATCCTTCAAATCGTTGATCGCCACAAAGGGGCCAATTTCTTTGGTGAACATTTGGTCAATCATCCCGAAGACCCCCCACACGCCGAGCATCAAGACAGCACTGGAAATACCCGTGACAGCAATATTTCTCCAGTTGTTTTTTGTACGAAAGCCAAGCTTGTACGCCCCGAATCCGATGGCAGCACCCAATGAGTTCTGGATGACGTCGTTAATATCAAAGCTGCCGAGGAAAGTTAGTGCCTGAATGGTCTCCACCACAAGAATGGACAGGATGAACAAAGTCATAAAGCGAACAAAGCTGGTTCGATATAACAACGGAATCAATATGCCAAAAGGGATAAAGGCTGCGATGTTCCCGAGATCCACAAAATCCATCAGCGTGGGATGTAGAATATCGGATAGACCCGGCACCCTAAAAAAAGCGTCCGGCAAAAAAATAAAGGTGTACTCGCTGATTTGATCTACACTATCCGTTCTGCCGAAAGCGAAAAACCAAAAATAAATAATTAAAAGGGTATAGCATATAGTGATTGCATAAATAGTCTTACGCTGTTGCTTCAAATGCATGCTCTTACCTCCATCGTTCATCTGATGAATATCATTTTATCTGTCCAAAATGACTTTCCAGTGACGATGGAGGTGACAATTCAGTCACTTACGGAGTGCCGTTAAATCACATGCTTATAAAATTTAATCCGAAACTGCGTACCCTTCTCGCTGTCGCTCGTCACATCGATCACGCCGTTCTGGTTGGCAATGATGCTGTGAGCCATCGCAAGCCCTATACCGATGCTCCCTTCACTGGCATTCTTTCCTTTGTAAAAACGTTTGAAAATATAAGGCAAATCCTCTTTCGGGATGCCTTTTCCGTTGTCAGCAATGACGATTTCCGTGAATAGCGCGTTTTCGGAAAATGTGATGGTGATCGCTCCGCCTTCAGGTGTATGCTCCACACCGTTTTTCAAAATATTGATGACCGCTTCAGCAGTCCAATTGAAATCGCCGACAAAAGAGACCTCGTCATCGCCCTCGATGGAAACCGTCTGTCCCTTAATATCCATCGGAATCATAACCGGCTCTAGCGCCTTTTGGATCAGGTTTTTCATGAGTATTCGATCTTTTTTGAATGGGATGGTCTTCGCATCCAT
Organism: Paenibacillus lacisediminis; assembly: GCF_046567315.2. Classification (NCBI taxonomy): domain Bacteria; kingdom Bacillati; phylum Bacillota; class Bacilli; order Caryophanales; family Paenibacillaceae; genus Paenibacillus; species Paenibacillus lacisediminis. The sequence continues at coordinate 141,191 of NZ_JBKIAX020000016.1, read as the reverse complement.
TTTCGATAGCTTTAACAGGGAAGAAACAAGCCAATCGATACGTTCAAGCTGGACGCGAATATGATGGGTGAACTCCGTTCTTTTGGCCGGAGGCAGGTTAGGGGCGCTTAACAAATCAGCCATCACCGTCATGGAGGTGAGCGGCGTTTTGAGCTGATGTGAAATATCGGATATGGCATCCGTCAGTTGAATTTTGTCCCGCTGCAATAGCGACCGGTGTTCCGATAGCATGAGCGTCACTTTGTAAATATCATTTTTTAAAATACTTAGCTCGCCTTCTTGGTTATCACGAACGTCAAGGGAATCATTGCCGTTGCTTATTTCCCGCAAATAAACGGAGAGCTTCGCTAATTCGCGGTATCTCCAGCTCGTGAATAACAAACTCGTGCCCATGAGCAGCATGGATACAATAAAAACGAATATCGCCGCGACGGACGAAAAGAAAGCAGCAACCACGGTTGCCATTATGCCGATCGAGCTCATTACGAGTAATAACATTTGAATTTCCCGATTGCGCAGCATCTAATCACCGACCTTATAGCCTAAACCGCGTACCGTTTTGATCAAAGTCGGATGCCCTGGATCATCCTCCAACTTTTCCCTCAGCCTTTTGATATACACCGTTAACGTATTGTCGTTCACGAAGTCGCCAGCCACGTCCCAGATTTGCTCTAAGAGCTGACTCCTTGTGAGAACCTGTCCAACGTGGTTGGCGAAGATCAGCAATAAGCGATATTCCAAGGCAGTTAGCGGAATTTCGGCACCGTTTTTATGCACTTTGCCTTCCAGCGTATGGATTCGAACATGGCCGATGTCGATGATCGCTCCGGCGTGGGACAGCTTCTGGTATCTCCGCAAGACGGACTTGATCCGGGAGAGCAGCTCACGAACTCGAAAAGGTTTGGTAATGTAATCATCGGCGCCCATGTCGAGCCCCATCACGACATTGACCTCTTCGTCGATCACCGTTAAGAAGATGACCGGAATGTCCCGCCGCTCCTTCACCATTTTGCACAGTTCATAGCCGTTTCCATCCGGAAGCTGTAAATCGAACAAGCATAAAGCGAATTGATCGATATCTTCGGCGAGCACCTTTTTGGCTGAAGCGGCATCATGGCAGAGAACGGTTTGATATCCATCTTGCTGCAGCGAATATTCCAGACCCGACGCGATCGTCTTATCATCTTCGACTAATAAAATTTTCAATTCGGATCATCCTTACGTTAGAGTAAATTCACTGCTTATGGTAGCGTTCAGCTTAACGGGGCTACCCCACAATCCCCGCTTCGATCAGCTTCCAAACCGCTTCGAACTCTGCTTTGAAATCAACCCGCAGCCAATTGTCTGCATAAGCCGGCGCGGAAAAATAAGAAAAAGCCAGCAAAATGGCATGCAGACGCTTTATGTCCTCAATGCCGCTCGCTGCCTTCAAGCTACCTACCAAATCGCCGATGTGCCGAGCGAGTGCCGCCGGATTCCTATCGATATAGGCCGTATACAGCTTAAACATTTCCGGCTCACGCACATAAGCTTCATATTTCGATTGACTTAATATCCATAACCAGTCGTGCACGATGTCCTTCGTAGACGAGTACTTGTCCGTGTCAAATGGAAAAATCCCCGCCAGTTCATGGTCCAGCCACGACAACGCAAGCTCGGTCCACAACTCTTCTTTGCCCGAAAAATACTTGTAGATCGCCGCGTGAGTTGTCCCCAGCTCAGAGCCGACTTTGGACAGATTAACTTTCTCCATCCCGTGTTCGACGACCATTCGATGTGCGGTTTCCAAAATGAGTTCTCTGCTTAAAGTTTTCATGGTCTTATTATACAGATTGGCGAGGCCGGTTACAACTATTGACTTTTGTAACTCGGCATTCTATGCTTAGCTCACTAGCAAGTTACAAATAATAAAATGTGTAACCCGAAAAGGAGAGCCATTTTTATGAAGCTTTCAAATCAAGGAATGGAGCATAACAAAAAGAGGATTGCCGTTATTTGTCTGAATCCAAGCAAAAATTACCGGTTTTCAGCGAAATAAGCTCCATGGCAACCGTTACAATTTGAAATCAACGTTTTTGGAACAAATAGCGCTTGTGGCAACCGTTAGAGCATTGGTGTGCTCAGAAAACGTACTACCGGAATCCCGCAAATTTACCATTTTATCGGGGGCGGTATACATCACTGAATACCCAAAGAAATAGTTGTACACTTAACTTTGACATACAAGTAAAAGAAAAAAGCCTAATGGCCCTCTTAGCCAGATAAATATCAGAACCACCTTATTTTGCGGAAGCTTGCGTATGCAGATTAAATCCCTTCACCATGAGCCAAACCGGTAAGGCAATTTCGAATATCGCTCCAGGGATGTCAGCCGGAACAAAAATTAACTGCCAGCTCGGTCCTTCAAACGTAAGGAAATACCCATCTTCTGACAATGGAGGGTAATCAAGGGATAATGTGGTATTATTACTAAGTGGTGATGCTTTTGAAAAAATTTCTATTACACCAAGGGAGGAAGTATCAGCATGGCTGATTTAAACAAACAAAGAATTGTTGAGAGTGTTCCGCAACGGGGATTTTTTGGACATCCCAAAGGGTTATTTACTCTGTTCTTTACAGAGTTTTGGGAGCGCTTTTCCTACTATGGAATGAAAGCTATCCTTGTTTATTACATGTATTACGAACTGAGTCAAGGCGGACTCGGCATGGATGAGAGCACAGCTCTTGCCATTATGTCTATCTATGGTTCACTTGTCTATATGTCTGGGATTATTGGTGGCTGGTTAGCCGATCGAATATTCGGTGCGTCAAAAGCTGTATTCTATGGCGGCATATTAATCATGCTGGGGCATATCGCCTTGGCCATCCCGGGAAGTATTTCACTATTTTTTGTTTCCATGGTTCTGATCGTGCTGGGTACAGGCTTGCTGAAGCCTAATGTATCCAGTGTTGTGGGGGAAATTTACAGTGAAAGTGACCAACGCCGGGATGCAGGATTCAGTATATTCTATATGGGCATCAACCTGGGGGGATTCATTGCTCCGCTTATTGTAGGAACCGTCGGCATGAATTACAACTTCCACCTGGGCTTCAGCATTGCAGCCGTCGGTATGTTTCTGGGATTAATCATCTTTGTCTTTACCAAGAAGAAAAACCTCGGCCTTGCAGGCACTTTAGTGGCAAGCCCGTTATCACAGGCGGAACGGAAAAAAGTGTTCCCTATAGTCGTTCTCGGCTCAGTGCTTCTCGCTGGTATCGTCGCTATTACGATTCCGTTAGGTCTGTTAACGTTTAAATCCTTTATCGCGATCGTAGGTATTCTGGGGATTTTGATTCCAACCCTATATTTTATTGTCATGTTCCGTAGTCCACGAACGACAAGCGTTGAACGCTCAAGACTCATTGCTTATATTCCGATGTTTATTGCAGCGATTATGTTCTGGGCTATTCAAGAACAAGGGTCAACCATCCTTGCCAATTATGCAGATAAACGTACGCAATTGGATTTTGCCGGACTTCATATATCGCCAGCCTGGTTTCAGTCTTTAAATCCTTTATTTATTATTGCTTTAGCTCCACTGTTTGCCTGGTTATGGATAAAGCTTGGAAAACGGCAGCCCACGATACCGAAGAAATTCGCCTTAGGCTTATTGTTTGCCGGATTATCCTTTCTTGTGATCCTCTTGCCGACTTACTTTGGCGGTGAGCATTCCTTGGTTAATCCTTTATGGCTCGTTCTCAGCTATTTCATCGTTGTGCTGGGGGAATTATGCCTGTCTCCTGTAGGACTATCGGCAACGACAAAATTAGCGCCCTCGGCCTTCTCGGCCCAGACCATGAGCTTATGGTTCTTATCCAATGCGGCTGCCCAAGCGATTAATGCGCAGATTGTTAGATTTTATTCGCCTGCCAACGAGATGGTATACTTTGGAGTCATTGGAGGAGCGGCAATCCTCCTCAGTATTCTGCTCTTTTCGTTCTCCTCGAAAATTCAGGGTTATATGAAAGGGATACAGTAAAAGGGTCATGGGCTTTAACTACCGATGTGTACACGGGCAGCGCCTGAACGGTCCTCTTAGGCTAGCCAATGAAAAGATACGGCCTTTTCGGCCGGGAGCGGGGACGTTTATGCCGGGGCGGCGGCCAGATTTAATCTCGTTCTCCTGCCGCAAATTTGCCCGGACTGACGTCCATTACTTCTCTGGAAGGCTGGATCAGCGCCATTTCGAACCTGCAAGGCCAATGCACGTCCGGTACCATCTCCCCGTTCAGCAAGCCGGCGATCGTATCGCCGTCGCTCACCGGCACATCCGCTTCAAACAAGTAGGCTGCGACATTGAATGCATGCCGTGACACGTCGTTCGGATCCAATGTATGAAAGTGGTACTGGACATCCGGGAGGCCAAGCGCAAAGAGGCCAAGCGAATCGATCAAGCTGTCTTCGGTCCCATGAATGGTAAAATAGCGGATATTCATGCCGAATTGCAAGAACCTCGCCGCTCCTTCGTACGGATTATCCGCAATTTCGGCCGGATGCAGCATTTTCCCGCTGGATGGAATCCAGATCGCTTTGCAGGTCGGGAACAGGCTTACGGCAGCTTCCAGCCAATCCGCTTCTCCCCTACCACTCCTTTCGTATGTCGTTCCCCTCTACTTATCGTATACATTTGCATGTGATGAACGTTCTCCTTTGTATTGGCATGGTGGAACGTGTAAGGCTGTGATGGAGCGCATGGGTAAGTTGAACTTACGTGTATGCCAATTGAATGTCAATAAACTGAACGACGATTTGGCAAATTTCACCCGCTTGGTCGTAGCCCCAATAAACTGGATAAGCGCCATCACCAAAACCGGACTGAAACATGGGTACATGGTACTCGGTATCAGGAATCCGCCAGTTCACCCAATCGCCTCCATCGCGCTGATACTGCGGATTTTCACGAAAACTCTTGGCAAACAGGGCGGCAAAATAGTCATCGTAAAGATTGCCATCAGGATGTTCTTTATGCCAACGACTAGCAAAGTCGCAAAAAGCTTGATGCGCCTGCTTATCGCAAATACATGCCAGACCGGCATCTACATTAAAGCCAAAAAACTCTCCGTCCCCCATCCCCGAAATATCTTCATGTCCAATCAGAGCTTCCTCGAACCGGACGGCAGGAACATCGGAAAAACGCAGACGAACGGCGGCATAGCGAGCACAGTCACCATCCTCGTCCGGCTTCACCACACAGACTTCGGCTGAGTAGGTTCCAACGGGCGCCGTTTGAAAATAAGGCTGCTCCTCAATATGCCCCAAATAACATAGCGGATCGCGGACAAGAATTTGGCCGGTAGGAATAGAGGTGGGACCGATATCTATAATTTCCAGCTGCTTGCCTGCAATTTCAGGCAAAGTAAAATAGTCATTTAAATCTACAGGGCATTTCAATTTGTCACGCTGCTGCTCCCACTGGGACAGCCATTCACTTGTTGGTACCATAGGCATTCATCTCCTGAAAATAGACTTGTACAAGTAATACCCCCGATTTGAACCCCGCAATGCGCCGAGGAGGAAAATTAACGATTCCTATACCTTGCCTCCCTACAATTTCCTCAGCCTTATACCGCTTAGTTATTTGTGCACTTGAGGATTTCATTCCAATCTCCGGTCCAAAATCAATCTTAAGCTTTATCGCAGGGATATTTGCCTCTCCAAAAAACTCCGCTTCCTTAATCGTTCCGACACGAATAACCGCCCACGAAATATCTAAAATGGTTTACGAACAGAAGGCGAGTAAAATACGTCACCATGCATATGCTGAATTTTGTCCCAGTTGCCGGGATTGGTCGTGTCTGGAGAGCGATGCTCCAGAATGGCCTGATATAGGGCGGTTTTCTCTTCCAAATGGGCAACATGCCGCTTGGCTTCCTCGAGCTTAGCTAGCGCCGCTTCTTTATGCTCCATGATGAGTTTGTAGCGTTGCGGAATGGTCGTATCCCCTTCGAAACATAAATCGACGTACATTTTAATGACTTCAATCGGCATCCCGGATTGCTTGAGGCATTTGACGCCATGCAGCCAGTTGATCGATTCTTCGTCGAACATCCGGATATTATTCTCATTGCGCTGTACGCTTGGCACCAGGCCTTTATCCGTGTAAAAGCGCACGGCGTGCTCGGTGAGTCCCGTGATCTGGGCGGCTTCTTTGACCGTATGCATGTGAAACCCTCCTTGGGAAATAAATTTTTGAATACGTCTTGACTTCGTGTAACACGAAGGCTCTAAGCTTATTGTAATGCAAACCGGCTATAAGCGGAACTACCGCTCCGCAGCGCCAATCCCCCGGGATTCGCGGCCGTTTGCCGTTATACATTTGGACAATGGGAGGAATCACTATGCAAACCGTAACCTTGAACAACGGCGTAAAAATGCCGATCATCGGGTTCGGCGTCTACCAAGTTCCCGATGCTGAAGAATGCGAGAACGCCGTATATGAAGCGCTGATGACCGGTTACCGCCTGATCGACACCGCCGCCGGTTATCTGAACGAGGAAGCGGTCGGGCGCGCGATCAAGCGCAGCGGCGTACCGCGTGAGGAACTGTTCATCACGACCAAGCTCTGGGTTCAAGACGCAGGCTACGAGAGCGCCAAGCTGGCATTTGCCAAATCGCTAAATAAGCTGCAGCTCGACTATCTCGATCTGTACCTTATTCACCAGCCGTTCGGCGATTACTACGGCGCTTGGCGTGCGATGGAAGAGCTGTACCGCGAAGGCAAAATCAAGGCAATCGGGGTTAGCAACTTCCTGCCCGACCGTCTGATGGACCTCATCGTGCATAACGAAATCGTGCCCGCCGTCAACCAGATCGAAACGCACCCGTTCTACCAGCAGACGGAGACCAACGTTTTTTTGAAAGACCAAGGAGTTCAACACCAGTCATGGGCGCCGTTCGCTGAAGGACGGGGCAACCTGTTCGGCAACGAAGTGCTGACCTCGATCGCTGAAAAACATAACAAGTCCGTCGCCCAGATCGTGTTGCGCTGGCTTGTTCAGCGTGAAGTCGTTGTCATTCCAAAATCGGTGCGCAAAGAGCGGATCGTCGAAAACTTCGACATATACGATTTTGAGTTAAGTGCGGACGATATGGAACAAGTTTCCACACTCGATACACGGGAAAGTCTTTTCTTATCGTACCACGATCCGGAAGTCGCCAAGATGATGGGCAACTGGAAAGTCGATCTGTAAACCTTCGTCGAAAGACAAGCTCATAACGTGTTGATCCTCATCTATTAAGAAAGGACAGGCGAGCGTGAACTGACCCCTGTCCTTTCTTTACTTTAATTGCAAATTCTAAGAACTCTTAGGCTTAACCTAATAATCAGCGCTTGACAGGGAAGGCCGGTGGTTGGTCGGCAGATCAATATCCGCTGTCTGGACGCTTTGCACGATTATCCCGTTTGATCCGGAAACAGAGAGAAAGATAAATTTAGGAGAAGAAAATAGGTTTGGGAGAAGCAGACATGTTCGAGATCGTTAGACAGGTTTGGGAGAAGGAGGTTTAGGAGAAGTGAAGCAGGCCTGACGGGAGGAATGGGGCAAAGCACCGGGAAAAATGAAAGGACCGTGATTAGCCCCCACCCTTTCCCATCTGAACTAAAGGGATAATCGTGCAAGGCAGCATGCAGGGATACCAAGACACGAACGCTATAGACAGCCGCCTCAGAGCCAAAGTCATAATTTATTTTGTCAAGCACCGATCTCGGTTTTGAGCTACTTCGTTATTATAAAAGAGGTCTTGCCAATGAGACGAGCTGATTAAACCTGGTTTCAGGCGGACATATTCAGTGTATCTCAAGGTTATCACTCATCTCTTTCATTGATTTCCACAAACTTCAGCTTCTTCATACGGACTTCCCATAACTTCGGCACGGGTAAGAAGTACCCACTGATTATCTTCATCATATCCAGATACTTCGGCGATCACTCGATAGCGTGGGTACATCCATTCAGCAGGGGTTTCGGATTTCAAAGCGGATGTGTCCGCTATCCCTACGGCCTGAGGTACTAGTAAGTTAATCAAGGTACCTTGTGGAAAAAAAGCTTCTATATACCCTTCCACTCGAGCCCCGACAGGAAACAGACTTTGGGTTCGATGCCAGTCTTCTATGCCGAGTTGAAGCTGCTCGTGCCAAAGTTCCTCGAATTCCGCCTGACTAATTTCTTTGTAATAGGGTTCCTGCGCATCCAGTGGATGTTCTGCCAGCATGAAATGATAGAAATCATGCTTCCGGTTTGATGTGATACAAGAGCCGTCATCCTGATAAACCATCTGTCTATATGCCACACCGTCATTGTCAATTTCAAAATACCAGATCCCCATCCCCGGCTCCTGTATGTCCTTTACATACTTCAAAACAGTCACTCCAGTCAAATGAGATGTACTCGAGGCCTCCAATCGCGCTCAAGAGAATTGCCAAAAGCCTGCTACCGGATGCCCGACCTCCGTCGTCCCCATTTTGGCGTAAACATAGAGTGAACCAAAACCAAAAGGATAATTGCAATCCTCTTGAAGCAACGTGTCGGAGGAACCCTCTTCATCGTGATCGTCAAAAAATTCGGGTGCATTCCCGCCGATCCAGCCTGACCGATGTAGATGTTCGTTCGATAAGGCCGGTTCCGCATAATAAAGAATACAATCTACTCTCTGGTCTAAAAAATTCGTTTGGTTCTCCTTAGTCACTTTACAACTCCCCCTCAAGAAACTTCATGAGGTGCAATTCAGGCTGCGCGAGGAACTCTGTAAAGCTGCATAAATCCGCATACGCCTGATGCTCCACGTCATAACAGCCTATCCGGCCTTTATTCTTGGGGTTCCAAACCAACTGCAGGTCGGAGTAATTGTCGATATCGGCGGAAAGACGCAGCAGCTTTTGCCTGCCGACTTTCATCTCAATCGTATCGGTCAATGTAAAAAAATCGATATACTCGATTTCATATTCATTTTGTGCCAGCTCAAGGCGCAGCTTATCTCCTGTAAGAAAGCTGACCAGCTCGTCGGGTAATTTATATTTTTTAAGCTCATGTTTCTTGTTCTCCACATGATGAAATTCAGCCGGTTCCAGTGACTTCAAATAATCAGCCATGACCGTATCCTTATTGCTGACCGCAATCGTATACGGCCGCTCGCCGTCTTTTTCCGCTAGAGTAACGTCTGCACCGTGTTCAATCAAAAATTTGACCATGGCCATATTACCCATACGAGCAGCCACCGTTAACGGAGTCGCCCCATAAGGATAGACCATATCCGGCCTATTATAATTGATGTCCACCCCCTGATCGAGCAAATACTTGAGTGTCTTCAGGTCGTGGTCCGATACGGCTTGACGCATTACCTCACCGCCATGCAGCTTGATGTCTAATCCCAGCTCATGAATAAGCGGAATATTTTTTTTGTTGCCATAGTAGGCCTGTGAATAGGCGCCTGACCCCGTTTGATTGAGTTTGTCCATCTCGGCTCCTTGCGCTGCAATGTAACGGACGATGTCCTCCCTGCAATAGCGAACAGCTCTCAAAAAAGCTGGATTATGATGGACATTCAGGTTGACACCGTGCTCTACCAGCAGCTTTACAACCTCCATTTGCTGCGATACGAGCGCCAGATCTAACGGACTAAGTGCAATATGCTTACTAAGTTCGATGCCCTCCTCAATATCCCAGCCTGCTGCGATTGCAGCATCTAAAGCCGAAATATTTCCTTTGTAAATATGCATCGCGATTTCCGGCAGCTCCTGGAACCTGCCGATATCTTTCAGGACGATCAATCATACCACTCCTTATTCAAAATCCTAAGACCCGCCTTGTCCGGCTGATTAGTGATCGTACTGTGAGGCAAAAAAGCGTTCAATCATTTGTTTCGTTTCCCTTGGACTTCTCAACTGAACTGCCTTTCCATCTTCATCAAAGGTAAAATGCCCTTGAAATGCTTCTGGCATATCATGATACTGTTTCTCGACTTGTTGCAGTGCTTGTTCAAAACAGGGATAACCGTATTTTTTAATGAGGCGAGGCAGCCCGAAGGCAGATCTTAAGAACTCATATTCTTGGTAGTTATAGGGGGTAGTCTCCGGCCTTTTGATCAAAATCTTCAGGAAATGATCCATGACCTTGTCGATCTCTTCTTCTGAGGCATAATAGGCCAATCCATGGATCGCGAGCAGTTTCATGTCCAAGTACCGTTCTTTCTTATAGGCTTGCTGAAAAAAATCCTTCAATTCCAATTCCTTGCACCGGATTAGACCGTACAGAATTTGGTTTCGTAGTGCGATATTTTTCAATTTAAAATACAACTGCTCTATCAAAACGGCTTCGTCTGTTGTTAAAAACTCATAGGCTATATCACTTATTGCGCTGATAAACTTAGCGTTATTTTCACGAAGGGGGGCAGTCGTTAGATACTTCATTGATTCCTTGTGAAGCTGTTGATTTAAAGACATTACCGCCACTCCTTTGATAAACTTTGCAATTCCTTGCGCGCTGTATCGGACCAGTGTTAAGCTGTCTCCTCCGTTAGTTGATATTAGCCCCGGATAATATAGATCTTATTTCCATTATAAAGATCGTTTGTCCCTAATCTACCTACTTTTTACCTGATTTCTGGAACTTCGTTATCCCAGTACCTACATTTCACTCGAGAACTTAACAGGCACGATTCAGTTTTTCGCAGTAAACCCCGGTCATCTTCATAGTCGAAAACAGTATCCAGGAAAACTTGCTCGTTTGGAGCTAAATGAACAAGTCATTTGAGCTTTTCAGCAGAGTATTCTCGCCGGGTTCCAGTTATACTAATAGTATAAGTGTTGAAACGTTTGTCAAGAAACATAGGGGATGGTTCCTTTGAACATCGGGCAAAGCACATAGTTATCAGGTACCGTCAAAACGGCTTCTAATTATTCTACAGGTAAGCGCAGACTGGTATAACCGAAAGGATGATTATGAAATGGAAACTATGGCAATCGCAGGAACAAGTAAGGCGGGGACGTCCATGACTATGAGATCAAGCAAAATGGTCAAGGTGCCTCATGAATTGGAAAAGTCTCCGGACAAAAAAGGGAGCTTGAAGCTGGATGGGATGTCCGTTATCGAATTCTGTTTTTACACGCAAGGCAGAAAAGGAACCTTTTTTTTGCAGGATCATCTTCTGCTAATCGTCAAGTCGGGTGTCTATACAATTCGCTTCGGTGATCGAGAATACACGATGCGGAGCAATGAAATGATGTTTATTCATAAATCAGCTGGAGTCGAGTACGAGAAAACGGGTGAACCCGATTCCGATTATATCCTCGACTATATGATGTTTTTCCTGAATGAGAAGATAGTAGATGAATTCCTCAAATTCGCCGGTTTAAATCCAATTTATCTCGTGAATGATGTTGTTCCGATAACAGTCTTTCCGATCAATGACCGCATTGGAAGCTATATCGAGTCGTTAAAACCCTATTTCGAGAACCCTGACGAAGTCAAAGAAGGACTGGTTCGTGTGAAGCTGATGGAATTGCTGTTTCACATAGCAGATTCGAATGATCGTTTGTTGCATCAAATGATGCAACCCATAAGTAAGGAAAGAGGCAGCATCGCAAAGATCATGGAGGAGAACTTCATGAATCCCGTTTCCCTTAACGACCTGGCCTATTTGTCCGGCAGAAGCCTGGCGACGTTCAAAAGGGATTTTCAAGCAATATACAACACCTCCCCGCTCAAATGGGTTCGCAATCGAAGGCTGGATAAAGCCAAGGAACTGTTAGCGGAAACAGCGTTATCTGTTACGGATGTCTGTTTTTCGACCGGATTCGAAAATATCGCTCACTTTTCCAAAGTATTCAAGGAAAGATTCGGACTCCCGCCGTCAGAGTTTAGACGGCAGCTCAGGTTGAAGGAGGATGCCTAACAAAATGAGCTAAATAAACAAATAAAATGAGCTTGTAGGCAAAGAAATTCATTCGTCTCCTTGATATTCTTATCTCATGCGGTAAACACAGCAGTATTAAAATAAGAATGAAGGAGAGAATGAAACTAATGAAAAAGGTAAAATTGCAAAATGAAATGATTCCTTCGATCGCTCTTGGTACCTGGTCATGGGGGACCGGTCAAGGCGGCGGGGATGCTATTTTCGGGAATAATCTTACCGCGGAAGACTTAAAACCGGTTTTTGATGCGGCGATGAAAGCCGGACTCCATTTATGGGACACTGCGACTGTGTACGGAATGGGAGCCTCCGAAAGCATTCTGGGCGAGTTTACAAAAGGCCGCGACGATGTGCTGCTCTCAACGAAATTCACTCCGCAACTTGGCGGGCCTGTTGAAGACCGCTTGAACAGTAGCCTGAACCGGCTCGGCGCAGACCGGACGGATATATATTGGATCCATAACCCTCTTGATGTAAAAAGATGGACTCCAGAGCTGATTCCGCCCATGAAAAGCGGAAAAGTAAAATATGCAGGCGTCTCCAACCACAATCTGGAGGAAATCAAACTAGCGCAAAGTATTCTGGCTGAAGAAGGGCTGAAAATCTCTGCTGTACAAAATCATTACAGCTTACTGTACCGTTCGTCCGAAGAAGCCGGAATTATTGACTACTGCAACGAAAACAACATTGTGTTTTTCTCCTATATGGTGTTGGAACAAGGCGCATTAACCGACAAATACAATGCGAAAAATCCTCTCCCAAGCGGCACCAGAAGAGGAGAGGCGTTTGATGAAGACGTGCTTGCGAAACTGGAAGGCTTAATCCATGTTATGAAGGAAATCGGCAATAAGCACAATGCGACTTCTGCACAAGTTGCAATCGCTTGGGCCATTGCGAAAGGAACCGTTCCGATCATCGGCGTTACGAGAACTTCCCAAATTGCTGATGCTGTAAGAGCCGCTGAAATCACGCTGACAGCACAGGAAATCCATGATCTTGAAGCAGCGGCGAAAGAGACAGGAATCGTAATCAAAGGTGAATGGGAAAAGCCGATGCATTAAGCACTATAATCCGCCTTTTCGGGCTACGGAACCGTTCGCGGAAATTACCGCGAAACGGTTTTTTAGTATCCGAAGAAAAACAGATGAACCAAATAAACAAATTACTTCCGGTCTGGAACGAACTTCTACAACCCTTCTTCCTGTGAGGCGGCTGTCCCGCCTATGAAACAGGGGAGTTCAATATCATCAATGTCTATCATCTTACCTTTCTCCGCATCATAGTACTCCCCAAATAAAAATAAAGACTCCTTTTTCCTACTCAACAAATAAGGAATAATTTTTTCGCAAAATTCTGCAACGCTTTTAAACATACTCTCCGGTGCAATCCCTGATTCATCGATAACCATCAATTCTTTGTGTTCAGTAAGAGCAGGGTTGCGATTTAAATGGTACAGTTGAAAAGAGGTGCCTTTGCCATACAATTCATAAATTGGAACTTCTACGTTTTCAATGAAATCTCCATCCGTATAATTCAAGGTAAACTTTACGGTCATCTCTATTCTCCTTTCAACAAACCTCATCATTGTTATAGTCGTCGCTGCTTTTCAACTTCTTGGACTCAGCTTATCGAAGATTTCGTGATTCATAAAAACGATCTACCATTTGCTTTATTTTCATCGGAGTTCTCAACGAAACTTGCTTCCCATCTTCATCAAAGGTCAAATGCCCCTTAAATGCTTCCGGCATATCCTGATATTGTTTCTCGACTTGTTGATATACCTTTTCAAAACAGGAATACCCGTATTTTTTAATTAGAAGAGGAAACCCGAAAGCAGACCTTAGAAACTCATATTCATAGTAGTTATAAGGAGTTGTCTCTGCTCTTTTTATTAAGAGCTTTAAGAAATGATTGATGATCTTGTCGATCTCTTGTTCGGTAGCATATTGGGCCAGTCCATGGATCCTGAGTAGTCTCATATCTAGATATCGTTCTTTTTTATAAGCTTTCTGAAAAAAATCTTTCAACTCTAATTCTTTGCATTGGATGAGACCTCTCAGAATTTTATTTCGCCATGCGGCATTCTTAGATTTAAAATACAAGATTTCTATTAAGTCTGCCTCATCTTTTGTTAAAAACTCATAGACTACATCATCTAATGCGCTCATAAACCTAGGATCATTTTCGCGAATTGGCGCAGTTGTGAGGTACTTAATCGATTCCTTGTGAAGCTCTTGATTATTTAAAGACATAGCGCATGCCCCTTTATAAACTTATTCAACATTTTGCTGAGTGTATTCTTAGGCTGTTATGCTGCCGGGTATGGATGTACCTCCGTGCCGTCAAAAAGTAGGCGGAGAAGCAACTGCTATTAGCAGCGTTTCGCCTTCCCAAATATTCTTATAACTATGGGGGATTCTGGCATCATAATAGATGCTGTCCCCTTCTTCGAGTGTGTAACGTTCATTGCCTAGCATAAACTCCAAACGTCCGGAATGGACAAATAGAAATTCCTCGCCTTCGCTATGCCCGACACCGATGTTGCCGTAAGCTGCTCCTTCTTCCAACACTCCCCATATCGGCCCCATTCGGTTACTGCTTCCTTGACTGAGCGCGTACCAGGTAATACGGGAACCTTCGGAATGCACCAAAGGTTTGCGTTCGTTTTTTCTAACGACAATGCTTCGTTTCTCCTCGCCGAACAAATCGGTAAAATTCACGTTTAGTGCATTCGCTATGCGCTTCAGAACACTGATGGACGGATTCGCCTTATCGCGTTCAATTTCACTAAGAAAAGATAAGGATACAGAGGCTGCTTGAGCTACCTTCTTGAGCGTTAATTTCTGTTTTTTTCGCGTGCTTCGAATGGCTTCGCCGATCGAATTCATATGCAAGCCCCCTAAATTTTCGATCAAGTTTCGCTGTTGGCGAAATTTATAGTTTTATATTAGGCGTAAACATGAGCAATATCAAGCCCTTTCACTAGAGCGGAATTACGGTGTAAAAACGTTGATTTAGCGCCATTATTGGACTACGATTTAATCAAGGTTGGCGAACGAATCTTACCCGGGTATCTGAGCATCGCTCATTTCAATAGAATCATTTTCATTTACAGCGAAATTCTCATGAATAATAAGGAACGAGTCACATTGATGCACCTTTGTTATTCGGCTCAAAGAGATATGCCAGCAGGACGAAAGGAGTTAAAAGAATGACCGCTAAAATTCCCAAAGTCTATCGAGTCGGGGATGTTACCGTGACGCGTGTCACGGAGATGATGCTTGAGGGTATTCCGCCAGAAGTATATTTTCCGGGATCGTGGAACCCTCTTTTCCTGGAGGAGAATCGGAACTCTCTTCCGGCTGGCCTGATCGATAGCCATTCTCAGCTTATCGTCAGCATTGGAACGTGGGTAGTGAAAACCCCGAAGCATACGATCCTTATCGATACGGCTACAGGAAACGATAAAAACCTGCCTTTAAATCCCGATCTCGCCAATCTCCAGCTCCCCTATCTTGAGCGGCTGAAGGAGGCAGGGGTTTCGCCGGAGGAAGTGGACTACGTGCTGCTGACGCATCTGCATGTGGACCATGTCGGCTGGAATACAAAGCTTGTGGATGGAAAATGGGTACCGACCTTCCCCAATGCCAAATACGTATTTCCCCTCGCAGAACAGCAATATTACTCCAGCGAAGCCAGTCACAACAAAGCAAACGAAGTAAACTTTAACGTTTACGAAGAAAGTGTATTGCCTGTTGTTGAAGCTGGCTTAACGCAAACCATTGCCCCTGAGGGCGGTGAATTCCTTGATCTATTCACATTCATTCCGACACCCGGCCACAGCATCGGCCAAATGTCCATCCGTCTCAAATCTGGCGGAGAAGAAGCTTTATTCGGCGCCGATGTGATGCATCATCCGTTTCAGGTCTATAATCCGGAATGGAATTCCATGTACTGCGAATTTTCCGATCAAGCGCGTATTTCTCGGCTCCGGGTGCTGGAGCTCATAGCGGATCGCCCGGTCATTTATTTCAGTACGCATTTCCCCGGAAGCGCGGCGGGGTACGTGACTCGCAGCGGGGGCAAGTATAAGTGGAACTTTACTTAATACCATCTGACAACAAAATCCAATACGAAAGGCGCTGAGCTTATGACAACCCATGATTTTCTTGAAGATAACCCTATCGTGACCGAAGACCTGCGTATCCCGAGCGATACGCCCGGAATCGAGCTTTATGTGCGAAATAAACGTCCCGCTTCCATGACTACCTTTTCTAACGAAAAAACAATCGTGATGGTTCATGGCGCTACCTATTCAATTGGCAGTCTGTATGACGTGGAACTGGACGGCTTCACTTTTCTGGACTACCTTGCCAGCCATGGCTATGACGTGTACGCCGTGGATGTTCGCGGCTACGGCGGCTCGACAAGACCACCTGAAATGGAGCAGCCTGCCGACCTTAATCCGCCGCTTGTCCGCACGGAGACAGGGGTCCGAGATTTGGGTACAGCTGTGGACTACGTTCTGAAACGCCGGAATTTAACGAAGGTCAACATACTGGGAATGTCTTGGGGGGGAACGGTTGCGGGAGCTTATACCAGCCAAAACAACGAGAAAGTGAACAAGCTTACGCTTGTCGCGCCGCAATGGCTGAGCTCCAAACCGGTTCCGATCGATACCGGAGGCCCGCTCGGTTCGTATCGCCTTGTTGCTGCCGGCAGCACGAAGGAACGCTGGCTCAGCGCGGCGCCAGAGCATAAACGCGATGATCTGATTCCGGACGGTTGGTTTGAACAATGGGTCAAAGCCACTCTTGCTTCGGACCCGGGGAGTTTAACCGATCATTCTGAGCATATCCGGGCGACCAACGGCCCTATCCTGGATATCCGCGAATACTGGACGGCTGGAAAAGCTTTCTATGATCCTAAGGATATCACGGTTCCCGTCCTTCTGATCCATGCCGAGTGGGATATCGATGTCCCTCTTGAATTGGCCCAGAACTTCTTCACTTCCCTGACAGGAGCCGCCTATCGCCGCTGGGTGGAAATCGGTGAAGGGACGCACATGGTATTGCTGGAGAAAAACAGACTTCAGGCTTTTCAAGCCATCCGCGGTTTCTTGGATGAATCGTACGCACCTGCGAAATAAAGACGCCGCTCAAGAGCGGATTTTAATGATATCGCTTGCCTAATTAGAGAGGCCCGCGGCATTGTCCCTCGGGCCTTTTTATAGAGCAATTTCAGCAGATGAACGAAGTGTACAGCCTATATTTCAGCGATCATTACCCTGCCAGAACAACCGTAGAAGTGTCTAGACTGCCAAGAGACGCCAAGATTGAAATAGAGCTTATTGCAATCAAACGCATTTAAACGTATGGATGCGTTTGTTGCAACGGTGAAGAAGACGAGGCATCCTCCCTATGTTAGGACAGCGACTTGAGCTAAATCAACTGCCCAATAATTGCCCTTGATGCAGGAATACGGTGCTATAGAAAGTGCAAGGGCTGCTCAAACCTCTATTTTAGTAGGTGGAGCTGTCAATCTTAAAATCTGAATTGATGTCAAATTCCGCTGGCCCCTTCTTTTCTGTCTTTCGCAAAACAAACTCAAATGTAGGTTCATAATATGAATCCTGCAACGTTTCCCCACCCAATACTTCTATGCTGTACCAGCCGTTTTCAATTTCAATCATCGGTTTTTGGGATTGCCGGTACTGATTAAGTAAAGCGCTGACTCTTTCATTAGTGAATTGTTCCAGTATTCGCCACGTAAACAACATCAGTATGTTGTTTTCAACTTTAAGCGAATAGCCACCACGTCTAAATTGTAAATGGCTATCTGATTTTAACAATTCCGGTGTATCGCCGGAAAGATTAAATATGATTGTATAGGGATAGTTTTCAATCCCTGCCATTGGAAGTACGATCCCATCAAGCACAACATGATCGCCGCTTTCGTTTGTTGTAAACTCCATTGCTAGGTTGTCTGAAAGATGATTGGACTGTTTCCAGCTCTCCAGCAGCAAAATATCCCCGAGAATGAAATAATCTATCAGATCATTCAGCACTTCTGTAAATTTGTAGATCATTTAAAACTCCTCTTTCTTCTTTTATCTCAAAGCTATACGCTAACCAACCACTCTCCCCCGCTTACCCAACAACACAAAAGCTAAGGAAAAGTTGGAACTACACCGAAAGCAAGAAGAATCTTCAGCTTTACCTCATTTCCCAACCCTTTATTAGATGTCGAGCAGCAACTGTCGCCCTCGTTGCAATTTCTTTATTTGTAAGTTTCATGTGGGAAAACATGCCTTGGTGATACATATCAGAAAAGCCCTGGCTAACAGCTAGATGCGCTTCTAATAACTCAACGATTTGGCTCCATGTCGCATGTGGTTCAATTTCTTGTACTAAGGAAAATAGAAAATCAATCATTTCACGTTTCCGTTCATGAAATTCTGTGAATTGAGCCCCTTGCAATGCAATAAATAATTCAACACCTACAAATTGATCAATTGTATAAAGAACATAGGCACCCGCTGTCGAAGCCAGACGGTCAACCGGATCATAACCAGCCTTATTCGCTGCTGTTCGCATGTTCAATGTAAGCCCGGTTAGGAACGCAATCCCTGTAGCGAGAAGAAGACTCTCCCGATCTGGAAAATGACGATAGGGAGCACCTGAGGACACACCTGCTCGTTTTGCTACCCTGGCAACAGAGAAATTGGTAAGTCCAGCTTCCGAGATCAATTCCAATGAAGTTCGAATTAGTGTTTCCCTGAGGTCGCCGTGATGGTAACTCCGTTCATTATTGGTCATGTTATCACTTCCTTTAATATGATTGTACACTATTACCACACTCAAATGTAATAGACGTCTTACATTTAATCTGTTACTATGTAAGAGTATTCTTACATTATGAAAAAAGCAAAGGAGATATTTAAAATGACCATTACATTAATAACCGGTGGTAATAAGGGACTTGGTTTTGAGACCGCACGACGCCTTATTGAACTGGGACAGACCGTATATATCGGCTCCCGGGATGCAGAGCGCGGAAAGAAAGCAGCCGAAGAACTTGGTGCTCGTTATGTTCTTCTCGATGTGACGGACACCAATTCTGTGAATGCAGCCGCAACCGAAATCATGCAAAAGGAGGGGCGCATTGACGTTCTTATCAATAATGCGGGAATCACCGGAGCATACAAAAAACCTGAAGATATCACCGTTGATGATATCCGCCAGACTTATGAGACCAACGTCTTTGGAATCGTCCGTGTTACCCATGCTTTTATTCCCTTGCTACGCCATTCGGAATCTCCCGTTATCGTCAATGTAAGTAGCGGTTTAGGATCCTTCGGTATGGTTACCAACCCAGACACATTGGAATCGAAAATTAACGCTCTTTCGTATACTTCATCCAAGTCAGCTGTAACGATGCTCACAGTGCAATATGCGAAAGGCTTGACTGATATGAAGGTCAATGCCGTAGACCCTGGTCCCACGAAAACAGACCTCTCTGGACAAGGACATCAGACTGTCCAGGAAGGAACAGATGCTATCGTTAGAATGGCTACCATTGGTAAAGACGGACCTACGGGAACCTTCACAGATCGCAAGGGAACAATTCCATGGTAATGCCTGGTTCCAGTAATGATATACATGCTTTAAATAACAATACTAACTTAATAAAGAGCCTAGGGGTCATGAAATCAATAAAAGCCTTCGCAATCGCGAGGGCTTAATACACAATGACGTTGATAATAGCTGTGATAATCGCTGCCGCTAGCGCCCGCAGCCCGTAAGCTTTCATAAGCAATCTGCGGGTGGAATAGACAAGCTTGCTGCTCATTTTGTAGCCACCTTTGGCAATTTATTTATAAATCGTAATGTACTCCAGTTAACTTTTCGGATAGTAGCCATAGCTTTTCCGCAAGCTGCGCGTCCAAGGCTTTTTTAGGGAAATTTACAAGCTTTGGTTTCTTAGCCTTTAGCGGATTCATTCCTAGCCCTACGTAATTATCTCCTGTGACTGTCGAATCCGTCGCCGCAATGAGTGATGGCCAAGCTGATTGATCAGGAGAAGTTCCGAATATTTTCATCAATAGCAGTCCGAATGCTTTGGTTCCCTTCGGTGCATGTCTTCCGATCCCCGTAGGACTTGTACCGGGATGTACTGCTATAGAAGTTATACCTTTCTTCATCGCACGCCGATTTAATTCTCGGGCAAACAGCAGGTTCGAAAGTTTCGAACGGTTGTATCCAGCCATTGGCCCGTATTTCTTGTCCATTTTCAAATCAGAAAAATCTATATCCCCCATTTGAGCTGACTGTGCGCTAACTGTAACAATACGACCGAGGTTCTTCTCAATTAAAGGCAATAACAGACCTGTCAACGCGAAGTGTCCAAGATGATTGGTTCCGAAGTGCATTTCAAAACCGTCTGCTGTTAGTTCGCGAGTAGGAACTGCCATGACCCCCGCATTGTTAATGAGAATGTCTATTCCTGTCACTTTTGCGAGGATCGTATCAGCAAAGCTTCGAACTGACTTCAGATTGGCCAAGTTTAATGGCTCCACTGATACTTGAATGTCCGGTACCGTTTGTTTCATCTTTATGATTGCTTCTTCCCCACGCCTAGAATCACGGCTTCCAATGATCACTTTGGCACCGTGCTTCGCCAGCTCTAATGCCGTGTAATAGCCTACTCCGCCATTACCTCCCGTTACTATAGCGGTTTTTCCTCCTAAGCTTGGAAGATCGTCAGGTTTCCAGTTTGGTCTCATGTGTTATTCCTCCGAAAGGTTATATTTTAAACGCTAGCTCCAAAGACGGTAAATTTCATAGTTATTTGCCTCTCTTTTTGTTTTCATCTCTTTTATTAATAAGTGAATAATCATTTACTTATGGTGAAAAGAATAGCGACACTACAGTATCGCTTGAAAAAGCTTTGTTACGCGGATTTATGCCTTAATAGCATCCCAGCTCATCTTGATGGCAGAATCTAATTGTTTACTATCCAGTATGGTCCCGTTCTTCAAATGTGATTTCAACAATTCGGCTATTGGCAAGATGGAGTAAACTACGAGCATGTTAATATCCTCCTTCTTCAACAGCCCCTGTCGAATGCCGTCATCAAACATCGCGAAGATCGGTTGAAACTGACCTACCGTATCCTCTAGGCACCATTTTTGGGGCAAAGGTGAATTCATTATTTGCTCCAGAAACAAAAAATATTCTTTGAAAGACTGGATAAAATCAACATAGTTGCGGATGATAGCCTCAAACCGTTCGTGAACTGTTTGGGTATGATCCACTCCCTGAAACATTCTCTCGCTCATCTTACCTTTAATCTTCAAGTAGGTCTTGTAAAGCAGATCCTCTTTGTTCTCATGGTAAATATAAATCGTCGCTGCCGATACACTCGCTCTTTTGGCAATTTTGGATATCGACGTTTCTGAGAAACCAATCTCGTTAATTAGCTGTATTGTCGCGTCGAATATGGCTTCGACTTTGTTATCATCTCTGTATCGCATGAAACAATAATAAATGTTCGTTTATTTATTGTCAACAATAAGGAATTGCTAAATTGGTTTGGGCTTTTCCATTGGCTGAGAGAACCTCTACACTTGTAAGATTCCATCTCTTCCTCTTGCAAAACCCACGCGCCGTAAGGACTCTCAGTTCCAAATTTCGCCCTACTTGTGATACGGTTCAGCCTAACGGATCTAACGGCGAAATTGCTAAAGGAGCTGCCGCCGACAGCTCCTTCGTTATATTGTAACGTTCCTTTTCGGATATGTTGCCAACGGGAAAGCTAAGGTTCTTCACTTTGTTATTCGGATATGTTTTCGCAGGGTTCGCCCCTATTAGGTAATCCCATTATACCTTTGCATCCAGGATCTTAAATTCTGATGGCAATCTGGTTACCGTAGCTGTAAAAACTACCAAGTGTATCATAAAATCAAACGCTTACATTTGATAGAAAAGTATGAGTATAGCTTCTGCCTGATCAATCAAATGGTTGTCGGCGACCCGGATAAAATGGCGCAGCAGATTATCCATCGTGTTGACCAGGGAGAGGGTCCGATACGTATGGCGTTGGGCAGTGACGCCTATGAGCAAATCCGGGCAGCCCTGCTGGACAGACTGGCCGCTCTGGAAGCACAGAAAGAGCTGGCTTACTCCACTGATTCAGATGATGTGGTGAAACCATTTTAAAGGATACGAAAGGACTTCGACATCCACGGTAACTGATATGCTCCTCTGCAAGTAGCCGGTTTATTTATTAATCCTGTCTACTTAAAGGGGAGCATATTTAAAACTTGCCCTTATTTATGATACGGTTCAGCTTAACGGTCATAACGGCGAAAAACACGCCGCGGCGCATAGTTGCCAATCTTTTACCCGATCCAAAACAATGACCAAACCTCCATAACATGCATGGAAGGCCGCAGAAGTAATCGGCAGCCTGATTGTCGGTGATTTAACTATCGTCTCCTCCGATAGTATAATGCACCAGGGACTATGTGTGAAAGTCACTGTTTCCCTTTTTAAGGTTTCAGCTTAAATCCTTTCATGATTTGGTCCCATGCCTGGTTAGATCCTCTCCAATCCATTCCTTTAGGTACCGATACGGAGCAAACACCATGCAATCCCCAATCCTCGTGCCCTAACTCGTGTAAATAATCCATGTTGTTCACAATTAAAAGACGAAATTTATTGGGCATGACCTTATGAAGTGATGCATAAAGCTTCTCCGCTTCCAGCTTTGACGTTTGGGTTCTAACCAAGCAGATTGGCTTGCTCTTTGCTGCTGTTAAAAATCTGTTTATACGCCGATCAATCTTACGTTTAAATGCAGGGTAAGCATCCGTCCATCGGTAAATCGACAAGCTTAACGGAAAATCGTGATAAGAAACGATGTCATACCTGTCATCTGTAACGACGTAACAATTCAAATCCATACCGGAAAGTCGGAGTTGGTCTAATTCCATAAATCCGTCAAAGCGATTTCGGAGCAAACGAGCCACCTCGTGAGCCCTAAACGAGATAAACCAATCTAACGGGCCTGAAAATTTCCGTAAACCCAGTCTTTTTAGCTGATAGGCGGTTTGACACGTTGAACCTAGGCTAATGTACGCCGTGTATTCCCCCCTACAATCATTCCACTTCAATTTGGCTCCCTCCTTGGTCTTTTTACGGAAATGGAGTCAACGTCTTACTCATCATCGTATGAAGAATGATTTTATGATGACCCGAAAAGATACAGAATGTGAAAAACCACCTTCGTTCATTATTCCGAAGGTGGTTTTATCCAATCCCTTTTCGCTGGAAGTGTGGATTGAAAAGCTACTGTGTCATTTCAGGAGCCTTCTACTAGCGTTGAAGTGATGTCCATATTTCTCTCTCGGTCTGGCCAGTTAACACAAATTTATTTTACACAGATTACTCGTCCTTTTGTCATTTGCACTAATTCTTCGGGTGTTAATTGAAACACTGCTCTTGGATGTCCGGCAGCAGCCCATATCTCTCTAAATTGTAACAAGTCTTCATCAATAAGAGTGATGATTGACTCTATATGTCCTAAAGGTGGTACGCCTCCAATAACAAATCCTGTGTGTTCACGTACAAAATCAGCGTCAGCTTTTCCTAAATTGTCATTCAGATGGGTGTTAATTTGTTTTTCATTAATTCGATTTACTCCACTGGCTATAACCAATAAGGGTTTATCGTTATTTTTGAGTCGAAAGATAATTGACTTAGCTATATGTGCAACCTCGCAACCTATCGTATCGGCAGCTTCCTGTGCAGTTCGTGTACTGTCAGGTAGTTCTATAACTTTATTTGCATATCCCAACTCTATTAGTTTGTTTTGAACCTGTTGTGCACTATCTTTAAGTTGACTTGTCAACGTGTATCCCTCCTTAATGATCACATGCAATTAAGATTCCCCATAATACATAACAACCTGTATCGTCACATCTTCGTCCGATTTATTTATATAACGGTGTTCAACATTGCCTGCAAATCTTATAGCCTGTCCTTCTTGTAAGGCGTATATTTCATCCTTAATCTGTAGATTAAACACTCCAGAGATAACGGTGATGTACTCTTGAACCCCATCATTGTGTGGGAGTGAAACATAGTTACAAGTAGGACTAAGAATAATCGTAAACGTTTCAATACGTGTTTGGGGGTCAAACGGAAACAGTAAGTATACTCTACAATTTCCATTGTCTTCTGTTAAATCTGGAATTTCTTTTCGAGTTGCAATGGATACTACTGCCTCATCCTCTTTAAGTAGAGATGAAAACGAAATATTGAGTCCCGTAGCAATTTTCCACACGGTTGTCACTGAGGGCTGCGTTTCTCCTCGCTCAATTTGATGAAGCATACCTTTACTAACCTTTGTTAAATCAGCAAGATTATCTAAGCTTAACTGCCTATGTTTTCTAATACGTTGCAGGTTGTTTCCTATCCTGATGTGTATAGCATTCAAGAAGTAACACCCCCTTTCGTTCATTATACTATACAAATATAGCATTATAAAGTACGTTTTACAAACGTTGTATTGGGCTAAACTGCCCGTTAGCTTAATAAAATGATCAAACGCTGTTTCACATAATAGCCGTCTTTTGGGCCTGAGTCTATTCTACGAAAAATCCGCCTAAGTGTGCCGCGAGGCGGCATTCCGGGCTTCAACTGCAGCTTACGTTCTTGCAGTCCTTCAGCCCTGCAAGTTGGAGCTTACCCACCAAATATTCTTTGAAATTATCGTTTGTATCTGCACCATGATTGAATCGTTGTTGAAAGCATTAGAGAAGATAAACAATATCTCGATTGATCGATACAGAGATCATAAAAGCTGGTTTTCCCAAGTAGAGCAATCACTTCAATTGTTTCTGCTTGCCTACGACAAGAACTTAGCCGAGCTGACCAGTTTCGGAGAAACAAAGTTAAATACCGCAGACGATGCCGGGAATGGATTTCCTGCCTTAAACCCAATTTTTCGCCGTCACTTATGATACGGTTCACCCCGATTAATCTTCACCGCGCGATAAATCTGCTCGGTGAGGACGAGGCGCATAAGCTGATGCGGCAGCGTCATGCGCCCGAACGACAGCCGCTGCTGCGCGCGGCTGAGCACGCCATCGGCGAGCCCGTGGCTGCCGCCGATGACAAAAGCGACATGGCTCGTCCCGTACGTGCCGAGCCGGTCGAGTTCGGCGGCCAGTTCCTCCGAGCTCCAGAGCTGGCCGCCGATGGCGAGCGCGATGACATGCGCGTCGCTCTTGATCTGCGCGAGGATCCGTTCGCCCTCGCGCTCCTTCACCTGAAGCACTTCCGCCTCGCTCATCGTCTCCGGCGCCTTCTCGTCGGGCACCTCGACGATCTGAAACTTCACATATGGCGTCAGCCGCTTCGTATATTCGGCGATCCCCTGCACCAGGTACTTTTCCTTCAACTTGCCGACGGCAATGATTTGTATGTACATGTTTAATCTCCTTAGCTTCGTAAATGTATCAGCGGATAAAAGCCGCCCCAACCCGGGAGCAGCAGCGCGGCAGCGTGCACTTCCGGTTCATTGACCTCACTCCTCCGGGAATCTTTTTACTTGTTAAATTGCTCCGGGGAATGCATATTTAGGCAGACGTATCCAAAGAAAAAGGCCGCTTTCCCCCATGGAGAAAACCGCCCCCGCTTCCTCATACCACCAAAAACCGCGCCTCTTGCTCGCATTCCTGGCACTTCACCGGCGGCTCCCAGTCGATGAACTTCGTGTGCTCCAAATCAACCACGTCGGGCGCCTCCTCGAATTCGTCCACGAACATATCAATCGCCAGTTCCACATGATCCTTGCAAACGACATACATAAATTCAAAGCATCCTTTCTCTTTCAACCGCCCACCCGGCGGAATCTTCACGTAATTACAGGTTGTCCTTTATCCTTTCTACCATACTCCGCTTCAATCATATTATTTATCTTCAAGCCCTGCTTCAATCTCCGCGTCCGACGGCTTGTCGGTCAGCTTCATCATGACGCTCTGCAGCTTGCCGTCCCGGTAGTAGCTCACCTGCAAATCGTCGCCGATTTTCTTGTTTTCATAGAGATAACGGCGCAGTTCCATCGTCGATTGGATCGGCTGCTTGTCGAGCTGAGTGATCACGTCGTTCAGCTTCAGCCCCGCATCCAGCGCCGGGCCGTGAGCCTCCAGCACGATGACGCCCTCAGTGACGTGGCTCGGCAGCTTCAAATCTTGACGCTGCTCGTCGGTGATCGGCGAATACGGGTTATCCAGATCGAGCGTATACACACCCATATAAGGACGGACGACTTTGCCGTGCAGCAGCAGATCATCAACCGTCTTCATCACATCGTTCACCGGAATGGCAAAGCCGAGGCCTTCCACGCCGGTGTCGGCGATCTTCATCGTATTGATCCCGATCAACCGCCCGTCCAGGTCCACCAGCGCCCCGCCGCTGTTGCCCTCATTGATGGCCGCATCGGTCTGGATCACTTCCTGCTCCCAATCGTACACCCCGTCTTGATTTAGCGAGACCGGAATCATCCGGTTCGTATAACTTACGATGCCGGACGTCAGCGTGCCTCCCAGCCCGAGCGGATTGCCGACGGCAATGACCGTCTCTCCGGCGCGAAGGTTGTTGGAATCACCGATGTCGATCACCGTATGGATTCCTTTATCTTCGATTTCCAGCACCGCGATATCGTTAATCGAGTCCTGGCCAGTCACTTTGGCCTTATGCGAAACACCGTCGCTCGTCACCACTTCCAGGTCCTCGGAGCCGCTAATAACATGCGTATTGGATATAATGTAAGCCTTGCCTTTCTCTTTCTTGAAAATCACGCCCGAACCGAGCGCCGCCCGCTCGGGATCCCCATGCGACAGCTCGCTGTGATTGAGGATGCTGACCACCGCCGGAGCCGCCTTGGCCGCGGCCCAGCTGATCCGGTCGAACGGATTCGCAGGATTCGGGGCCGCTCCTGCCGAAGCATCACCCCTGGAGGTAGAGGAAGGAAGACCCACAATAAAGCTAAACAACAAAACGGCGACAACCGCGCTCAATGCGGAAGAGATCAATGAGATTTGCAGCGTGGACAACCCCTGCCCGCGCCATACCTCCAGCCAACGTCGTTTACCGCCCTCGGACATGCGCAAGCGGCGACCCGGCACTTTCGTTGAATAAAAATCATCGTCAAACAATCCCATCGCACTCTCTCCCTCCATACTCTATCCCTGATCTCGTCGCCATGTTTTTTAGTCTGTTTTACGCAAAACAAAGGTCCCCTTCAACTGTATGCCGGTACGGCAAAACCATATGTCAGGCATTCATCATTTACTCTGACGCTGCACTGAGCTTATGAGTTGCTGCCATCACGGGATGTTTTGCAGTTTTTTCTTTAAATTAGGAATGTTTGACCGCGTTTCGGACTACACTATATTAAAGCGATAGATTGATAGATTTATTTTACCATATTTTGATGGCACGGAAGCCTTTTTCTATCAGGTAATTTTCGGATTTTTGCCCTAACTTTAAACTTGAGGAGGTACCTATGAATTCCTATTATTCTTTGCCCATGAACGAAGTGAATGTTTTGGCCAAACTCGCCGACATGAAGGAGGATCATTACCACCAGTTGGTGACCCTCAGCGCGATTATCGAGCTGTTGACGGAAAAAGGGATTTTAACGCGCGAAGAAGTCGAGAAAAAGGCGCTGGAAATCGACGGCTTTATGACCCCTCCACCCTATCCCTCCGTTTAGGCGGCTCCCCGGTTCGGGGCCTTCCATTCCTCTGTTACAAGTTAAGCTATTGTTTTTGGCGGACGTTCCGCAGGGCTTGTTATACTAGTCCTAACAAACAGGTTCCAGGGAACGGAAAATCTGCCGCAGGGAGAAATTGAAATGAAGGTTAGTATTTTTGACGTGGCCAAAAAATCGGGGCTTTCGGTCGTTACCGTATCCCGTGTGCTGAACGGGGTGGAAACCGTGCGGGAGAAAAACCGGCAAAAGGTGCTCGAAGCGATAAAGGAGCTGGATTACCGCCCGAATGCAGCCGCCCGCAGCCTTGCCAGCGGCAAAACCGGCATTATCGGCGTGATCTTGACAACGCTGCATGATCCTTTTTTCGATGCGGTGGTCAAAGAGTTGAATGAAGTGCTGGCACTGCACGGATACTATTTAGCCATCTCGGTTTCGACCGGGATCGGCGAAGGCGGAGATCATTACCTGATTCAGGAGGACCGGGTCGACGGCCTGATCCTCCTCTCGCCGGTGGAGGAAGACCATTATATTTTGGAGCTGAAGCGGCGCAGCATCCCGTATGTGCTGATCGATCATCAAAAGACGGAAAACGACGCTTTTTCCGTGACGGTCGATAATTTCAAGGGCGGATATGCGGCCACCCGGCATCTGCTCGAGCTCGGGCGTACCTCCATCGCCCATCTGTGCGGCCAGGAAGTGTTCCGCAGCACGCGGGAACGGCGCGGCGGTTTTTTGCAGGCGCTGGAGGAGCACGGGCTTAAGCCGTTCGACGTCGTCTGTGGCGATTTCGATATCGCCTTCGGTTACAAGACGTGCCAGCGCTGGCTGCGCGAAGGCAGGCTTCCGGGCGCCGTGTTCGCCGGCGACGACAACATCGCCCTCGGCGTCGTGAACGCCCTGATGGAGGCCGGCGTTTCCGTGCCGGAGCAGGTCGCGGTCGTCGGCTACGACGATCACTACACCGCCTCCCGGCTCCGCCCTCGCATGACCACCGTCCGCCAGCCCGCCGGCAAAATCGCCCTGTCCGCCGCCCACATGCTGCTGAAACGCATCGACGGCAAAAACAAGCGCGGCTCCAGCCAGCGGATCGATCCGGAACTGATCGTTCGGGAGACGAGCGCGAACAGGTAGTTCCTGCCGAGCTTTTCCCCGAAGGAAGCGGCGGCAACTTGGGCCGAAGGCGGCCGCAAATAGGTCGAAAAGCGATCTCGGGGTTTCGCCGCTAACGCCACAAAATTGGCATATTTTTATTTGTATTTTAGGGATAGAGGGGTTTATAATATAAA
The DNA here is from genome assembly GCF_046567315.2 of Paenibacillus lacisediminis. Taxonomy (NCBI): domain Bacteria; kingdom Bacillati; phylum Bacillota; class Bacilli; order Caryophanales; family Paenibacillaceae; genus Paenibacillus; species Paenibacillus lacisediminis. The sequence goes on along the minus strand of NZ_JBKIAX020000016.1, from coordinate 112,172 downwards.
TGAACAGTTCTTCTGTTCCTATTACGCGGAAGAGGCACTCTGCGTTCCTGCTTGGGGGCACCTGAAAAGGTGAAAAAATACCACGTTCGTCCCACAAGGAGATTGTCCTTGTCGCTGCCAAAGCTTACAAATGTGGATCGGCCTTGAGGCCGATTTTTTTGTTTTCAGGGGAAATTTAATTATGCCATTATCTATTCAGGATTTGCTTACAATTCAGGAATTACCGAGCACCGACGAACTTTCTCTGCAGACCATTGCAATGTTCTATGAAGAGCACCTATGCAATCGTCAATTTTATTATGAGCTGAAACATAAGCAGCAAAACCTCCGACTCCGATTTAAACAAGGTGATTTATGCCATCTTCTGGGGATTCAGTATGTTTTGAAAGGCAGACAATTTGCTGGTGAGCTTGGGTTTCAAAAATTGAAAAAAGATATATTAACTTTTGACTCCCTGATTCAAGCGAACATTGGCGGATTTAAAACTGCCCAATATCGAATGTTATATTTCCCTTTTATTTATCAATTGATTCACGATCCCATTGTAGTCATGAATCATCCTAATGAACCTAATCGGGTTCAGGCCATGTTTACTTTTTATAATAAATATACTGGGCGTTTTGTCGAGCTAAAATTGCGCCGAGAAAGCAAAAATAACCCTGAATTTTTTGTACCTGTTTCTTTTGTGGAACTACGCAAAATTGAGCCCAGAACCAGAGTTGAAGTTACTGACAAAAAGATTCTAGGGTATAATGATGGCTACTTATCTGCTAATACATAAACATTATTGGTGGGACACCCCCTCACCCCAACATCCCCCGCTCCCTTCGGTACCCCTGCGGCGAGATGCCCTTCGCTTTCTTGAACACGCGGCCGAAATGCGTTCCGCTTTGGTAGCCGACACGGTAGGCGATCTCCGTCACCGGCAGCTCCGTCTCCCGCAGGAGCCGGCAAGCCTGCTCGATGCGGACACGGTTAATATAAGCGACCAGCGTCATTCCCGTCACCCGGGGAAAAATGTGGCTGAGATAATACGCGCTGAGGTGGAACCGGCCGGCAAGCTCGCTTAGGCCAAGGTTTTCCTCGTAGTGGGCGGTGATGTACTTGGCCACCTCGGCGATTTCACGGTAAGGCCTCTTCCCCGCCTCCGCTTCCCCATCATAAACGGGACGATTCTCCGCCAAGCGTACCAGGTTCAGCAGCAGTTCCGACAAAAGAAGCCGGCAATAATCCTCGAACCCGGTCTCCCTCCGGCTCTGCTCGGCAAGCATCCGGGAGAGCAGAGGCTGCATGAAGTTTTGTTCCTCCGCGGTTAGCCGCATCACGGGATAATCGCCGAACAGGCGGTTGATCTCCCCTTGTCTGCCCGGCAGATCACCGGCGAACGCTTCCGTGCGAAAATTGATCAGAATCCGCTCATGAGGCCGCGACAGCCTGCCGGAGGGCGAAGTTTTGTGCAGCACGTCCATCGGGATCAGCACCACGTCGCCGCCGCGGATATGATAGGTTTGATTTTTGATAAAATAACAGCGCTCCCCGGACACTAAATAGTAGATTTCCCAGGCATCGTGAAAATGCTCCCCGTCCATGGTAAACCGGCCCGGCTGCTTGGCCGCCTCGATCGTGAAATGCCGCTCGATGGGTGCGAGCTGTCCTTCGATATTCATCACAATGCTCCCCCTGCCGCAGGTAGATTTACTTCCCCAGTCCATTTCAGCAAAAAATGTAGAATCCGGCGACCAATTCAGCAATAATCGTGCTGTAATCGCTCTCATTTTGTTCTATCGTAATTGTAACACAACACGAAGGAGTGAATAAATCAATGGATTTGAAAATCGCTTATATCGGGGGCGGATCGCGCGGCTGGGCCTGGGGTTTGATGAGCGACCTGGCTTTGGAGCCGGCGCTTTCGGGGACCGTTGCTTTGTACGATATCAACTTGGCGGCCGCCAAAGCCAATGAGCAAATCGGCAACCAACTGTTGGAGCATCCCGAGGCCGTCGGCCGCTGGCGCTACGAAGCGGTAGAGACGCTGCCGGAAGCGCTGAAAGGAGCCGATTTCGTCATCATCTCGATTCTGCCCGGCACCTTCGCCGAGATGCAATCGGACGTTCATGCGCCCGAAGCTTACGGCGTATATCAGTCCGTCGGCGACACCGTCGGCCCGGGCGGCGCCATCCGCGCGCTGCGCAGCATCCCGATGTACGCCGAAATCGCCGCGGCCATCCGCGACCACGCACCAAGCGCCTGGGTCATCAACTACACCAACCCGATGAGCGTGCTGACCCGCACGTTGTACGAAGTGTTCCCGGGCATCAAAGCGTTCGGCTGCTGTCATGAGGTGTTCGGCACCCAGTCCCTGCTCGCCGAAATGCTTAAGGATCTGCAAGGCATTGAAGACGTGCGGCGTCAGGACATCGAGGTGAATGTGCTCGGTATCAACCACTTCACCTGGCTTGACCGCGCTTCTTACCGGGGTGCCAACCTATTCCCGCTATATCGTGAATTTGCGGTGAAATACGCCGATGAAGGGTTCAGCGGCCACGCCGATAAAGACCACTGGATCAACAACAGCTTCGCCTCCGCCAACCGGATCCATTTCGATCTGTTCCTGCGGTTTGGCCTGATCGCCGCCGCCGGGGACCGTCATCTCGCCGAATTCCTGCCACACACCTGGTACTTGCGTGATCCCGAACACGTCAAACGCTGGAAGTTCGGCTTAACCCCCGTCTCCTGGCGGACCGATAACCAGAAAAAGCTATTGGACCGCAGCAGCCGCCTCGTCTCCGGCGAAGAGGCATTTACGCTGAAGAACAGCGGTGAAGAGGGCATCGCCATGCTGCGCAGCCTGACCGGGGCAAGCGGGCCGATAGTGACCAACGTCAACCTGCCGAACCGCGGCCAGGTGGCTTCGCTGCCGCTGGGCGCCGTCGTCGAGACCAACGCCGTGTTCAGCACGGACAGCGTACAGCCGGTATTGGCCGGCAGCCTGCCGGACGACATCAACAACCTGGTCATCCGCCACGTCTACAACCAGGAAGCGCTGGTCAAAGCCTCGCTGAACCAAGACCGGGAACTGGCGCTGCGGGCGTTCATGAACGATCCCCTGCTCTCCGCCTTGACGCCGGAGCAAGCGGAGGAGCTTTTCGTGACTATGCTGAACAACACCAAGGCCTATTTGCCGGATTGGCTGTTGGAACCGTACGTCAAGGCTTGATGATCGCTCATTCATCGTAAAATAGGTGTACCTGCGGCTCCCGTGTTATTGCTTTTCCATGCGCATCCTATTCGGCTGCCTTTTTCCAAAATAAAAGAGATTCCCAACCCTCTGCACTTTCTGTACAATCATAGATAGCGAGCAGGCAGCGAATCGCGAAATTTCCTCGGGTGATCCCGAGTATGGAGAACAATAACCAATGGGAGCCCCAATTAACGTATATATTACGCTTGTCGCCACCTCCGGCGTACTGTCCTTGTTTCTGGGCATTTACGCGTTCATCAACCGCAAAAACATTCCATTCGCGCGGACCTTTATGGTTTACATGGCCACTTTGTGCATTTACATTTTCGGTTTTGCGTTCGAACTGTCGAGCAATTCGCTGGCGGAAATCAAGCGCTGGATCGTAGTGGAGTATTTCGGCATGCCGTTTTCGGCCGCTCTCAGCCTGCTTCTGGTATTCCGTTACCTAGGGAAAAATATCCCGCGCAAAGCGGTCTCCGCAATGTTCATCATTCCCGTCATCACACTGCTTATGGTGGCTACCAACGATGCGCACCACCGGTTTTACAAGTCGATTTTTTTGCGCGAGTCCGCTCCTACCCCAATGGTTGATATCGTCATAGGCGAATGGTATATCGTTCATGGCGCTTATACGTTCGGCTGCCTGCTGGCGGGGTTTATCCTGCTGCTCAGGCGGTGGACGCATACGAAAAAGACGTACCGGATCCAGCACGCCACCCTCCTTGTCTCGCAGCTGATTCCTATGGTTGCCGCTTTTCTTTATCTGATGGGGCTGACCCCCTGGGGGGCCGATCCGGTGCCCGTCGTGCTGTGCCTGACTTCGGCCATGTACATCTGGGCGATCGTTTCCTCCAGAATGCTGACGATCGTGCCGATCGCCAAGGACAGCATCTTCGAAAGCATGCGGGAAGGTGTCATTGTCCTGGACAGCACCCGGCGGATTATTGACTTCAATCAGGCGCTGACCGGAATGATACCGGAGATCAGCAGCCGGTCAATCGGCCAGCCGCTGAGGAAGGTGTGGCTTGCCTTAACGGGTACGGACTTCCCTGCGGTGGAAAATATCGACGGTATGGAGAAGGAGCTGGGGTGGAAGGTTGGCGGGGACATGCGGTTTTTTCTCGTGCGGTCCTCCCCCGTTCTCGGCAAAGGAGGCGAGACGCTGGGCACGCTGCTTCTGCTGATCGACGTGACTGAGCAAAAAGCGCTTCAGAACGAGCTCGAGCGGCTCGCCTATACCGACGGTTTGACCGGTATCGGCAACCGGGTGGATTTTTTCAGACAGGGTCTGGCCCTGTTGGAGGAAGCGGCAGCGGCTGGAACGTGCTGCTCGTTCATCCTGTTTGACATCGATTTTTTCAAAAAAATCAACGACACCTATGGCCATGAAGCCGGGGACAAAGCCCTGATACATGTTGTCGAGGTGTGCAAGACTATTCTTCCGACGGAGGCCTTGTTTGCCAGGTATGGCGGTGAGGAATTTGTCATCGGTCTGCCCGGAGCTTCCATCCGGGAAGCTGGGGAAGTCGCGGAACAGCTCCGAACTGCTTTGGAGGAAAAACCGTTCGATACTGCAGGCGAGCTAGTCCCGATAACCGCAAGCTTCGGCGCCGCCCAATATGCAGGGGCTCACGATACGCTCGAGTCGCTGCTCCGGGATGCCGACACCGCCCTTTACGAATCTAAACGAAACGGCCGGAATGCGGTCAGCCTGCATCCTGTGGCCGTGTCCTAACCGATAACCTTGCAGCAAAGCTTGAATTCCGTTCCTAAGTTACTGCTTTCTGCGCCCTGAGTTACTGCTTTCTACGCTGAGCCCATTGGTTTATACATCGGCTCTTTTCTTTGCGGAAACCATAATGCCAAACCTGTAGTACTGATTAATGAGCTCGTCCAACCGCACGGATTGTTTCAGGACCAGAGCGTGACCGAGCCCGTAGATCATCTCTAATTGGACAAGCCTCTTTCGGGCTAATTCAATTCTTATTTTTAGTTTTTCGGGGCTTTCCATCAACGATTTCCCTCCTACCGCCATCATTCTAATGTATGATGTTAAACCCCAGGGTGTGGCTATTTTGTCAGCAGTGGAACTTTCTTACAGAGGGAGGATGGAGTGAGAGAACATCGAGCCGGAGCTTGTTAAGCAATCCACGAAATGCAAAAGTGCACCTCATTTTCTCCCAAACGCCCCGATCATAGCTCGCCAAATGCAAATGGGCAGTCCATTTCCGTTCAAAATTCTCTTTTTTATCAAATAGCCCTTTTTCAAATGTAGTTTTGCATTTCAATCGCCCTAGAGCGGTAATTTAAGGAGGATAGAATGCACTTTTGCAGTTGAATAAGTCAAGTTGGTTTTTTCTTGCGAGTATAGAAATTGTTTAGCTTGGTCGAGATAAAAAAAGCTCCGGATCTCAAAAATCCAGGAGCACTTTCATTGCCAGATAATTAATGCCCTTGACCATGACCATAAGTGGTGATGACAGGAGTCTGCAGCTTTTCGATAGAGACAAGGGTAGTAGGTGAGAACACTACCATCACCATTAAGCTACATCCCGCTACCAATAAATACAACTTCTTCTTCATTTGGTTTTTGCACCTCGCTAATCAAAATTTTGTAATGCCGGATCACCGCTTCAGTTGCAAAATCACGGTATTGTTCAAATAATCCTACACATTTAAGCATACCGTGTCCGTTTTGAATTTCAATAGCGAATGCAAAACAATCCAGTACATACTTCAACCCTTGTTGAAAATCGCTTTTCTTTAAATAATACTCCCCTAAACCTAATAGTAATTTTAGATAGCAATCATCAGTGTATTGCTCAATGGTCTTTCCGATACGGCTGTTTTGCTCTTGGTACTTTAAATACGACTCATATTGTTCTAGTACAAAATCGATATTTATATCGAATTTGTTAGCAGCAATCACTATCTCACATAGGGCCTGAAATACTTCATTTTCCCTCGTGGAAATATACTCTAAATATTCCGGAAGAATCTCTACATTGCCGGACATCAATTGATACAAGTAGCGATTGCCCTCAGCCCATTCCTGGAACTGGTGTATCATGACCTTTTCATCTTCACTGGGATTCTTCACCCAATTGTAATCCGTATACAATGAGACGTAATGCAGCGCATTCACATAGTCCCCCAAATAAAAGTGTGCCTCGCCTAATTCTAAATAGGCATACATAACATAAAAAATAATCTGCTTTTTCATTTCCGCCGGCTTCTTTTTGCCGTTCATCTCATAATAAACAATTGCCCGTACCTTTAATTTTTCCGCCAGTTCCTTTACCTTGTTCCACCGATGCAGCGCAGCAAACACATTAATTAAATCATTAAGTCCGTCCAATTGATAGGGTTCGTCGAGCCGATCCACAAAATGTTCAAATTGCAAAGCCAGCAACAAATTTTGATTCCGATCCTTGGACAACCCCAACGTAAACAACCGATATTGGCATAGTGCCAGCCGCTCAGAATGCTGCTTCTGCTCACTCTCCGCAATTGATTCATAAAGTATAGCAGCCGCTTTCCATTTGTTCTCATGAAAAAACTGCTCGGCCAAGTTAAATAACAACGGTATGTAAGCAAGATTATCCATCATTAACCGAACCGATTGCTCAATACAGTCGAGCTTATTCAGCTCGGCGCACCGCTGCAAAAACGGTCCCAATCTGCGCCAGTCCGGCGAGGCCTGAAAAAAGCATTCATCAATATACATCTCATAAAAATATCCTTCGGGCAGCCCCATCCCCGTCGTAATCCGGTCAAGCTGTTGCATGGCAATAGGCCGATGCCCATTGATAATACCGCTTAACGTTCCGGAATTGATCTGCGTAAGTTCGGAGAATTGATTGAGTGTGATACCTTTGTTTTTTAAATAAGCCTCCAACTGGGAGCGAATCATCGTTGCCGCTTTCAAGTGAACACCTCCTTTTACACAATAATGGAATAAACAGCCATATATGACTAATAGTATAGACTAATATAACATCGGTCAATAAGGAAGAGGAAAAAAATGTTACAAAATTAACTTTTTCTAAAAAAAGAAAACCTCGACGGTGCGGAACCGATCAAGGTAATCTAACTTTTATACGCTGATTTCCGTAAAATTCATTTTCTCATATAACCGTTTGTACTCCCGGTTCACTTCGTCAGAGGCATAGCTTCTATATTGTCCAAACAATTCCACACTTTTCAGCATTCCGTGCCCACTACGGGTGTCAATAGCGTACGCCAAACTATCTAAAACAAACCTAAATCCCCGCCCTAAGTCACTTTTCCTTAAATAATATTCCCCCAAACCCGTTATTAAATTTAGGTACTGGTCGTTAGTACACTGTTCGCTAATCTTTCCGATGCGGTTACGTTGCTCTCGGTAGTTCAAATAAGACTTGTACTTCTCAAGTATAAAATCGATATTAAAACTATACCGGTTAGCCGCAATAACAATTTCGCATAGAGCGGTAAAAACTTCGTTTTCCCGGGTAGAAATATACCTCTCGTACTCCGGCAAAACCTCCACTTTCCCGGACATTAACTGATACAGATAACGATTGCCCTCAGCACACTCCTGAAACTGGTGAATCACGACCATCTCATCTTCATTTGGATTTTTCACCCAATCGCAGTCCGTATACAGGGAAACATACTGCAACGCATTTTCATAGTCTTCTAAATTGAAAAGTGCGTCACCTAATTCTAAATAGGCATATAAAACATAAAAAATATTCTGCTTTTTGGTTTCCGCCGGCTTTTTATTGCCGTTCAGCCGATAATAAATAGTTGCCCTTACTTTTAATTTTTCCGCCAATTCTTTGACCTTATTCCATCGATGCAGCGAACCAAACACATTGAGTAAATCATTTAACCCATCCAACTGATAAGGTTCATCCAGCCGGTCCACATAAGGTTCAAATTGGGCGGCCAGCAATAAGTTCTTGTTTTGGTCCTTGGACAAACCCAGTGTAAATAAACGATACCGGCAGAGCGCCAGCCGCTCGGAGTGCTGCATCCGTTCACCCTCCGAAACCGCTTCGTATAATAGTACGGCCGCCTCCCGCTTGCCTTCATGAAAAAACTGTTCGGCCAAATCGAAAAGCAGCGGAATATAGGAGAGGTTGTCCATCAATAACCGAACCATTCGCTCAATACATTCCAGCTTGTTCAACTCGGCGCATCGCCTCAAAAAGGGGCCCAACCTACGCCAATCCGGCGCAGCATGAAAAAAGCATTCTTCAATATACGCTTCATAGAAAAAACCTTCGGGCAATCCCATCCCCGCCGTGATCCGGTCCAACTGCTGCATGGCAATGGGCCGATGGCCGTTGATAATCCCGCTTAACGTTCCAGAGTTAATCTGCGTTTTCTCGGAGAACTGATTCAGCGTCATCCGGTTGCTTTTCAAATACTCTTCCAATTGAGTGCGAATCGTAGCCACGGATTTCAAGCAAGCCCCTCCTTCACCAAATAAACCGGAACAATAAAATACACTAATTTTATAATACGGCCAGCTGCATTATGGAGCAATAAGGAAGAAATGTGCATGATTGGGCTATAATAAAATAAGTTGATAAGGCATTTAAACGTTACTGGTGAGCTCAAAACATTTAAAAGGGATGCGCGAATGGCCTTGATCATGTCGGTGGCGGATCAGTATTTCAATGCCGATCCCGAGCAAGACAAGCGGTTGCTGGAAGAGTTGAAAGAACAATACCCGGAGGAAGGTGAGTCTATTATGGAACTGATGCCCGCGTGGAAGCGCTGGGGATACGAGGAAGGCTTGGAGGAAGGTTTGGAGAAAGGGATCGAGCAAGGGATAGAAAAGACGGCGCTCAATATGCTTCGCGAGGGAATGGAAACATCGCTGGTTGCCAAAGTTACGGGGTTGTCCGAAGAGCAGGTGGCGAAGCTGAAGAAAACAAGTAAGCTATATAAGGCAAATTAAATAAAAGATTATCCTCATACAATCTTATAGTTTTCTCTATACCAGTGCTCCAAAGTTACATAGGGAAGCAGTTGCACTCTAACGGACATCAGCGACCTTATCCGCCCATTTCCCGGGTATTTCTCAGCCTAACGGACACAGGCGACCCTATTTTGCTCTAAACCCGTTCATCCAGGCCGATTTGAGGTAAATAAGGTCATCTGTGTCCGTTAACATTTTGCTAACCTCCGTTTTCCTCAAATAGCGGCTCTGGTGTCCCTTAGCCCCCACGTTCCTCTTCTCCTCCCCTCTCTCCCTGCGCATCGCCCTCTACCTTGCCCCAAATTTTATAAATTCTATACTGTCAAAAAAAAGAAACCAAATCCCCTCCGGGATCCGGTCTCCAGTTGAATCAACCTGTTCTATCCATTTTGAAAATTTTTAAGAAACTGCTTCGTCCGATCCTTCTGCGGATGGTTGAAAAATTGATCAGGCGGGCCTTGCTCGACGATATGACCGCCTTCGACAAACACGATCTGGTCCGACACCTCGCGGGCAAAGCCCATTTCGTGCGTTACGATGATCATGGTCGTGTCCATCTCCGCGATCGATTTGATAACCTGCAGCACTTCGGCTACCAGCTCCGGATCGAGCGATGAGGTCGGTTCGTCGAACAAAATGGCGTGCGGGCGCATGGCCAGCGCACGAGCAATACTAACGCGTTGCTGCTGCCCCCCCGACAGCGTCGCGGGGTAGTTGTCCTTTTTCTCGGCCAGCCCGACCTGCTTCAGCAGTTGCATGCCAAGCTCGTCCGCATCCTTTTTCGGCATTTTCTTCACGACGATCAAAGATTCCGTCACGTTTTGCAGTGCCGTTTTATTTTTGTACAAATTATAGTTTTGGAAGACCATGGCGGTTTGCGAGCGCAATTGCTGAATTTCCTTACGCGTGCAGTTTTCCGCGTCCAGTTTGGCGTTTCCGATTTCAATGATCCCGGTATCCGGTTTCTCCAGAAAGTTCAAACAACGGATCAGCGTCGATTTCCCCGACCCGGAAGGGCCAATAATCGAGAGTACTTCCCCGTCCTTGATTTCCAGATCGATGCCCCTCAGGACCTCCAGGCCTTTAAAGCTTTTGGTTAAATTCGTGACTCTAATCATATACCATTCAACCTTTACGTCCGGTATGGACGCTCCAAGTATTTTTCCAGCAATTGTTGCAAATAAGTGTACACGATAATCATCGCCCAATAAATCAAGGCCACGGCCAAGTAAGCCTCAAAGAACCGAGCCGATTCCGCCGCTTGCATTTTCGCTTCCGCAAAGATTTCCACGACGCCCAATGTGAAGGCGAGCGAGGTTTCTTTGAGCAGCGAGATAAAAACGTTGCCCGTACCCGGAAGGGCATTGCGCGCCGCCTGAGGCAAGATGATACGCCAGTACGCCTGCGCCTTCGTCATTCCTCCGGTTAAACAAGCCTCCATCTGCCCCTTGTCCACCGACAGAAGCGCAGCGCGAAAAATTTCCGCAAGGAAAGCGGCCTGCTTGATCCCGAGCCCGATAATCGCCGCGGTGACCGCATCCATTTTCGAGAAAAAGGGAAACAACTGCGGCAACCCGTAGTATAACAAGAACAGTTGCACCAGCATCGGGATGGAGCGGAAAAACGAAATATATACGCTGGCCAGCCCCCGCAGCCCCCGGTTGGAGCTGTTCCGGAGGAATGCCATCAGGAGCCCGACCACCACGGCGATGACCATGGCCAGGACGGCCATAAACAAGGCAATCGGAATGTATTTCATCGCATTGGCTATCGCCACTAAAATATAAGAAGGATCAAAATTCATATCGAATCGCCTGCTCTCCATTCACCTGAGCCATTACTCCGGTTTTACCGTAATATCTTCTCCGAAATATTTATCAGAAATTTGCTTGAGCGTCCCGTCGTCTCTCAATTTTTGAATCTCGGCGTTGATTTGCTCAATCAAAGCGGTGTTCTTGTCGTTCTTCATGAACGGGAACGCAACATCTTCATAATGGAACGGTTCACCGACGAACTTCAACGGCAAGTCCTGCTTTTTGATTTCCGCCAGCAGGGACGCCTTGGAATTCACGTAACCGTCCACACGCTTGTTCAGCACATCGTTTTGCGCGCCGTCGCGAGTTTCGTACGTCCGAACCTTGATCTCGCCTTTCGTATCGAACTTCTCCAGGTTTTTCACGTTTTGCGAACCGAATACACCGGCTACAGTTTTGCCTTTCAGGTCGTCCAGCGTGTTGATATTCGTGTTGTCTTTATGCGTAACAATCGTCACCCCGGCGTAGGAATACGGAGTCGTGAAATCGTATTTGGCCTTCCGCTCGTCCGTCACCGCAACCGCGTTAGCGATAGTGTCGATTTTGCCCGTCTCCAGTTGTCCCGTTAAACCGCTGAAATCCGAATTGGTCCACTCGACGGTGTAACCGAGATTGGCGGCAGCTTTTTCAATGACTTCCACATCGAAGCCAACCAGCTTGTCCCCATCTTTATAGCTGTTAGGAAAAGATTGTCCTGTCGCCCCGACGCGAAGCACCTTCTTCCCGTCTGTCGCCCCGGAATTTGAACCGGAGCAAGCGGTAGCGAGCATGCCGATTAAAAGTATAGAGATTAAGGTAAATAGATATCTTTTCTTCATTTTTGTGTTTTCCCCCTCATTCATGATGTTATTCACTTATATCGACAAATTCGACAATTTAATGAGTTACATTATATATATTCCTATCAGACTAGTCAACTTAATGTCGTTTTTCGCCGTCTTGCTTTAGCATACCCGGAATGAGGATTTTTTTCATGTAAATCGTAATATGGCCTTTGCCCAGATCCTTGGAGCCTTCAATTTCGTACCCGCGCCGCTTGTACATGTCGATCAGCCAAGGATGCTTGTCCGCCGTACCCAGCGAAACGGCCGGAGATTTCAAGGTATCGCGAACGATCGTTTCCTCGCACCAGGAGATCATCTCCCGGCCGATCCCTTTTCGCCCTGCATCCGGGTCACTGGCAAACCACCACAGGTGAGGCACCCCGAACGGTCCCGGGGACGGGCCCCACGGCATTCTGGCCGAGATCGTGGACACGATTTTTCTGTCCTCCTCCATCATGAAACAGAGGTTTTCCCGGATATTTTTTTCCACCAGAGCGAGGTCCGCCGTGGCGGCGGCAAAGTTAATGCCGAGTTGGCGGATCGGTTCATAGGCGCGCAGCGATAAATCGAGCAAAGCAGGCGCGTCGTTCAAGGTTGCCATACGAAAATTAGTCATGTCGTTCTCCGTCCTCCTGCCGTTCAATGCCGATGTACGCCGCCCGGTTTCAGGTGCCTCACGGGCGGGTTCTATCGGGGAACGTTAATGTAGTTGATCTGTGCCGCTGTCCCCGTGCTTACGCTTGTTCTTCCCGCAGCCACCCGCTCGCCTCGGCGGCGGCCAGCACCCGGTCTACCGTTTGCGGAGCCGAACCCAAATACGTCGACGGGTCCATCAACCGCTCCAGCTCTTCCACGGCGACCGCTTGCCGGATGCGAGTGTCAGCCATCAAGATATCGCGGAAAGGAATGTCCTCCTCCACGCTTTTCATACACAGCTCGTAAACGACCTCATGCGCAGTCTGCTTACCCATCGGCTTCGCCAGTGCAAACATAACGCGCTCGGAAAGCAGCAATCCTCCGAGTTTGTTCAAATTCCGCAGCATATGGTCGGGCTTGACGACCAGTCCGGCCAGAACCGCTTTCGTAGACGCCAGTTGGGCCGCCAAATAAATGCAGCTTTCCGGCAGCGCGATCCATTCCCCGCGCCAGGACATCGCGTCCCGCTCGTGCTCGACGATCATCGACTCCTGCACAAGTGCGGCATTGTAGCGGATCGGCTTGGTGAGGCTTGCGATCCCTTCCAGCGCCGCCGGGTTCCGTTTATGCGGCATCGTCGAGGAACCGATTTTGCCGGATGTAAACGGTTCTTCCACCTCGTCTATCTCGGTACGCATCAAATTGTAAAATTCGTTGCCCATTTTGCCGAGCGTGCCGCTGATCATGCCGAGCAGGCCGGCGTATTCCGCCGAACGGTCCCGTGACGAGTGCCAGCTAATATTCGGCGCTTGCAGGCCAAGCCGCTCCATCGTCAGCCGCTCCACCTCCGGCCCATGCGGACCGAAGGAGGCGTAAGTGCCAACACCGCCGCCCATCACGCCGTTGAATACCCGGGCTTCCGCTTCGCGAAGCCGGTCCAGATGGCGGATCGTTTCGTCGAGCAGAACGGCGATTTTGAAGCCGAACGTGGTCGGCAAGCCCTGCATGCCGTGGGAACGCCCCGCCATCGGCGTTTCCCGATGCTTGCGCGCCAGCAGCGCCAGCTCGCGGGCGACCGCGCGCAGATCGCGGACGATAATCCGGTGGGCTTCCTTAAGCTGCAGCATCATCCCGGTGTCGACAATGTCCTGCGTGGTCGCGCCATAGTGAATCCATTCCCCGTGCTCAGGGCCGCACAGGTTTTGCAGCGCCTTCAGCGTTGGCATCAGCGAATGCTTAACCTTCAGCACTTCCTGGGCGATTTCCTCTATATTCATAAGCTCTACCTTCGCCTTGTCGGCAATGACAGCCGCCGATTCGGCCGGGATGAGCGCAAGTTCCGCTTCCGCAAGCGCCAGAGCCGCTTCCACGTCGAGGTGCTTCTGCAGCCGGTTCTCGTCGGACCAAACCTGGCGCATTTCCGCGGTTCCAAAATTGTTTTGCAGCATAATCATATCGATAACATGTGACGGCATGGTGTGTACCTCCTAAGTGTGCGTGCTCATAAGTGCGTGTTCAAAAGTGTTCAAAAATGCGTGTTCAAAAAGACCGAAGCGTATGCTTCCGATGTGCGTTTTTTCAATGGCTTTTTGAACTACATCTAGTAGAATGATCCGGAAATAATATGGTTTATCTGCGGACAGGGGCCATGAATCACTTCGTTCTATATTAGTCTTGTGCTCAGTATCGTCTGTCCCCATAAAATAGAGGAACTTTAGGGTCTTATTTTCCGAATTTGAGCCTATTCATCACCATAGGGGAACTTTTGGGTCTTATTTTCCGATGAACAGGTCGAAAGTCGGCCTTTCGCCACTAAATCATGAAAATAGCGCCATAAAATTCCTCTATTTCACGCAACATGGGGGATAGCGCTGAAATAGCGCCCTTTTTTTCCTTTATGTTGTCACCCGAGATCTTCAATAGACTCATTTTGCCGTTTTCTCAAGTCTTCCTTTACCATCATGCTTACGTTATTTCCAGAATCGTCTACTAGGTGTTGGGAATCAATACGTGCATATCGGTTAGCCGCTCCAGTCGCCCGACCTTGCCGGGCAGCTCCTGCCAAGCGGCGGAAAGGCCGCGGGCAGCGTCAGCGTACTTGTCCATTCTTTCCTCCGCAGTCAGCGGGCGCCCAGGCGCTCCGCGCGGGCAATCCACCCGCTCCATATGCGTCGTTCCGTCGGCGTAAGTGACGCTGACGATCGTAAACCGCCCTTTGGGCATCGCGTTCGGCGCGGGAACGACATCCGCGTCGTAACGCCGCTGCACCTTCGCCGCAAGCGCCAGCAAATCAGGGCGGATCGTTTCATCGGCAAACGTGCCGATGCCAAGCTCCCCGTCCGCCAGCGCCGCCGCAATCACATATTCGACGCTGAAGCGCCCTTCCACGCCCGTTTTCGGTTCGCGGACGATAAGAGCGGCGTCTCCCCCGGGCGGAAAAGTGACGGTCACCCGGTCGATGGCCGAGATGTCCGCCCCGCGGGCGGCACGAATCGCCAGTGCGGCATCCGCGGCATGATGAGACGCCGAGCAGCACGGATACCGTTTGAACCATAGACCGGGTTCGGCGATTTGCCATGGCTCGCCCCAGCCTTCCAGCGTCTTCTCCGGTTTTGCTTCGCCCCCGCCGAGGGCCGCAAAAAAACCAAGCGGCCCCTCCAGCGGCTCCTCCGCTCCGGCGATCCCCGCCTCCGCAAGCCGCGTCGCCAGCAAGCCCGAGCGGGCGGCCAAACCCGCGTGCAGCGGCTTGACCTGTGTGCCGAAATGCACTCTTAGCCCGCCGGCTTGCGTGGCCGCTAATCCGAGCGCGCGGGCGGTCGTGCTGGCGTCGAGGCCAATCAGGCGGGCGCACGCGGCGGCGGCCCCCACCACGCCGAGAACGGCGGTGCTATGCCAGCCGGCCGCGTAGGGCTTGGGACCAAGCGCCAGCCCGAGCCTGCACATCGTCTCAACCCCGACGATATACGCTGCCAGGAAATCGGCGCCGGTCGCCCCCCGCTCCTCCGCTTCCGCCAGCAGCGCGGGCAAAATCACGGCGCTCGGGTGGCCCCGGACGCTTTCGTGGACATCGTCGTAATCGAGCGCATGGCTTAAGTAGCCATTGACCAGCGCGGCATCAAGCGCCGGAAGCCGTTCCGGCCTTCCCGGCACGGACGAGCGGCCGTTGCCTGTCCCGCCCACACCGGTCCCAAGCGCCGCGGCAATGCTGTCCGCTCCCGCATCGTCCCTTGCGGCCAGCGTAGACGCCAGCCAGTCCAGCACCCCAGCGCGAGCGGCCTCCAAGGCCCACGTATCCTTCAGCAGAACGGAGCCAACAATTCGTTCCGCAAGCTGCCGGGTAAGGGACCCCGCACTCATCCGAGGGCCTTCAGCGCCTGTACGGCCGTTTCCGCGAACAAGGCTGCGCTAATCTCCAGCGCTTCTTCCTTTAAAGTAAATTTCGGATGATGCCATTGTTCCGTCCCGCCGGTGCCCATCCATATAAAACAACCCGGCACATGCTCCTGGTACAGGGCGAAATCCTCGCCCCCCATCGTCGGCTCCGCTTCCACCACTTGTAGTCCCTGTGCTTCGGCGGCCACGCGCATGATTTCCGCCATGTTCGCCTCATTGTTCACCGCGGGCAGCATCCCCATCCAGTTCAGTACTGCCTTGGCCCCGTATCCGGCAGCCACGCCTTCGACAACCCGTTTCATTTGGTCGGGAATGCGAATCCGCGCTTCCGGCTCAAACGTTCTCACCGTACCTTCCAGAACTCCCGTGTCCGGGATCACGTTCCAGGTTGATCCGGCTTGCAGCTTGCACACGCTGACCACGGCGGAATGCTTCGGACTGGCATTGCGGCTGACCAAGGTCTGAAGCGCGCCCACGATGGCGCTGCTGACCACCACCGGATCGATCGCCGCTTCCGGCATCCCCGCGTGGCCACCCTTGCCTTTGACTTCGATTTCGAAGCGATCCACCGACGCCATCAAAGGGCCCGTCCGAATCCCGACCGTACCGACGGGAAGGTCAGGCTTGTTATGCATGCCGAAAATCGCCGTAACTCCCTCCAAAGCTCCCGCTTCGATCACCGCGCGGGCGCCAACCGCCAGTTCCTCCGCCGGCTGGAACAAAATGCGCACCGTGCCGCGAAGCTCGTCGGCCCGTTCCTTAAGCAGCGCCGCCGCTCCGATCATCGAAGCCGTATGAAAATCGTGGCCGCACGCGTGCATTTTCCCCGTAACCGTTGAAGCGAACGGGAGTCCCGTCTCCTCCTTGACCGGCAACGCGTCGATATCGGCCCGCAGCATAATCGTCGGTCCCGGAAGCGCCCCCTTCACCTCGGCCAGTACACCGGTCGGCAAATTCAGCTCGAGCTGGCGAATGCCCAGTTCCGTAAGCCAGGTGCGAATCCGCTTCGTCGTTTCGTGTTCTTCGTTAGAGAGCTCAGGATGCCGGTGCAATTCCCGGCGTATGTCGACGAGTTTTGGCTGAAGCGATCCGGCTTGTTCCTTGAAGAAGTTCGATATCGTTGTCATGTGCACATCTCCTTTTTCAATTAATAGCTATCCGGCGGCTGGAAGTATTTCTTGTCATCGTAAGCAACCGCGCAAAATGAATAATGGGCCGAGATTGTCCCTCCCGGCCACCACGGCTTACCTTCCATTAATATAGCCGGGCGTGACCCCCTTGAATCATGAAGACGTTAAGGTTCTTGCGCTTGTCACATTGCCGCGCTAACACACAAAAGAACCCGCCCGAAGAATGACATTCTTTGTCAGCCCCATTGCCTGCGATCTTGCTTCACTCTTGCCAAACTGGTTCAAATAGTACATCGGAATAGTCCGTTTTGAGATTAATTTTAAATTATAGCCCGCCTGCTTGTATACTGTCAACCAACGTACAAATCAAGTCGTTTCCTTTTCCGTGGAGCGCCGCACTACAAGCTTGGGCTCCACCCATCGGCGCCTGCCGGACAGAGCCGCCTCTGACTCGTTGATTTGTGCCATCAGCATTTCGCCGGCCGCCGCTCCCAGCGCAAAAGTGTCCATGTCCAGGCAGGTAAGCGGCGGAGTGGTGAAGGGGGCGAGCGGCCTATTGTCAAAAGTGGCGACACCCATCTCGTCCGGGATGGACACCCCCCGCCCGCGAAGCTCCTCCAGGGCCCCGAAAGCAACCAAATTGCTCATGCAGATGATCGCGTCGGGAACGCTTGGCAGGGCAAGCAATTCGCGCACCAGCCTGCGCCCGTTGGCCTCGTTGGCATAACCGGGCAGCACGATGCCGGACGGTACGGGAGGGCCTGCTTCCGCCTCCTTTCCCCCCCGTATTCCTTCAGCGACAAGCACTTCCCGGTATCCCGCCACCCTTGCTTCAAACATCGGATCGCCCCGCTCCCCGCCAATAAAGGCGGGATTGCGGTATCCCCGGGCAAACAAGTGGCTGGTCAGCATTGCCGCCCCGCGGCGATTGTTGATATCCACCCAGCACAACGGGGCCATGCCGGGGATTTCGCCAATAGAGACATAAGGAAATTTCAAGCCGTTTAACTCCCCGGCCAGCTCCGGAGTCAGGATGGAATTGTCCATAATCAGCCCGTCCACTTTGCGCCCCAGCACAAAACGGCTGACAAACCGCTCCCGTCCGACATGTTCGATATTGCTGATCGTCAGTTCGTAGTCAAGCGGCCCGATGACGCTTTCCACGCCGCCGATAATATCGTAGAAGGAAGCGTTCAAAAAATCGCTTTTGCGTGTCAGATCGATAACCAGTCCGACATTGTAACCTTTTTGTTTCGCTAACCGCGTGGCCAAGCTGCTTGGTTCATAATTCATCTCGCGCATGACGGCCCTAACCTTTTCCTTGGTTGCTTCCGAAATGCTCGGCGCATCGTTCAGCACTTTCGATACGGTTGACTTGGCCACATTCGCGGCTTTGGCAATGTCGTTAATCGTGATTTTCATCGTATTAGACCCTCTCAAAAAAAATACAATGATTTACAACTAATTATACCGGTTTCCCCTCCTTCACAAAAGCAGGAAATTAAGCGCATACAAGAAAAACGCCTGACGGCGTCCTGTAATGGCTCTGACTTCTACTTTGGAGCGATTGGAGGGATGGGTGTTCTTACCCCATACCCATTCCTTCTTCGGTTCTTTGAGTAACCTTCCCCTTCTTTCATGAACAGTAGCGTCAAGTCCCTTGGCCCTTTCCAATCTGTATCTACATCCCGTGGACGTTGCTCTAACGGACACCAGCTACCTTATCCGCCCATTTCCCGGGTATTTCCCAGCCTAACGGACACACACGACCCTATTTCGCTCTAAACCCGTTCATCCAGACCGATTTGAGGTAAATAAGGTCATCCGTGTCCGTTACATTTTGCTAACCTCCGTTTTTCCTCAAATAACGGCTCTGGTGTCCCCTAGCTTTCAGATTCTCTTCTCCTTCCGACTCTACCCGCACATCGCCCTCTACCAAAAAAACACGGAATTTCCGCTGGCCCTAACCGCAGCAGAAATCCCGTGCCTTTACTTCACGCCCCTCCCCAATCACATTTACATGTTGGCTTTAACTGACGGCCGCCGCTGCTTCTTCCGGATGCCGCTCGCTCCGGCTGCTTAGGACGCTTAATTTTGCCAGTCCACCGTCACCGTCCCTACGCCGCTGGCCGGCGTCGTGTACGTATGGTTGCTCCCGCCTTCCCAAGTAGCCTTGCTTCCGTTCGACTTTATAAACTTAAATTCCAGTTTTGTCCCGGCCGGTACGCTGACATCGTAATACCAGGTCGGGTACTTCGCGATCACCTGATTGTACATCGGTCCAACCGCTTTGTCCGGGTCCCAGGAGCCGAGCTCGGCGACGTTGCCAACAAGATAAACGTTTGATCCATAATCGGTCGTAGCATGATTGACCAGGAAACGCACCGTGACCTGATCACCTGTCAGTACATTAAAGTTGCTGAATTTATTGCTAGCGGTGCCGGACGATGTTTTGACCGATACGCTTGTTTTACCGGCCGTGACACTCGGTACGAGCACCTTAATCTGTGTATCTTCCCAACTTACGATGCCAGAGCCGGTCACCGCTGTCGTGCCGAAATAGACCGTGCCCGCCGTGGCACCGAAACCGCGGCCGTCAATCGTCACCGTGTTCCCCGGTTGGCCCATAGTGGGACCCACATTGCCGATCGTCGGTGATGTTTCCGCCGCTGTGTACTGCCATACCGCCGTGCCGCCTGCCGCCAACGTAAAGTTGGTGACGGCACCGCCGCTGCCAACGGTAATGGAATTGCCGTTTAAGAGCCCGCCTAGCTCATCTGAATAAGTGCCCGCCGGCAGCGAGCTCAACAGGCCCGAGATCGGATAAGACGTGGATGTACTCCGATTGATCGCAACCAAAGCGGCGCTGCTGCCGAATTTGCGCTCAAAAACCAGCACATCGTTGTTGACCCAGCGCTCCGTCGTCGTCCCGTAAGCGATGGCCGGGTTCGATTTACGCAGCGGCGCCAAAGTTTGGATCACTTTATAAGCCGTTGTACCTGTATTAAACGAGGTCATCATCGCCCGGTTGTTGGGGTCGCCATCGCCGGTCATGTATTGCTCCGTGCCATAGTAGATAGCTGGCACGCCGCGGGAAGTCAGCGTCAGCGCCAACGCTTGCTCGGCCGACCGCGTACCGGCGCCGGCAACCTGGAACCGGTCCATATCATGGTTGTCGATAAAGGTCACCATATTGTTGATGTAGTCGTATTGGGTTTCCGTGCTGGCCAACACCGTGTAGAGGTCCTTCATCGTTTCCGTTTTGTCCCGGAACACTTCGCGCACTTCCTGGGCGTATTCAAAGTCCAGCAGGTTCATGCCGCTTTCGTTGGCAAATTTAATGTTGTCCCCGTCGGTTTGATCCGCGCCAAGATACCATTCCCCAAACGTAAATACCGGATGATCGCCGCCGTAAATCGAGGAAACGAAGCTTTTTTGCCAGCCGAAAGGCATATGCTTCACCGCGTCAAAACGAATCCCGTCCACGCCCATGTCGAGCCAGAGATCGATGGCGGTTTTAAAATAAGCGTCCATCGTGCTGTTGTTATGGTTGATGTCCGCCAAGTCGTAGAGGTTTTTGTAAATGCCATCTTCAATCGTGGAAAAATCGGTGCCCCCGTTGTGATGGAATAGGCCGGCCGAATCATTGCTGTAAGTGCCGAGCAGCGAACCGTTATCATACAACGCACCGTTCTCAGCGAAGCCGGGATTGTCCCTGTCGGCCGGAGACGTGTGGTTGGGGGCGAAGTCGATCACAACCTTGATGTTATTGGCGTGAGCCGTATCAATCAGATTTTGAAAATCGGCAAAATCCCCGAAAGCGTCGTTCGTTTGCTTAAAATCCCTCGCCCAGTAGCCGTGATAAGACGTATTGTTAACGCCGGAATACTTGATGACGGAGGTGATATTCTCCATAGGCTGGGATATCCAAAGGGCGGTAACGCCCATGCCGGTCAGATAGCCGTCATTAATCTTGTCGATAATCCCCTGCCAGTCTCCCCCGAAATAGAGCTTCAAATTGGATCGGTCGCTGCTGAACGCATCCCCCGTCGGGTTGTTCGTCTTGTCCCCATCCGCGAAGCGGTCGGTCACAATCTGATAGATGACGTCCGTACTAAAATTGACCTTGTTGTCCACACTTGTATCGGGTGACGCCCATGCGGGCAGCGAAATCCCCAACGCCAGACTCAGCGAAAGCGCCAGGGAGGTCAAACGTTTGAACTGCGATTTCATTGTCCTATCTCTCCTCTCAAATGTTCTGCCGATCTTTGGGAGCCGAACCTGCCTGGCCTGCATAAGGCGGGTGCACAACCGCCAGAGGCAGTATGGCAGGCAAACAATAAAACGCTTACACAATTTAGGGAAACCGGTTTCCTTCCTAAAAATACCACTCTTAATTAGGACAAGTCAATACCTGAATTGGAATTTTCTACATTTCAGGCGTCTTTGCAAAAAATAGCCGGATTTTTGAGGTTCAAAACCGAAATCGCGTTTGAGTGCGAAAAATCTAACGGTTATTCCACGTTTTGGTTGGAGTTATGGGGCATTTTTAAATCAATAGGCGTGCTCAGAACCGTTAGAAAAAGAAACACCGTCTTTGGAGCCAAATAAGCGTAGGTCACAACCGTTAGCGCAGAAGCCCAAAAGGCCCCCCTGTCATTTTCAATGACGTACGGGAGGCCTTCTCTTTCTATTTTTCCGGATAAAATAACACCTTGTCCTTACGTATACTCTCCAATAAGTACTCGTTGTCGACGAACGGTAATTCGACGATATCTATTTTCAGAAAACCTGCCGCATCATCAAAAGCGCTTTTTACATGGGGAGGAAGCTCTTGTTCCACCATCAAGTCGATATCCGAACTGGCCGTACTATCGCCTCTGGCCCTGGAACCGAAAATATAAACGTTCGATAATCCGCTGGACTTACAAACCTCCAGCAATCTGCGATAAATCCGATCAGGCATATCAAAGGGCATTTTCCACATACTCCTTCAGTACTTGCCGCAAATTTTTAAATTCTTCAAGATATCTTTTAATAATGCGTTCATACACGGAATCGGCTTTTGCTTCAAAATATTGATGAGTAGTCGTATTGCGGTCGTATACTATATCTTCCCATAAAACGGTATCCTCAATCCAGCCCCTGGACAGAGCTTCACGAAAAATATCCTTCGGGTAAGGCGGAATATTGGCCAATCGTTCTTGAAAAATAGAATGAAGAAGCCCTTTTGCCATTTCATATGTATATTCGAATCTTTTTATAACCGAATCCCGAATATACACATTGTAAGGTTGCGCACAGGCGTCTTCCAGCGTTTCAACCGCATTATAAAACAAGCGAAACTTAAACAATACCCGCTCACGAGCCTTGTCTTTGCCAGAATCGAATACATTCGTCCTATCCACAACACAATCCCCTCTCAATATAAAAAATAGACAATCACCGCTCCTTCAGCACATCCCAGGGCGTCGGGCGGTCGTAATACGTGTCGCAGAGTTTGAACTCGCTGTCCTTGTAGAAGCAGCCGCGGTCCTCCATGGCGCTGCGCACGGACATTTTGGCCAGATCGAGCATATTGTGCTCGCGGCTTAAGTGCGCCAAATACACCCGCTTCAGGCGCCCGTTCAGGATTTCGCTCATCAGTTCGCCGGTCGCGTCGTTGGACAGGTGCCCCAGGTCGCCGAGGATACGCCGCTTAATGTTCCACGGGTAACGCCCCATCCGCAGCATCTCGATGTCGTGGTTTGCCTCGAGCACCAGCACATCGGCGTCGCAAATCGCTTCCTTCACCTTGTCGCTGGCATACCCTAGGTCGGTGCACACGCTCAGCTTCTCACTGCCGTCGTAAAAGCTGTAGCCCACCGGCTCGGCGGCGTCATGCGAAATCGCAAACGACTCTACCCGAAGCGAGCCGAAGTCGCGCGTTTCCCCCGTGCCCAGCACGCAGCGCTGCTCGTCCGGAATCGCGCCGATCGCTTTGTCCATGGCGGCCCATGTCTTTTCGTTGGCGTAAACCGGGAGATTGTACTTCCGGGCTACCGCGCCCAAGCCCTTGATATGATCGGAATGCTCATGCGTAACCAAAATCCCGGACAACTCCTGCCCGGTCACTTCCCGCTCCATCATCAGCTCGTCGATCCGCTTCGCGCTGAAGCCCGCGTCGATCATCAGCGTTACTTCCCCATTCGCGACCAGCGTTGCATTGCCTGTCGAACCGCTCGACAGCACCGAAAAACGTATCCCCATGATCTCCCATTACTCCTTTGTCTTCTCTGTGTTCGGACTGATAACGTCCCCACTGATGCCCTGCACGTAATACTCTTTGCCGCTCTCCAGCATAAACCGCCAGGCCGGCGCGGCCGGCAGATGTGCGTCCGAATCGAACACTTCCCCATAGTATCCCAGCTCGATTTCCGTCACGACCGACCCTTCCGGCAGGAAGTTCTCAATCAGATTGCCCAGCGCCTTCGACGCCGACAGCACCCGCTGCGGTTTCTCCTCCTCGGGATAGCTGATCTCGATCGCCTGGCGCTGGTAAGAAATGATCTTCTGATTGCTGCCCAACAGCTTCATCTCGATTTTAAAAAGCGGCCACTTGCCATCGACGAGCGGATGCAGAACAAACACGTCCGCGCTGCTCGCCACCTCGTCATACCGGTATTGGTCGATGTCCGGCAGCGTGTTCTTTAACGCCGACGCCAACTCACGCGGCGAAAAAATCAGCTTGCTGTCCACCGGCGCCGGCAAATCCACGGTTTTGCCCCGCTGATCCCCATCCACGAAGCGGTAGGCGATTTTGGCCAGCTCCGGCGTCTCCGTCGGAATTTTCGCCAGCACGCGGATCTGCTTCTCATCCATAAGTCTTTGCGTGTTGTTCTCCAGGGAGGTGATATCCAGATTGGAGTCCCTCTGTTCCCGCACACCGTTCCACAACTGATAGCCAAGCACCAGGTTCAGCAGTAAAAACGCGTAAATCAGCACATTTTTCGCCCGGCCCCAATCCATGAATCATCCCCCCTTCGCTAAAGTCACGAGTCTAATCTAGTAGAAACATTCGAAAAAACGTGTACTGGCGCGTTTGTGCAAACCATTCGTGCACCGTAAAGCCAGCCCTAACGGACTCCAGCGACGCTATTTCGGTGAAATCCACTGTTTTCAAAATGTAACGGACACTACAGACCTTATTCGGCGATTATGCACCCAAAACCGGCCTATTTCGAGAAAATAAGGGCTCCCCTGTCCGTTAGAATTGAAATCGGCGTTTTTTCAGGCAAATAAGGTCGCTCAGGTCCGTTAGCCTACATGCGATCAGCCCCGCCGGCTAGCAACGTTCATGTCCGGGCGTTCCGGCGTTCTAGCGTTCCGACATCCAGGCATCCAAGCGTTCAGGCACCAGAAGCTCCGGCATTCGCACTATCGGGGGCGTTCCCCGTCCCCGCGACTCATGGCTTCAACGCTTTCTCCATCGTATTCGCCGGACCATAACCATCGCCCAATCCAACCCACGGCCCACGAGGTACGCCGCCATTGCCGCATTCTCCACACCCACCCGGCAACCCCCGCGCTTACTTCAGCACCCGGATCGCCCCGTTGCTCAGCTCGGCCACCCAAGTTGGCGTAAGCAGCAGCCCGTCCTCGGACAAGGACGGCAGATAGGCCGGGTACAGGCGGGCGACGTCCGCCCCCGTCTGCAGCTTTGCGACCTGCTCCCGCAGCGTTTTGCCGCCGGGCAGCGCGACGACCTTCTTCTCCCAGCTGCCGCCCGCGCTATAGATGAGCGACCTTTCGTAGCCGGTGATCGTCCCCTGGCGCATTTCCAGCGAAATCGCTCCATAATGGAACGAAGGCAGATCGAGGATCGGAAAAGCGCCGTACTGCCCAACTCCGTAATACTGCTGAAAAACAACCCTGGGCTCGTCTTCATTCAAGCCGTCGGTCTGCTCCAGCCGGTATTTGCCGTTCCAGCCGCCGTGCTGATTGACGAAGTCCACGGCAGACAGCACGTTTTTGCTCGGACTGTTTTCGCCGCCCGAAGGCGCCGCCGGATCGGTGTAGTTGATCCAGTTCCGGTCCTGCTTGACCTGCAGGCTTCGCTTGCTGTCCGTGTAAATTTCCGAACCGTCCTTCTCGCGGATATACCGGGTAATGCTCGGGTCGAAAAAGAGACTGCGCTGCATCTGTTCGGTCGAATACACCCCGATATTCAGGCCCGTTTCCACCAGCTCGACCGGCTCCTCGGGAAGATAGTAGCCATCCGCCGTTAACGTGTACGGCACCCAGTTCTTGCCGAAGTCGGCCTGCTGCTGCACGTCCTGCACCGTCAGGTCGGCTTTGGTCGCCTCATAGACGACATCCCCCTGCGCGCTGAAGAAAAACGCCCGCACCTGGTCCTCGGTGCCCGTGTTGTAAATGAGCAGCCGGCTGACGGTTTCCGCGTCGAACAGCGGATCGGGAGCGATCTGCATCACTTTTTGCAGCAGCTCGACCGGAATCCCGTCCCCGAACTCCAGCTCGATGCCGACATGATCGCCGCGGAACGCGGACCAATCGAAATTTTGCACCGCATGGCGCTGAAATCCGTCAAATTGCCGGACCTTCAGCCGCGAATAAATCAAATTGTAAAACGTCGAATCAGGGTAAAAAACGGTATGCCGCTCCTTGCCCAGATGCACCGCGATCTGCGAAGGATACAGCATATCTTCGCTTTTCAGCGCGGTTCCCATATTCTCCGTGCGGATATAGTCGCTTCCCGATTTGACGACCGGGTTGCTCCCCGGCAGCTGGTAAATCAGAAAATAGCTTTGGATCAGGCTGCACGCCACCAGCAAGACCAGCGTCAGCGATTTGATTTTTTCTTTCATCTCGCTTCGCCTCCCTGGGGTTCCATCGGCAGCGTAAAGGTGACTTTCGTGCCTTTGCCGAATTCCGACTGCAGGGAGATCGTCCCCCCGTGCGCCTTCACAATTTCCCGGGCAATCGACAGGCCAAGGCCCGTGCCGCCCATATTCCGCGAACGCGCCTTATCGACGCGGTAAAACCGCTCGAAAATCCGGTCCAGGTCCTTTTTCGGGATGCCGATCCCGTTATCCTGTACCGAGATGGCGAGCTGCCCGTCTTCGCTCTTGCGGGCCTCAAGCGCGATCGCTCCGCCTTCCGGCGTATATTTCATCGCGTTCGAAATGAGGTTGTCCAGCACCTGGTCGATTTGGTCCCGGTCGATCCAGGCCGTGTCCACATCGCTGGCGATGAACAGCGTTGGCTTGATCTCTTTTTCCTGCATTTGAAAAGAAAACCGGTCGGCCACTTCCTCCAGCATCTCCATCACGCTGGTCGGCTGTTTGCGCAGCTGCGCTTCCTTGGAATCGAGCCGCGACAAGTGCAGCAGGTCGGTGACGAGGCGGATCATCCGCTCTGTCTGGTTCTGGATGACGGCAGTGAACCGCGGACCCAGCTCCGGGTCCTGCAGGGCGCCGTCCTCCAGCGCCTCCGTGTAGCTCTTGATCGTCGTCAGCGGCGTGCGCAGCTCATGCGACACGTTGGCCACGAATTCCCGCCGGGAAGCCTCCAGCTTCTCCTGCTCCGTGACGTCCTGCAGCACGGCGATCGTGCCGATGATCCCGATTTCCCGCCGGTGAATCGGCGTAAACGTCACCCGGATCAGGTACATGTTGCCGTCCGGCCCGTCGTTCTCCAGAATCGCCGAATGCATCGTGCCCTGCTCCAGCACGCCTTGCTCCTCGGGCGGCAAATGGAGCAGCGACATGATGTCCGTCCCGAGGGCCGGGTGGTCTTCCACCTGCAGCATCTCGCCGGCCCGCCGGTTCATCAGGATGACCCGGCCGGTCTCGTCGGTCGCGATCACCCCATCGCTCATGTTCGTTAGAATCGAAGCGAGCTTCTCCTTCTCCTCTTCGTTTTGCGCTAGCGCGTCGCGCAGCCGGCTCGTCATATAGTTAAACGCCTTGCTGAGTTGGCCGATTTCGTCGTTGCCGAGCACGGCCATTTTCTGGTGGAACTCGCCTTCCGCCACCGCCGTGGCCCGCCGCGTCAGCTCCTTGATCGGCGACGTGATCGTATGCGCCAGGATGACGCAAAGTACCACCGTCAGGCCCAGCGCCAGCAAAATCCCGGAAATAAAGATGTTATTAATCCGCTCCATCGTGCTGTACAGTTCGGTCATGGAAGCCGCGATGTAGATCGCGCCGACGATTTTCCCGCCGCTGACGACGGGTTTGGCGACCACCTTCTTGCGGACGTTGTCGTCGTCGATGATGTATTCCTCGTTGTCCCGGATCCCTTGCAGCGCCCGGCTGACCACGGTTTGCGTGTTTTTCGTGCCGACGTAATCGGCGTGCGACGGTTTGGACGTCGTGAGCACCTTGCCGCTGGCGTCGAGCACTTGAATCTCCGCTCCGTTAATGCTGAACAGATTGTTGACGAGTACGCGGAGATTTTCCAGCGATTCCTCCGCCGACTCCCCGGACACGCCCAGGTTTTGCGCCGCCAGCACGGAGATCAGCTCCGCCCGCTCGTTGAGATCTTTGCTGAAATTGCTGGTCAGCGAGGTTTTCATCGCGCTCACGAAATAGACCCCGATCAGCTGCATCGCGATCAGGATCAGCAGCACGTAAATAATGATCAGCTTGGCCTGGATCGTGCGAAAAAAGGAGGGCAGATTCATCGCTTAGAATCCACCCGCCTTGGAGCTGCGCATCATATAACCTAGTCCCCGCCGGGTCAAAATATACTCCGGCTTGCTCGGGTCTTTCTCGATCTTCTCGCGCAGCCGCCGGATCGTCACATCGACCGTACGCACGTCGCCGAAATATTCGAACCCCCACACCGCCTGCAGCAAATGCTCGCGGGTCATGACTTTGCCGGCGTTCTTGACCAGGTAATGCACCAGTTCGAATTCCCGGTGGGTCAAATCCAACGGCTCGCCGTTCTTATGCACCGTATACATGTCCGTGTCGATGAACAGCTCGAACAGGCTGATGCCCTGCTTCGCGTCTTCGCCGTCGTCCTGAACCGCCGGCTTCTGCCGTCTGCGCATTTGCGCCTTGACCCGGGCCAGCAGTTCCCGCGTGCTGAACGGCTTGGTCACATAGTCGTCCGCGCCAAGCTCCAGCCCCAGCACCTTGTCGATCTCCCCGTCCTTGGCCGTCAGCATGATGATCGGCGTTTCCAGCTTCGCCCGCACCTCGCGGCACACATCCATGCCGTCTTTGCCGGGCAGCATCAAATCGAGCAAAATGAGGTCCGGCTGCTCGGAGAACGCCAGCTCCACCGCTGCAATGCCGTCAAAGGCGAGAATGACCTCGTAGCCCTCTTTTTCCAAATTGAATTTTAAAATATCCGCAATCGGCTTCTCATCGTCCACTACCAAAATTTTGCCTTGCATGACGCAGGTTCACCCCCAAACTTTCGGTCATGGCTTTCATCTTCCTCTATCTTACCATATCCTCGGCGGCATCAGCTATCCAAGCAAGAGGTTGAAGAGGCTTTGGCGAATTAAAGCAAAAAATGGCCTCACGCGACGACGTTCCATCAGGAACCGACCCGCGGGCCATTTTTTCATTTTGAGGAGTACAATAAGTACGTGTTCAAAAAGTCAGGTTTTTAGCACCAAGAAGGTTGGATGAAGCTAGGGACTGAGTAGCGGAGCGTAGGAGGAGCCTACGTGAGCAACTGAAATGTTTCCGCAGGAAACATGCTTCGGAAGCATATACTTGGCCCGGCTGAATTCAAGATTCGACGCCCGATCCACTTCGTGACTTGCTTCGTGATCAAAAGATGACTTTTTGAACTACCTCTTCTTACAGATATTTCATCGGGTTTTGGACGCCCCCGTTTTTATGGATTTCAAAATGCAAATGAGTGCCGGTGGAGCGTCCCGTACTGCCCATAACTCCGATCTTCGAGCCCTTCTCGACGATCTCGCCTTCCTTGACGCTGATCTTGCTCAAATGTCCGTATAGCGTCTCGTAGCCGTTTTTATGATCGATAATAATGACATTGCCGTATCCGGTTTTTGTTCCGGTGAACGAGACCACACCCTCGTCCGCCGCAAGGATGGCGCGATCGGAGGATACGAGGTCGACGCCTTTATGCGTCCGCCCCCAGCGTGACCCGTAGCTGCTCGAAATACTCGCCCCCGACACCGGCCAGGCAAACTGCCCGGTTCCTTCGCCAACCACCTTCGTCCCCTTCAGCACGATCCGAGGGGTCGCCTTTTTCGTCACGTCCTGACCGAGCCATTGCTCGGCAACAACGACGCCATTTTCCCTAGTAATGCGGTATTCCATCGTTTTCAGGCCGCTTGATCCTTTCGCGACGACCTTGGACTCACCGGCCTTCAGGTTATCGCTTTTGCGAATGATCAGCTGCGGTTCGGTCACGATTTCTTCCGTCACCTTCTCCACCGTTTTGACGGTCAGCGCCGGCTGCAGCGCTTTTACGTTCAACACCGTGCCGATTTGCATCGTCCGTTCCTCTACGTCAGGGTTATTAGCGAACAATTCGGCCTGTTTTACGTCGAACCGGGCGGCAATGGAGGATATCGTATCTCCTTCCTGTACCTCATATTCAATCGCTGCTTCGTTCCCCTGGACGATTTTTTGCACCGCCTCGTCGACGGTGAGCACCTTGTTCGGATCCGCATCTACGGCCCCCTGCGCCACTTCCTCGGTGATTTTGGCCGACTCCAGCGTGACGCTGGCCCCCTTGGACTTCACTTGCGACGTTTTGGATTTGGCCCCGCCGGTCAACTTCACTTTGGAGGCCAGCGTTTGCTGGTCGGTTTGCGGAACGTATTTTTCTTTAACTTGTTCCAGCACCGCCTGCGCAGCCGCCTCATCCTTCACGATGGCAATCACTTTTCCATCCACTTTCAGCTCAACGCTTTTAGCGTATCCGGTCAACAGGCTATACAACTCGCCCAGCGTTTCCTCGGAATCCACCTTCGCTTTATAGGCTTGCTCCGGCTTCAACGTAATACCTTCGGTATGTACGGCCATTTCCGCATGGGGATATTTTTGTCTATATTCTTGTTGTTTGCGTTCGATCATGGATTCAAATTCCGCCTTGCTGGCGATCGTGCCGATCTCCATACCGCCTACATAAACCCGGTAATAGGACACCGTATTGGCTTTGACGTATTGCTGGCCCGCCAAGTAGACCGAACCGGCAATCAATACGACTGCAGCCGCCGTTATAGCGGTTTTGCGCGTTTTAAGTATATTGGTGAAGGCCTTGATTTCTTCCGTCTTTCCAGTCTGTTCGGACATCTCTAGATCATTTTCCGGGCGGCCGTCACTCTCTTGCGCCTGGGACTGCTCCCCGCGCCACAGCTGCCAAAGCTTCCCCGTGAAACCTTTCATACTGATCTCCTTTTTCCATCGACTCATTTCGACCAAAAATAGTTTCAAAATTTTAACCTTTTTACTGCCAATGTTTACTTTAACACAGCCCAACAAAGGATTTCAACTTTCGCACAACGCGCAAAAAACCCGCGCTGTGCGCGGGCCTGACCCGTATACCAATAACGTTTTGAAGCTGCGTTTAGTTACAATCCTGTGAATGGAAGCTCTGACGTGCCTGATCCGCCGCAGGATAAACGTCTATTTTTTGAGGATTTCCATCACCTTGGCGTATTCCGTTTTATCCAGATGTTTCGATAAAATCTGCTCAATATTGATCAATTCCGCCTCCGTCAACCCGCCCTCCAGCGCCGCAGTCAACGTCTGCATATCCTCCTGCGGCAGTTTGGACATGAGAATTTTGAACACCTCTTCTTTGTCCTTGTCCGGCAGCTCGTCCTTTTTTGCAATCATGTCATCCGGTGTCACCACGACCTGCTGATCCTGGTCTGCTGCCCCCTGGCCGGAGGAACCGGAGGACATCCCGCCCATCACCGGCAGCGCATCTTCCGGGACGCTGTCGTCCGTCCCCTGCCCCGTACCTGGGGAACTGGAGCCTACTTGCCCGGAGGAGCCGTTAGCGCCCATCGCACCGCCATTGGACTCACCCCCGGACGTGCCGGCTGTCGAGGTGCCGTTGCCGGCTGTGGAACCGCCTGCGCCTTGCCCGCCAGTTCCGCCAGTTCCTCCAGTTCCTCCAGTTCCGCCAGTTTTGTCGGTTCCGTTGGTTCCGCCGCCCGCAATGCTTCCGGTTTTACCGGCTCCCGCCCCTGCGGTGTTTCCTGCTCCGTTAAGCCCTTGCCCGCTGGCGTTCTCACTTCCGTTTGCCCCGGTCTCGCTGTTGCCTTGTTCCCCGTCACCACTGCCGCTGTTGCCTCCGCCCAAACCTAGCATCCCCTTCACGATGCTGCCCACACTTGGCGTCTGAGTCATCATAGGCAAATTGAAACTGCTCAGCAGCGATCCGATATACATATTTACGACAAAGCCCGTTGTCGCCACACTGATCAGGCTTACCGCCACGATCGTCGCGCATAATTTCAGCAGCCAGCCGACCCATTTCATGAATGATTTCCTCCTTCTATCCTTGCAGCTCATCTATCTCTAGTATGGACAGTAGTAGGAGAATTCAGTCTACATCGGCTTACAATAGTTTCGTGCAAATATCCGGTACATGGACACGAGGCCATGCCAAATCCCAACCAAATGCAAAAGTGCAGTTCATGTTCACCCAAATGCCCCGAAATTAGCTCATCAAGTGCAAAAGTGCATTTCATTTCAGCTCAAAAGGTACTTTTTTATCCGATAGCCCCAAAACAGATGCACTTTTGCACTTCATCGCCCCAAAATGCCGATTTTTAGAAAAATCAAATGCACTTTTGGCAGTTGGTCTGGTTAAGAAAAACGCCTGACGGCGTCCCTTTAGTGGCTCCGACTTCTACTTTGGAGTGATTGGAAGCCCTTCCTAAACTTTGGACGTTGATTTAGACGTTGCTCTAACGGACACCAGCGACCTTATCCGCCCATTTCCCGGGTATTTCCCAGCCTAACGGACACACACGACCCTATTTCGCTCTAAACCAGTTCATCCGGGCCGATTTGAGGCAAATAAGGGCTTCTGCGTCCGTTACATTCTGCAATCCTACGTTTTTTCGCAAATAACGGCTCTGGTGTCCCTTAGCCCCCAGGTCCCTCTTCTCCCCACTCTACCTGCGCATCGCCCTCTACCATGACCGATATTTTATATATTGAACGAAAAAACCGTCCTTCATCAAGGACGGTTCGGAGGTTCTCTGTTGCCTCAAACTATTCGTAAATCGGCAGCACCTGGTTCGTTTGGCTACGGTTGCGGCCCACCGAGAAAATCGCGATCGGCACGCCGGTCAGCTCGGCGACCCGCAGCACGTAGTTCCGGGTCGTTTCCGGCAAATCCTCCAGCGTTTTGGCGCCGGAGATGTCTTCATCCCAACCCGGCATCTCTTCATATACCGCCTCGCATTCGGCGAGCATGTTGAGGCTGGCCGGATAGTGGGTGATCACTTCCCCGCGGTATTTGTAGCCGGTGCAAATCTTCACCGTCTTCAGGCCGGTCAACACGTCCAGCGAGTTAAGCGACAGGCCGGTGAGTCCGCTCACGCGGCGCGTATGGCGGACAACGACGCTGTCGAACCAGCCGACACGGCGCGGACGGCCGGTGACCGTGCCGTATTCGTGCCCGGTTTCGCGGATGAAATCGCCGATTTCATCATTCAGCTCCGTCGGGAACGGGCCGTCGCCGACGCGGGATGTATACGCTTTGGCCACGCCGATAACCTGATGAATCTTCGTCGGTCCCACGCCGGAACCGTTGCAGACGCCGCCCGCCGAAGGATTGGACGACGTTACGAACGGATAAGTGCCCTGATCGATATCGAGCATGACCCCTTGCGCGCCTTCGAACAATACCTTCCGGCCCGCATCGATCATATCGTTCAAAATAACCGACGTATCGGCAACATAAGGACGAATGATTTCCGCGTATTCCAAGTACTGCTTCAGTACCTCTTCCACATCAAGCGGCTGCCCTCCGTAAACGTTCTGAATCACCTGGTTCTTCTCTT
The DNA here is from genome assembly GCF_046567315.2 of Paenibacillus lacisediminis. Taxonomy (NCBI): domain Bacteria; kingdom Bacillati; phylum Bacillota; class Bacilli; order Caryophanales; family Paenibacillaceae; genus Paenibacillus; species Paenibacillus lacisediminis. Next base: position 79,139 of record NZ_JBKIAX020000016.1, on the reverse strand, counting down.
TCATGATATGGCGCAGCTTGGCTTCGAACTCTTCCGGGTCCAGCAGATCGGCAATCCGAATCCCGCTTCGCGCCGCTTTATCCATATACGCCGGTCCGATCCCTTTCCGGGTCGTTCCGATCTTGTTCTCTCCCTTGCGATCTTCCTCCAAAGCGTCCAGCACCAAGTGATACGGCAAAATGACATGGGCCCGGTCGCTGATGACCAGGTTTTTCGCGCTGAACCCGTTCTCTTCCACGTATTGAATTTCTTCGATCAAAGCGGCCGGATTGATGACCACGCCGTTCCCAATGACGCACAATTTATCTTGATTGAAGATGCCTGACGGAATCAAGGTGAGTTTGTACTTCTTGCCGTCGATAAGTATGGTGTGACCGGCGTTGTTGCCGCCTTGATAACGGGCCACCACATCTGCGCTCTCCGCCAGAAAATCCGTGATTTTACCTTTACCTTCGTCTCCCCATTGCGTTCCCACAACGACTACCGTTGACATGTACATTCCCCCGCCCGGTGCGTCCGGCACCTGTATTTAAGCACTCCAAAATCCAGCCTCGATTCACTTTCCCCAAATCGTAGGCCGATGACTGTAACAACCTGACCAACTTACTGCCGCTTCCGCCGTTTGAACGCGCTCACACATATACGGTGACGGCGGCTCATCTGCGCTTTAACGCAGCAATACCAGTTTAACAGTCTCCAATTTCAAAGTCAAATTAAAAAACGAACGATTTATATACAGTATTTTATGATTGTTCGGAAATAATGTTATTGCGACACCCTCAAACCCAAAATTTCGGCAAAAAAGGGACGTCCGACGTCGAAGCCAAAATTAGACTTGCGCGAACGTCCCGCCCCATCCCTTCCAAGTTACAGTTTAAAGATCGCTACCGCCTTCTGAAGGTCTCCAGATAATGCCGAGAGCTGGCGGATCGCTGCAGCGATTTCCCCCATCGCCGCGCTCTGCTGCTCGCTTGCTGCCGCCACTTCCTCGGAAGAAGCCGCCTGCTCCTGCGTTACCCCGGAGATCTGCTGCACCGAGGCCGAGATGCTTTGATAGGAATTTTCCACCAGCACCAAGGATTTCAGCAACTGATCGGTGCGGGTGGAGAAATCGCTGATGCCTTGGAAAATATCCTGAAAGTTCTGGTACGTCTGACCCATCCATTTTTGCCCCTCTTCGATTGCCCGGTTGCCTTCACCGATGCTCTCGATCACCAAGCGGCTATTCTCCTGCGTTCCCGCTACCAGTTCCGTAATCGAAGACGCCGCGGCGGCCGACTGCTCGGCAAGCTTGCGCACCTCGCCCGCGACCACGGCAAAACCCCGGCCCTGTTCGCCAACCCTTGCCGCTTCGATGGAAGCGTTCAACGCCAGCAGGTTGGTCTGCTGGGCAATATCGGTAATCATGCCGATGACGTTGCCGATTTCCTTGGACCGTTCTTCCAATTGCCCGGCCGTCGACACCGAATGGCGCATCACCTTTTCAATCGTATTCATTTGACGCAAGGTATGGTCGACCATGTTCTGCCCTTCCATCGACTGCTGGCTGACCTTCCCGGCGATGGACTGCATCTCGTTCACATCCGACACGACGCCGGACAGTTGCTGTTCGATTTCCATGATCGATGTGGAGCTATGGGCGATCGATTCCACCACTTCGTTGATCCCCTCGCTCATGTTGTTCATCGATACCGCGACCTGCTGTGCGCTTTCGCTGGATTCTTTGGTCACATGCATCAACTGGGAACTGGTTCCCGATACCTCTTGGGACGAGGTCGAAATATGGCTGATCAGCCGCTTCATGCTGTCGCTCATCGCGCGGAAGGCGTCGGCCAGCCGGCCGACTTCATCCAGGTTTCTGACCTGGACTTCCTGGGACAAGTCGCCCGTGGCCATCCGTTCCGTCGCATGCACCAGCGTTCTGATCGGTTTGGCAATCATCCGGCCCAGCAAATAAGCGATGAGGATGCCGATGATGAATACGGAAAGCGTAATGGCCAAGCTGATCCAGAACACCCTCGACGCGGTGGCCGGAATGACGGACGCGTCAAGATCGATCCCGAGCAGTCCCGAAGCTACGCCGTCCTTATTGTCGAGCGGAACAAAAATCGATTTATGCGTGCCGTACTCATCAACATAAATATCGCTAATGGTCTCCTTTCCTTGCGCAATGGCTTGTTTCATCTCTGCAGAGAACGGATAGTCCTGATTGAAATCCCCCTCCGTTTCAGATAAGGCAATAATGCGTTCCTTTCCTCCTTCATTCGATAAAATATAGACATTTTCCAAATTGTACTCTTTCTTCAATTCGTCCAGCGTTTTCCGGGTTTCCTGATACAGCGGGCTGTCCGTTCCCGTAATCCCCAGTTTGTTACCCTCGATCCGGTTAAGCTCGTTCTGGACGACGTGAATATTGCTCTGCAGACGTTTATCGAGCTCGCTCCGCAGCTCTCCGCTCAAGGTGGAGTTCACTACGCTGGTAAGGCCAATAAAGCAGAGGATGGCCACCAATAGTACGATGGTCGTCCCCAGCATAATCTTCGAAGAGATATGGCCAAAAAGCAAGCGTTTGATCTTTTCCTTCACTTGAATTTCATCTCCTGGAATGTTTAGTTAGTGAACCGTCTAATTGTCATGATTAAGCCAGCGAGACGCTAAACTCCTCGCATACCTCGGATATGCACGCCTTCAAATACTGCACGATTTCGGGCACAAGCTGCGGCCGGGTATGCGGCGATATGACAAAAAACTTGCTGACATAAAGCGGAATTTCCTGGCCTTCGGCAGAGCCTACCAGCAAATGCTTCTTCGTATCCCCGAAAAACATCCGGTCGCGGCGCTCCCCAAGCTTCTCGAACAGCCGTTCATTCAACAGGTTGGTCCGCTCAATCTCCCGCGCGGAGCATGTCCCGCCGACCTCATCGGAAAACCGCGGGCTTCCCGGCAAATAGATGCGGATCAGCGTCGAAATGCCCGGGTTATCCGGATTGGCAATGTCGGCCTGCGGGATTTCGGCGGCAAGCCGTTCCCGGAACCGCAAATTCACCTCCAGGAATTGCGCCAGCAGCCGCTGATAGCCTTCCGCGCCGAAGGACAGCAGTAGACTGTACATGCTGATCGAGCTGGCCATCCGGGAGCATTCCAGCGTATAGCCGGTGTGGTATTCGCCATAACCGCGGTGTCCGACATACGGGGTTTCGTCCGCCTCCAGATCCATTAAACGGAGATCGGCCGCGTTTTTGAGCAGGAACAAGCTGGAAACGTAAGGGGCTTGTCCGAGCTTCTGGAAATCGAAGCACAGCGAGTCGGCCAGCGGCAGCAGCCGCATTTTTCTTTGAATGTCCTGCAGCATATCGACAACCCCCGCGCTAAGCCGCAGTGGATTTTCCTGCAAATCATAATCGTTGAAAAAAGCAAAAAAACCGCCCAAAGCCGAGTCCGCATGAATATGCGGGCATGGCAAGCCGAACCGCCCAGCGGTTTCCTCGGCGGCGGCGCGAATCGCGGCGAGATCATCGATCCCGATAGCGTCCGTTGTGCCCGTCGTGGCGACGATATAAACAGGAATACCTCCCGATAAAGCGACTTTCTCCAGTTTGCTGCGCAAATCGGCCACGTCCATCGAGCTGTCGGGCAATGTTTTCACTTTAACGAGATGATCGCTGCCGATCCCGGCGGCTTCCACCGACTTGAGCAGGCTGTAATGAGCCGCCTCTGAGCAAAAAGCATACAGATTGTTCGGTACACCATGTTTTAGCGCGCCCGAATCATATTTGGCGATGGCGATTCGAAGTCCGGAAAAAACCGCTCCTTGCCCTCCCCAGGTCGTGTATCCTCCGCTCAGGCAGGCATCGTAACCGACCAGCTTGGACATCATCGCTATGACTCTGACCTCGGCTTCGGCCCCGGCCGGTCCGTAAACATCCCACAGATTGTTCCCGTTCACCAGCATCGCCGTCAGCATGCCCAGCATCCCGGGTATCGAAGCCATAGGCAGTATATTCGTAAAAAAGTACTTGGTATGATACGGGTGGCCATGCAGCAGCTTGAGCAGCTCCGCGTTTACCTCCTGCATAGGGGCACCTTCACTCGGAATGGCGCTTTGCGACGCCAGCCTGCCGTAAAAATCGGGGTCTCTCTGCTTCTCCCCTTTAAGGTTGACTCCTTCGGGATTTTTCAACTCATCAACGCCCCGGACCAGTTGCTCGATCAACTCCATCATCCGTTCGCGCTGTTCCGGATTGCCGTCCTCGCTTGGAAACCAATCCCTTACATCCGGCTTGCCGTTCATTTCCATCTGTATCCTCTCCTTATTGCTCCCGTTTGAGTGATTTGTCTCTTTGGATACTGCAGTTGAAGAAGCCTCCAGATCGGTTTATTGAAAATCGCATCAAGCTCCCTTCCATTTACTTTCATCCCTTGCAACCCTAGATTATACAAGTTATTCACCCAAGTACAGATAACAGAAGACATATATGCCATGAAATGGCAGGTTCTGAGTTTCTTCTTCGGCTCTACTATGAGTACCCTTCCCCGTCTCCCATGAGTAGAAGCACCGAGTAATTCTACTCTTTCTAATCTGTTGGCGCTGCTCTAACGGACTCCGGCGACCTTATCCGCCCATTTCCCGAGTATTTCCCAGCCTAAACGGACACAGGCGACCCTATTTCGCTCTAAACCCGTTCATCCAGGCCGATTTGAGGTAAATAAGGTCATCCGTGTCCGTTACATTTTGCTAACCTCCGTTTTTTCGAAAATAACGGCTCTGGTGTCCCTTAGCCCCCGGATTTCTCTTCTCCCTCCCTCTCTACCTGCGCATCGCCCTCTGTCATGACCGAAATTTTATAAATTCTAAAATGTAAAAAAGAGCCGACGGTAAACGTCAGCTCTCGTATCTTGTATCTTGATCTTGTATCTAATTTTAACCGGCAAACGCGTCGGTATGCGCCCGCTCGTAGTTGGCGAATTTGTTGAAGTTCTTCAAGAACACCAGCTCGACCGTCCCGACCGGGCCGTTCCGCTGTTTGGCGATAATGATTTCGATAATGTTCTTCTTTTCGGTTTCCTGATTATAGTAATCGTCCCGGTACAGGAACGCCACGATATCGGCGTCCTGCTCGATCGAACCCGATTCCCGCAAGTCGGACATCATCGGACGCTTGTCCTGCCGCTGCTCGACGCCCCGGCTGAGCTGGGACAAGGCGATGACCGGCACTTCCAGTTCCCGCGCAATCTGCTTGAGCGTCCGCGAGATTTCCGATACCTCCTGCTGCCGGTTCTCGCCCGGTTTGCCCCGCCCGTGGATCAGCTGCAGGTAATCGATCAGGATCATGCCGAGGCCCTTCTCCTTCTTCAGACGGCGGCATTTCGCCCGGATATCGGCGACCGTCACGCCCGGCGTATCATCGATGTAAATCTCCGCCTCCGACAGGGCGGCAATGCCCATCGTCAGCTTCGCCCAGTCGTCATCGTTTTTGAAATCGCCGGTCCGCATGATCCCCGCGTCGAGGTTGGCCTCGGCGCAGATCATCCGCTGCACCAGCTGGGCCGCGGACATCTCCAGACTGAAGATGGCGACCGTCTCTTTGGCGCGCACCGCCACGTTTTGCGCGATATTCAGCGCAAACGCCGTTTTACCTACCGACGGCCGAGCCGCCACGATGATCAAATCGTTGCGCTGGAATCCGGCCGTCATTCGGTCCAAATCAACGAAGCCGGAAGGAATGCCGGTCGTCGTTCCGCGGTTCTGATGCAGCTGCTCGACGCGGTCGAACACCTCCATCACCACATCGCGGATCGCCACGAACCCGCTGCCCGAGCTGCGGTTGGAAATCTCCAGGATGCTCCGCTCGGCGTCGCTGAGCATGCCGAAGACGTCCTCGCCCCCAGCATAACCGTCGCTGACGATCTGCGTCGCCGTGCGAATCAACCGCCGCAGCATCGACTTCTCCTCGATGATCCGCGCGTAATAATCCACGTTCGCGGCCGTTGGCACACCGTGCGCAAGCTTCGCCAAATAGCTGACCCCGCCGATATCCTCCAATTCGCCGCGGTCTTTCAATTTGGCCGTCAATGTGACGAGGTCGATCGGCTTATTCTCCTCGCCAAGCTGAACCATCGCTTCAAAAATCAATTGGTGGGGCTTGTCATAAAAATCTTCGGTCCGCACCCGCTCCATCGCGGTGATGAGGGCCTCCGATTGAAGCAGGATCGCTCCAAGCACCGCCTGCTCCGCTTCCAGATTTTGCGGGGGGATCCGATCGAAAAACAGATCACCGCTCATTTTATTCCTCCGCCACGTGAACCTTCAGCGTTGATTTCACTTCCGGATGCAGCTTCACCGAAACCTGGGTCACACCAAGCGAACGGATCGGTTCGGGCATCTCGATTTTCCGTTTGTCCAGCTTCACGCCGGTTTTCTCCAGCGCGTCCGCCACCTGCTTGCTGGTGATCGCACCGAACAGGCGCCCGCCTTCACCGGCTTTCGCTTTCAGCTCGACAGTGATCTCTTCGAGCTTTTTGCCCAACTGGATCGCGTCTTCCTTCTCTTGTTGTTTACGTTTTTGCTCCGACGCCGTTTGCTGCTCCAGTGTCTTCACGTTGCCTTCCGTCGCCGGGCGGACCAGTCCGCGCGGGATCAGGAAATTTTGCGCGTAGCCTTCCGATACGTTTTTGATTTCCCCTTTTTTGCCTTGACCTTTAACATCCTGCAAAAAGATAACCTTCATTCGAACAACCCCTCTTCCTTCTCCATTTCATTCAGCACGGCGAGCAGCTTCTTCTCCGCTTCCGCCTGCGTTCCTTCCAGCTGGACGGCGGCATTGGTCAAATGCCCTCCGCCGCCCAGCCGCTCCATCACGACCTGCACGTTCATGCTGCCGAGCGAGCGAGCGCTGATGCCGATCAGGCCGTCCGGCCGCTCGCTGATCACGAACGATGCCATCACACCCGTCATATTTAGCAGCGTATCGGCCACCTGGGCGATCAACAGCTGCGGGACTTTGCGTCCCGGCTCCGCCGCCGCCAGCGCGATATGCCCGTGGATCATCTGCGCACGCTTGATGATATCCGCCTTGGTGATATACTCCTGCAGGTCTTCCTTCAGCAGCCGCTGCACCAGCACCGTGTCGGCCCCGTTCCGCCGCAGGAACGCCGCCGCCTCGAACGTGCGCGACCCGGTATGCAGCGCAAAATGCTTCGTATCGACCGTCATCCCCGCCAGCAGCGTCGTCGCCTCCAGCGGGCTGATCTCCACCTTCTCGTGAATGTACTGCAATAGCTCGGTCACAAGCTCGCAGGCGGAGGAGGCGTACGGCTCCAGATAGACGAGCACCGCGTCGCTCACGAATTCCTCGCCCCGCCGGTGGTGGTCTACGACGACCACCCGGCTCGCTTCCTCCACCAGCCGCGGCTCCATCGTGATCGACGCCTTATGCGTATCCACGAGCACGAGCAGCGTATGCTGCGTCATCATGCTGAGCGCCTGCTCGGGCGAAATAAACCGCCGCATCAAAGCTTCGTCCTTGCCGAGATGCTCCATCAAGCTGCCGATGCCCGGGTTCGGGCCATCCAGGACGATGTGGGCTTCGACCTTGTACATATCGGCGGCCTTCAGCACGCCGATGGAGGCGCCGATCACGTCAAAGTCCGGGACGCGATGGCCCATGATGATGACGCGGTCGCTCTCCTGCATCAAATCGCGCAAAGCATGCGCGATCACGCGGGCGCGAACGCGCGTCCGCTTCTCTATGGCGCCCGATTTGCCGCCATAGAAAGACAAGCGCTGACCGGCCTTCACCGCGGCCTGGTCGCCCCCCCGCCCGAGCGCCATATCCAGGCTCGACTGGGCGAGTTCGCCCAGCTCGCTGAAGCGCTCGGTGCCAAAAGCGAGGCCGATGCTGAGCGTAATCGGCACCTTCAGGTCCGCGGTCATCTCGCGGACCTCGTCGAGGATGACGAACCGGCTTTGCTCCAGTTCGTTCAGCGATCTCTGATTCAGAATCATCAGATACCGCTCGGAAGACAGCCTCCGCAAATAAACGCGGTACTGTTTGGCCCATTCCGTGATCGCCGTCGCGACCCGGGCGATCAACGCCGTCCGCTGCTGGTCGTCCATCCCCTGCGTCGCCTCGTCGAGATTGTCCAGCAGGACGATGCCCAGCGCAGCGCGCTCGTCTTCGTAACGCTCGCGCAACACGGCCAGTTCCGTGATGTCATGAATGTAAATGAGCCGCTCCGCCTGATCCACGATTAGCTCGTAATAACGATCGTCCACCAGCGCTTCCGCTGTGATTTTTCCGCCGTGCCCATCCTTTTTGTCCTTTCCCGGCTGGGGGAACTGCAGCTGCGGCAGCAGCTCGGCGAGCGGCTGCCCGATGACCGAATCCCGGCCGTACATCCGATCGACGAACTGGTTATGCCATTCCACGGTCCGCTCCTCGCTGTACAGCATAATCCCGAACGGCAGGCTGCTGACCACCTCGCCTTCCACCCGCTTGATGCGGTAGGTCAGATCCGTGACGTAACGGACCAGCTCCTTGCGGAACCGGCGTTCCGCCTGCAGCATGTTATAGGTCAGCACTCCGACCAGGCAAAGGCTGACGAGTCCCAGAATCCAGTTGTAATAGGAGACGAAGATGACGAGCAGCAGCTGAAGCATGAACATCCACACGGTTTGATAACCGTACCAACGTTTTTGCAAAAGATTTGGCATGCCTTCTCACCCTATCGTCTTGGTCTAGTAATCATATCCCGCAGCGGAAAAGCAATGTCCAGAATCCCCACGATACGCAGCGGCGGAATGAACAAGAGCGCCACCACGAGCAGCACCGGGAAGACCGGGTTCCACTTGCGATGATAAGCCACAAAGAAGAAGAAGCTTGCCGTTTGTACCATAAATAAAAACTGCAGCAGCGGCATCAGATTGAGCACGATCGTGCCGATAAACCCATTCTGGATGACTCCGCCAGAAAACAGCTGGATCAGCAGCCCGATCAGATAATACCAGATGAGCGAGCGCGGAAGCTTCCAATCCCGGATCGGCGCCAGCTTCGGGACGGCATGCCCCAGGCTGGCCAGCGTCGGCCGGGAGACGGCATGGGCCACGGCGGCCATCAACAGCGAACAGACAATCATCGTGAACGGCACCATCCGCACGGTCAGACTGGAAAACTGCTGGCTCAGCTCCGGCGACCAGACCAATCCGCCCGACATGGGGCTGTCGGCCACGTCCTGCAAAGGCGCAACCGCCGCATTGATCATATCTTCAATGGCCGTAGCCAGATTGAAGTTGAAAAACACCGTACTGATCAGCAGCACCAGGATAAATTCCAGCAGGAGCACCCCGGTTCCGGACATCACGATCCGAAAGGCCGGGCTTCTTTTCTTATATAAATAACCCATCACGATCGCGGGAATGATGAAAATCACGGCCTGCAGCAATATGAGCGGCCCGAAAACGAGCGCCGCAATCAGCCAAACAACCGCCATATGCGCGATAAACGCTCTGGTGGACAACGTCGTGTAGAGCAAAACGCCCGGTACCATTAGGAAAAAAGTCGTAATCACGATCAGCGGAGTAGCAAGTGACAGCAGAAGCAGCAAATAAACCGCGCTCCAGGCCACCGATATCCAGCGCAACTTCAAATGGGTTCACCTCTTACGCATATGTTCTTCAAGTGCCGAAATATCCTGATACCAATCCTCCAACTGGTGACCCTCCTGCTTATGTTTCCTTAGTTTTTCCAGAATACTGTCATCCATATCCCGATAGGAAACACCAAGTCTGCGCCCCAAAATATAACTGCTGACGATCAGACTGGCAAGACTGTCCGTTACCCGTGTCGTGCTGCCTTCCCAAAGTGCCTTAAACAAACGGGATACGTGATCGACTACTTCGGTTTTGAGCCATTCAATCACCTTGGCGCGTTTGGCCACATCCATTTCCCTTTGCATGGCGGACAGCTTCCACCCTCCCTGAAAAAACTTATTCTTCATTATAGCATATAGCAAATGCGCCAAGGGACGCAAACGCCTTCTATTTATTGGATTCCAGCGCGTTTCTGGTGACGAATTTCTCGCAATACTCGATAATTTGACTGCGGCGTACGATGCCGATAAACCGCCCCCGGTCATCCACCACCGGAACGAAGTTCTGCATCTTCGCCAGATTAATCAAATCCTCCATGTCCGCATCGATGCGCACCGGCTTGATGTCCATTTTGAGCGGAACATCCTTCAGCAGAAATTTTGAAGCGGTCTCAAAGTTGACCTTGCCATTGGAATTTTTCATGTACCAAAGCAGGTCGCCTTCGGTCACCGTTCCGACATAGGCCCCGTCCCCGCTGATGATCGGCACGGCCGTATAGCGGTGGAACTCCATCCGCTCCAGCGTCTGCCGCAGCGTGGAGTCCAGCGTGACGGTGACGACATCGTTTTTGGGCAATAAAAAAAACGCAATATTCATCGAATCGAAAATCCTCCTCACCTTTCTTCAGACTCCCCTAATTGTTACGTTTCAAAACGGAAGTTGTTCCGCCCGTTCCGCGAGAAATCGGCAGCCGGAAACCGGACTGCCGAATTTTTTGCATTATAAGTGCGTGTTCAAAAGATGACTTTTTGAACTACCTCTATTCTAAAATATGACCGGATTCTCCGGCTCATGCTCTCATACTCTCATGCTGCCTCGCTATTCCGCCGCCTTCCCCGAATCGCTTCCGTTCGATGCCCCGGCTTCGGTCCCGGCCTTTTCCGCATCCCGCGATTCCGGGGTAATCAACCCAGCCGGCTCCGTTTTCGGATCGATCCAGCTTCCGATCATCTCTTTGGCGAAGGCGACATCCTCTTCGTTGGCTTTGTCATAATAAATCCCACCTATGCGCATTCCTTCGCCCATAATGGTGAACCCGCTAATCTGCGGCTGCTGGCTGCCGAGCAGCACCTGCTTCGACAGGTCGATGATTTTGCTTGGCGCAAGATCGGTTTTGAAGTTATCCCCCATCATGTTCATCAATTCGGGAATTTTCGTCACCTGGTCCAGCTTCAGCATCCGGTTCACCATCGCACTCAAAAAGATCTGATGGCGTTTCGTCCGGTCAAAGTCGCTGTCCTCCCGGTATCTGACGTAATTAAGCGCTTCATCTCCGCTATAAAGCGGTTTGCCGGCCTTAATCGTAAATTTCTCGTGATATTTCTCCTTGTTGACGATATCCTTGGTGATCGGCAGCTCAATGCCGCCCAGGGCGTCCACGATTTCCCTCAGCCCATGAAAGTTAATCGCCGCATAATAATCGGCCGGATAACCGATAAAGTTCTCCACGGTGTCCTTCGCCATTTTCTCGCCGCCAAAAGCATAAGCGTGGTTGATCTTATCCAGTCCGCCTTTACCCACAATTTCCGTATACGTATCACGGGGAATGGAAATGAGCAGCACTTTCTCATCTTCCGGGCGCACCACCGCATAAATCATCGTATCGGATCGGGCCGGTTCTTTATCCCGTTGATCGACACCAAGCAGCAGCATGGTGAACGGCTCCAGTCCCTGCTCCTGCTCAACCTGCTGCGGCTCCGTTTCCCCTCCCAGCGGAGCATAGGATTCCTGCAATTGCTTCTCCACCTGTCCGGAGAGGAACAAGTCAAATGCCATGACGGCCAGCGGCTTGCGGAACACGTAAGCTCCCGCCCCAAGGATCACCACGATGGCGATGAGCGCAATCCACGACTTTTTACCTAGCTTCTTTTTACGCTTCGAGCTGCGTTTCTGCCTTTCTATCATTATGATGCCTCCATTTTTAATTCATAGATTCAAATATCCACTTTATAGTAAAAATACCATTTCCAACTTGCCGACAAAAATATCTCTATCGTTTCGTACTATAACACATTGAGGAATTGCGGTACAACAATAACCGACATACCTCCTGTCGAACAAGGTCTCCAAACCGTCAGGAGAACATCTCGCAGTGTAATAAAATCTCGCCGCTGGCGAGGTTTTTCGTGGGGTGCAAACCTATCCCCTCTTCGGTTCAACTGCGAGAACACTTCCCCTTCCTTCACGGGCCGAAGCACCGAGTACCTCAGCTCTTTCTAATCTGTGGACGCCGCTCTAACGGCCCTCAGCGACCTTATCCGCCTATTTCCCGGGTATTTCCCGGCCTAACGGACCCACATGACCCTATTTCGCTCTAAACCAGTTTATTCAAGCCGATTTGAGGTAAATAGAGTCATCTGTGTCCGTTGCATTTTGCAAACCTCCGTTTTTTCGAAAATAACGGCTCTGGTGTCACTTAGCCCTTCCAGATTCCTTTTCTCCCCCCCCCCATTCTCTACCTGCGCATCCTCCTCTACTCCCCTACCCTGCCGAAAATTCTTATAAGGAAGCCAGAGTGTGTTTATCGGTAGTTTTTCTTGCGATATCAGAAGCCGAGACGCTGAAATTTATACTTTCTGATATCTTAAAAAAAGAGGCCTGTTCCCCATTCCGAGAGCAGACCTCCTGCCTTACTATTATTCCATCGCTGCGATTCCCAGCTTCATACCAAACCGCCATCCGCGCTGAGCGGAAAGTGGCAGGCCACCTGGCGGCCGGGCGCCGCTTCTATCAGCTTCGGCTCCACCTGGGCACATTTGTCTTTGGCAAACGGGCAGCGGGTATGGAACCGGCAGCCTGCAGGCGGATTCGCCGGCGACGGTACATCCCCCTGCAGCACAACGCGCTCCTTGCGGCGTCCTGGCACAGGTTTGGGAATCGCCGACAGCAGTGCAGCCGTATAAGGATGGAGCGGCGCCAAAAACAATGTTTCGGTTTCCGCCACCTCCACCAGTTTGCCGAGATACATAACCCCCACCCGGTCCGAAATATGGCGGACGACATTCAAACCGTGAGCGATGAACAAAAACGTTAACCCCAATTCACGTTGCAGCTTCATCAGCAAATTAATGACTTGCGATTGCACGGATACGTCCAACGCCGAAACCGCCTCGTCCGCGACGATAAATTTCGGGTTCAGGGCAATTGCCCGGGCAATACCGATCCGCTGCCGCTGTCCCCCGGAAAATTCATGCGGATACCGGTTGCGCCGGCTGGCATCGAGCCCGACCAGCTCCATCAGTTCAACAACGCGCTCGTCAATCTGTTTGGCCGACATGTTGCGGTGAACGCGCAGCGGTTCACCGATGATATCCTTAACCAGAAAACGCGGATTCAACGAGCCAAACGGATCCTGGAAAATAATCTGCATTTCCTCGCGCAGCTTTCGCAGCTCCTGGCCCTTTAACGCGTGAATATCCTGCCCCTGGAACACGACCTCCCCGTCCGTCGCGCCCTGAAGCCGCAATATCACACGCCCCAGCGTCGATTTTCCGCATCCCGATTCACCGACGAGTCCAAACGTTTCTCCTTTGCGAATGGCCAAGGAAACGTCGTCTACAGCTTTCACGTGCCCAACGACCCGGCTTAACAATCCTTTGTGAATCGGAAAATACTTTTTAACATTGCGGATATCCACCAAAATCTCCCCGGAATCTTGGCGGTCCGCCTTCGGTGTTGACTGCACAGGCGACGTGTTGATGATCATGCCGGTTTCACCCCGTTTCGTCCGCTTGGCTCCCCGGCCATAAACGCCGGCTTATCCTCATACAACCAGCAAGCCACGCGATGATCGTCTCCGACCAAGAATTCGCCAGGCTCCTTTTGCCGGCAAATGTCCATCGCGTGCGGACAACGCGGATGAAACCGGCACCCCGAGGGCAGCTGCCCGATCGGCGGAATCGTCCCCTGGATCGTATACAGCTCTCCTCCCCGTTCCCCTTCAAAACCCGGAATCGATTGCAGCAGCCCCACCGTATAAGGATGGCTCGGATGGGCGAAGATGTCCGCCACCGGCCCTTCCTCCACGATCGCTGCCGCATACATAACGGCGACCCGGTCGGCCATTTCCGCGGCCACGCCCATGTCATGCGTAATCAGCAGAATGGACATCCCCAGCTCGGCCTGCAACTTCCGCAGCAGATCGAGAATTTGCGCCTGCACCGTCACGTCCAGCGCCGTCGTCGGCTCATCGGCGATCAGCAGCTCCGGATTGCAGGCCAAGGCAATGGCGATTACGACGCGTTGACACATGCCGCCCGACAGCTCGTGCGGATATTGCTTGGCGCGGATCTCCGGACCCGGAATGCCCACCAAACGCAGCAAATCGACCGCCATGTTCCAGGCTTCCTCCCCATTTTTGTGCTGATGCAGCCTCAAGCTTTCGGCGATTTGCTCCCCAACCGTAAATACCGGATTTAGCGCCGACATTGGGTCCTGGAAGATCATAGCAATTTGATTTCCGCGGATCTGGCGCATTTCCTCCTGGCTCTTCAGCGACAACTCCTGCTCACGGAACCTGATATCTCCCTCCAAAATCATCCCCCCGGCATAATCAAGCAGCCGCATGATCGCCAGCGAGGTCACGCTTTTTCCGCTGCCCGACTCGCCGACGAGACACAGCGTTTGCCCTTTGTCCAGACTAAGCGAGATGCGGTCGGTCGCCTTGACGACGCCTTGCTCTGTAAGAAAACCTGCCGTCAATTTGCGGATTTCGAGTAATTTTTCCGCCATTTCGTCAGCCTCCTCCGCGATTTGCTGATGTTCTGTCTGGGATCCAGGGCGTCGCGAATGCCGTCGCCGATAAAGTTCACCGCCAGCACGACGATCAGGATGCATAGCCCGGGATAAACGGCCTGCAGCTTATCGATCAGCATAAATTCCTGCGCATTGCTGAGCATAAGCCCCCAGCTCGTCGCCGGCGCCTGGATGCCGAGCCCCAAATAGGACAATGCCGATTCGCTCAAAATGGCCGAGCCTACCATTAACGTGGCGTTGACGATAATCGGAAAGCTGGAATTGCGCAGCAAATGGCGGAAAATGATGCCCATATCCGATACCCCGATCGCCCTTGCCGCTTCCACATACTGCATTTCCCGCAGCTGCAGAAAGTTCCCCCGGACCAGGCGGGCGATGCTCATCCAGCTCGTAAAAGCCAAGATCATAATCATATACCGGATTTCGGACCCGAAGATAGCAAGCACAAGGATATTAAGGAACAAGGTGGGCACCGAATTCATCACATCGACGATGCGCATGCACACCGTGTCAATCCAGCCGCCGAAGTACCCGGACAACGCCCCGATGATCGATCCGATCACGACCGAAGCCAAGGCGACGGAAAAGCCGATCAGCAAGGAGATGCGGGCGCTGTACAGCAGCCGGGTAAAAATATCCCGGCCCAGCTCATCGGTGCCGAGCAAATGCCCGGGCGAACCAGCCGGAAGGTTGGCGTACAGCAGATCGATTTTCGCCGGATCATACCCTGAAATCACCGGAGCCAATATAGCCGCGATAATGAAGAACAACAGCACGCCCAGCCCCGTCATGGCGTACGGATTATGCGAAAATTTGCTCCAGAGTGTTCTCCATGGGCCGGGCGGCTTTTTGGACGCATGCGCCGGCTCGGCTTTGCCGCTGGTTAGAGAAGACTCCGGCGGCTTCGGGATGGGCGGCTCCGGAGAATGACCGGACGGATACGGAACTTTCAGCTCGCTCATGCCGCCGTTCCCCCCTTCCGTCCCAATTTGACCCGCGGATCCACGATCGCATACAAAATATCCGCCAGCAGACTGCCGATGACAACCACGACAGCGGTGACGATGGTGATCGCCATCAGCACGGAATATTCGCGCGCCGTGGCCATCTCGACATATAACCGGCCCATGCCTGGCCAGTTAAACACGTTTTCCGTCAAAGCGGCTCCGCCAACCAACAGCGGCAAGTCCAGGCCGATGATCGTGATGATTGGAATGAGCGCGTTGCGCAGCGCATGCCGGAACACCACCTTGCGTTCCTTGACGCCTTTGGCCCTTGCGGTGCGAATGTAATCCTGCTCCAGCACCTCAAGCATGCTCGCGCGCGCGTATTTCATATAAGAAGCCAGGAACCCCAAAGACAGCACCGAGACCGGCAGCACCAGATGCATAAATAAATCGGTGATGCTGCCTTCCTTGCCGCGGCTGTGCATGTCCGAAAGCGGGAACCAATCGAGGCCGAGGGAAAGCCATTGCTGCAGCAAAATGCCGAACCAGAACGTTGGCATGGCAAACCCCAAATAAGAGATAAAGGACGCGGTCTGGTCGGACAACCCGTACTCCTTCGTACTGTTATAGATGCCCCAAGGTAAAGCGATAACGAGCGTAACCAGCCAGGCCGCCCCCATCAGAATCAGCGTATTCGCGATTCGCGGCCACAGCAGATCCCCGACCGGCAGATGATTTTTGAACGTATAACCAAGGTCGCCCCGCAGCAAGTCCCCCACCCAGCGGACGTATTGAACGGGAATTGGCTGATCCAGGCCAAGATTACGTTTCTGCTGTTCAAACGTCTCCGGCGACAAGCCCGGAGCCAGCATGACTTGGGTGGGACCACCCGGAGCAGCGTGAATGAGCAGAAAGGTGACGACCGTAATCAAAAAAATGACCAATACCGATTGCAGCAAACGACGGATCAGATATTCTGTCATTGTTTACCCTCCCGAGGTAACAAGCGATAGAACCACCGGACCCTTTCCATTAAAGAGAAGGAGAAAGAGAGTGCTCCCTTTCCCCTCCGGCGATTCTATATCCCGTACCCGTCTTTTCTAGTCAGTTACCCACCATTTGATGATATGGAAGTATTGACCGTAACCGAGCGACGGTTCCGGACGGTCTTCTTCCGCCCAATGTACGCGAGGTCCCGTTCCGATCGCTTGCCCGTATTGATACAAGAACACATAAGGCAAATCGGTGGAAATCTCCTTGGCCACTTCTTTATAAATTGCCTGGCGCTCCGCCTGATCGACCGTCGAGTAACCGTCCACCCACAGCTGATCCAGCTTCTCGTTTTTGTACCAGCCGCTGTTTTGGCCTGTCGGCGGGAAGTATTTGGAGGAGAAGACGTTCTCCGAATCCGGATCTGGCGTATTTAGCGACCAGCCGAGCAGGATCGCTTGGTATTTGCCCGGCGTTACGTTTTGGTCGATCCATGCCGCAAAATCGATTGCTTTTGGAACCACTTCAATGCCGACATCTTTCAAATTTTGTTGAATGACCGCAGCGATCTGCTCGCGGCGGCTGTTCCCGGCATTGTACTGCAGTTCAAAGGAGAAGCGGTGTCCGTCCTTCTCGAGAATGCCGTCCTTGCCGGCCACCCATCCGTCTTCGGCCAGCAGCTGTTTGGCCTTTTCCGAATCATAGGGATAATTCACGGCCGCGTCTTTCGGGTCTGCCCACGTATCCGGCAGGAATGGCGCGTTCATCAACGCACCAACACCCTTCAGCACGTTATCGACCATGCCTTGGCGGTTCAGGGCATACGCGATCGCCTGTCTCGTCTTTTGCCCTGCAAACAGTCCGTAATTGCCCGGGAAGTTTTTCGGTTCAAAGTTAAATTGGATGTATTCGTACTGAGCTCCCGGTTTTTGGATGATCGCAATATCTTTGTTTGCTTTTACGGCTTCCACCTGGGTCACCGGAATAGCACCGATTTGATCCGTATCGCCTTTCAGCAGCGCCTGTACTTCGGTGTTCTGATCGGCGTAAATTTTGTAAATGACTTGAGCGATATGCGGTTTTATCGCTCCCCAATAGTTCGGATCCGCATCCAGCGTATGGCTTTCCCCCTGTTTCCATGCCGTCCACTTCCAGGGCCCGCTTGTGACCGTTTTGGCCGGATCGGTTCCGTAGGCGTTCTTCTGCAGTTCCTTCACCGGAACATCCTTCAAGACATGGGCCGGAACCAATTGTTGGACCAGCGAATACTGGAATGGAGCATAAACCTGCTTCAGCGTAATATTCACGGTATGGTCATCGACCTTTTCCATTTTGTCGACTTTATCATACAGCCCGATTCCGGGAGCCCCTGTATCCGGATTGCGGATCGTATCGATCGTATAAATGACATCGTCCGCGGTGACCGGCTGCCCGTCGCTCCACTTTGCCGTATCTTTCAGCTTCACGGTGTACGTTTTGCTGTCCTCGGAAATTTGCGGAAGTTCCGCGGCCAACGACCAAGGTTCGGCAGCGACATTTCCTTCCCGGTCCAAGTCATACAATTTGGCGAAAATAAACTGCACCACATCACCCGAGGCCGTGTCATTAAAAAATATCGGATTTACATTGACAATATCCGAGAACGAACTGATCGTAATCGTTCCGCCGTCCACCGGTTCACCGGCTGCCTTATCCGTTCCGGGTTCAGACGTATTTTCAGTTGGCGTCGTGTTCTCGGGCGCAGGCTTATTGGAAGCTGTGTTGCTCGTGCTACAGCCCGTAAACAAGATTCCGACCAGCGATAAAATAAGCAAAACCGACCACACATTTCTCCTCTTTACCATGATGCAGTGACTCCTCCTTTTGAATTATGTAATTGAAGCCGATCCTCAAATGGCAAAAAATCTCAGTTGAATTATTGATCATAATACATGTGAAAATATCTTACGTCAATATCTTTTTTAGTAAACTGTCGATTCCTTAATTATCAAATTTTTCAAAAAATATAAATTAAAAGTTCGTATAAAACGCTTACAATGTTTAATGAGTTATATTTTATTACATATAACTAACATAGTTTATTGCTTGTTTTTGACACATATTACATCAATATGACAAGATACGACTAGGCTTGTCTATAAAATAATCACATTTTGTCGTATCGCATCGATTGATATCGTTCAATCTCAGGGTAAGTATGTTAGAAAACCTGGCCAATTCCCCCCCTTCTGGGGCATAGAGAAAAGAAAGGATCACAGAGCAGAACAATAATCCGCCTGTGATCCTACTTATATTGTATATTAAAATGAATTAGAATACCTCGTAATTATGGCCATAGTTATTATCCCAATACGTTTGCCCACCGGTTGTATACGAAATCGCATATTTAACATTGGTAGCACCCTGAACATTGAAACTGTAGTTCCAGTTTTCAACACTATTGAAATTATTCAAGGAGCCATTATAAGTGGCGTAGCCCTCTTGAGTCGTTGCCCAATCATCCGTTGTGTACCGTATCTTCACGGTTTTCGTAGGATCCAGGTTTTTCACATAGATATTTCCGCTAAATTCACCATTGCTCAGAGTACTATTGGCGTTAAGCACATTTGGTGATCCCAAAATCACGGATCTAAGGGGAACTGTACTATTCACTTCATTATAATAATTCGCTGACCCGTTGTTATCCCAATAGGTCTGGTTATTCACTTCGTATTTAATTGAGAATTTTATGGATCTCAGATTCTTCAACTCAGAATGTTCTGTTGTGGAACCATTTGTGGAAATGCTAAAACGCCATTTCTCATGGTTTACATCTGTCGGACCTACATAATACGCACTCGTATCATACCAATTTGTGTTATCTGTCGTGTAATGGACAGTCACATTCTTCACGGGTCCCAGATTAGCGACTTCAATATTGCCGCTGAATCCGACATATCCAGGTTTATAAATAACGCTGACATCCGAGTCAATAAGCTTGACCTCATCACCGCTCGCAAATGCCGATCCAGCAAAAGATACACCAAAAATCAGAGTAAACAACATTAATCCAGCAAATATTTTTTTTATTGCTTTCACAATTTTACCTCCTCTAATTTTAAATCTTCACACCTGAGTCTGAACCGACAAGGAAAACATACATTTGTAGGCTTTATTGTTCTTTCATCCCTCCTTCAACTATTTGAAACCATTTTGTTTCTTTCTGAAATCCAATTATTTCCTATCCATAGAATAACTCTGGTAGGAATTTATGTAAATAGTAAAAAAGTAACATCTTTTGTATAAATACCTATTCTTTCTTCGGTTCTATTACGAGAACTCTTCCCCTCTTTCATGAGCAGAAGTACCGCGTCTTTGGTTCGGACTTTCTAATCTGTGGACGCTGCTCTAACGGACACCAGCGACCTTATCCGCCCATTTCCCGGGTATTTCCCAGCCTAACGGACACCAACGCCCCTATTTCACTCTAAACCTGTTTATCCAGGACGTTTTGAAGTAAATAAGATCATCTGTGTCCGTTTACATTTTGTAAACCTCCGTTTTTTCGAAAATAGCGGCTCTGCTGTCCCTTAGCACCCAGACTCCTCTTCTCCTCCCCTCTCTACCTGCGCATCGCCCTCTACTCCGCCGCAAAATGTATAGTCACAAAAAAAAAGCAGCCGGAACCATGTAGGTTCCGGCTGCCGCTTTCGGCTTGCCGATTATTCCGTAGTGTAAGGAAGCAATGCGATTTGACGAGAGCGTTTGATGGCTACCGTCAAAAGGCGTTGGTACTTCGCGCTGGTGCCCGTTACACGACGAGGCAAAATTTTACCGCGTTCGCTGATGAATTTCTTCAACAGCTCAGTGTCTTTATAATCAATGTGAGTAATTTTATTCACAGTGAAGTAGCACACTTTACGACGTTTGTTGCGGCCGCCGCGGCGAGCCGGTCTCTTGTCGTCTCCGCCTTCTCTTTGTTTGAAGCTCATGCTATTCAGTCCTTTCCGTAATTAAAATGGCAAATCGTCATCCGAAATATCGATCGGTTTCCCGTCATCGGAGAAAGGATCATCTTGATTGCTGCGCGAGAATCCGCCGCCGCTGCGGTTGTTGCCACCGCTGCTGCTGCTGCCGCCTCCAAACGGAGACTCCTCCCGCATGCCACCTCCACCACCTGAGCCGCCTTCGCGATTCGACTCCAAGAAACGGACATTGTCGGCAATAACTTCGGTTACGTATACACGTCTGCCTTCGTTATTTTCGTAATTCCGTACTTGAATACGTCCTTCCACCGCCGTAAGCCGCCCTTTGCGCAAATAGTTCGCACAAGTTTCGGCAAGTTGCCTCCAGGTGACCACCGGAATGAAATCCGCTTCCCGTTCTCCTCCCTGCGAAGTGAACGGTCTGTCCACCGCAATCGTAAACTGAGTTACCGCCACGCCGGAAGGCGTATAGCGAAGCTCGGGATCCCGGGTAAGACGTCCGATTAGAATGACACGGTTCAACAATCAAATCCCCTCCTTCGGGAAGTGTTTACTCAAACTTGAACAATTAGGCTACGTCTTTCGTGATGAGATAACGGATAACCTCGTCGGAAATCTTCAAAATCCGCTCAAGCTCGGCAACCACTTCAGGGGTAGCCGTGAAATTTACGAGCACGTAAATTCCGTCGCGAACCTTGTTAATCTCATACGCAAGCCGGCGTTTGCCCATTACATCGTGTTTGGTAATTTCACCGCCGTTTTGGATGATGCCTTGGAATTTTTCGACTGTAGCTTGAACAGCTTCTTGTTCAACGTCAGGACGAATAATGTACATCACTTCATATTTGCGCATCTGATTCACCTCCTCTTGGACTATGGCCCCCAAATTGCTGCGCTTGGGAGCAAGGAGCGAGCGTAAACTCGCACCATATTAATATACCAAATTGCCCGTGCTACTGCAAGCATAAGCCTAAAAAGGGCCAAGGCGGCCCCGAGATATAGACTGCTTCGGTTTAACGCCCGCCCTGGCTTTCCGTTTTTCCCGCACCCGTCAAATCTTTGAATTTATTGGACTTCACGCCGTAAGTTCCCCGCATCACGGCAATCCCCAAGACAGCAACCGCCAGAGTTATGTCCAGCGCGAGATGGGGGCCGATTTCCCAAGCGGCGCCCGTAACGAGCGAGCCGATAAATGACCCCAGATACTGGATGCTGTTGAATATCCCGTTGGTCGTCCCCCGATAGCCGGCGTCGGCCATATCGTTGACGCAGCTTTGGGCGATCGTGGACACACAGATATAACAAACCATAAACAATACGCTTCCCGCCAAAATAAACCCGTAGCTCGGCTTATAGAACAAAGCGATGCCGGCGGCACAGAGCAAAAAAGCAGCCTGCAGCAAAACATAGCGGTACCCTTTGGCTGCGATTCGGCCGGAAAATTTTAAAGCGATGATCGCTATGGCCACCGCCGGCATAAACACCTTCCACATTCCGTCCGTTCCCGTAATCGTCTGCAGATACATCGGAACAATGTAAAACACGGCGACCATAACATAATTGTTGATAAAGGCAGCTGCGTTTAATTTTAAGTAAGCCGTATTTTTCAGCAAACTCTTCACCAACGGTTTTAAACCGAGCGGAACGTTATCCCCTGCAGGCTGGCCTGTCGCCGTCCCCTTTGGCTCCCTCTCAGGCTCCTTTAAAAAGAACAAAATAAGCAGCCAGCTTACGGCAATAATCAAGGCGCATGCCAAAAACATTTCGTTGACGGTCAATATCCGGTGCACCATCGGTCCGAAGGCAAATGAAGCCGCAGCGGCAAAGCCGATGCTAGCGCTCGCGATGCTCATCGCCTTCAGACGCAGCCGTTCGTCCAACCCGGCGGATATCCAGGAAAATACCACGGCTATGACCGCCCCGCTCCCCTGGAGCGCGCGGGCCGCAATCAGCCAGTAGATGCTGGTGGCGTAATAAGCGAGGACAAGCCCGACGATAACCTGGGCAAATCCGATCAAAATAACCTTTTTATTGCCGATTTTATCGCTCCATAATCCGAACGGAATCTGAAAAACCGCCTGCGCCAGACCAAATATGCCCAGCGCCATTCCGGCGAGCGTCGGCGTATATCCGCTCAGCGATTTGGAATAAACCGAGATAAACGGCATCACCATCGTCATTGCGACCTGCCGGATACTGACCGCGGTGCTAAGGATAAGCAGAAAAGCCAGCCCTGCTCTTGTAAAACCTTCTGTCGTGCGTTTGTCGATGCCGTTCATTGAACCGTCTGCTCCCAATCCTGCGGCATATCTTGATTGACGATCCAAGATTTATCGATATGATCCCGGAAAAATTGCGGCGAAACTACAGCCTTAACTTTAATGTGGCCCGTGATTCCCGTTTGTTCGCTTCTTTGCCGCTCCAATGCGGCAAACGTCCCCGGCCGGAATTGTACATAATGCGGCGGCTTAATGATCGTTTGCGAATAGTTGCGGTAGGCAATGCGGATTTCTTTCAATGCCGCCGCAAAGACGTCCATAAATCCGGTCATTGTCTCCTGCGGCAGAGCCTCCCCCATTTCAATTCCCAGACAATGATGGACAAAGCAATCCTGGTCCATCCAGCCAAAAAACAGATGAGGCCCCGCTTTCAGGTTAAGCCGGGCGGCAGCCTGATTTACGGCTTGGGCAATCTCTGCTTCGTTCAGCTTCTCCCCCGTTATATTGACCATGGACACCGTCCGTCCGACGACTTTGACCTGCGGCGGATTGGCCAACACGAATCTCACCACATCACCAGTAGTATAGCGGTACAACCCATTAGAACCCGTAATGATCATTTCGTAAGGCACGTCCCGCTTCACGTCCGCCAAGGGGCACACGCTGCCGCTTTCCAGGTCGCGAAATTCAAAGTAATACAAATCCGCGTTCAGCGTAAGCCCCGGGTCCTGTTCGGAATAAACGCAACCATACGCCCCTTCGGTGCCGGAATAAAAATCGCTGACCCATATGCCGTCGCCCAACAATTGCCGGATTTGCGGAATAAACGTATCGTAAAGTACGCCGGTAGACAACATCACCCGGAAGTTGGGCCACAACTTCAATAAATCGATATTGCCATCACCGTCCATCGCCGCCCGCACCGTCTCACGGTATTCGGGCAAGCACGAAAACAAGCTGCCGCTCCGGTATTTGATATAATTCAATAAGTTCAGCGAGAAGCTGGTAATCCCGCCAATGCCGACAATATTATGCTTTAGCGCGTACTTGGCCGTTTCAAACATTCTGCGGTCATAATTGTCCAGCCCCATCACCGAATCGGGAACCGGATTGATATCCTTGTGCCTTGGGTGATAGGAGCTCATGATGCCGGAAATATAGCCAACCGGGATCCCGTTGATTTCCCCAACCCGCCTCGGCCCCGCCGTCGATAAAACCTTTCCGTCGGGCGGCAATAATAAGCCGCCGCCGGACTCCATATACCCGATTAAATTGCGCATAGCGGCGCAAAACCACACGTCGAGGCTTTCCCGGGTATGCGGAATCAGCTTGGCCGTGCCGGATGAACCGCTGGTTTTTGCCCAGTAAAAGATTGGATCGCGGGTTAATACCCCCGGCTTCCACTGCGCTTCCTCCAAATCAGGGGCGTATTCGTTATAACTTCTAACCGGTACGGCCTGGCGATACTGAGCCGCCTCGCGGATTTGAGCAAACCGGTATCTGCATCCCACTTCAGTCGATTCATTTTTGCGTATGATAGATATAAGTAAATTTTGTTGTGTTTTTTCAATGTCGGTAAGTGACTCACGAAAAGCGTTGTAATTTTCATACAATTGCCCGGTCAAGCGCTGTTTCGTAATCATCTTTGTATCATCCCTTTATTCGCAAATTCCTTTCATCAGAACCTGATACACTTCTTCCCAAGCTTGTTTCAAGGTCAAACCATGATCCTGGAGAAACTGGTGCTCATAGATGATGGAACTCGTCTTCTCAATCATATAGATGAGAATTTCCGGACGGATCGTCGGCCTTAGCAAGCCTTGCTGTACAGCCCGGTTTAATAAATCGGTAAGCAACCGCACTTTAAAGCGGCGGTACGCCTCCACCTTTTCCCATTCCCGGGGATAGATCAGGCGGGCTTCTTCAATAACGGGTAAAGGCAATTTGTATTTATGGTAGGAAAATACGGCAGCGCGAAATCGATCCCGCCATTCCGTGGCTCTGTCCATTTCCTGAAGCGTACTGGTTCGATCGCTCCCCAACACCTCATCGAAAAAGACGGAAATGATTTCGTCCTTCCCCGAAAAGTACTTGTATATGGTTTTCTTGCTGATGCCAAGCTGTGCGGCCAAATCGTCAAGCGTAAACCTCCGCAGACCATGCCGGCCAATAAGCTGAGAAGCTGTTTCGATAATCCGTTCCCGCAGCCTGCCTCCCCCCATTCTCCAACTAATTTCTACATGTACGGAAACTTATTTTAATTTTCCAGTTTCCTTGCTTATAGTACTACTTTTTCTATAATTTGTAAATCGGACTTTGGGTTTAAATTAGAATCCCGCCACATAACCTAAAAACGTTACATCATTCCTCAAAAGAACTGAAAGGAGGCAACAAGCTGCAATGGGTGAACAAACCGAATTTGAAGAAGGACAGCGAGCCCCCAATCCCGGCGTATACGTTGAAGTCAGCGAAGGACGCAGCTTCCATACGCAAATTGAAAACCCCAAGCGGATAACGCTTGAAAAAGGCGACAAATTCCCGGAAACCACGAACAAAAACCGGAAGTGGAAAAAGGAAGAAAAAGCTCGGGTTCATTAAGGATGAATTTCCAATTTTTTGCTCCGTATAAAAAACGGCAACCCGCAC
The DNA here is from genome assembly GCF_046567315.2 of Paenibacillus lacisediminis. Taxonomy (NCBI): domain Bacteria; kingdom Bacillati; phylum Bacillota; class Bacilli; order Caryophanales; family Paenibacillaceae; genus Paenibacillus; species Paenibacillus lacisediminis. The sequence continues at coordinate 53,749 of NZ_JBKIAX020000016.1, read as the reverse complement.
ATAATATACTCAGACGGCGAGCAAGAGAGGTGTGGTTCCGTTGGATCAATCCGCAGGAAACAAACCATCAGGAGTATCTTGTCACTGCTTGTAGAAGCGTAAGAGCGCGGGTTGGATAAGACCCCTCTTCTCCAATCCGCGTATGCTAAGGCAGTATCGAATGGTTCTCTGGCTTGTGTGAAAAGATTTCCAAAAATCCAGTTCGCCGTCAACCAGGAAGGGCCCGCAAGGGTCCTTCTTTATTTTGGAGTTTGGGCTTTAGGGTTTGCGTTTAATTGTCACGACCTCCCTCCTGCTAAGCTCCTTAATTAAAAAGTTGTCTGAACATAAAAAACGCCAAAACTGCAGTGGGATTCTGCCAGTCTGGCGTTTTACCGTTTCAAAATAGCGGGGCCGTCATTCTAACGGTTGTAAACGACGTTATTTCGTTAAATTGTAGGGGAAAATAATTTTAACGGTTGCGACAGAGCTTATTTGCCGTATTTCTGCGGATTCGTGCCTATTTCACCCAAATAAGCGCGATTACAACCGTTAGAAATTGAAGTCCCGTCTTTTCGGCCAAATAAGCTCGCTCACAACCGTTAGCGACATACTGGAGCTCCGAAATGCAGGACCGTTTGCTCCAAATGACGGATTACCCACCTGACTATTAGTCGAGTGCCGGTTTCTAGGTTGAACCTTTCAAAATAGTTCATTATATCCGTTTAATGTAGAACACCTAAGAACTTCCCCATTTTCTCGTGATGAAGCACTTTTGTTATTGTACTCGGCCTCTAGTTTTTTGTAATTTAGTTCTGCTTTTACCCAGATATCATCAATAATCGAATCGACTCTTTTATTTATTTCAGTTAAACGTTCGTGAACACTAATCATATCTGTCTCTTCTCCTTTACGCTCATAATAACTACTTCTAAGCCTTTAATCTTCGTTAAAGCTATTATCAGTGAAGGATTGCCTATTCGTATATAGCTAGTAACACATTACAGCTTTTACCAACCGTTATCCCGGCATTGTCAATACCTATTTCGATATTTTAAAATAACGTTATGGAGGCGATTTTATGGCTCGAACAGTTGTTTCAAGGGTCGGAGAAATTCTCAAGCGGAGAGGAATGACTCAATTACAACTCGCGGAAAAAGCGGAGCTCCGTCCAAGCACGATAAGCGAAATAGTCAGAGATTCGCGAACAGTAATCAATAAGGAGCACTTAGCGAAGATCGCTGACGCGCTCGAAGTCGATGACATATCAGAACTGATCGTATTAGAAAAGGAGTAGGCCTTTTTCACTTGTCAGTAAAAAACAAACCTATTAATATGCAAAATGTACATACCGGCCGTCGACTGTTGAGTTCGCAGCTTTTTATAGTGCGTTTTTCGTGGAATTTACGGTAAATTTTTGCTAAATCCCTTGAAGTAACTTAGATACTGGCTCAAAACCGAGATCAGTGCTTGACAAAATAAATTATGACTTTGGCTCTGAGGTGGCTGTCTATAGCGTTCGTGTCTTGGTATCCTGCATGCTGCTTTGCAGGATTATCCCTTTAGTTCAGGGGGTAGAGAGTGGGGGCTAATCACGGTCCTTTCATTTTTCCTGGTGTCTTGCCCCGCTCCTCTCGTCAGGTCTGCTTCACTTCTCCTAAACCTCCTTCTCACAAACCTGTCTAACGATCTCGAGCATGTCTGCTTCTCCCAAACCTATTTTCTTCTCCTGAATTTACCATCCTCTCTGCTTCCAGATCAAACGGGATAATCATGCAAAGCGTCCGGGCAGTGGATGTTGATCAGCCGACCAACCCACCGGTCCTCCCAGCTCTCAAGCTTTCAACGCCCTTCCGATATTTCTTGCCACGATCGGTTACCGGTTTGACTGTCAAGCGCTAAAAATTAACGTCTTCTCTCCATTTCATTTATCCATAATAAAAGCCTCCTACGCGACTTTAACGTAGAAGGCTTGGAATCATTCAGGTATGTACAAACCATATTGATGCGGTTTGTGTATAATGGCGGAGAGGGTGGGATTCGAACCCACGCACGCCTTGCGACGCCTAGTTGATTTCGAGTCAACCCCCTTGGGCCTCTTGGGTACCTCTCCACAGCGAATTTTATTGTATCATAGATCTTGTACCAATGCAATAGAATAACGCAAATCAAACAACATCCAAATTATGTAAATCCCATCCTCAGCCAAAACAGCAAAAAACGCCAAAAACAAAAAAACAACCTACACCGTGCATATTTTAGCAAGGAAGGCTGCTTTTGGGTTTTCTCAGAGTCTCCACCCTTAGGCATTATTCACTTTTGGGACAAATGCTGCTTCGGCATGCTGCCGGTGGCAAAATCGTTCCAAAAATCGGGATTTCCGATCGACACATAACTGGCCCCGCTTCGGAAGGCTGTGTCAATCTCCTCCTGATTGCGAATTAGCCCTCCCGCTATCAACGGCTGGCCGATCCTCTGCTTAAACTCGCGGATAATGCGCGGCATCAGCCCAGGCATGAGTTCCACCTCATCCGGCTCGCAATGTTGGATCATGCGAATTGCCGTTTCCACCGCTGCCGAATCAATCGCAAATACCCGTTGTATCGACTTGATGCCAACCTGTTTTGCCGCCACAACCATATTGCTTTTTGTCGTGACAATGCCGTCGATGGCGAACATCTCGGCCAAATACTCGATCACCGAGGCATCCCGGCCGATTCCGCCCACCATTTCGACATGAACGTAGATCTGCTTGTTCTTTTTGCGTAATTGCTTGACGATCTCATCCAGCGTCATTATGTTGCCCGCCATCAAAATAACGCGCTCGACTTTACCGTCTACAGCAGCAGAGATCATGATGTCTTGAGTAATGGAGGCGATAATTGGGTAGCCACTCATGCTTCTCACCTCTTCCCCGTTCTGAACTTAGCATACTGCCTATATATTAAGGAAATGCGAGCCTTTTGTTCAAATTATGTAAAAAAGAGGTGCATTCGGCGCCATAAGCGTCAAACCACCTCTGCCGGGAACTATATAAGTTGAACTAATGATGATACGCATACGGGCAGCCGGGTAAAATGTTCTACAAATTGTTTTACACATGTCCCGAAGGCCCTTAATCCCCCTGCTCTGGAGGCTGCTGCTCCGTTTCCTGCGGCGCCGCCGCGGAACGCAGCACCTTGCGCATGTTTTTTTCAAACTTGGCGCGAGGCACCAGTACGCTGTGCTTGCAGCCCACGCATTTAATGCGGATATCCATCCCCATGCGGATAATTTCCATTTCGTTACTCCCGCACGGATGGTTTTTTTTCATTTGCACAATATCGCCCAATTGAAAAGATTTTCGCTCCATGGCCTTTCCCCTTTCTACACGCATTAATCCCCTTAACTCTACTGACTTACTGCACTTCCTCTCCCCATCTCCTCATCCTCCAAAGCTTCCTTCGCGAAGGTTTGAATCAAGCGCTCCACCTCCGTACGTTTCGATGGCGAACATTCCGCCGCGATCCGAATGACGTATTCACTGGACGACATGGATTGAATGCCAAGCACATTGGGCACCTGGGAAATATCAGGATGGTTCTTCTTCAGTTTCTCCATCGCAGCTTTCAGCAGTGCTATACTTTCCTCCAGTCTGCGGGTTTGACTAAAAGATAAGTCAACAACGGCCAACGCGTTACCGATGGAATAGTTGGTCACATTGGTAATCGTGCCGTTCGGTATAATATGCACCTCTCCGGTCCAACTGACCAGCCGCGTTGAACGCAGACCAATCATCTCCACCGTTCCTTTATAAGTGCCGGTCTGAATGACGTCCCCAACCGCAAACTGATCCTCCAATATAATGAAAAAACCGGAAATCACATCTTTCACCAAAGCCTGTGCGCCAAAACCGATCGCCAATCCCAACACGCCGGCACCCGCCAACAACGGCCCCAGTTCAAAACCGATCTCCCCCAACACCAGCATCAACAAAATAAAGTTCGCCGTAATGGACGTTATATTTTTCATTAACTCCCCTACGGTCACCAGTCTGCGGGGGTTCATTTGCAGCCGGTTCTTTTCCCTTCGCTCCAAGGAACGATCGATCAGGCGATAGATCACCTTCACAAATAAACGGGTTAAAATAAAGATAAGCAGTATTTTCAATGCGGAAATCAGCACGCCTTGCCACATATCCATATCTAAAAACCAGTTCCAAACTTTATCCTTCCAGGTAACAGCGGCATTCAGCATTTCATCCGTTTGCGTCTCCAACCACATTGCATCTATCATCCTTTCGAACAAATCCTGACGGATTACAGCTCTATGCTATCATAGCCCATCGGCTGCGGCGAGTAAATGCCCCGAATTTCCACCGTCTCGCTGCGAATGATCTCCTTTACCCTTTCCAGAGCCTCTGACGGAAACCGGATCGATAAGGCGCAGCCTGCGGTAATCTCCTTGGGCGTCGGACACAAATCGATGTCTATCTCGGCGTATTCCAGCAGCATTTCCGCACGCAAAGCTTGCTGCGTTGAATCAAAGGCCATCACCAGCCACGCTTCCCCCACTGACGTTCCCCCTTTTTTGAATACATGACTATAGTCCGAGTATATAATCCCGGTTTCTTCCATATACTATCTACTAAATCTACGAACTGTTTTGACACTTATTTTACTCGAAGAAAGGGAGATTCCATGTCACAGCTTCAGCCGTCAATCTCAGACCAACAAATCCCGCATTTAAAAATCGCCCATACCGAACCAGGAATTCATTCCGCCATCATCCATCGCCTGCTGCTGCATTTTGCCCAAATGACTCCCGGACAGGAGATCGTTGTCATCTGCATTGGGACAGACCGTTCGACCGGAGATTGCCTTGGCCCATTGGTAGGCACTTCTCTCGCAAAATATAATTGCCCAGATTTCCATCTTTTCGGGACGCTTGACGAGCCTGTTCATGCCATGAATCTCAAGGATACGCTCGAGCTCATCAACCGGACTTTCGCCGCCCCATTTATTATCGGTATTGATGCCTGCCTCGGCCAAACGTCGAGCGTCGGGTCGATCCAGGTCGTTCAAGGGCCGCTGCGTCCCGGCGCGGGGGTAAATAAAGAACTGCCGCCGGTCGGCGATATCCATCTAACGGGCATCGTCAATGTCGGCGGCTTTATGGAGTATTTTGTATTGCAAAACACGCGGCTTAGTCTTGTGATGCGGCTTTCGGATATCATTGCCAATTGCGTTTACACCGCGATCAAAGAATGGAATCGGAACCTTACTCCTTTATCGCGGCGAGGGCAATAGCTTCCCGTTCTTCCGGAGATAACGCATGCGATGATTCGCCCTTCGACAAAGACTTGGCATATACAAAGGAACCGTCCCGGTTGAATATTCCGGTAAGCACAACCCCATCCTGTTCTTCGTTGATAAAAGCAATTGAGAAGCTCAGGTCGTTTCCTCGTTCACCAAAGGCGTTATACCGTTTAATCCCGATCTTTGCTTTTTGCTTCGGCATCAAACGCTGCAATTCACCTAGTTGCCGCGCTTGAGTTTCTTGAATATCTTCAATTTTACCTTGCTGCATTTTCAGATCAATGAGTAGGCTTTCCAGGTCTTCAACGCCGCTCCCCTGCATCATTAGATCGTATTTTTTTCTCATTTTCCGCAATTTTCCGCCCTGGACCAAATTCCAGATGAACAACCAAACAAACAAAATGATAATTATGCCAACTATCGGAAACAACTGGTCTAAGATGAGATCATTCCAATCCCGCATGCTAATGTCTACTCCCCTATGCCTAAAATGACTTGGTGATCGATTTCAAGGCCGCAACTAGCGCCTCGACATCGCTGTTCGTCGTATTGTACCCTACGCTGGCCCGAACCGCTCCACCTTCCAAGGTCCCGGCCGTTTCATGCCCAAGCGGCGAGCAATGATAACCGGCCCGCACGGCGATGCCAAATTCCCGATCCAGTGTAAAAGCCAACTCTGAGGCATCTCGTCCAGCTATCGTAAAAGCGACGATGCCTGTACGAGGTTCCCCCGGTTCCGGACCTAATATGGACACGCCTTTTATCGCAAGCAACTGTTCCATTAATTTCTGGGTTAAGTCCCATTCCTTACGGTATAAATTTTGGACTCCTTCATTAAGCACATAGCCCACTCCCGCTCCAAGACCGGCGATTCCAGGCGCATTCCCCGTACCGGCTTCATAGCGATCCGGCCGAACTGCCGGTTGCTCCGGCTCCTCTGATTGGCTTCCTGTCCCGCCATGCAGCAAAGGCTCCAAATCGATGCCCGGATCGATGTAAAGTCCTCCGGTCCCTTGGGGTCCCAAAAGCCCCTTATGTCCGGGGAACGCCAGCATATCGATCCTCAACTCCTTGACATCGATCGGATAGGAGCCGGCGGTTTGAGAAGCGTCAAGCAACAGAACTGCCCCTTGTTCATGGGCTATGGTGCTTAACTCTTTTACAGGCAAAATGCATCCTAGCAGGTTTGAACTATGTGTACAAACGACCAGTCTTGTGGTGGGACGAAACATGGACCGGTATTGATCAAGATCGATTCCGCCCTGGGGATTCACTTTTGCATAGTCCACCATCACGCCTTGGGTTCGCCGCAAATATTCAAGCGGTCTTCTCACCGAGTTATGTTCAACCATGGTCGCGATGATATGGTCTCCCGGCCTGACCCATCCTTTGATCGCCATGTTCAAAGCTGAGGTCGCATTGGAGGTGAACGCAATGTCATTAGGGTTTGAGATATGAAACAAAGTTGCAAGCTGGGCCCGCGTTTTGTACAACACCCGTCCCGCTTGCAGCGCCATGCTGTGGTTTCCACGCCCCGCATTGGCAGCTGGTCCATTTAGTATTTCCAACATGGATTCTCCTACCCTAGGAGGTTTTGGCCAAGATGTGGCTGCATGATCCAGGTATATCACCGGCCGATCCTTCATTCGTCCCCCACATCCTCCCCAGTTCTTTTACGTCAGACCAAGAATGACATATTCCTCTCCCCTTTAAAGCAAGCCGCTTCACGGAAAAGATGAATATGTCATCGCCCGGTTAACTCAACATATCAAGGATTCTTTGCAAGTCCTGCAAGCTGTAATAATTGATCTCGATTTTCCCTTTATCCTTGTTCGACTTAATTTTGACGGTCGTCTTATAACGTTCCCGCAAATTCTCTTCTACTTCTTCAATATAAGGATCACGTTTTTTGTTGGTGTTTTTTGGTTTTTCCTGTTTTTTGCGATCGAGTTGCTGAACGGCTTCCTCCAGGTCGCGAACGCTCCACTCATGATCAATACACTGTTTGGCCAGCTGTTTGATCGTCGCCGGATCCTTTAATCCAACCAATGCACGAGCATGTCCCATCGACAATGTTCCACGTGAAACATAATCTTTAACTTCATCCGGCAATGTCAGCAGCCGCAAAAAGTTAGCGATATGGGACCGGGATTTCCCCACCTTCAAGGACAGCTCCTCTTGGGTGAGTTGAAATTGATCCATCAATCCTTGGTAAGCTACCGCCACTTCCATCGCATTCAGGTTTTCCCGCTGCAAGTTTTCAATCAGTGCGATTTCCATAACCTGTTGATCGGAAAAACTCCTTACCACCGCTGGAATCGTCGTATTCCCGCAATATTGTGAAGCACGGAATCGGCGTTCCCCGGCAATGATTTCATAACCTTTCAGCACGCTGCGCACAATAATCGGCTGGATCACTCCGTGCTGGCGAATGGATTCAGCCAGTTCCCGTATAGCTTCTTCATCAAAAGTTTTACGTGGTTGATACGGATTGGCACGAAGCTGGTTGAGAGGAATCTCAATGACCTTGTCATCGTCTTGAATAGAAAGCGACGGTATGAGAGCGTCCAATCCTTTCCCCAATCGTTTGCTACTCATAAGAGACCACTTCCTTTGCCAACTCTAAATATACTTCCGCACCCTTAGAGCGTGGATCGTACGTAATAATCGATTGTCCATGAGAAGGCGCCTCACTCAACCGAACATTGCGCGGAATAACCGTTTTGTACACTTTTTGCTGAAAATATTTTTTAACCTCTTCAATCACTTGAATCCCAAGGTTGGTGCGTGCATCAAACATAGTCAACAATACACCTTCAATTTGCAGCGAAGTATTTAAATGTTTTTGTACCAGCCGAACGGTGTTCAATAGCTGACTTAGCCCTTCCAAGGCGTAATATTCGCATTGAATCGGGATCAACACGGAATCGGCGGCCGTTAACGAATTAATCGTCAAAATGCCAAGGGAAGGCGGGCAATCGATGAGAATGTAATCATACAATTTACGAACCGGTTGAAGCGATTTTTTCAAACGAACTTCACGGGATATCGTAGGCACAAGCTCAATCTCAGCACCGGCCAACTGAATCGTCGCGGGGATAATGTCCAAATTTTCGATTTCAGTATGCGCTATGGCCTCTTTAGGATGCACTTCATTAATAAGGACGTCGTAGATGCAGTTTGCTACATCCGCTTTATTGATGCCAACGCCGCTCGTCGTATTCCCCTGCGGGTCAATGTCGATGAGCAGCACCTTTTTTCCAATCGCAGCAAGTCCAGCTCCCAAATTGACGGAAGTCGTCGTTTTTCCGACGCCCCCCTTTTGGTTCGCTATGGCAATGATTTTAGACAATCCAGTTCACCTCAATATAATAGAAGAATCTTCTTGTAGTTCTTAAAGATGTTCGAATTCGCCAAGTTGCAGCTACAAAAAGACCAAAAAGCCCCCCGGGCGTATTCCATCCGAGTGTTGATTTCCTAAAAAACCGTGAGCTGGTTTATGGAATAGAAACAGATTGATCCTGTCGAATGATTTGGCGAGGAAAACGTTCCATTCCATGAGCATGTGGCTGAATTTGCGAAAAAGAAGCTGACCAGCAAACCTCGCGGTAAGGGTCAGCGAGCATTCTAGGAACGCTTAGGGATTTGAATGACAATTTCATAATGATCATCGTGATCTTTTTCTTCCGTTTTAATTTGCAATCCTGAACCGGAAACCATATCGATCGATTGACGGATCGTATTCAAGGCCAGTCTGACATCCTTCGTAAACGAGATCCGTCTGGAAGCCGATTTTTTGTTTTTCGAAACTTCCTTATAAAAAGCAATTCTGGCTTCGGTTTGTTTCACGTTCAATTCCTTACTGATAATTTCAGCCAGGACTTTCAATTGCAGTTCCTCGGAGTCCAAGGAAAGTAGAGCACGCGCATGACGTTCCGTAATTTTCCGTTCCATGAGCGCCGTTTTCACAGCTTCCGGAAGGTGAAGCAAACGAATTTTGTTAGCGATGGTCGACTGACTTTTCCCTAATCTTTGCGCCAGGCTTTCCTGCGTCAATTGATGAAGATCAATCAGATTTTGATAAGCCATAGCTTCTTCAATCGAGGTAAGACCTTCCCGTTGCAGATTTTCGATCAACGCGATCGAAGCGGCCTGGGAATCGTTGAAATCGCGCAAAATAGCCGGGATCGTCTCCAACCCTAACTTTTTGACCGCCCGCCAACGCCGCTCTCCGGCAATGATCTCATACTTGTCATTGCGCTGACGAACGACAATCGGCTGGATGACGCCATGAGTCTTAATCGTTTGGCATAATTCATCAATCTTCTCGTCGTCAAAAATGGTCCGGGGCTGATAAGGACTGCCGACAATTTCCCCCACCGGGATTTGCTTTACTTCATCGCCGCTGCTCCGTTCGGTTAAACCAAACAATTTAGAAAATTGTTCTTTCATTCCGTCAATTACCACCTAGTTTCATAGTGACATAAGGCCAAGCCTTACGGGGAGCATCCCGATATGGGATGGAAAAGCAGTACAATCAAAAAATAGTTTAAAGGTTAAGATCATCACGAACCACAACACGCCCAATAAAGCCTAAATGGCAAAATAGGCGCTATTCTATGTAGAATGATCTCAACACGAACCCGATATATCTATTCTACCACTTTTTCCTCTATAATCCTATTATCTTCTTTTGAGAACTTAAAAGAATATTGCAGAAAAGAATCCCTCTTAGCGGGATGTTTCACGTGGAACATTTTGCTAAGAGGGTGAAACAATTTATACAAGTGGAGACTTGACCGGAGTTCCTGCTTTGCGTGGATACTTTTTAGGCGTTGGGCCTATTTTGCGAATGATGACAAGATGACGATCGGAGTTTTCCATCGGCAACGTAAACGGTACGGTGTTCACCCATTGGCCATTAAGCTGCGACAGGCCGAAAGCCGCTTCTTTGACCTCTTCTTCAGGATCGCTGCCCTTCATCGCCGCAAAAACACCACCCGCTTTGACAAAAGGCAAACAAAATTCATTCAAAACCGCCATTCGTGCGACCGCTCTCGCGGTGACCAAATCATACGAATCCCTTAATCCCTCCTGGCGGCCCAAATCCTCCGCCCTGCCGTGCAGAAGCTGAACGTTCTGCAGTCCGAGCTGATCGACAACATGCTGCAAAAACTGGATCCGCTTATTCAACGAATCGATGATCGTCAGCTGCAAATGAGGAAAACAAATTTTCAAAGGGATTCCGGGAAAACCGGCACCAGACCCGATATCCGCCATCGTAACAATCTCCCCCATCGGAATATGAAAAGCGAGGGTAACGGAATCGTAAAAATGCTTAATGTACACTTGATGCCGTTCGGTAATCCCGGTTAAATTCATTTTTTCATTCCAGGAAACAAGTTCCTTAAAATAAGTCTCAAACTGGCTTAATTGGTTTTCCGAAAGTTCAATGTCATGATCTTTCAGCAGAGCAAGGAACTCCGATTGTATCGAATCCAATGGTTACCTCAACCTCCCGCTGCGGTCACACGATTATAGTGTTCCAGATACACCAGCAAAATGGAAATGTCCGCAGGAGTGACCCCGGAAATCCGCGATGCTTGCCCAATCGAAATTGGGCGGATTTTCGCCAGCTTCTGACGCGCTTCCGTCGCAATCCCTTGAACATCCTCATAGTTGATATTATCCGGGATTTTTTTCTTTTCCATTTTCTGTAACTTCTCAACGTGAAGCAGCTGTTTTTCGATATATCCCGCATATTTGATCTGAATTTCAACCTGCTCCTGCATTTCTTCATCCAATTCCACGTCAGAAGGAGAAAGCGAGCTGATATGCGCATACGTCACTTCCGGCCGACGCAAAATGGTCAGCAGATTGCTGCCGTCTTGGATCGGAGCCGTACCAACCGACTCGAGCAACGGATTGATTTCCGAGGGACGGACCTTCGCCACCTTAAGGCGTTCGATTTCCTGCTCGACTTTATTTTTCTTATCCAGAAAACGGTCGTACCGCTCCTGGGTAATCAATCCGATCTCATACCCAATCGGCGTCAACCGCAGGTCAGCATTGTCATGGCGAAGCAGCAAGCGGTATTCCGCACGGGACGTCAGCAAACGGTAAGGTTCGTTTGTCCCTTTGGTGACCAAATCATCGATCAGCACGCCGATATACCCTTGCGAACGGTCCAAAATGACCGGCTCTTTGCCCTGCACCTTGCGTGCCGCGTTGATCCCAGCCATGATCCCTTGACCAGCCGCCTCCTCATAACCGGATGTGCCGTTGATTTGCCCTGCCGTAAACAAGCCTAGCAGCCGTTTCGTCTCCAGCGACGGCCACAGTTGCGTCGGCACAATTGCGTCGTATTCGATCGCATAACCGGTCCGCATCATTTGCACGTTTTGCAAGCCCGGGAGCGTTCGCAGCATTTTCAACTGCACCTCTTCCGGCATGCTCGTGGAAAAGCCTTGCACGTAATACTCGGATGTATTTTTGCCTTCCGGCTCCAGAAAAATCTGATGCTTCGGCTTGTCGCTGAACCGCACGATTTTATCCTCGATGGATGGGCAGTATCTGGGTCCGGTACCTTCAATCACGCCAGAAAACATCGGGGCGCGGTGCAAGTTATCCTGAATAATTCTGTGTGTTTCTTCCGAGGTATAGGTCAGCCAGCAAGGCAACTGCTCGTTGTCGGAGCTTTTCGTCTCATAAGAGAAAAACTTCGGTTTTGCATCGCCCGGCTGAATTTCCGTCTGGGAAAAATCGATCGTATCCTTATGCACCCGCGGCGGCGTGCCGGTTTTAAAGCGAATCAGATCAAACCCTAGCTCCCGCAGATTTTCCGACAGCTTGACGGACGGCTGCTGATTGTTGGGTCCGCTCTCGTACATCAGTTCGCCCATAATGATTTTGCCGCGCAAATAGGTGCCGGTGGTCACCACAACCGCTTTGGCCCGGTATTCCGCGCCGGTTTTCGTGATGACGCCGACACATTGCCCGTCCTCCACGATCAGTTCCTCCACCATCCCCTGCAGCATCGTCAGGTTTGGTTCCTTTTCCATCGTCTCTTTCATCGTGTGCTGGTACAGGAACTTGTCCGCCTGCGCCCGCAGCGCATGTACAGCCGGCCCCTTCCCCGTGTTCAGCATCCGCATTTGAATGAACGTTTTATCGATATTCCGGCCCATTTCCCCGCCCAGCGCGTCCACTTCACGCACCACATGGCCTTTCGCCGGACCTCCGATCGAAGGATTGCACGGCATAAAAGCGATCATATCCAAATTGATCGTCACCATCAGCGTACGGCAGCCCATCCGCGCCGCGGCCAAAGCCGCTTCACAGCCCGCATGACCCGCGCCGACGACGACGACGTCAAAGCTTCCGGCAGCATACCCCATTATAAACAACCTCCTTATATCCCACAGAAAGAGGAATCTCCATCTGCTTATTTTTAAAAAATAAAAAATTAAAATCTTCCGTATCATCATACCATGAACAGACTCGGCTGATACGTCCGGAATCTTTATTTTCCCAGGCAAAATTGCGAGAAAATCTGATCGATCAGCGCATCCGGCGCCGAATCGCCAATCACTTCGCCAAGCTGCTCCCAGGCGAGCCGGACGTCAATCTGCAAAATGTCGATCGGTATCCCGCTATCCGCCGCTTCATAAGCATCGGCCAGCGACTGCTTCGCTTTCTTGAGCAAAGAGATGTGCCGGACGTTGCTGACATAAGTCAAATCGTTGGATTCCAGTTGACCCCCAAAGAACAGGCGGGCAATCGCCTCCTCCAGATGACCCAGCCCTTCCTCCGTTTTTACCGACAATTCCACAACCGATTCCTCATTAAAATAACGCCGCACAATCTCCCGATCCAACTGCTGCGGCAAATCGATTTTGTTAAGCAGCACGATCGTGGACCGGCCGGCAAGCTGCTCCATCAGAGCGATTTCGTCCTCATGCAGCTCCTCCGCGCTATTGAGCACGAGCAGGATCAAATCCGCCTCGTTTACCGCCGCCTTCGAGCGCTCCACGCCGATTTGCTCGACCACGTCCATCGTTTCGCGAATCCCCGCCGTATCGAGCAATTTCAACGGGATGTTGTTGATCGTCACGTACTCTTCGATTACATCCCGCGTCGTTCCGGGAATGTCCGTCACGATCGCTTTATTTTCCCGCGCCAGAGCGTTCATCAGCGAGGACTTGCCCACATTGGGTCGTCCCACGATTGCCGTCGTGATGCCTTCGCGCAAAATTTTGCCCTGACTGGCCGTTTTCAACAGTCCGTCGATGCCTTCCGACACGTCCGCGCATTTTTGCTTGATAAACGCCATCGTCATCGACTCCACATCATGCTCCGGGTAATCGATGTTGACCTCAATATGCGCCAACGTCTCCACTAGCGTCTGACGCAACGTTTTGATTTTCCGCGACAAATCGCCTTCCACCTGCTTTAGCGCCACTGAAAAAGCCCGGTCTGACTTGGAGCGGATCAGATCGATCACCGCTTCCGCCTGCGACAGGTCGATCCGCCCGTTCAAAAACGCACGCTTCGTAAATTCCCCCGGCTCCGCAAGGCGAATGCCGGGCTGCAGCAGCAGCAGGTCCATCACGCGTTTGACGGAGATGATCCCGCCGTGCGTGCTGATCTCGACCACGTCCTCCGTCGTGAACGAGCGGGGCGCCCGAAACACGCTGACCAGCACCTCCTCGAGCTTCTCGCCCGTCTGCGGGTCGACGATAAACCCGTAATGGACCGTGTGGGTCTCTGCCTCCGGCAGCGGGGTTTTGGCGCGGAACACGCGCCCTATTTCGGCGATCGCCTCCGGCCCGCTGACGCGGATGACGGCTATGCCGCTTTCACCTACGGCGGTGGATATGGCTGCAATCGTATCGCTCAGCATTTTTGTTCACCTCGCTATTTTATAAAACTGATTCGTGAATGTGACGCTGCGCTGCTCGTTTGATCTTCCGATTGCAAAGGCGAACGCAGCATATGCTTCCGATGCAGCTTTCCTTCGGAAAGCTTTCACTTCTCCAGATTCAAACGACCCTCTCCGCTATTTTCCATTCACTCAATTGTTCCTGCACAAACGCCGGCTCACAAAAATGTTTCGCCAGGCATATTCCCGGATCATCGCAAAGCTCGATCCGGCCGACAACGCAACCCTAAGCGCATCCCATAGGGACAGCGCCTCCTTGCACGACAGTCCATCCACTCCGTTACCGTAGCACCTCGGCTCTTCGAAGCATCAACCCAAGCGCCTTGCTCCATTCTAAGCGCATCCCGCAGGGACAGCGGCCTTCTTGTAGGTAGTCGCTCCACCACGCGCATCAGTAACTCTATACTCCCGCTTCCCTGCGATTTCCCGCATAGAGGCAGGAGCACCAAAAGTAGAGCGTGCCCCGAAGGGGCGACAAGCGAGCCGCTCGCCACTGTAACCCCGGGTACTTCGAAAGCAGCAGTGCCTCCAGCATGTTTTCAGGTTACCCGGGAGCACTCAAAGTAAGACGTACCCGAAGGGGGAAAAGCATTCCAAGCACGCAGCTAAAGCGCATTCCCGCAGGGAACAGCGAGCAGGAGCACCTCTCTTCCTCCCACGTTACTCCAATTTGCGGGATCCCCAAGGGCAGCGAGCCCTTGGGAGCCCTCCCTTACGGTAAGGGAGGGTTTGGGAGGGTTGAGATATTAAAGGACGCAACAACGTTTTCCCAGGCTTCACGCCGAGCAAACGTCATTGCGTCCCATTCATTTGCTTTGCTTCAGTGTAATAACGACCCGCCGGTTTGGCTCCTCGCCTTTGCTGTACGTTTTGACCTCCGGATGATCCTGAAGTTTGGAATGAATCACTTTGCGCTCCTGCGGCGACATCGGTTCAAGCGTGACTTCTTTTCGCGTACGAACGACTTTTCCGGCCAGCCTTACGGCTAGGTCTTCCAGCGTTTTTTTGCGGCGCCCGCGGAAATTCTCCGCATCCAATACAATGCGAATGAAACTATCTGAATAACGGTTGGCAATAATATTCACCAAATATTGCAGAGCATCGAGGGTTTGCCCTCTCCGCCCAATCAAGAGACCCAAATCATGGCCCGAAATGTTTAGCACGGTGCTGTCTTTGCCATGGATGGTCTCGACGTTGAGATCCAGGCCCATGTTTTTGCCGACGTCCCGTACAAATGACGCCGCCTCCTCATAGGGTTCCTTATTCCTCTGATGTGATTCCTCCGCTCCTGCGGAAGAAGACATCGGGGGTTCCGGAGCGCTCCCTTGCGGGGATGGCACTGAATCGGGCGCTTTCAGCAAAGTAAGCTCCACCTTTGCCTCCTTCACCCCGATCAATCCCAGGAATCCTTTTGACGGCTGCTCTAACACGTTTACGGCGACTTTGTCCTCGGTGGTGCCGAGCTTGGCCAGTCCTTGTCTTACAGCATCTTCAATGGTTTTTCCCGACGTCACGATTTTATTCATTTCGATTTTTTGGCCTCCTTGGCTCCTTTGCCGGGATGACCGGCTTTCAAATTCGAGCCGCCCCGCTTCTTGCCGGAAGAAGAACTCCCCCCACCGCCGCCGGCGGTTGCCATGGCTGGAACCGGGTCCTTCTTACGATAGATGAAGAAGTTTTGCGCGATCGTATACAGGTTGCTGAAAATCCAGTACAGCGGAAGCGCTGCGGCAAAATTGTACGCCATGACAAAAATCAGGATCGGATACACCCACATCATGAACGCCATAGGCCCTTGCATGCCCGATGGATTGATATTCGACATCATCTTGGTCTGAATAAATGTCGTAATCGCCGCAATGGCCGGCAATATAAACAGCTTGTCCGGTTCTCCGAGCTGCAGCCACAGGAAGGAATGCTCACGGATCGCCGAATTGTAATAAATGGAGTTATACAACGCGATAAACACCGGCATCTGGATAATCAAAGGAAAGCAACCCGCCATCGGGTTCACTTTGTTCTCCTGGAACAGCTGCATGGTTTCCTGCTGTTGCTTCTCGGGATTATCCTTGTATTTCTCACGGATTTTTTGGAGTTCAGGCTGGATCGCCTGCATCGCTTTGGAGCTCTTCACCTGTTTTAACGTTAGCGGCAAAATCAGCGTCCGCACGATCAAAACCATAATCAAGATAGCGATCCCGTATTCACCGTTAAACCATTTTGCAAACGTATCCAGGGCCAACGAAAAATAGTAAACGACGTTTGCGGTCCACCACGATCCGCTTGTTCTCATGCTTTCCGTCGTGGTAGCCAAATGAGCATTTTGCGGAGCGCAGCCGGCAAGAACCGCCACCAGCCCGACCGCAAGAAGGAGAAGAAGCCATCTTCTTCTGTTCGTCATCAATCGCGACACTTCAAAACCCCTCTCTTAACCTATCCATTCAACGTAAATCATAACATATTTAAAAGGACAAAGAAACAAGCCTCCCTAACGTCCGGAAGCCCGCAGCAACGAGGCTTTCCGCAGCACATGGAGCACGCTTTTTTCCAGTTCTTTATATTCCATCCCGACGGCCCCGCTGCGGACGATTAAGATGAGATCGACATGGTCGCGAATCTCGGCTTCATGCAAGCGGACGATTTCTTTGAGCAGCCGGCGCATCCGGTTGCGGACCACGGCGTTGCCGATCTTTTTGCTGGCGGATACCCCTAACCGGAACCGTTCGATATCCGGCTTATTGGACCAATAAACGACAAGCTGGCGGTTGGCGAAGGACTTTCCGAACCGGTAAATCCGATTGAAGTCGGCCCGGTTTCTTAAACGAAGTTTTTTATGCACGAGTTGTCTCCTTGATTCAAACTTCCTAATCGATTTCAAAGGGCGTAACTTCTAAAGTATTATAGACCAACATTTCCGCAAATAACGCCGCATACAAAAAAAAGACCACCGCAGTGGTCTTTAACGCACGCTTTACGCACTCAATACTTTTCTGCCTTTGAGACGACGAGCAGCGAGAACCTTGCGGCCGTTTTTCGTGCTCATTCTTTTACGGAAACCATGAACCTTTTTACGCTTGCTCACATTCGGTTTGAAAGTCGGTTTCATCTATCGCACCCCCTTACAGGATTCACTATCGATTTCATCATTTTCATATCCACAGAAAATGCCTTTTTCCATTTAATCATACCGCCTGCAAAAAGTCAACCGAACCCTTCCTTATTCCGGGCTTTTTCTTTGGCTTAAAATTATACACAATCCACAATCCGTTTTTGCTAAAAAAGTTGTCCACAATTAAATTAAAAATTCGGCCGAGCATATTAGTTATGCACATGTGGAAAAGTATGTTTACGGGATTTGCGCCCTTCCATTTGCAAAATTTCCGGCGTCCCCGGTTTACAGGTTTCGGGCTAAGGAGTATATTGAACAAGAGAAGTTGTATACAAGTATACTGATAAAAGAAAGAGGTGCTTCATTATCATGAAAATTGGCATGATCGGCCTTGGCAAGATGGGCATGAACCTGGTTTCCAATTTGCTCGAGCACAAACATGAGGTCGTAGCTTACGACATGAATCCTGATTCCGTCACCCATGCCGCCGATAAAGGAGCCGTTCCCGCAAACAGCTTGGAACAGCTGGTCGCTTCCTTGGAGGCCCCGCGCGTTATCTGGGCGATGGTCCCCGCCGGCGGGCCTTTGCATTCGGTCGTAACAACGCTTACCCCGCTGCTTGAACAAGGAGACATGGTCATCGACGGCGGCAATTCGCATTACAAAGATTCGCTGGCCCTGGCCGGGCCGCTTGCGGAGAAAGGCATTCACTTCTTTGATGTGGGTACTTCCGGCGGCGTTGAAGGTGCGGAGCATGGCGCCTGCTTTATGATCGGCGGCGACGAAACGGCCTTCCGGCATATCGAACCGCTTTTCCGCGATCTGGCGGTTGAAAACGGCTACTTGTACGCGGGGAAATCCGGCAGCGGCCACTTTCTTAAAATGGTGCACAACGGCATCGAATACGGCATGATGCAAGCGATTGCCGAAGGCTTTGAAGTGCTGGACAAAAGCCCGTTTGATTTCGATTTCGAGCAGGTGGCGCGCGTATGGTCCAACGGTTCGGTCATTCGCAGCTGGCTGATGGAACTGGCGCAGAATGCGTTCTCCAAAGATCCGAAGCTCGAAAGCATTCGCGGAGTCATGCATTCGTCGGGGGAAGGCAAATGGACGGTCGAAACGGCGCTTGATCTTCAGGCCAGCGCGCCGGTCATCGCCATGTCGCTGTTTATGCGGTACCGCTCGCTGGATAGCGACTCGTTCCACGGCAAAGTCGTCGCCGCGCTGCGCAACGAATTCGGCGGACACGCGATAGAATCGGCGAAATAAGCAGCTAAAACATGCGGATATCGGCTGACTGCCGGGGCGCTTTCATGCTATGATCGAAGTGTTCACGAGAAGAGGATCACTCGGGAGATTTCATCTGAATAGGAGATATGATAAATGCAATTTCCTGCTTCATGGCTAAAAAGCGGCTCATTAGGCGAGTCAATCGCCGCCGAGCTGCGGCTGCAAATGATCGGCGGAACGATCAAACCGGGCGAGATCTTGTCCGAAAACCGCATCGCCGCGGATTTCGGAACAAGCCGCTCACCCGTCCGGGAAGCGCTGAAAACGCTCTCCGGCGAAGGCCTGATCACTTTGCAGCGCATGGGGGCTGTCGTTCGCGGCCTTAATTTGCAGGATATCGAAGAGCTTTACGATGTCCGTTATTTGATTGAAAGCTTCGCCTGGCAGCGCCTCGCCGCCGATCCGGAGAAGCTGTTGTCCCAATTGGACAAAATCGTTGACAAAATGGAGCTGGCCGGAAAACACCGGGATACGGTGGAATTTGCTTTTCAGGACCTAAGTTTTCATGAAACGATCATTACGGGAGCCCATCACTCGCGAATCGAGCAGTTATGGACCAGTATCCGGCAAATTGTGATGACGGTTATGCTGATTACGACTCGCGAGGTATTATCGCAAGACGAGGAAAAAATCGAATACGTCGTAGGCAAGCACCGCAAGCTGTTGGAAAGTTTTAAATCGCGGGACAGCGAGACCATTCAGCGCAACATCGAGGAGTATTTTGCCGATTCCCGCCGTACGCTGAATAAGAGCATCCCCAAATGAGGCTGGCTTTGTGCGGCCTTTGATTACTTATGTTGTCGACAAGTATACACTATTGAAAATCTGTTTTTAGCTCATAATAAATTCCAATCAATCTATTGAAATGAAAGCGTTGCAATCTGGGAATTAACTATAAAAGGAGGAACTTCAATTTGGATACGCTGTTCGGAATGAGCCATAACGCCACGCTGCTGTTATGGACATTAATTGTGATCGTTTTTCTTGTCTTGCTGATTTCCAAATATAAATGGAATCCGTTCGTTACGCTGTTGATCTCCGCCCTGCTGCTCGGGCTGCTGGCCGGCATGAAGCCGCTCGACGTCGTCAGTTCGATCACGGGCGGCCTCGGCGGTACGCTGGGCACGATCGCCATCGTCATTGGGCTCGGCACGATGCTGGGCAAAATGATGGCCGAATCCGGCGGCGCCGAGCGGATTGCCACGACCTTGATCGACCGTTTCGGCGAAAAAAGAGTGCATTGGGCGATGATGCTCGTTGGGTTTATTGTCGGCATCCCCGTATTTTTTGAAGTCGGCGTCATTTTGCTGATCCCGATCGTATTTACCGTAGCCAAAAAAACAAAAATGTCCCTGCTGCAGATTGGTATTCCGATTTTGGCCGGCTTGTCCACCGTGCATGGACTTGTCCCGCCGCATCCGGCGCCCATGATTGCAATTGACGCCTACGGGGCCGATCTGGGCCGGACGATCCTGTATTCGCTCCTCGTCGGGCTGCCGGTCGCGATCATCGCCGGCCCCTTGTTCGGCAAATATATCGGCAAACGCATCGCCCTGCAGCCCCCCGCTGAGCTGGCCCAACAATTTGCCGTCAAGGAGGGCCGCAATTTGCCGAGCTTCGGCTTGACGCTGTTCACGATTTTGCTGCCCGTGATTCTGATGCTGATCGGTTCGATCGCGAGCATCATCGATCCGCAGGCAACGAGCCCGGTGACGCTGTTTTGCGAATTTATCGGCCATGAGATTATGGCCCTCCTGATCGCCGTCGTGTTCTCCTTCTTTTCGCTCGGATACAGCCGCGGATTTACGAAGCACGACATTTCCAAATTTACGAGCGAATGTCTGGCGCCGATCGCTACGATCGTGCTGATCATCGGCGCCGGCGGCGCGTTTAAGCAGGTGCTGATCAACAGCGGCGTCGGCCAGGCGATTGCCGAATTGGCCACCGGAGCGAATATCAACATTATTTTGTTCTCCTGGTTTGTAGCTGCGTTGATCCGCGTAGCCACCGGCTCGGCCACCGTCGCCATGACGACGGCCGCAGGCATCGTCGCGCCCGTGCTCGCCCTGACGCCGGGAGCGAATGTAGAACTGGCCGTGCTCGCCACCGGCGCCGGTTCAATCGTGCTGTCCCACGTCAACGACGCCGGCTTCTGGATGGTGAAGGAGTTTTTCAATATGTCCGTTCCGCAAACCTTAAAGTCCTGGACAGCCATGGAAACGATTCTTTCTGTCGTCGGACTGGTATTGATCCTGCTGCTGAGCTTTATTTTCTAAAAAAATCATGTTTACAATGGAGTTAACCAGATTAAACGCAGAGAGAAGGTTTTAAAATGAATTCCTTGAACTATATGATCGGCCTGGATATTGGAACGACCAGCACCAAAGCAGTCTTATTCGAGCGTAGCGGCAAAGTGATCGCCTCCGCCAACGAAGAATATCCCTTATACACCCCTTCCGCTTCCATCGCCGAGCAGGATCCGGAAGAAATTTTCTCCGCCGTCGTTACGGTGGTTCGCCAAATCATGAAAAAAAGCGGGCTGGCTCCGGAGCAAATCGGCTTCGTGTCGTTCAGCACGGCGATGCACAGCGTCATACCTGTCGGTGAAGACGGCAAACCGCTGATGCGCTGCATCACCTGGGCCGATAACCGGAGCGTGGACTACGCGGAGCGGCTCAAAAACGAGCTGGGCGGCCATGAGATTTATCTGCGCACCGGAACGCCGATCCATCCGATGTCCCCGCTGACCAAGCTGATGTGGCTGCGCCAAGAGCAACCGGACATTTTTCAGAAAACGCGGAAGTTTATTTCCATTAAAGAATACGTTTTTCTCCAGCTGTTCGGAGAATACGTAATCGATTATTCGATCGCCTCCTGCACGGGGCTGCTGAATTTGGAGAAGCTGGATTGGGACGAGGAAGCGCTGCGCATGGCCGGCATTACGCCGGAGCACCTGTCGAAGCTGGTGCCAACGACGCATATCATGCAGGGGCTTTCGCAAAAATACGCCGACGATATGGGCTTATCCGCCTCGACCCCATTTGTCATCGGAGCGAGCGACGGTGTGTTGTCCAATCTCGGGGTGGACGCGATCGATCCCGGGGTCGTCGCCGTCACGATCGGCACCAGCGGCGCGATCCGCACCGTCGTCGACCGGCCGAAAACCGATCCGAAGGGGCGGATTTTCTGCTATGCGCTCACGGACAAACACTGGGTAATCGGCGGGCCGGTCAACAACGGCGGGGTGATTTTTCGCTGGGTGCGCGACGAATTCGCCGCTTCCGAGGTGGAAACCGCGAAACGGCTTGGCATCAGCCCCTATGATGTGCTGACCAAAATCGGCGAGCGTGTCAATCCCGGCTCCGATGGCCTTATTTTCCACCCTTATCTGGCCGGTGAACGGGCGCCTCTGTGGAATCCGAACGCGCGCGGTTCGTTTTTCGGGCTGACGCTGCATCATCAGAAAGAGCATATGATCCGCGCTGTATTGGAGGGCGTCATTTACAACCTGTACACGGTGCTGCTGGCGATGGAAGAGCAGATCGGACGGCCCCGCAAAATCCAGGCAACCGGCGGCTTCGCCCGCTCCCCGCTGTGGCGGCAGATGCTGGCCGATATTTTCGACCAGCAGGTCGTGATCCCGGAAAGCATCGAAAGCTCTTGTCTCGGCGCGGCCGTCCTCGGTTTGTACGCGCTGGGCGAAATCGATTCCTTCGATGTCGTCAAAGAGATGGTCGGGGGAACGTACATGCATACGCCAAATGAGAAGCACACCGCGGTTTATAAACAGATACTGCCGATCTATATCCGCATTTCGCGCAAATTGGAAGAAGAATACGATGCGATCGCCAAGCTCCAACGCCATCTGACTGAGGGGTGAGCGAGGAGCATTAAGAGAAAAGCCTGCTGTCCTTTTTGGGACTGGCAGGCTTTTCTGCACGCATGTTAGCTTGAAAAATAGCGGTAAAAAAGGGCGCTATCTCTGTCATTTTAGGCTTGCTGGCAAAATAGCGGAATTTTATGGCGTTATTCTCCCAGATGACGGCGGCAAAAGGCGTTTTCGTCGAGATAACCAAAAAATAGCGGTAAAAAATTCCGCTAATGATCGGAATATAGCTCTGCAAACCAAAATAGCGACCATTTTTACCGCTATCCGCGCATATGACCTGGACGGACGGTCCCCCAATGCCCCCCCCCCATCAATTCGCCGAAATAGGCACGGACTCGAAAAATTCCGGATATGCTGCTTCCGCCTGCAATTCGATGTCCAGCACGCTGTCGGCAAGCGGTTCGCGAATGTCGTAGCGGTGCCAGCCGTTTTCGCTCCGTCCGCCCCAGCACAGTTCAACAGTCCCTTTGGCCGGGTTCATGATCATGCTTTTGGTGGTGCCGAAAAAGTCTTCATAATACGGGCAGCTAAGACCGGCCGGGAATTTTTCCAGCAGCAGCTGCTTCAAATCATCTTCCGTAATTTTGCCCTTCCCCTGAAGAGAACGCCCGATCAGTTCGTATCGCTGCAGGGAATTGCGCATCGCCTGCGGCTCATAAGGCACCAGCTCGGGCAGCAGCGGGTGATTGGTCGCATAAAGAAGCTGGTCTGCGCTGGAACGGTCGATTTGCTTAACGGCCATCCGGCCATCCAGCGTTTCCGCGAGCGCGGCCCTGCCGCTTTTATCTACAAGCATCAGGTTCATGTTAAAAGCAATCGGCATGTCTTTCATGTAGTCCAAGGCTTCGGGAACATCTTTGCAGTTTTCCAGGAGCGCGCGGATCACCGCCCAAAACTGCAAACCGGTCAGCTTTGGATTACGCATGTACGGCAGCGCCCCTACCGGAAAGCCGCAGGAGCTCATCGTCACGGCCAACCCGCATTCGTTAAAACCGTCATCACGTCCAAAATGCAGCACACTGGTACCAAGATGGACATACTTCCCGGTCACGGAGGTTTTCACCAGCGTAAAATCCTCCGCATCGGGGCTGAATTCATAGTTTCGGGCGAGCAGCGGGTTCCCGCTTGCGGAGATCCCCGGCAGCACGGCGATCTGGCTGCACCGCGGACGCAAGTAAGTCATGGCGTAATAGACGATTTGCGACGGTTTGACCTCGAGCGCGTCGGCAAATCCCTGCAATTCCTCGGCAAGGCCGGGACACCAGCGGTCGAACAATTCGGCCGCTTTCTTCGCCTCAGCTTCGTCAAAATGGTCAAACCCGGCGGTGTGAACAGCTCTGAGCGCAGGGTTTTCCTTCGTAAATTCGCCAAAGTCGCGGCCAATTTCATAATTCGTTCCTCGCAATTCTACCGTATAAGCTTGTTTTTTAATCATCCAATTCCTCCAAGGCAAAATGAATTTTACTAATTTGGTCCTCCTGTATCGATTGTGGCAAAGGTAACAATTGAATTCTTGATGATTTCTGCTACCCTGCTGCAAAAACCAGGCGTCCAGAAACACTCCAGCAGAAAAATAAGGGCAAAAAAGGGCGTTATTCCACTAGCGTTGCATCAAATCTGATCTGACAAGATACATTTTCTAGCCACTCAAATTTTCTAATGGACGGTTATCCTATTAAAAAAATATATGCACAGGTTAATAGAGGCCCGTCAGGGCTTGCCATTAATAACCTGTGCATAATTTTTTTGAGATTTTCGTTGATCATGTCGAAATCTAAACAAATTATAAACAATATGTAGTGGTGTGCATGATAATTATGCACAAGTTATTGAATTTGTGGATAAAAGCAGACAATACATTGAAATATAAGCCTTGGTTTGCTATGATTATATTGCTTTTGTTGTGAATATCTAAGTTTTGAGTATCGTTTATTCACAACCTGTGGATAAAATTGTGAACAATTCGAATTTATTCACGTTTATAATAATCATATGGAACTGGACTATGGGGATAAATTTCCCCATTCTTTATGTTTTTTCGACTTCTTTCGCATGGCTTAAGCCACACTTGGAAGTTTTAAAAGGAGTGACAGTCTGTGGACAGCCATACCTCGGAAATATGGCAGCAAATTTTAGCAATTATTAATACCAAACTAAGCAAACCCAGCTTTGATACCTGGTTTAAAGCAACGAAAATCGTCTCCATGACCGACAAAGCGATCGTCATTTCCGCGCCGACGACGTTTGCGGTGGAATGGCTGGAAAGCCGCTACACGAAGCTGGTCGCAACGACGATTTTCGAATTTACCGACAAACAGCTTGACGTCTCCTTCGTCATTGAGGAATCCGCTCCGGCCGAACAAACCCAGGTATACAAGGAACCACCCGCTCCCGTCCCAAGCGAGGAAAGCGTTTCCAACATGCTCAATCCGAAATATACGTTCGACACGTTTGTCATCGGATCCGGCAACCGGTTCGCCCATGCGGCCTCCCTGGCTGTCGCGGAAGCGCCGGCGCGCGCGTACAACCCGCTTTTTCTCTACGGCGGCGTAGGACTCGGCAAAACCCACCTGATGCACGCGATCGGTCACTATATTTTGGAGCATAGCCCCAGCAGCAAAGTCGTATACATTTCTTCCGAGAAATTTACGAACGAATTCATCAATTCCATCCGGGATAACCGCGCGGAAAGCTTCCGCAACAAATACCGCAACATCGATATTTTGCTGATCGACGATATTCAGTTTCTGGCCGGCAAAGAATCGACCCAAGAGGAATTTTTCCATACGTTTAACGCGCTGCATGAAGAGAGGAAACAAATCATTATCTCCAGCGACCGGCCGCCAAAAGAGATTCCAACGCTGGAGGAGAGGCTGAGGTCGAGGTTCGAATGGGGACTGATCACCGATATCCAGCCGCCGGATTTGGAGACGCGGATCGCGATTTTGCGCAAAAAGGCCAAAGCCGAAAATCTCGATATTCCGAACGAAGCGATGATCTACATCGCCAATCAAATCGATACGAACATCCGCGAGCTGGAGGGCGCATTGATCCGGGTTGTCGCTTATTCCTCCCTGATCAATCAGGACATCACCACCCATCTGGCGGCGGAAGCGCTCAAGGATATCATCCCTTCCAGCCGTCCGAAGATGATTACGATCCAGGACATTCAGCAAAGGGTCGGCGATTACTATAATTTGAAACTGGATGATTTCAAAGCGCGCAAACGAACCAAAGCGATCGCTTTTCCGCGGCAAATCGCCATGTATCTGGCCCGCGAATTAACCGATTTTTCGCTGCCGAAGATCGGCGACGCTTTTGGCGGACGGGACCATACGACGGTTATTCACGCACACGAGAAAATCACCCAGCAGCTCAAGAACGACCAGGAACTGTACAAGATCGTAAACAACATTACCGAGAAAATAAAAAACGCCACCTGAATAAGGGATAAGCCTATGCACATGATATGCACATGTGGATAGGCTTCATTTCATATTTTCCGGGTTGTTATCCACATATTCAGGGCCCCTACTACTTCTTCTAAATATATTTAAATATACACATCTTAATAAGTGGTAGCGAGCAACCTAACTTTGGGGACAACGCAACCAGCGCTTCCGCGCTTTTGCATCACCCCAAAAAACGAGGGAATAATCCCCTTACATAAAACAAGCTTATGCTTATAGAGCAAGTTTTATTACTTATAGAGCTAAAGTTTCCGAAGTAAGATTTATTGCGATGTTATTCCAAAGGGGCGTAAGCTCCATAAAACTTAAGCTTATGCTTTCGAAGATTTTATTGCGAAGTCATTTCTAAAGGAGCACAAGCTCCATAAAACTTTTAGGAGTTGAATTTATGAAAATCCGCGTTTTAAAACATGATCTTAACGAGTCGATTCAGCACGTATCCAAGGCGATTTCCAGCCGCACGACGATTCCGATTTTGACGGGGATCAAGCTGGAAGTGAATTTTCAAGGGATGACCTTAACCGCCAGCGACACCGACATCTCCATCCAGGCCTATATTCCGGCGGAAGACAAGGACAAGCAGATCGTTCAAGTCGAACGTCCCGGCAGCGTAGTGCTGCCCGCTAAATTTTTCGTCGAAATTATCAAAAAGCTGCCTTCGGAGGATATCGAAATGGAGGTTCAGGACGGCTTCCAAACGTTCATCCGCTCCGGTTCGACAGACATCCAAATGGTCGGCCTTGATCCCGAGGAATTCCCGGTACTGCCAAGCATCGAGGAGAACCAGGTCATTACCATCCCCGGCGATTTGCTGAAAAACATGATCCGGCAGACCGTGTTCTCGATTTCCACCAACGAAACGTCGCCGATTTTGACCGGGGTATTGTGGAACTTGAGCGACAATCAGTTCAAATTCGTGGCGACGGACCGTCACCGGCTGGCCAGCCGCGTGGCCGGGCTTGACGATGCCGAAGGGGTACGCTTCAGCAATATCGTTATTGCCGGCAAAACCCTGAACGAGCTGAGCAAAATCATTCCTGACCAAAATACGCGCATCGAGATCGTCGTTGCCGACAACCAGGTGCTGTTCAAAATCGACCGCGTCCTGTTCTATACGCGTATTCTCGACGGGACATACCCGGATACTTCTAAGATTATTCCGACAAACTATAAAACAGAACTGATTTTGGACACCAAAAAATTAAGCGATTCGATCGACCGCGCTTATTTGCTGTCCCGCGAAGAAAAAACGAACATCGTGCGCCTGCAGACGCTGGAGGACGGCTCCATTGAAATCTCCTCCAGCTCCTCGGAACTGGGGAAAGTTACCGAGCAAATGGAGGTCGCCCAATTCACCGGGGAACCGCTGCGCATCTCCTTCAACTCGAAATATATGCTGGACGTGCTCAAAGTCGTAGAGAGCGAACAGTTGCATATCGGATTTACGGGCGCGATGAGCCCGATCATTATCAAGCCGGTGGACGACACGCAGAGCCTGTATCTGATTTTGCCATACCGGACTACCCACTGATTTGAAAGGAAATCGGCGCCATGAAAATAATCTCCATTTCCAGTGAATATATTAAATTAGATCAATTTTTAAAATTGGCGGATTGCGTGCCGACGGGAGGCATGGCCAAAGCGCTGTTGGCGGACGGAGCGGTCAAAGTCAATGGGGAAGCAGAAGAACGCCGGGGCCGGAAGCTTTATCCCGGCGACAAGGTCGAGGTGGAAGGAAGCGGATCCTTCCAGGTGGCCGGACCAAAGGCTCCCTGACCGGCTGCACCACAGCCTTAAATCCGCGCGAAGCAAGCGGAAAACGAGGGGGCTTAAGCTATTGTGTATGTCAATCAATTATCACTGCAGCACTACCGGAACTATGATACGCTTTCGCTAAACTCGTTTGGCGCCGTCAATTTGATCATCGGACGCAACGCTCAAGGCAAAACGAATCTGCTCGAAGCTTTGTTTGTGCTGGCTTTGTCGAAATCGCACCGGACCGGCAAAGACAAGGAGCTGATTTCGTTCGGCAGCGATCACGCCATGGTAGAGGCGGAAGTGGAGAAAAAATACGGAGCTGTTCGCTTGGAGCTTCGCCTGACCTCGCAGGGCAAAAAAGCGAAGCTCAACGGTCTGGAGCAGCGCAAGCTCAGCGATTTCATCGGCGCGCTGAACGTCGTGATGTTCGCCCCGGAGGATTTGGAAATCGTCAAGGGCACTCCGGGAGTGCGGCGGCGTTTTCTCGATATGGAAATCGGCCAAGTTCAGCCAGGATATTTATATCATCTTCAGCAATATCAGAAGATTTTGGTGCAGCGGAACAACCTGCTGAAGCAAGCCTGGGGCGCCGGACCCGAGCTTTCTACGATGCTGGAAATCTGGAATGAGCAGCTTGCGGAGCATGGTGTTAAAATCATCAAAAAAAGGAAACAATTTATAAGAAAACTGCAAAAATGGGCGGAGCAGATCCACGAAGGCATCACCGGCGGCGGTGAAAAGCTGAAATTATCCTATCTTCCCTCGTTCGGAGAAGCCGAAGAAGAAGATGAAGCTGTCTTATTACAGCAATTTATGATAAAGTTATCACAAGTGAAGGATCAGGAAATCCGCCGCGGCATGACGCTTTGCGGCCCCCATCGCGACGATGTCTCTTTTTATATTAACGGGAACGAAGCCCAAGTATACGGGTCGCAGGGGCAGCAGCGGACCACGGCGTTATCTTTGAAACTGGCGGAAATCGAGCTCATTCATGAGGAGATCGGGGAATATCCCATCCTGCTGTTGGACGACGTATTGTCCGAGCTGGACCCTTACCGCCAAACCCAATTGATCGAAACGTTTCAGAGCAAAGTGCAGACGTTCATTACGGCGACTGGCATCGAAAGCATCAATGCAAGCCGGCTGCGGGACGCCAGCATTTTTCATGTTCAGGACGGACAAGTCCAAGGAGGGGCGAAGGAGTAAAATGTATATTCATTTGGGCGGAGAAAAAGTCATCCTCTCTTCGGAGTTGGTTGCGATTTTTGATATTTCCATCGAGCAGTCTTCGAAAATATCCAAACAGTTTATCAGTCACGCGCTTGAGGAAAAAAACGTTGTGCGCATCGGCGAAGAAGAGGCCAAGTCGATCGTCGTGACCCAAAATGAAATATACTATTCGCCCATTTCCTCGGCGACGTTGAAAAAAAAGGCTAACGTTATATTAGCGGTTTAGCGTTATAATATAAGTTCAGTGGTTTACATGATGTGGTTGAATCTATAGAAGTAGGTGAAGGCATTGTCGATGAACGAACAAACGTATGACGAAAGTAACATACAGGTGCTCGAAGGCCTGGAAGCGGTCCGGAAACGGCCGGGGATGTATATCGGATCCACCAGCGTCCGCGGTCTGCACCATCTGGTATGGGAAGTCGTAGACAATAGTATAGACGAGGCGCTTGCCGGCTATGCGAACAAAATCGACGTCATCGTTCATGAAGATAACAGTGTGACTGTCATAGACAACGGCCGGGGCATTCCGGTCGGCCTGAATGAGAAGCTGCAGAAATCGACGCTCGAAGTCGTCATGACCGTGCTGCATGCCGGGGGGAAATTCGGCGGCGGCGGATATAAAGTATCAGGGGGACTTCACGGGGTCGGCGTTTCCGTCGTCAACGCCTTGTCCACGAAAGTCGTTGTTGAGGTAAGCCGCGACGGGCATGCTTATCAGCAAGAGTATCACCGCGGCGTGCCTCAATACGATGTGCGGATCATTGGCGACACGGATGAAACCGGGACGAAGACGAGATTTTACCCTGATCCGGAAATTTTCACGGAAACGACCGTATTTGATTACAACACGCTGCTGACGCGGATCCGGGAACTGGCCTTTTTGAATAAAGGCATCAATCTTTCCCTGACCGATGAACGCACCGGGGCCAGCGATTCGTTCCATTACGAAGGCGGCATCAAGGAATACGTGATTTACCTGAACCATAACAAAGAAGTGCTGCATGAAGAGCCGATTTACGTGGAAGGCCAACGCGACATGATTCAGGTGGAAGTCGCCCTGCAATACAACGAAGGGTATACCGAAAGTATCTATTCGTTTGCCAACAACATTCATACGCACGAGGGCGGTACCCACGAGTCCGGCTTTAAGAGCGCGCTGACGCGCATCATCAACGATTATGCCCGCAAGGCCGGGATGATCAAGGACAATGACAACAATTTGACCGGGGACGATGTGCGCGAAGGGTTGACGGCGATCATTTCCGTAAAAATTCCCGAGCCCCAATTCGAAGGCCAAACGAAAACAAAGCTCGGCAACAGCGAAGTGCGCGGGATCGTGGAATCACTGTTTGCAGAAAAGCTGCAGGAATTTTTGGAAGAAAATCCATCCGTGTCCCGGCGCGTCCTGGAGAAATCGCTGCAGGCTTCGCGGGCGCGGGAAGCGGCTCGTAAAGCGCGCGAGCTGACGCGCCGCAAGAGCGCCCTGGAAGTCAGCGCTCTGCCGGGCAAGCTGGCGGACTGCTCCTCCAAGGACGCCTCGATCAGCGAGCTGTACATCGTCGAAGGCGACTCGGCCGGCGGCTCGGCGAAACAGGGGCGGGACCGTCACTTCCAGGCGATTTTGCCGCTGCGCGGTAAAATTTTGAACGTGGAAAAAGCGCGTCTGGACCGCATCCTCGGCAACGCCGAAATCCGCGCGATCATCACGGCGCTGGGCACCGGGATCGGCGAGGAGTTCGACATTGCGAAGGCGCGTTACCATAAAATCATCATCATGACCGACGCCGACGTCGACGGCGCCCATATCCGCACGCTGCTGCTGACGTTTTTCTTCCGCTACATGCGGAAAATCATCGAGGCCGGTTACATTTACATTGCGATGCCGCCGCTGTTCAAAATCGAACGCAACAAAACGGTGCGCTACGCCCAATCGGAGAAAGAACGCGATGAGATCATCGCCGAATTCGGCGAAGGCGTCAAAGTCAACGTTCAACGCTACAAAGGTTTGGGCGAGATGAACCCCGAACAGCTGTGGGAGACAACGATGGATCCGGAAAGCCGGACGATGCAGCAGGTAACGATCGCCGACGCCATTCAGGCGGATGCGATTTTTGATACGCTGATGGGCGACAACGTCGAGCCGCGCCGCGATTTCATTCACGAGCATGCCAGATACGTCAAGAACCTCGATATCTAATCGGGTGGGCGAAAAAGTAAAAATCAGCGTGAAATTGATCAAAATACCGTCACTGTGGTGGCGGTATTTTTCCGAGGTGATATCCATGGCTGGTCCGGCTCAACCGGCAGTGAAGCGGCCTCATGCCGCCAGCGGCCGTAAAATGAAATAAGTGGTTGGCATTTTTGCTGGCCTTCAGACTTTGATTTGCGGCAAAAAACAGAAGAAAGCACGTAGAGACAAGAAAAACCACCGGCGATAGGTTGGGCCCTTGACCGGTGGTTTTTCTTCTCTTTGAATGAAAATCTCGCCGTGGTTGCCCACTGGAGCTTTGTCGGAATAGTCGTGATGCTACCAACATCACGGCTATTTTTATTTTACCCACATGCAGATGAAGATATGACATAGGGGTTGTTCCTTCATAATTTGTCCTTAGTATAACACATCCAGCGTTACATATCTACAAATCAGTGTTTGGGGTTTTAAACTTCCATTCGTCGATATCTCGCGGGTCCACATGCAGCACATGGGCGATCAACAGCGCTAAGGTGGCGTTCGGGATCACAATACCGTACTCAATATTCTGATAGTTTCGCAATGTGCATTTCATGGTGTTGTTGATGTGTTGTACGAGTGATTCTTGGGTAAACCCTGCGGCTTCCCTTGCTTCCTTGATCCTCAAATGCTACAGCTCCTCATTTTTATTCCGTCTCTTCTTTTTATGATAGAGGAGTTGAAAATTTTTAATCACGTCAAATTTTTCATGAAAAATATTGCGTCAACTATTTTTAGTTGTATAATAAAAAAAGCCAGATCACCTCTGGCTTGAAAGCACTTTTTGCCGGATAGTAAAGAGGGGGAGGTTTGTCTCCTATAAAAAAATTCAAAAAAAGGCATATTTCCCTAGGATATTACACTAGGGAGGTACACGCCAATGAATGAAGATGGTATTCAGGCAAGGATTGAGCGAGAGCGAAACAAATTGCATGTATTAACGGAAAAATACAATGGACAGTTTGGACATCCGCGCGTGATTCATCAATCTATGATCCTTGATGAACTCATTAATCAGTATTACCAGCTTCATATTCGTAACATAAAAAAGCCGATTGCGTGAACAATCGACTTAGGGGCGAGAAACTTTGCTGGGTTGCTCGCCCCTTTATTTTAACAGATGATGAAAGCTTTGCAACTGGTGAGGCAAAAGCGTAAGCATTCGTACAATCTGCGTAAATTGTATTGACCATTGTTCAAAAGATGGTTATATTTATAATATATTCCCAAAATTTATCAGAGTGGTTTGTTTGAAAAATACAACCACGATTCTCGGAGCGCTGGAGCAATTTTCAAAACAGAATGGGTTAAATCTTAGTCAACTATCCAATCGGGCCGGATTGAATACGGGTACGATGAGTGCTATTTTAAACAGTCAGAGAGTGCTTTCCGTGCATCAACTAGACCGGATTACTACGGTGATGAATCTACCCGATGGGCATTTTTATGAGGAGTACATCCAGGAGTATTTGAATGAAGCGGCGCCGAATTGGCGCAGAATCAAACCTTTCTTTTACCGGTGCGCAGAGCTGGACAAGTTGGATTGCATTAAGCAAATCGTAAATCTATTGCTGGATAACCCTTTATATTCATCTCCCCTGTTTGAGGTAGCAGAAGATTTAATTGCGCAAGGAAAACGGATGGCAGCAGCGATTCTTTACGAGAGTGTAGCTCTAAGCGAAAAAAGTCAGCATTCGGAGCGGTTAGCTTATTGCCAGTACAAGTTGTTTTTAACTAGACTTGGCCCCGATCAGGAACAAAATTACCAGGCAGCGATCCAGTTTGAGCCTTTCGCGGAGCGGCTTGATGAAATCGACCAACTGGTAGCATTGAAGGATTTGGCTGATGCTTATCGTTCTTTGCGTCGCTGGGATAAGCTCTATAAAATTGGTGAAAAGTTAAAGCAACTGGCTAAAATTCAGTACTCTTTATCCCACTCCCGGAAAAAGATGGATCAAGGCCTTGTTAAGAAACTACCTAGACCATTATTTTCTTATATTACCTTTAGTAATATGCTAATAGGCCATGCGTATTATGAACAAGGGGATTATGAAGCTGCTCTGCAAGTTGCTGATGAAGCTGCTGATTTAAATTGGGTTAAAGAGACGGATAAAGAAACACTACACTGGAAGAACTTGTTTCAGGAATGGACTCAAGCGAATATTTTGTTGACTAAGTTAATGGCTGGCAATATAGAGTTGCTTCCGGAATATGTGAATTACTTCGAAACGAAGGAAAATGAAATACTCACGGGTTTATGGAATATCATAATAGTAGCTAACCGATACAAAATTAACGTCGATCATATTCTCACTAAGTTTGAAAGCGTATTGTCTAACGTCCTAGAACAGGAAGAAAACGAAATATACAACCAGCAAAATACCGACGATCAGCTCGTTGGTTTTCTGTGTGAATTAGCTGATTATTATTTAATTAAAGGGGATCACAGACAAGGATTTAAATTCTTGATAGATGGCCTAAAAAAATCTACTATGATAAATGACGAAAGCTCTATGCTTCGGTGTATGAGATTGTTTGAACGTTTTAGAAACGTTGCGTCGGCTGAATCGAAAGTAGAGTATCA
The DNA here is from genome assembly GCF_046567315.2 of Paenibacillus lacisediminis. Classification (NCBI taxonomy): domain Bacteria; kingdom Bacillati; phylum Bacillota; class Bacilli; order Caryophanales; family Paenibacillaceae; genus Paenibacillus; species Paenibacillus lacisediminis. The sequence continues at coordinate 19,969 of NZ_JBKIAX020000016.1, read as the reverse complement.
TCAATTAGTGGAAATGGGGGATGGCCATGAAAAAAAATACTCTGTTGTACGCAATTAGTTTTTTGTTCGTATTGGTGGTAAGTGTAGGAGCAAGTGCAGGACCACTTATGGGGACGTTCGGCTGGCATTATGGTTAATTCGAAACAAAGTGATTTTTAGATGGCAAGTCGCTATAATTTATATATCAGCTAAAACCACCGGATTCCACAAGGCTCCGGTGGTTTTTCTACCGGAAGCGGGGGAATCAGGAATGATAAGAAGCATCGGGATTGTCAGGCCAATTGATGAGCTTGGGAGAATCGTTATCCCTATTGAATTACGCCGATTTATTGGGATAGGCCAGGGCGATACCATAGAGTTTTTTATTGACAATGAATCCCAAAGAATCATGATGCGCCCGTACCGGACGCAAGAGTGCCTGTTCTGCCAATCGATGGAGCAGCTTATATACTTCCGGGAACGCTTCATTTGCGCGGCATGCTTACGGGAACTGTTCCCTACACAGCAAGCTGGGAGTCAACAAACGGCCATCATGGGAATAGCGGTGGCGTTGGAAAATCGAAACGATCCCGACGCAGGAGCTGTACGGCGGCCCCGGCAGAAGACGAGTGAATTAATCCGAAAGCTTAATGAAGTGATGGCTACCTATCCGTCTGAAAATCAATCTAAGTGGGCGAAACGGATCGGCGTTTCACCGTCGAGAGTTGGCCAACTACTTCGTGCTATGAAAGAAGCTGGGAGTCAAAAAACGGCGAACCAGGAAATAGCGGTGGCGTTGGGAAATCAAAGCGATTCAGTCGCAGGAGCTGCACGGCGACCCCGGCAAAAGACGAGTGAATTAATCCGAAAACTCAATGAAGTGATGGCTACCTACCCGTCTGAAAATCAATCTAAGTGGGCGGAAAGGATCGGCGTTTCGCCGTCGAGAGTCAGCCAACTACTTCGAGCTATGAAATAATTGCGCATGGCAGGTCTAATTTTGTATACATTTTTTCAGGATGCAGCTCACCGGCTTAACCCGATTATGTATACAGACACACGCAGCGACGGACCCGATAGTGCGGAGAGTGTCAGCCCTTCGAATTAGCTTCTATCCTTTTCAAGGATTTGTATAATAAAATGGACATGGTGCACCGGTGGATGGATGCGGCGAAGCCAGCCCTAAAGGGGGTGAGGCCGTGTCCATTCTTGAATTGTGCTTGAAGCTGTTGGACGGGGTGCCGAAGCTGGTCGGGATTCTGACCGGAATTAACAAGCACATTATACCGCAAGAAGAGGTTACATAAATGCTTGATCAGCCCCCGTTGGCTTGGCGTATCGCCTGGTTATGTTAATGTCGGCGTGTCCGGCCCAATCCGTGATGTGGCAATCCACGCCGGGGGTCTTACTATTTTCTTAGCCCACAACAGCTGCTTTAGTATACAATCTTCCATTTACCATCGATTTTCCTTACTTCGAAGGTATAATCTGTTTTCCAACCATCCATATTTATATATGTCGATACGTTATACGTCTTTTTGTTTATTTTTGAAGAGCCTTTAATTTTGTACTCGATCAATGGATCGCTGTATACACTCTCCTTGTACGTCTCAAAATATAATCTACTTTTACTGTTTTTGATATACAACATTTGATAGGCGTCCTGAGCATCTTTCTTTTGAACTAACATTAGATAGTGATTAACTACTTTTACAGGTTGTGGCGTCCCGCTCCAATCAATCGTGTACACTCCAAATAGAAGGATTATGAAACCTAAAATCATTAGGTTTCTTTTCCTTAAAATTTTCACCATTTTGAAAATTTATCCTTTCTTGTTGCTCTCATGGTAAATATATTCTATAATTAATATTGTACCATAATATTCCTGTATTGGGAGAGTTACTCATGAAAGGATTTAAAAGAAGAGTAGTAGCTACAATTGCATCTGCTTTAGTGGTATCTTCATTGGCTGGACCTATATATGCATCTGCCAATGACTCCTTTATCCCTCGTGACAATAATTCTCTTAGTGGGCAAAGTGTGATTGTGCCTTACATGGGTAATGAGAGACTTATTGTAAATGGGAGTCTCAAAGTTTCTAATAGTTATGATTTTGGATATTTCACATTGAATAACAACTCTATTAAAGTGGTTTGGTCACCGAGTGGTACAGGTAACAAATTTAAATTGCAAGTGATACAAAAAAATTGGCTTGATGAGGATATTGTTCTTGATACGATTAATTTAGGTGACACCTCAACAACTAAATACTTTACAGATTTGCCAGTTGGTAAGAAATTGCATTTTAAAGTTGTTGGTAAAGCGTATGGAGATATTTCAGCCTATGATTGGGGTCCAAACAACTAATAGGTAGAATTGAATATTCAAGTTATGGTTTTGGGATAAATAGAAAAAGACGAGTAAAGGATACCACCTTTACTCGTCTTTTCACTGTAGGCAGGGCTTACGTAAAAGCTTGATCAACCGCCTTTATGATTTCTGCCTCTGTCGGTTTCGCGTATCGCCGGGTTACGTTAATGTCGGCGTGTCCGGCCAGCTCCGCGACCGTGGCGATATCTATACCGGGGGTGCTGACGAGTTCACGGCAGAACGTATGTCTCAATCGGTGTGGGTGGACACCGAATTTATACAGCATGTGTTGCACGGTGATCCGCTGAATGAGAAGCTGCAGAAATCGACGCTCGAAGTCGTTATGACCGTGCTGCATGCCAGGGGGAAATTCGGCGGCGGATATAAAGTATCAGGGGGACTTCACGGGGGCGAGTGGGCGAAAAAGTAAAAATCAGCGTGAAATTGATCAAAATACCGTCACTGTGGTGGCGGTATTTTTTTTAATATGGAGGTACGCAAGAGCTTACTACTCCTTTCCGAGGTGATTTCTATGATGAAATCGTTGCAGCGCGGCGAAACGATCGCCGGAATATTGTTCGTCAGCCCGATGCTGTTGGGCGTGTCCGTGCTGGTACTGATGCCGATTCTCGCCACGCTGGTGCTCGGGTTTGCGGACTGGAATTTCGTGCAGGGCTGGGACGGCATCCGCTTTGTCGGCTTGGAAAATTTCCGCAACCTGATGGGAGATTCGATGTTTATTCGTTCGCTCCGCAACAATTTGCTCTTTCTGCTGACCGTCCCGGCCTATATGCTGATTTCGATGGTGCTGGCCATTTTGATCGACCGTTACGTGTACATGAAGGGCTATTTCAAGGTCGCTTACTTCATGCCTTACATCTCCAACATCGTCGCCGTGGCCGTTGTCTGGCAGGTGCTGTTTCAACCTTCCTACGGCCCGATCAACGAGCTTTTGAAGACGATCGGCTTTGCCAATCCGCCGAAGTGGATCGCCGATCCGGACTATGCGCTCATCTCGATCATGATGATTACGGTCTGGATCTCCATTGGCTTCAACATGATCATTTACATTGCCGGACTTCAATCGATCCCCAAGGATCTGTACGAAGCCGCCGATATCGACGGCGCCAACGGGTGGGTGAAATTCCGCCGCATTACGTTTCCGCTGCTGTCGCCGACGTCTTTTTTCCTAATGGTCACCGGGATCATTTCCACGTTTAAAGTGTTTGACGTCATCGCCGTTTTAACCCAGGGGGGACCAATCGGTTCGACGACGATGATGGTGTGGTATCTGTACGATACGGCCTTCGTGAATTTGAAGGTGGGCTACGCGTCCTCCATCGCCACCGTGCTGTTCGGGCTGGTCATGCTGATTACGTTCATTCAATGGATCGCCCAGAAAAAATGGGTCAACTACTGAGGAAAGGAGTGGGCTTAGATGATGGTGAGCCGCCGTATCGAGTGGCCGAGGGCTGTTCTGACGCTGCTGATGTTTGCCGCAAGCATCCTGTTTCTGCTTCCTTTCTTCTGGATGCTGATGACGTCGTTCAAAATCGAAACCGAGGTGTTCGTCTACCCGATTGAGTGGATTCCCCGGACCTGGAACGCGGTGGAAAATTACAAAGAGGTGTGGTTCGGCGATTATCCGTTTTATGTGTATTACTGGAATTCGATTAAGGTGGCCGTGGCTACGACGTTTATTTCCAGCCTGATCTCCAGTTTGGCGGCTTACGGCTTCTCGAAGATCAAGTTTGCCGCCAGTCAGTGGCTGTTTCTGATCGTGCTGGCCACATACATGATTCCGAGCCAGGCGATTTTGGTGCCGCAGTTTATTTTGTACCGTAACATCGGGCTGTTTGACAGCCATCTCGGCCTGATCATCATCAGCAGCTTCAGCGTGCTGGGGACGTTTATGCTGCGGCAGTTTTTTATGGGCGTACACCAGGATTTCATCGAGTCGGCGAAAATCGACGGGGCCGGGCATTTCCGGATTTTCCGTTCGATCGGTCTGCCGCTGGTGAAGCCGGCCGTGGCGACTTATGCGATCTTGCGTTTTATCTGGACGTGGAACGATTATCAGAATCCGCTGATTTTTCTACGGACCGATAAATGGTTTACGCTGCCGCTGGTGATGCAGAAGTTCACGTCCATGAGCGGGGAGTTTTATTCGCTGATTATGGCCGGGGCGGTGTCCGCGATCTTTCCGCTCCTGATTATTTTCATCATCGGGCAAAAAAGCGTGATTGAAGGAATTGCTCTCGGCGGGGTGAAAGGTTAAAGGCATAAGAAAAGACATACGAACCGTCCGGGGGAATCCATATATATCCTGACCAAGGAGGGGTAACACATGAACAAACGGAAAACGGGGGCAAAGCAGGTAAAGTTATGGTCGGCCGTGCTGGCCATGCTGCTGCTGATCGGGCTGCTGGCGGGCTGTGGGGGCGGCAGTGCCAATCAGGGAGACGGAGGCAACGTTGGGGGCTCTCAAGTTGCAGAAGGAGGGAAATCCGGTGATGGCGGCGGCAAGGTCAATCTTCGCTTGTACACCTACGGGACCGAGGAAGCGTACAACTGGAAGCACACGCTGGAGGCCTATGAGCAGGCTAATCCGGGCGTGACGGTCGAACTGGTGCAGCTAAGCGAAAAAGGAGACACCCAGGAGGCGTTCAAAAAGCTGGACCTGGAAGCGGCCTCGTCGGCGCAGATGGACATCCTGATGTTCAGCGATGCCGCCGGATACGCACAGCGTGTGGCGTTGGGCATGGCCGAGCCGCTCGACGATTACATCACCAAAGACGGGTACACCGTGGAAGAGGATTACAAAGTGGACACTCATTTGGACGGTAAAGTGTATGCGCTTCCAGGGAAGTTCAATCCATGGTACGTGCTGTTGAACAAAGATCATCTTGAAGCGGCGGGACTTCCGGTGCCTGCCGACTGGACCTGGGACGAATATGCCGATTATGCGAAAAAGCTGACCCAAGGGGAAGGTGCAAACAAACGGTACGGGACTTATTTTCACGGGCCGCAAGCCGGCGGATGGATGGAATACATCAAGCTGATGATGCTGAACCAGCCGCAAAATGCCGATTTCCTCAAAGCGGACGGCTCGTCCAATCTGGATGACCCGAATTTCCGCAAATCGCTGGAGCTGCGCGTGCGGATGGAGAAAGAAGACCAGTCTTCCGTGCCGTATACCGATATGATCTCGCAAAAGCTCGCTTACCGGACGCAGTTTTTCAACGAATCGGCCAGCATGCTGACAATCGGGAGCTGGATGAACACGGAAATCGGCGGCACCGACAAAGTCCCGTTGAATTTTAACGTGGCGGTTGCCCCGTTCCCGAAAAACAACCCCGAGGATGAAATCGGCCTGACGCCGGTGACCACCGATTATGTGGCCGTCGCCGCCAAATCGCAGCATAAGGAAGAGGCTTACCGCTTTGTCCGCTGGTATACGACGGAAGGGCAAGTCGTGCAGGGCAAAAACATTCCGGCGTGGAACGGCGTAAGCTCTGAGGAAATCACCGGCATCATCGATACGATTCTGGCGGGCACGAAAAATCCGGAGAAGGTCGACAAAGAATCGCTGGTGAACACACTTATGGCCTCCAAAGCTTCCGCGATCATTCCGCCTTCCTCCTACCAGGCTGAGGTGTACAAGGCGATCAACGAGGAGTACGAGAAACTGATTTTGGGCAACCAGGATATCGATATGACGATCAAAAATTGTCAGGAGCGCGTTAACCAAATTATTGAATCCAACAAAAAATGAGTGGTAAAATGATCCAAAACAGGGGACGGTATCGTCCCCCTTTTCGCTAAGGGGAGAAGTGAAATGTTCAAGCGGCTCAGCCACTTTGCGCCCCGGTCGATTCGCGCTAAGTTGATTTTGGCTGCGGTGGCCTGCATTCTCGTTCCCGCCGCCTTCACTTTAAACGTGTACCATGCGCTGACGCAAAAGGCGGTCAAGCAGCAGGCCATCGCCAATGCGGAAAATTCGCTCGAACTGGTAAACGGCTCGGTGACCCATTTATTAAAAGGCATGCTGGACATCGCCAATTACATCCAGGTCAATGCGGGGCTGAACACGTATTTCAAGCTGGTGGCCTCCGGATATCAGGAGCCGGACCCTTACCGGAAATTTACCGACGCGAACCGCGTGCTGGAACAGCTGGACAGCCTGACCGTGGTTGGCGAAAAAAGCTACGTAACGGTGCTGCTCACCGACGGATCTTATTTCATGAATTATTCCGTAAGCGATTACAATCCGCGCGATTTGCTGCAGGAGCCCTGGTTCGAACAGCTCGACGAGCTGCAGGGGTTGGATTCTTATTGGATTGGCGCGGAGCCAACGCAATTTAAGTACGACCGGTTCGACCATCCGTACCAGGTGTCGGTGGCGCGTACGCTGCGGCTGGCCAACTCGGACATTTACGGGTATGTCGTCGTGACGGTGATGGAGGATCAGGTCAGCGATATTTTCAGCGAACTGACCGCGGGCCAGGAGGTGCGTTTGGTGAATGCCGCAGGGAGGGTTGTGGCGGACCGGAACAAGGACAACATCGGCGGCATGTATCCCGGCGGGAAGCAGGAGCGGCTGGGGTTTGGGGCTGGGCATGGGCAAGCGGCGGCGGAAACCGCCTTTGTTTCGCGGGACGTTGGGGAAACGCGGCTTGTGGTCGAGCAGAGCATCGCCCTGAACGGCTGGCGGCTGATCCTTACCCAACCCTACCAGGAGGCGACGGTTAATATCAGCTCGATTTTCAACCGTGTGTTCTTGTTTCAGATCATCTCGTTTATCGTGTTCATGGCGATGCTGATCGTGTTGGTCAGAACGTTCACTAGACCACTGGTGCGGCTCGGCAAGGCGGCTTCGGCGGTGCAGCGGGGCAACCTGGAGGTGCGTTCCGGCGTTCGCGGCAATGACGAAATCGGGCGGCTGGGGCTGCTGTTCGACCAGATGCTGGACCGGGTAAAGCAAATGATCGCGGAGATTTCCGCCACTCAAGCCCGCAAACGGACGGCGGAGCTGAAAATGCTGCAGGCGCAGATCAACCCGCATTTTTTGTTTAACGTGCTCAACTCGATTCGGATGAAAGTGATGAAGCAGGGTGATCTGGAGAGTGCTAAAATGATCGGTTCGTTGTCCACGCTGCTGCGGATGACGATCAGCCGCGAAGAGGATGAAATTACATTGCATGAAGAAATCGAGCTCGTTTCGCATTACGTGCGGCTGATGAATTTGCGCCAGAAGCAGGAAGTGACGCTGGAGTTCGCGGTTGGGCCGGAGGCTTTTCTCGTGAAGGTGCCGCGGCTCATCCTGCAGCCGCTGGTGGAAAACGCGCTGATCCACGGACTCACACAGCAAGCCGGCGTCATCAGGATCGCCGCCTCGATGGAACAGGACGGTTTGCTGCTTACCGTCGCGGATGACGGCGCCGGGATGGAAGAGGCGAAGCTTGAAGCCACGCTGCGCAGGATGAACGATACGAGGGCAGCCGCAGAGCTAGGCGGTTTAAAGCCGAAAGGCCATTTTTCCGGGATGGGTCTGCACAATGTGATGGAGCGGATGCGCCTGAGGTTCGGGCCAATGTTCCACGTGGAAATTCGCAGTGAACCGGGACTCGGAACGGTGATCGAGATGTACATTCCTCACGATAGGGGAGAGCGCTGATGTATAACGTGATGCTGGTGGACGACGATTATCCCGTGACCCAATTGCTGTCGGAGGCGATTCCTTGGGAAGGGCTGGGGCTGCGCCTGATGGGCTCCTACGAAAACGGCTGGAGTGCCTGGGAGCAGGCACAGCGGGAAATGCCGGACATTCTGATCACGGACATCGGGATGCCCAGGATGGACGGACTGGAGCTGTCGGCCCGAATCCGGCGGATGTCACCGCATGTGCGGATCGCCATTTTGTCCTGCCACAGCGAATTTGAATACGCCCAGCAGGCGATGCGGCTGAATGTGCAGGATTATTTGCTGAAGGATACGCTCGATCCGGAGGATGTGGCCGCGGTGCTGCGCCGGTTCAAGGACCATATGGACGAAGAGGCGCACAACGGCTGGGAGCAGTCGCGGATAAAGCATCTGGTCGTGGAGACGAGCGAGCTGCGCAAGGAGCAGATGCTGGCGAGCCTGATCGATCAGCCGCTTTTCTCCGCGCAAAAGTGGGAGCAGGAAGCAAGGGAATACGGCTTGTTTCTGCCCGGGCAGTCCTGTTTGCCGGCGATCGGTTACGTGGAGAACTACCAGATGGTGAAGCACCGCTTCGCATCGGACCGGACGCTGCATTTTGCGATCGGCAATGTGCTGGGAGAAGTGTGGAACGAGCTGCCGCTGCAAGGTCTTCACGTCAGATTTGGCGTCGGGACTTCGATTTTGCTGTTCTCCCATACGCCTTCACTGAAGCGGAATGCCGCGGGCGAAGCGGCCGCGTGCCTGCGGGAGATGCAATCCACGCTGCGCCGCGTGCTTAAGGTTGGCATGTCCTTTGTTTTGGGAGAAAGCTGCGGCGGTGCGGAGGGGCTAAAACAGAAGCTTGGCGAGCTGCTTAACGGCGAGAAGGTGCGGTTTTACTTGGAACCCGGGGAAATTGCCAAACGGAGCGAAAAGACATTGGATAGCGCAGGGGATAGCGAGCGGCCGAATCTGTTTGCTTTTTATGACCGGGCCAACGCGGAGCTGAGGGAGGCGCTGCTCGGCAAAAATCCGTCCCTGGCCGGTAGTATAGCGGACCAATGGATGTCCATGATCGGCCGGGCGCGTTATGCGCCGGAGACCGTCAAAGACTGGACGCTGAAGCTGCTGCTCGATCTGAAATTGAAGCTGCACTCGCTGCATTCGATCCGCCCGTCCTATTCCGCCGAGTCCCTGCACAAGGAACTGGTCGATATTTATTCACTGTCCGAGCTTGGCGCCTGGTTGAAGCTTCATCTGGAGCGGATTGCCGCCCTGACGGAGGCGGGCTCGGGGGCGAGCCGGAGAACGGAGGTGGCGGAGGCCTGCCGGTTCGTCTCCCTTCGCCTCCATACGCGGATCAGCCTGGACGAGGTGGCCGGACATCTCCATTTGAACCCGAGCTATTTCAGCCGGCTGTTCAAGAAGGAAACGGGCATGACCTTCATAGAGTATATTACGCACATGAAAATGGAGCGGGCCAAAGAACTGCTGGACGGGACCAGGCATTCCGTCGGAGAGATCGGCGAAATGCTCGGTTACGACAATCAGAGTTATTTTATCAAAACGTTTAAAGGTTACACGGGCGCCACCCCTATGGAATACCGGAGATGAGGAGCGTTTGGAATCTAGCGCTGAAGTGGAGGAGGGGATCATCATGAATTCGTTGGGGCGAACGTTGGAACGTGAGGGTTGGCTGGCGATCGTCAGCCGTATGGCTCCGGCCGATCGTCGGTTGTATTATCCGGACGGAGATCAGGATGCATTTTGGCGGCGGGTGCGGGAGTCCGGGGAGTACCGCGAAGAAGTCCGGGAAATCCGGGCGGAAGCGGAGCGGTTGCGACACGAAAAAAATCCGGAACTCACCTTCTCGTTGTTTGCGATCTTTGCGCGGCAGGGGACGCGGCTGGAGTATGAGCGGGTGTATTTTGAGCGGAGACGGCGGTTGAATACGTTCGCTTTGCTGGCGCTGCTTGATCCGGACGATCAGGATGCGGAACATGAGCTGCTGGACATGATCTGGTCCGTCTGCGGCGAGTACACGTGGTGCCTGCCGGCTCATCTGGGCGAGGACGGTCATGAGCGGGCCATCGACCTATTTGCAGCCGAAACCGGGTTTACGCTCGGCGAAATTGCCTTGCTGCTGCGAGGGCGGCTGCCCCGGCTGCTGCAATCGCGCATTGAGGCGGAGGTGAACCGGCGGTTGTTTGAGCCTTTCCTGCGAAGCGGGCCGTACGAATGGGAGACGGCCACACATAACTGGGCGGCCGTATGCGCCGGTTCTGTCGGCGCCGCCGCGCTGCTGCTGTTGCGGGACCCGGAGGCCCTGAGCGCTATCCTGCAGCGGGTGCAGGCCAGCCTCGAATGCTACCTGCAAGGCTTCGGCGCGGATGGGGCCTGCCTGGAAGGGGCCGGGTATTGGAACTACGGGTTCGGCTATTTTGTGTATTTTGCCGATTTGCTCGCGCGGCGTACGTTAGGAGAGGCCGACTGGTTAGCCGAGGACAAGGTGCGGCGGATTGCCGAGTTTCAGCAAAAATGCTACCTCGGCGGCGACCGGGTCGCCAATTTCTCCGATGCGGTTCCCTCTTGCCGCGTGCAGATCGGGTTGTCCCATGAACTGGCCCGCCGCTACAAAAGCGTGCAGCTCCCGCCGCCCGGCCTGCGGGCCGATTACCGGGACGACCATTGCAGCCGCTGGGCGCCGGCTTTCCGCAACCTGCTCTGGAAGAACGGCACGGCGGAAGGGGAGCCGGACCGCGATTGGCCGGCGGCGAGCTATGATTTGCCCAATGCCCAGTGGCTGGTCTCCCGGCACCGGAGCGCGGCCGGAGCATTTGGTTTTTCCGCCAAGGGCGGGCACAATGGGGAACCGCACAACCATAACGACCTGGGGCATTTCATCCTGATCGCAGGTGGGGACACCTTTGCCGCGGATCTGGGCAGCGGCGAATATACCGCCGATTATTTCGGAGCAGGCCGGTACCGCTATGATTGCAACGGGTCGCAGGGCCATTCGGTGCCGATCATCAACGGCCGGTATCAAGCGGCGGGGAAACAGCATGCGGCAGTCGTATTGGAGGCGGCCACCGGCGAAACGCGGGATACGCTGCGGCTTGATTTGACCGGAGCCTATGATGATGAAGCGGGACTTGAGCGGCTCACCCGCTCGTTTGCCTGGGACAAAACGGAGCTGCCGGCGTTGGAGCTGACCGATGAATTCCGGTTTGCCTCACCGCCGGAGACGCTGGCAGAACGGGTGGTGACGCCGCTTCCGCCGGCGATGAACGGAAACGGCGAGGTCCAGCTGGCGGCAGGCGGCGAAGGGAAGCGGGCGCTGCGGATCGTTTATGACGGACGGCGCCTCGAGCCGGCCGTACAGCCGCATACGTTCCGCAATCATTTCGGCCGGGAGGAAACCTGGTATTCGCTCGATTTTCTGGTCAAGCAGGCGGGAATGATCGAGCGGGTGTGGCTGAGATTTGAGTTTGTTTGAAAAACGAAAGGGGAAGGTGGATGGCATGCAAGCAGCGGAACATGGGCAACGTACGAACCGGACGGATTGGGCGGAGGAAGCATGGAGCAAGGCGCTCCGGAAAATACAAAAGACCAGCGGGCGCATCGGCGATGGATTTCCCCACGCCAGCCATAACGGGGTATATGAGCTTGCCGATCCGGGCTGGTGGACGGCTGGCTTCTGGCCGGGGATATTATGGCTGCTGTACAACGACGCCCGGGATGAGCGCCTTAAAGCGCTGGCCGAGCAGTGTGAAGAGACGCTGGACGGCGTGCTCGACGGATGGGCGAGGCTGGATCATGACGCCGGCTTTATGTGGATTTTAACGAGCGTAGCCTCCTATAAGCTGCTGGGCAAGGAGCCGTCGCGCGTCCGCGCGTTGAAAGCAGCCAATTATTTAGCGGCGCGCTTTAACTTTAAGGGACGTTATATTCGGGCCTGGAATCCGTGGACCGAAGGCGAGGACAATGCCGGAGTGGCCATTATCGATTGCTGTATGAACATGGTTCTCTTGTTCTGGGCTTCGGCCAACACGGGCGACCCCCGCTACCGCCATATCGCGGAGGCGCATATGGATACGGTGCTGGAGCATTTCATCCGCCCCGACGGTTCGGTGTACCACATCGTCCGCTTCGATGCGGAGACGGGCGAGCGCCTCGAAGGCCTCGGCGGCCAGGGATATGCGCCAGAGTCAGCCTGGTCCAGAGGCACGGCTTGGACGATTTACGGCTTGACGCTGGCGTTTCATCATACCGGCAAACCGGCGTATCTCGAAGCGGCCAAACGGGTCGCCCATTTCTTTTTGGCCCAGCTGCCGGAAGACCAGGTGCCGCCATGGGATTTTCGGGCGCCGCAGGAGCTCCGGCATATCCGCGACTCCTCGGCGGGGGCCTGCGCGGCCAGCGGTCTGCTGCTGCTGGCGGATCAAGTCGATCCTTTGGAGTCCGCGGTTTACCGGGAACCGGCGATCCGCATTCTGGATTCGTTGTACCGAAATTACGGCGCTTGGGACGATGAGCGCGAGGAAGGTTTGATTTTGCACGGCACGGGGCATTATCCGGAAGGCAAAAACGTCGATGTACCGCTGATCTACGGGGACTTTTTCTATGTCGAGGGGCTGGCCCGGCTGCTGGGGAAAGGGCCTTTTTATTGGGAATAGGCGAATTTGCGGAGAGGAGCGTTTGAATATGGCAGAGAAAATGGGATACGGGATGGAACCGGGCGTAATTTCGCAGTCCATTCGCGGTAATCCCTTGGCCACGCGGCGGGACCTGCAGGTGGCGTTCCTACAGCTTACCGGGCCGCTGATGGGGCATTACACGGTCGGTCGTGCCCGTTTAGAACTGGGAGCGGCAGCCGCGGGGTATCCGGATTCCGTCGCCGGGATGGAGGGTTTCTCCCGCGTGCTGTGGGGATTGGTGCCTTTTCTGGCGGGGGGCGGGGAAACCCCGTTATGGGACATCTGCCTGGAGGGGATCCGGCATGGTACCGATCCGGGGCACGAGGAATACTGGGGCGACGTGAACGATTACGATCAGCGCCTGGTGGAAATGGCCTCGTTCGGGTTTGCGTTGGCGCTGGTCCCGGAGCGATTCTGGGGACCGTTAGACGAGCAGGGAAGGAAGCATCTGTACGCCTGGCTGAATCAGATCAATCACCGCGCCTGCTATGATTGCAACTGGCTTTTTTTCCAGGTGCTCGTCAATATCGGGTTTCATAAGGCCGGACTTCCGTATGACCGCGAGCAAATGGAGCGAAATTTAAGCCGGATTGAGGAATTTTACTTATCCGCTGGCTGGTACAGTGACGGACCGGGCGGGCATAGCGATTATTACGTTCCGTTTGCTCTGCATTTTTACGGTTTGCTGTACGCCAAGCTGATGGGGGATGAGGACACGGAGCGGGCAGCCCGCTTTAAGGACCGGGCGGCGCGGTTTGCCACTGATTTCGCGTTGTGGTTTGCACCGGACGGTTCGGCGCTGCCTTATGGGAGAAGCCTGACGTACCGGTTCGCCCAGTCGGCTTTTTGGGGCGCACTCGCATATGCTGATGTAGATGTTTTCTCACTGGGTGTGATCAAAGGTCTCGTTCTGCGGAATTTGCGCTGGTGGTTTCGGCAGCCGATTTTGGATGCGGGCGGGCTGCTGACGGTCGGCTATGCCTACCCCAACCTGGTGATGGCCGAAAATTACAATTCGCCGGGATCGCCGTACTGGGCCTTCAAAGCTTTTTTGCCGCTCGCTTTTCCGGAAAGCCATCCCTTCTGGCAAGCGGAAGAGGAGGCGCTGCCCGCAGGCGCTCCGGTCTCGGTGCAGCTGCCGCCGCATCTCGTCATTTGCCGGCAGGAGGAGAACGGACATGTCGCCGCGTTCAACAGCGGCCACCTCTCGACCAACGAACACACACATACGTCCGCCAAATATGAAAAATTCGCCTATTCGACCGCCTTCGGTTTTAGCGTGCCAAGAGCGGAGTGGGGGCTTGGGCAAGGGGCTTTCGACTCGATGCTTGCGCTCAGCGAAGGCGACAATCTATACCGGGTCAGAAGGAGCAACGAGGAGACCCGGATTGAGGAAAACGTCATCTATGCCCGGTGGAGACTGTGGCATAACGTTTGCGTGGAGTCTTGGATCGTTGCCGGTTTGCCGTGGCATTACCGGATGCACCGGATCAGCACGGAGCGGGAACTGGACGTTGCCGAAGGCGGATTTGCCCTGGGGCTTGAACCGGCGGTGCAGAGCGAATATTCCGATACGCTGCCGGAGGGCGGTCTGCTGATCGGCAATTCGCTGGGGAGCAGCGGCATAATCGGAAAGCTCGGATATGAGCGGGCGGAGCTGATTTACCCGAACGCCAACACGAATGTGCTGCATCCGCGGACCGTCATTCCTACGCTTCGGGGCCGTCTTTGCCCGGGAAGCCATTGGCTGATTGCCGCCGTTTACGGCAGCCCGGCTTGTCCGAAAGCAAAAAAAAGCGCCCGCATCAGCCCGCCGGAAAGCGCCCGTGAGCCCTTCGAAATGGTGGATGTGGGGCAAAACGAGATCCGCATCAAAACGTTTACGGGCCAAGTAAAAGTAATTCGGATGGATTGAGCAAGCGTGGTGAAGGCTTTTTCGCTATTTGGAAGAAGCCTTCAACCGTCCGTACGCTACCGCGTAACGCCGGATTTTTTTATAGACCTCTTTCGGGTGCAGCAATTTGAAAGGGAACAGGGCCGGGAGCGTGTTGACCTCCAAAATCCAGATGTGATGCAGTTCGTCGATGGCGATGTCCAGGCCGATTTCCTTCAGACCCGGCACCTTGCGGGCCAACTGGGCTGCCACCCGTTCGCCGATCCATTTCATTTCTTTGTAAAGGCTGGTGAATTCTTTTGGGGACGTGTAAGGAGCCAGCAGATCTTCGATCAGCATCACGCTGCCGCCGCCGTGATAGTTGGTGATCACTTTTTGTTTGGCCGCCACTCGGCCGATAAACCCGGTCGTTTCCCAGGTTTTGCGCGGGGTTTTCTGGACTAGGGCGCGTATGTCGAATTTCCGCCGCCGATACGTGAGCGTGCGAATTCCTTGTTGAATCAGATAAGGCGTTTGCCCGATTTTTTCCTCAAGCGCCTCATGCAATTTTTCCACCGTCGGGAACAGTTCGGACTCCGTTCCGTACCTTAGCTTGTATTGCAGTGGACTGTCCGGATCAAGTTCGTCTTTCCAGAGTTCGACGCTCATGACGCCGTTGCCGTAGGTTCCATTGTCCGGCTTGATAAAGACGAAACCGTGCTCGATCAACATATCCCGAAGAGGCTCGAAAGCGAATTTTCGAGTATCCGGGATATAGGGACGAAGAGTTTCATTTCGCCGGATAATTTTCGTTTTTTCCCACTTACTTGCGATACGTTGAATCGCCAAATCGAGATCCTTCCTTTCTGCAATCTTCTTAGTCGAATCATTTTCCGAGTGCGAAAAACATAGGACAGAAGAGATAAACAATGATATAATCATAAGATATGGGGATTTTATAAGCTTTTTTGGCCTATATCCGTAGTGTATGTACGAACGTTTCGATGGGAGTGGACACATCCCTATTTTTTTGGTGTCTTAATGAATGGAATGTGTGATGAAAACCGGCCCACGTTTAATTGAGCTTGCTTTGTGAAAGTAATATAATGAAAGTGGCGGTTTTTCGGGCTTTTCCCATAGATTGGCATGTGGGTAGAAATGAAGGAGGTCCAGCATGGCGGAAGAAAAATTCTCTCAAATCATTGACCGGGACATCAATGTGGAAATGCGCGAATCCTTTATGGATTATGCCATGAGCATTATTGTCAGCCGTGCATTGCCGGATGTAAGGGATGGTCTGAAACCGGTGCATCGCCGGATCCTGTATGCGATGTCGGAGCTGGGGATGCATCCGGACAAGCCGTTTAAGAAATCGGCGAGAATCGTCGGCGAAGTCATTGGTAAATACCATCCCCATGGGGATTCTGCGGTATATGAAACGATGGTCCGCATGGCGCAGGATTTCTCCATGCGCAATATGCTGGTGGAGGGTCACGGCAACTTTGGTTCCATTGACGGCGACTCTGCTGCAGCGATGCGTTACACGGAAGCGCGTTTATCGAAAATCGCGATGGAAATGCTTCGCGATATCAATAAAGAGACGATCGATTTTATGCCGAACTATGACGGTGAGGAGAAGGAACCGGTTGTGCTGCCGGCGCGTTTCCCCAATCTGCTGGTAAACGGGGTTTCCGGGATCGCCGTCGGGATGGCGACCAGCATTCCTCCGCATAATTTGGGCGAGGTCATCGACGGGGTTCAGGCTTTGATCGAAAATCCGGAGATCAGTTCGCTGGAATTGATGGATTACATTAAAGGGCCCGATTTTCCGACGGCAGGTTACGTGATCGGCCGTTCGGGGATTCGGCAGGCTTACACCACAGGCCGGGGAGCCGTGACGATGCGGGCCCGGACGACGATCGAGGAGAATAACAACAAGGCGCGGATCATCGTGGAGGAACTTCCTTACATGGTGAACAAAGCCAGGTTGGTGGAAAAGATCGCCGAGCTTGTCCGGGAGAAAAGAATCGACGGCATCACCGATTTGCGGGACGAGTCGGACCGCACCGGGATGCGCGTTGTCATCGAGCTTCGCCGCGACGTGAATCCGAACGTGGTGCTGAACAACTTGTTCAAACATACGGCGATGCAGAGCACGTTTGGCATTAACATGATTGCGATCGTAAATAATGAGCCTAAGCTGCTGACGCTGAAGGAAGTCCTTAGTCATTATTTGCAGCACCAGGTCGAAGTTATTCGCCGGCGCACGGAATTCGACTTGAAAAAGGCCGAGGCCCGGGCGCATATCCTGGAAGGCCTGCGCATCGCTTTGGATCATATTGATGAGGTTATCGCCTTGATTCGCGCTTCCAATTCCGATGAAGAAGCCCGCGAAGGTTTGATGACGCAATTCGGTTTGAGCTTTGACCAAGCTCAGGCTATCCTCGATATGAGACTTCGCCGTCTGACCGGATTGGAACGCGAGAAAATCGAAAGTGAATATAACGAACTTCTGCAAAAGATTGCGGAGTACCGCGAGATTTTGGCCAATGAAGCGCTCGTGCTCGAAATTATCGGGGAAGAGCTTCAGGAAATTCGTGAGAAATATGCCGATGCTCGCCGGACGGAAATCACGGTCGGGGAAGAGAGCATTCTCGACGAAGATCTGATTCCGCAGGAAGAGGTCGTTATCACGCTTACGCATACCGGTTACATCAAACGGTTGCCGGTTACCACCTACCGCAGTCAAAAACGCGGCGGGCGCGGGGTCGTGGGCATGGACACGAAAGATAATGATTTTGTGGAGCATCTGTTCGTGACGAACTCCCACCATTATCTGATGTTCTTTACCGACCGGGGCAAGGCCTACCGCCTGAAAGCTTACGAAATTCCAGAGCTGGGCCGTACGGCGCGCGGTACGCCAATCATCAACCTGATTCAGATTGAGCAGGGCGAAACCGTAAATGCGGTGATCGAGGTCGAGCGTTTTGATGAGGACAAGTATCTGTTCTTTGCGACCCAGCAGGGGATCGTCAAAAAGACGCCGATCGAAGATTACATCAACATCCGCAAAGGCGGCCTGATTGCCGTGAATCTGCGCGAAGACGATAGGCTGATCGACGTGAAGCTGACCGACGGCCAGCAGGAAGTCATCATGGGCACGGCCCAAGGGATGTCCATCCGGTTCCCGGAAAGCGACGTTCGTTCCATGGGCAGAGCGGCTACCGGGGTCAAAGGTATCACGCTGGATGACGGCGACGAACTGATCGGCATGGATGTCGTGGTGCCGGGTCAGGACGTGTTGATCGTAACCGCCAAAGGTTACGGGAAACGTACGCCGGTTTCCGAATATCGGATCCAAAGCCGGGGCGGCAAAGGGATCAAGACGATCAACGTGACGGAGAAAAACGGTTCGGTCGTTGGCCTGAAAGTCGTTAAGGACGAGGAAGACTTGATGATCATCACAAGCAGCGGCACGCTGATCCGGACCAGCATGGAAGGCATTTCCACGATGGGCCGGAATACGCAGGGCGTGAAGCTGATCAACATTCGCGAGGATGATTACGTAGGGACTGTCTGCCGGACGGACAAAACCGAGGACGAGCCGGAGGGAGAAGGCGAAGAAGCGGACGTTTCCGAAAATCTGCCGCCGGAAGGATCGGGCTCCGGGCCGGCCGCAGAAACCGATAACGCAGAAGAATAAGCGAAAACAGCCTTTTCACCCTTAAGGGCGAGAAGGCTGTTTTTTCTTCCCCTTTGACAGGGGTTATATAAGTTGAACTAAAGAAATACGGGAATTAGGCAAGAGTGTGAAATGATTCTGAAATAGAAAGAAAGATTGCTAGCTATTTTGCTGCCGTACTATAATGACAATAGATGGACCTTAGTTCTTTATCCCTAGATTTGGGAGAATTGAAGGCGGATTTTTAGTTTGGACATTTGAGGAGAGAGTAAAGGATGGCTAATATCTCAATCACGGAATTAAAGCCTGGAGTCAAACTGTCAGATCACGTGCACACCCCATTGGGTGGTCTTTTGCTGCAAAAGGGAAAGGTTTTGCTTCCGAGAGATTTGGATATTTTGCGCGCTTTTATGATCGAACAGGTAGAACTTGAAGATTTGCAGCAGCTCCCGGAACGTAAAGCTGTGGAGACGGTGAAGGAAGTTTCCAAAGAGGAGTACTCCGTTTCTGTCGCTCCTTCTGCTTTTACGAACGGGCTTGCGGAAAACGAGACGCCCTCCCCCTATGCAGCATTACATAAGGAATACGACCGCATGCTGCATTTGACGAAAAGCGCTTTTCAATCCGTATTGGCCGCCGAACTCCCGATTTATGAACTTCGCCATCAGTTCGAGGCGTTGATCCGCCATTTGAAGCACTATAATGTGCTCACGTTTACGCCGCAATATATGAACGAATACGATTATTTGTACCACAATGCGATTCTTTCTTCAGTGACGTCTTATCTTCTGGCGCAGTGGCACGGATTACCGCAGAAGGATTGGATGCAGGTCGCTTTTGCCGGTTTGCTGCATGATATTGGGAATACGAAAATCGATCCGATGATTTTGTATAAACCGTCCCCGTTAACCTCTGCCGAAGCGGAGGAAATGCGGATGCATACGACTTACGGCTATCAGCAGCTGCGCAAAACGGCGGCGATTAATGAAGGGGTCAGATTGACGGCGCTCCAGCATCATGAAAAGATGGACGGCACCGGATATCCGTTCCGGTTGACCGGGGAGAAAATCCATATCTACGCCAAAATCGTAAGCGTCGCGGATATTTTCCATGCCATGACGTTAAACCGGCGTTACCGTAAAGCCAAGTCTCCTTATCTAGTGCTGGAAGAAATCCGTTCTGAGGCCTTCGGAAAGCTGGATCCCGGCGTAGTCCAAACATTTGTTGACAAGGTGACCCAATTTCATAACGGGACGCGTGTACGGCTTAGCGATGGCAGCTTAGGCGAAATCGTGTTCTCCGACCGCAATCACCCGACTCGCCCGATGGTTTCGGTAAAAGGGGAAATCGTGAATCTTGTACTGAAAAGAGAGCTGCATATCGAGGAAGTTCTTTCCTAGGGTTGATATTGCACCTGCATTTGAGGTATATTAATAATCACCCGCTGCAAAACGCAAGACGGCCGAACAAATAGAAATAGTTGCTAGAAAAAAAGGTCTTGCAATTTCCTGCGGAGGGTGATATATTATAAAAGTTGCCGCTGAGATACGGCGGCGAACAAAAAAGTTGATCTTTGAAAACTGAACAACGAGTGAGTATTAAATGAGAATTAAAATTCTCGTCAGTAACTGATTGAGCTAATCGCTCTTTCGAATAAAGTTTCAACTTGGATGGAACACCTCATGC
>NZ_JBKIAX020000015.1:0-158540 GCF_046567315.2 Paenibacillus lacisediminis | reverse complement strand
GGTACTTGGACCGAAGGGTCCTGGGAGAGTAGGACGCCGCCAAGCAATGTTCCCTGATAGCTCAGTCGGTAGAGCACTCGACTGTTAATCGAGTTGTCACAGGTTCGAGTCCTGTTCGGGGAGCCATTTGCTCTCATAGCTCAGTAGGTAGAGTGCATCCATGGTAAGGATGAGGTCACCGGTTCGATCCCGGTTGAGAGCTTTTTACATAAGGCCCGTTGGTCAAGGGGTTAAGACACCTCCCTTTCACGGAGGTAACAGGGGTTCGAATCCCCTACGGGTCACCATACATACGGAGGCTTAGCTCAGCTGGGAGAGCATCTGCCTTACAAGCAGAGGGTCGGGGGTTCGATCCCCTCAGCCTCCACCATTATAATGGGGATTAGCCAAGCGGTAAGGCAACGGACTTTGACTCCGTCATGCATAGGTTCGAATCCTATATCCCCAGCCATTTTTGATCTTGAGCCATTAGCTCAGTTGGTAGAGCACCTGACTTTTAATCAGGGTGTCGAAGGTTCGAGTCCTTCATGGCTCACCAGTTTTCCTTAATAAATGAGGAAAATGTTTGAAATTGCGCGTGTGGCGGAATTGGCAGACGCACTAGACTTAGGATCTAGCGTCTTTGACGTGGGGGTTCAAGTCCCTCCACGCGCACCAAATTATGCGGACGTGGCTCAGCGGTAGAGCATCGCCTTGCCAAGGCGAGGGTCGCGGGTTCGATTCCCGTCGTCCGCTCCATAATTTGCGCCCTTAGCTCAGCTGGATAGAGCGTTAGACTACGAATCTAAAGGTCAGGAGTTCGAATCTCTTAGGGCGCGCCATTTTAATAAAATAAATGTTTGGCATAAATTTTGGCCAAAAATCTCGGGACGTAGCTCAGCTTGGTAGAGCACCTGGTTTGGGACCAGGGGGTCGCATGTTCGAATCGTGTCGTCCCGACCATTAATGTATTAGGTATTATGCGGGTGTAGTTCAATGGTAGAACTCCAGCCTTCCAAGCTGGTAGCGTGGGTTCGATTCCCATCACCCGCTCCATATATAACAGCAACATCATCTTCCGATGATGTTTTTTGTTATAGATATCAGAAATTTATAATTTTGAAAATTAAAGTTATGATAACTGGATTCAAAACCGGAAACGGCACCTGACCGGTTGATGAGGCGGCAGGTTATTATCTTACGGAGTTGTACGATTGGGAAAATGCTGCTCCTCAAACGAGTTATCATTCTGCGCATTATCCTTCTCGGTTGCCACTACCGCTATTTGTTCCAGAAACGTTGATTTCAAATTGCAACGGTTGCCATGGCGCTTATTTTACTAAAACCCAGCCCATTTTGCTTAGATTCAGGTAAATAACGTCGCTCACAACCCTTAGAATTTAGAAAAGGTCCTTTTTCGTAAAATAGCCGCTGCTACAACCGTTAGATCTCCGGGGGACGATAATTTCGCTTCGAAACCTGAGCGTTTGCAGAAATCCGGAAGGGATCAGGGATACAAATCGTACAAAAGTTGATACAACGTTAGTGGGGGGAAGAATCTTAACGGTTGTGATAGACCTAACGCCGAACTGTTGATTTCAAACGAATGGTTTGGGCACCAGACCCAGTAGTCAAGTGCGGATTTCTAGGTTGAGCCGATAACTGTAGCTTATTGAGTAAAAAAATTTATTTATATTCTTGTATTTTATTGCTTTACCGTGTTAAGGTTGGTAGTGGTTGTTTATGCGGGAGGCCGTTTCAAACCTCTCTGTTCCCTGACAGTGAATGGAAAGTTCTACCACTAGGGGCTTGCGTTGTAATCGGCATGTTGGCTCTATAATGCATAAATATAAAATGATTAATTTTTCATTTTGAACATGATTTCTTTTGATTTCAATAGTGTGCCTAATAATGTGACCACGTCGTTTTATTAGCTATCCTGAATATTTACTCATTGCTAAGTTTCGAATCTAACCGTCTTACCGCGAAATCTAACAAATTAGGTGAAGATTTTCGGGGGAGATTATTGTATGATGTTAAGAAAGCTTTAGAAAGACGGAATAGGGATGAAATGGGGGAAAAACATGACTGAACTAACAGTAACCGCAGGCACGAGCAACTCAAACAACCTGCTCCGGCGCGACATTCGTTTTTTGGGCAATATTCTAGGAGAGGTCCTTGTACATCAAGGCGGTAATGAGCTCTTGGATATTGTCGAGAAGATTCGTGAAGCCAGTAAATCGCTGCGGGCTGTATTTTTACCCGAATTGCATGATGAGTTTAAGGAAATGATCAATTCTCTTGAACCCGGAATTCGTCACCAAGTTATCCGTGCTTTTGCCATTTACTTTCAACTTGTTAATATTGCCGAGCAGAATAACCGGATTCGCCGCAAACGGGATTACGAGCGCTCGGCTGGAGAAGCCGTTCAATCGGGAACGATCGAAGCCGCCATTAAAAATCTGAAGGAACAAGGCTTCACTTATGTCGAAGCTAAGGAAATTATGGAGGGCATGTCCCTGGAGCTCGTGATGACGGCACACCCCACTGAGGCGATGCGCCGGGCGATCTTGGATATCCACAAACGGATTGCCGACGATGTCATGCAGCTCGATAATCCAACCCTTACGTTCCGTGAGCGCGAACAGCTTAGAGAAAAGCTCTTAAACGAAGTGATCACGCTTTGGCAAACCGACGAGCTGCGCGATCGCAAGCCCACGGTGCTCGATGAGGTCAGAAACGGGATGTATTATTTTCATGAGACGCTGTTTCATGTGCTTCCCGAAGTATATCAGGAACTGGAACGTTGCCTGACCAAATATTATCCGGAGCATTATTGGCATGTGCCCGCATACTTGCGTTTCGGTTCCTGGATCGGCGGCGACCGGGACGGCAATCCGTCCGTTACCGCGGACGTGACCTGGCAAACGCTGCGGATGCAGCGGAAGCTGGCGGTACGCGAGTATCAGCATATTTTGAGCGATTTGTTCAAACATCTAAGCTTCTGCACCACAATCGTCGATGTAACCGACGAACTGATGGCCTCCATTCAACGCGACCGGCTTCAGGTAACGCTGCAAAAAACGCAGCAATGGAACAACGAGATGGAGCCTTACCGCATTAAACTGACTTACATGGTGGAGAAACTGCACAATCTGCTGGATGATACGAAAAAGGACACTCCGGAGCGCTACGCCAACGTAAGCGCGTTTATCGAGGACCTGAAAATCATTGACCGCAGCTTGCGCCACCATTATGCGGACTATGTAGCAGATA
Source organism: Paenibacillus lacisediminis (assembly GCF_046567315.2). Taxonomy (NCBI): domain Bacteria; kingdom Bacillati; phylum Bacillota; class Bacilli; order Caryophanales; family Paenibacillaceae; genus Paenibacillus; species Paenibacillus lacisediminis. Next base: position 155,285 of record NZ_JBKIAX020000015.1, on the reverse strand, counting down.
CGCATCTTAAGAAGCTGATTCGCCAGGTGGAGCTGTTCGGCTTCCATACGGCGACCCTGGACATCCGCCAGCACAGCAAAGAGCATGAGAACGCCATGACGGAAATTTTGGCGAACATGAACATTGTGTCGAACTATTCCGAGCTGGAGGAAGAAGAGAAGGTCAAGCTGTTAGAGAAAATCCTGAATGATCCTCGTCCATTGACATCGCCTTATCAGGATTACAGTGAAAGTACCAAAGAATGCTTGGAAGTATACCGTACGGTACACCGGGCGCAGCAAGAGTACGGAAAGCAGTGTATCACCAGCTACTTGATCAGTATGACGGAAGCGGCCAGCGATATTCTTGAAGTCATGGTTTTTGCCAAAGAAGTCGGATTGTTCTACAAGGAAGCGGACGGCAGTGTAACCTGCACGTTGCAATCCGTGCCGTTGTTTGAGACGATCGATGACCTTCACGCGGCGCCGGGTATCATGAACCGTCTGTTCAGTATGCCGATCTATCGGCAATCGGTGGCGGCGATGAACGATCTGCAGGAAATTATGCTGGGATACTCCGACAGCAACAAGGACGGCGGCGTGGTTACGGCTAACTGGGAGCTGCGCGTGGCGATGAAGCAAATTACGGCGACCGCCAACCAATACGGCGTTAAGCTGAAGTTTTTCCACGGCCGTGGAGGCGCGCTTGGCCGTGGGGGCATGCCGCTGAACCGCAGCATTCTGGTGCAGCCGCCGGAAACGATCGGAGGAGGCATCAAGATCACCGAACAAGGCGAGGTGCTCTCGTCGCGTTATTCTTTGCGGGGGATCGCCTACCGCAGTCTGGAGCAGGCGACCTCCGCATTGATCGAAGCCAACAAGCTTGCCAAGCTTCGTCAGAAGTGCAACCCCGAGGAAGAACGTTGGGAAGAAATCATGGTCGGCATTTCGGAGACTTCGCTGAGCAAATATCAGGATCTTGTGTTCCGCGAACCGGATTTCCTGAAGTTTTTCCGGGAGTCTACCCCGCTTGTTGAAGTCGGCGAATTGAATATCGGCTCACGCCCGTCCAAACGCAAAAACAGCGACCGGTTTGAGGATCTCCGGGCGATTCCTTGGGTATTCGCCTGGACGCAGAGCCGTTACCTGTTCCCGGCCTGGTATGCCGCCGGCACCGGACTGATGAATTTCTATCAGAACAAAGAAGAGAATCTGAAAGTGCTGCAGGAGATGTACCAACATTTCTCGTTTTTCCGCTCCGTGATCGATACACTGCAATTTGCTTTGATTAAGGCGGATTTGGTGATCGCGCAGGAATACGCCGACATGTGTTCCGATTCGGAAGCGAAGGAACGGATCTTCGGTCAAATTGAAGAAGAGTTTCGTCTGACGCGGGAAATGGTCCTGAAGATCGCAGGCATCTCGGAAATTCTGGACAATGTTCCAGGGCTTCAGGAATCGATTCGTCTGCGGAATCCTTATGTCGATCCGCTGAGCTATTTACAGGTTCAAATGCTGGCCGAGCTGCGCTCGGTTCGCGAGCAAGGCGAGGATGACGCGCACCTGCTGCGTGAAGTGCTGCTTACCATTAACGGCATTGCCGCAGGGCTCCGGAATACGGGCTGATACGAGCTTAAACGCTGCATTTCATCATATGCCGGTCCTTTGGCAAAGGGGCCGGCTTTTTATGTAGGTTCTATTGCATTTTGCAGGCAGTTGCATTAACATTTGAATGAAGTACAGGGAAAAGATGATGAAGCCCTTCCATGGATCTGGGGGAAAATACGGTGGTAGATCATTACGACGCAAGGCTGGTGAGGCTGGCCCGAAAAGGGGATCAGGGAGCCTTTGCCGAACTCGTTGATTTATATAAGGATAAGCTGTTTCATCTGGGCTACCGGATGTTGTCGAACCGGCACGAAGCGGAGGATGTCGTGCAGGAGACGTTTTTAAGGGTGTACAAAAACTGGAGCCGCTACGATGATAAACAGAAATTTTCGACATGGATATACCGCATTGCGACAAACCTTTGCATCGACCGGTTGCGCAAGCGGAAACCAAATTACTATCTCGATGCCGAGATGAACGACCAGGAGGGCATGGACGGCTATACGCTAATTCCTGGTGACGATAAAACGCCGGAAACGGAATATCTGCTTTCGGAAACGCAGCAGACGATTCATCAGGCCATTGCAGGCTTGCCGGCGAAATATAAGTCCGTCATTGTTTTAAGATACCTGCAGGAAATGTCGCTCCAGGAAATTAGCGATGTGTTGGACATGCCGGTAACGACGGTGAAGACACGGGTTCACCGGGGACGTGAGTTTCTGCGAAAAAAGCTGGAGCATAAGGTGCTTTGAAATCGCGGTTAAGCTTGCCGTTTTTTTGTGAAACGAAATTGTTTGTGATGCGTAATGTAATGATAGGACGACTAGGTTCCGGGGATCCGCCGGGATATCCGCATAGATTGATACTGAAAGGATTGGCTGATATGGAATGCAAGCAAGCCTCCTCATTAATGCATGATTATTTGGACGGCGAATTGAGCCGCGACGAAGCCGTAACGTTGAAGCAGCATATGCAAAGCTGTTCGGCTTGCCAGGAGCGGTTCAGAGAACTGGAGCAAACCGAAATGATGTTGTTTGCGACCATCAAGCATACAAATTTTTCGGCTCCCGATGAGTTGGTTAACCGGATCATCAGCCAGATCCCGAATCAGCCGAAACAGCAGGCCTGGATCATGTGGATCAAGCGGCACCCGGCCTTGACCGCGGCCGCGATGTTTCTGCTGGTGATGCTGTTCAGCGCTATTTCATTTTGGGATACCGATGACCAACTCGTGGTCAAAGGGTCTAATCTCGATCAGGTGATCATCCATGGCGACACGGTGACGGTGCCAAACGACTCAAAAATCGCCGGGAACTTGACGATAGAAAACGGTAAGGCCGAAATCTATGGTGAAGTTCAAGGCAATTTAACGGTTATTGACGGTACGTTTTATCAGGCCTCTACCGCCCATATTTCCGGTCAGGTCAAAGAAATCGATCGGGCACTGGATTGGATCTGGTACAGGATCACCAATACGTTCACGGAAGTCGCCTATAGGTAAACGTTCGGCTGGATGCACATTTGGCGCCTCCCCTTCGGGAAAACGGGCGCTTTTTTTATTTTTATTCATACAGGAAAATAATGTAATTGATAACGAAAAGCGCCTATTTTTTCCCGGACGCTTGCATCTCACATGTGATCGTTATAACCTAGTAATTAGGGGAAACTTATAGAGACAAGCATCGTGCTGTAAATAATCGTTTCCTTGTCAGCGGGCAAAGGATGCCCGTCAGGAACAGTCCCGGGGGTTGCATCATGAGTTATTTTTCGAATATGACATGGCAGGACACCATCAAGGATGTCATCGATATCCTCATCGTTACCTACATCATTTATCAACTGATCCTGCTTGTGCGGGGAACGCGGGCCGTTCAACTGCTCAAGGGGATTCTCGTTCTGGTGATCATTTGGGCGGTAAGCACGTGGTTTGATTTATATACGCTGAAATGGCTGATGAACCAGATGTTTACCTTTGGCGTGCTGGCGATCTTCATTATTTTCCAGCCGGAATTAAGACGTGCGCTGGAGCAGCTCGGAAGAGGCAAGCTGTTTGGCCGCAGTTCAGCGGATGAAGAACAATTCGGCAAAGAAATCGGCGAGATTATTAAAGCCGTTAATTATTTATCACGTAGAAAAATTGGGGCGCTAATCGTTTTTGAACGCGATACAGGGCTCAATGAATATACCGAATCCGGAATTCCGATGCAGTCGCTTATTTCTTCGCAGCTGCTGATCAATATTTTTATCCCGAATACGCCGCTGCATGACGGAGCGGTTATTATTCAGGGTCACAAAATCTCGGCCGCGGCTTGCTATTTGCCATTGTCGGAAAATCCGTTCATCAGCAAAGAGCTCGGCACCCGGCACCGTGCGGCGATCGGGATCAGCGAGGTTGGCGATGCCGTTTCGATCGTCGTTTCCGAAGAGACCGGTCAAATATCCCTGGCGATCAACGGCCAAGTCGTGCGCGATATTAATGAGGAATCGTTGATTTCCAAACTTTATGAAGAGCTTGGGCCGGATTCAAACGTTAAAGAAAAGCGCGGACCTTTCCGTAGAAGGAAGGAGGCCGGCAAAAATGGATAAATGGCTGACCCACAACAATTTTGCCAAGGTATTGGCCCTGGTCGTCAGCATCATTTTATGGGCGATGGTTCATTTGGACAGCGGGACGCCCGTCGATTCGACGACGCTGGCGCAGCCGAAAATCATTGATAACGTGAATATAGAAGTTGCCGGCTTAAACGATGAGAAGTATGTGTTATATGATCTGGAACCGACCAAGGTCCGGATGGAGGTTAAAGGAAAACGCATTGATTTAACGACGAATTTTTCCGATTATAAAGTGAAAGTGAATTTGAAAAACGTAGGTCCGGGGACGTTTACGCTTCCTTTGACCTATGAGCTTCCTCCCGGCGTGCAGCTGGTGTCGATCGAGCCCTCGATCGTGAAGGTCACGATTGAAGCGAAAGAAACCAAAACGGTCCCGGTGAGCATCGTGACAAAAGGGCAGCCTGCGGACGGGCTGCTTCTGGGGAGCCCGATCGTAGCCGGAAGAGGCACCGTTGACGTCACGCTGCCGTCCAGCGAAATCGGCGAGTTCAGCAAGGTGCAGGGAACGGTGGACGTAACGGGGCTGAAGGAATCGGTCAGAGGCAAAAGCGTGAAACTTACGGCATATGATAAGCAGGGGAAAGCGATGGAGAATGCGGAGATTTCTCCTGGCTCCGTCGATGTCGATGTTCCTATCACTAAAATGTATAAAACCGTGCCGATCGAACTGCATTACATAGGGCAGCTTCCGGCAGGTTATGTTCTTGCGGGCGCGGAAACCGACGTGGAGGGCGTTGCCGTATATGGGACGAAGGAAGCGCTCGCGGGCATAAGTTCCTATCCGGTCACCGTCGATTTAGGGCGCTTTGACGGCTCGGATGCGACCAAATACTCGGTGGACTTGACGCCGCCGGCAGGTTTTGAGAAAATCGAGCCGAGCTCCGTCACGGTGACATTACATGTGAAACCAGCTGAGCAGAAGCAGGTGGACGGTATACCGATCACCTTGGAAAACGTGAATTCACTGTACAACGTAAAAGTCATCCGGCCAGCCGACCGCCAAATTTCGCTTACACTGCTAGGAGCGGAGGACGTACTCGGCAAGCTTGCGGCGGCCGATATCCAAGCTGCGGCGGATTTGGCCGATCTTGGCCCGGGCCACCATACGCTACCGCTTAACGTGAAGCTCCCGGCCTATGTGGAGCTGGCGGACGCAAGCAAAGGCTTGACGATTGACGTAGAGCTGACGGAGAAAGATAAGCCGGCCACCGCCGTACCGGAAGAGGATGCGGGGAAGCAGGAAAATCAGACTAACCCGGGAACTTCGGGAACTGAGGGGAACCCGGGAAATCAGCAGAGTGAGAACAATGCGGAGAGGCCTGCAGGTAATGATTCTTCGACCAATCAGGGGGACGACGTTGGATCGGCCAACAATGGGGCTGCCGGGGGAGCGTAAAGTTTAACGCCGGTTGCCTAAAAACAGGAACGAAAAACGGCATATTGCCGGATCGTGCAACAGGAGAGAACGGGCGAAGTGCTTGAAATTGTTGAAGGAGTGAAACCATGGGGAAATATTTTGGTACAGATGGCGTAAGAGGTATCGCCAATAAAGAGTTGACGGCGGAACTGGCGTTTCAGATCGGCCGCTGCGGCGGATATGTGCTTGCGGGTCAAGCTCCGAAGCCTAGAGTCGTGATCGGGATGGACACGCGCATTTCCGGCGTTATGCTGGAATCCGCTCTTGTGGCCGGGCTGCTGTCGATCGGGGCGGATGTCGTTCGCCTTGGCGTCGTAACGACGCCAGCGGTCGCTTATTTGACGCGGTTGCTGAAAGCCGATGCCGGTGTGATGATTTCTGCGTCACACAATCCGGTCGAGGATAACGGAATCAAGTTTTTCGGAAGCGACGGCTTCAAGCTGTCGGACGAAACAGAGTTGCAAATCGAAGAGCTGCTGGATAAGTCCGTTGACGAGCTGCCGCGTCCGGTTGGCGGCGGATTAGGCGCGGTAACGGTAGATTACGAATCCAAGCTGAAATATTTGGACCATCTGAAGACGACGATCACTTCTTCGTTCCAAGGTCTTAAAGTAGTGCTCGATTGCGCCAACGGCGCGGCTTATGAGCTGGCTCCGAAGCTGTTCCGCGAGCTGGGCGCTGAAGTGCACGCCATTGCGGCCGAGCCGAATGGACTGAACATCAACGATCACTGCGGATCAACTCATCCGGAACGGCTGAAAGAAGAGGTCGTGCGCCTGGGAGCCCATCTGGGGTTGGCGTTTGACGGAGACGCGGACCGCCTGATCGCCATCGATGAGCATGGGGAAGAGGTCGATGGCGACTATATCCTCTGCATTTGCGGGGACGCCTTGAACAAGGCGGGTAAGCTGAAAGACAGCACGGTCGTGTCGACGGTCATGAGCAATTTCGGGTTTTACAAAGCCGCGAATAAGCTGCAGTTGAACACCCAGCAAACGGCGGTGGGTGACCGTTATGTCATGGCGGAAATGCTGCGCGGCGGCTACAATCTCGGCGGGGAGCAATCCGGGCACGTGATTTTCCTGGATTACAATACGACCGGCGACGGCATTCTCACGGCGATTCAGCTGGTGGATACGATGCTGAAGTCCGGCAAGCCGCTAAGCGAGCTGAAAAAGGTGATGAAGCAGTATCCGCAGGTGCTCGTCAACGTGCGCGTACAGGATAAAAGCAAATATGCCGGCAATATGGCGATTGCCGAAGCGGTTGCTACGGTGGAGAAGGAGCTTGGCGATAACGGCCGGGTGCTGGTTCGTCCTTCCGGGACGGAATCGCTCATTCGCGTCATGGCCGAGGGACCGGAGAAAACCGAGCTTGAGAAGCTGGTGTCGCAGATCGTCAGTGTGGTGGAGAAACAACTGGTATAATAGCCATTTTTGATGTATTACTAAAAATATGAGCCGCCGGAACGAGGAGAAGATCCCGATTCGGCGGTTTTTTGCTGGGAAAAAGGAAACAGGGGGGCAAAAGTCAAACAGGACAAGATGATCATTGCCAAATGACGAAAAGGTGCATATAATTAAGCATATTCGAGAAAAGAAAGCGAGGGTTGTGAGGTTTACCGGAAGCAGTTAAGCGCCAGAGCTTCATTTCGCGCGGATGTGTCCGAGTCTGAGAGTGGAAGTTTGAGGCAAGTTGATATACGGCAGGATTAGCCAAGGTCTGTGACGGCCTGACAGGCAGCCATGCCGGTGAAGCCTTGAACGATTCGGATGGGGACGTATTCGGCAAAGAGAAGCTGACGAGGTGGAGGTGTTCGGAATGTTCGGCGGGGGCCTCCCGGTGCTGCATCGCACCGTAACCGTAACGGCAAAAGGAATGGGCGACCGTTCCCACAAACCTTACGGGCAGATGGAAATCACATTCATAGCAAATCATGAGTGTACGTAAGCGAAAGACGCGGCAGATCCGCGGTGAACAGAGCACATGGACATTCATGAAAATTTTTTGGCGAAAGCCGCGAATTTTTACGTATTTTCTGAAAATTGAATAGTTCTGTCTCGATGATTCCCGCGCGAAGGGTCTTCCGCTTCTTTTCTTACGCCTAAAAACCATCTTGTAAGAATGAAACGGAGGAACTATATATTATGTGTGGTATTGTTGGATACATTGGGAAAAGAGATACGCAGTCGGTGTTGATCGAGGGTCTGAAAAAGCTCGAGTATCGGGGATACGATTCGGCAGGGATCGCCGTATTTACTTCGGACGGGCTGAAAATCTCGAAGTCGCTGGGCCGTTTGGCCAATTTGGAATCGAAGCTGGAGAACGCTCCGCTGCAAGGGTCGGCGGGGATCGGCCATACGCGCTGGGCTACTCACGGCAAGCCGTCTGACGTCAATTCTCATCCGCATACCGACCATACCCAGAAGTTTTCCGTCGTGCACAACGGCATTGTCGAAAACTATCTGGATTTGAAGGAAGAACTGATCGGTCAAGGATATGTTTTTGTTTCCGAGACGGATACGGAAGTGATTTCGCACCTGATCGCTCGCGAATACCAGGGTGACATCGTTAAAGCGGTCCAGAAAGCGATCAGCTATATGCGCGGCGCTTATGCGCTTGGAGTGCTGACGGAATACGAACCGGAAAAACTGGTTGCCGTGCGTCAAGCCAGCCCGCTGATTATCGGGATCGGGGAAGGCGAAAACTTCATCGGCTCCGATATTCCGGCGCTGCTCAACTATACGCGTAATGTGTATATTTTGAATGACGGCGAGATGGCGGTATTGACCAAGGATTCTGTCGAACTGATGACGATTGAGGGGAATTTTATTTCTCGGGAAATGATTCGTGTCGATTGGGACGCGGTAACCGCGGAAAAAGGCGGTTTTGATCATTTCATGCTGAAGGAAATCCATGAGCAGCCGAAGGCTTACCGCGACACAATGCTGGGCCGGATCGACGAAAGCGGCCGCAAAGTGGTGCTTCCGGGGCTGAAGTTGAGCGAGGAAAAAATCCGCAGCCTCAAGAGCGTTCATGTCATCGCCTGCGGCACGGCCTACAATGCCGGTCTTGTCGGCGGGACAGCGATCGAGCAACTCGTACGCATCCCGGTGATGAACGACGTCGCTTCGGAATACCGCTACCGCTCGCCGCTGATTACGCCGGACACGCTCGTCATCGTTGTCAGCCAATCCGGCGAAACTGCGGATACGCTGGCCGCACTGCGTGAAGCGCAAGCGAACGGCGCGCATGTACTGGCAATCACCAACGTGGTCGGCAGCTCGATCGCCCGTGATGCGGACGACGTGATCGCCACGCTGGCTGGTCCGGAAATCGCCGTCGCTTCGACGAAGGCGTATACCTCGCAGTTGATCGCGTTCTACCTGCTTGGTCTGTACATGGCTCAGGTGCGCGGCACGCAAAGCGAAGGCGAGGTCGCCCATATCATCGCGGCGATGCAGTCGCTGCCGGAGCAAGTGGAAAGCATGCTGGCTCAAGCGGACACGGTGAAGGCGTATGCCGAGCAAATCGCCAGCCATGAACATCTGTTCTTTATCGGCCGCGGCCTGGATTACTCGGTGGTGCAGGAAGGCTCGCTGAAGCTGAAAGAGATTTCCTACATCCACTCCGAGGCATATGCCGCCGGCGAACTCAAACACGGCACGCTCGCTTTGATTGAGGAAGGCGTTCCTGTTATCGCTTTGGCGACGCAAGATACCGTGCTGGAGAAAACCGTCAGCAACATCAAGGAAGTCAAAGCCCGCGGCGCTGACGTCATGGCGATCACGCACGAGGAGCACGTTCCTGACCTGCTGAAATCGGTCGATCAAGCGCTGGCCATTCCGCAGACGCTACCGCTGCTCACGCCGGCCCTGTCCGTCGTACCGCTGCAACTGCTCGCTTACTATGCTGCGCTGGCTCGCGGCAACGATGTCGACAAGCCAAGAAACCTGGCGAAGAGTGTAACGGTGGAGTAAGGGACGGGAATAAACAAGGCCCGGTCGAACCGGTAAAGAATGTGTGGAAACGACATGCAAGATGAATAAAACATTAAGAGGGGAGCCCCAGAGAATGAATTGGGCTCCCCTCTTTATTTGAATAAAAAATGGCTTAATTGGAAGCCCTCATTTTAGATGGTTACTCATCATTTCCATTTTATTAAGGAGAGGCTTCTTTTTGTATAGCCAATTTAAATTACAAGATATACGAAGAGTCAAAATAATACACATTAACGGGTCGTAAAACTATGCCGTACCTCACTATCTTTCTTGCTACAATAAGGCTCATAGAAGAATTTTCTGTGCTGAGATTCGATTGTAGACAGGGGGTATTTTCTTTTGATGGCGGATGAACAAGGCCTGGTAACACTGGAAACGGATATTTTGGTGGCCGGGGGAGGCGTTTCGGGGGTGTCGGCGGCGCTTGCGGCGGCCCGGAATGGAGCGAGGGTTGTGTTATGCCAGGATCGGCCTGTACTTGGGGGCAACGCTTCTTCGGAAATTCGGATGCACATAGTCGGAGCGGCCAACTCCAAACGGGGAAAGGCGCTTGAAACGGAGGCGCGGGAAGGCGGCATTCTGGAAGAGATCCTGCTGGAAAATGCCGTTCGCAATCCTCAGCGGAGCGCCTCAATGTTCGACTTGATCCTATACGAGAAATGCCGAGCCGAGCCGAATCTGACGCTGCTGCTGAATACCACGGTCATTGACGCGGAAGTGGAGGAGGGACGAATCGTTTCCGCTCTGGCGGTTCGAGAGAGCACGGAGCATCGGTTTCGCATTTTTGCAAAAGTATACATGGATTGCACCGGGGACGGGCGGCTTGGTAAGGAAGCGGGGGCGTTATATAAAACCGGGCGCGAGGCGGCAAGCGAGTATGGAGAGACGCTCGCGAATGAGCATGCGGATTCGTACCGGCAAGGGTCATCGCTCTTGTTCACCACCCGGGATATGGGCAGGCCCATGAGCTTTACGCCGCCCTCTTGGGCGCGCAAATTTTCGGAGGAGGATCTGAAATTCCGCAGTCACTCCACCTGGGAATATGGCTATTGGTGGGTCGAGTTCGGCGGGATGCTGGACACGATAGCCGATAATGAGGCGATCCGCGATGAACTGCTGGCGATTATGCTGGGCGTTTGGGACCATATCAAGAATAGCGGCAATCATCCTGAATCGGAGAACTGGGCGCTGGACTGGTTCGGATTTGTACCGGGAAAAAGGGAGTCGCGCCGCTTTATCGGAAAATACTTGCTGACTCAGGCGGATCTGGAGCAAGCGACACACTTCGATGATGTGATTGCGTATGGTGGGTGGCCGATGGATACGCATCCGCCTCAAGGCATTGACGCCACCGAGTTGAATCCGGCCCATCAGCCGTTTAGCCGGTATGTGTACGGCATTCCGCTCAGGGCGCTGATCAGCTCCAATGTGGAAAACTTAATGTTCGCCGGACGCAACATATCGGCAACGCATATCGCCTTCTCCAGCACACGGGTGATGGGAACCTGCGCCGCCATGGGACAAGGCGCGGGCACGGCCGCCGCGTTGGCCGTTCAATCCGGCTTAACGATGGATGACGCCCTTCGCGATAAGGAACTCATCCAGCAGGTTCAGCAGCGGCTCTTGAAACAGGACGCCTATTTGCCGGGCATCACGCCGGCTAAGGATAATTTGGCGTCAATCGCGATGGTCCGCGCCTCTTCCGAACAGCCGGAAGGCCAAGCTGCCCACATAACCGACGGTTATACCCGGTCGATGCATGGAGAGGGCGGCGCCAGAGCGGAGCTGGCCGTCCCCGGGACGCACCGTTGGATGTCGGAGCCGGGCGACCCCGCGCCATGGATCGAGCTGGAGTGGACAACGCCGGTGTCGATTAGCGAGATCGTGCTCGTGTTTGACACGGGGATGCACCGCAGACTGACCCTGACCCATTCGGACGAAGTATTGAAAATGATGGAGTGGGGTCCCCAGCCGGAGACGGTTAAGGATTTCCGAGTGACGGCGTTTTTCGCCAATCCCGAGACTCCAGCCCGTCAGGTAATAACAATTCAGAATAACTACCAGCGGCAAATCGCCTGCCGGATAAACCTGGAGCATGTCGTGAAGCTGCGCGTGGATATCGACGGCACCAACGGCCTGGATCATGCTCGCATATTTGAGATCCGCTGTTACGAATAAACGATCCCTCCAAACAGGCCAACCGATTTCGGGTGGCCTGTTTGGCCTGCCCTGCTGTGGAACTTGTTCTTGCCTTCGTCAGCAACCGAGCCAGGTCAAAATATTGCACACCAAGGAGTCGAAAGGCTATACCGTAATCCCCAAAGCCTCTTGCTACTATAGATTCATAGAAGAACGGCAGGCGAAGCTAGATGCGGCTGCCGGGAAAGAGAGGCTCTCATGGATAGTTACACTTTGAAAAGCAGGGAAATCCCGCTTAATTCTTCTTTCGATGTCATCGTTGCAGGAGGTGAACCCGAGTGAGCAGTGAACAAACCATTGGGCAGAGGACGGCCGCGGCGCCGAAGAAAAATTACTGGACGCGCAAAAGACGGGAGCAATGGGCCGGGTGGTTGTTTATCGCGCCCGAGGTTATCGGCATGTGTGTTCTCTCCGTGTTCCCGCTGCTGTTCAGTCTCTTCCTGAGTTTCACGGAATGGAACCTGGTGGGCGGGATGTCGGCGATTCATTTTACCGGGCTGGACAACTTCGTTAATCTGTTTAAGGATAATCACTTTATCCTGGCGCTGAAGAACAATGTGCTGTTTACAGCCGGTACGGTGCCGCTCACCATGCTGCTCGGCATCATACTGTCGGCGCTGATCCATAAGAAGCTGTACGGCAAGGCGTTTTTTAAAGTGGCATTCTTTATCCCTTATATTTGTTCGACGGTTGCGATTGCGGCCGTGTGGCAGGCGCTGTATCATCCTTCCAAAGGCCCGCTCAACCAGATGCTGATGCAACTGGGGATTTTGAGCCCGCCGCATTGGCTGGTCGATACCAGCTTTTCGCTGATCGCGATTATGATTATTTATATCTGGCAGATACTAGGTTACCAGATGATTATTTTCCTGGCGGGAATGACGAGTATCCCGGAAGAATTGTACGAAGCCGCTACGATCGACGGGGCAAACGGTATCCAGCAGTTCCGGCGGATCACCGTGCCGCTGCTGGGTCCTACTACCTTTTTTCTGGCGATTACCAGCACGATTTCGTCCTTCAAAGTGTTTGACATCATTAAGTTCCTGACGAACGGAGGCCCTAACTATTCCAGTACGGTTATTGTGTATCAGATCTATGAGGAAGGGTTCGAGCGCTTTAAGATGGGGTACGCTTCGGCTATGTCGTGGGTGCTGTTCCTGATCATTATGCTCGTAACGTCGATTACCTGGATTACGCAAAACCGGAAAGTTCATTATTAGACCTTCGTGAAAGGAGCCCATGCGATGTTATTGAAAAAATTTAAGGCAAGCAATCTGATTTTGACTGTACTCTTCGGCGTACTGTCCCTTTTGTTCCTGCTGCCGCTGTTCTGGATGCTGTCCGCCGCCGCAAAGACGGAACGGGATGTCTGGACGTTTCCGATTCAATGGATTCCGAAAGACTGGAATCTGGTCGAAAATTTTAAAACGGTATGGATGGGCGATGTTTCCTTCGGCCTGTTCTATATGAACTCGATTAAGATCGCGGTGATTTCCACGCTAGCAACGGTGATCATCGCTTCGATGTCCGGTTACGCCTTATCCAAACTGGAATTCAAGGGCCGGGGAATCGTATTCAGCCTGATGTTGGCGTTCATGATGATCCCGGAGCAGGCCACGCTTGTCCCGCGCTATATCATGATCAAGGAGATGGGGCTTTACGACTCCCACGCCGCTTTGATTCTGATGGGCATATTCTCCAGCTATTTCGCCTTCCTGCTGCGCCAGTTCATGGTAGGCATCCATAATGATATGCTGGAAGCGGCCGAATTGGATGGCGCCGGGTTCTTCCGCATCTTTTGGAGCCTGATGCTTCCGCTGAGCAAGCCGATTCTAGCGACGGTGGGGATTATCAAGTTCATCTGGACCTGGAACGATTACCAGGGGCCGCTGATCATGCTGAACTCGACGAAACTATATACGATTCCGCTCGGCATGCAGTTCTTCCAGGAGGAGTTCGGTACGAGGATCGCGGTCATGATGATGGCCTCCGTGGCGGCGATCATCCCGCTGCTCGTGCTGTTTCTGGCGCTGCAAAAGCAGGTTATTGAAGGGATCGCCATCGGCGGGGTCAAGGGCTAATCGCGGTTTTGGCCGGTGCTTAGCGGGGTGCCGGCCGAGGTCAAAAATTTCTACGCGCATACCGCAATTCTGTACACGGTATGGATGAAGACGAGATAGTATAATGAGCCTGCAGCAACCATTACAAGGGGGAATTGATTTTGAAGAAAACATCAATATTGCTGATCTGTCTGTTCATGATTCTCTCCGTTACCGCATGCGGAAGCAAGAGCGGCAACAATACATCTGCAGAGAACGGGGCGGCGGCCGGACAAGAGGCGGGCAAGGAGAAAATCAAATTCTACACCTTCAAGGCGAGCAAGCCGGATGAACCGATCTACCAAGCCGTGCAAGCATACAATGAGTCGCAGGACAAGGTAGAGGTGGAATATGTCTCCCTTGTGCAGAACAGCGACAGTACGGACTTCATGAAGAAGCTGGACATTCTCATCGGGAGCGGCGAGGTGGTCGATGTGTTCATGACCGGCAACGAAGAGGAATTGCTGGAACGCGCGTCGCGCGGAGTTGTGGAACCGCTTAACTCGTTTTTCGAGCAGGATGGCGTGAAGCCTGAAGACGAATACAACAAGGTAATCAAGCTGGATGACAGCGTTTATGGACTCTTGGCCAGCTCGACCCAATGGTTGACCGTATTCAACCGCGAGCACCTGGAGAAGGCGGGCCTGAAGCTCCCGGAGATGGGCTGGACCTGGGATGACTTCCGCGATTATGCCAAGAAGATGACGATGGACGGACACTATGGAACCTACTTTCACCCTTGGGGCGAATACGCCAACATCATTGCTTATACCGAACGTCCGAACCCGCAACTGGGTGCCGACCTTAATCCGATCTTCGATGATCCTTCTTTCAAATATTTCTTTGAATTGCGTCGCGCGATGGAAAAGGAAGACAAGAGCGTGGAACCGTATGCGGACGTACTGGCTTCCAATTACCATGTGCTGCAGCAGTTTTTTGCCGGAAACGCCAGCATGCTGGCAGTGCCAAGCTACGTGGTACGAGCCGGCCTGAAACTGGAGAAATTCCCGCATGACTTCCAGATGGTGTACGCTCCGGTCCCGCGTGCTGTCGATTCGAAAGAAATCGGCATGACCAATATCTCCGGCGGCGGCTTGGCGATCGGCGCGAAATCGAAGCATAAGCAAGCAGCGTACGACTTTATAAAATGGATTGCGAATGAGTCCTACAAATATACGCATGAAATTCCTGCCTACAAAGGTGTCGACGGCGCTGCGCTGATTAATGAATTTTTTAAAGAGAACGAGAATCTGATCGACACTGAATCCTTATCAAAAACGCTGTTCGACCCGCGGAACAAAGTGCCGGAAACCTTCAGCGTACCTTACGGATCTGAACTGAAAACGATCGTCGAAAACAGCTTTTCCAGCTATATGCTTGATAACCGAAGCTTCGATGAAGTGAAGGCGGAAATGACGGACGAAGTAAAGAAAGTCGTCGAGGCTAACAAATAGTAGATATTGTCAGGGTAATCGCGGCGGTGAGGGATTATAATGGGGTAATCATGGATACCTCTTGGACAAGGATGGTCTCATATGGAATGGTTAAGAAGATTTTCTTTCCATCGCAAACTGCAGTTCTCGTTCCTGATCCTTATACTTTTTCCTTTTATCGCCGTAACCTTCTGGTCGTATTCTTCCGTGAAGCAAAACGTAAGCGATAAACTGGCGCGTTCCAATGAGGAAACGCTCACGGTCATTGCGAACCAGTTCGGGAAGACGATTGACAGCATCTCTTTCGCTGCGGTTTATTTCTCTCAAACGTACGATCCGGATATTCTGGAAAGCTTTCGGCATTTGAAGGATGCCGAAAGCTTTGCCGATTTTGAAACCTATGTCCATTATTCCCGGCTGAATTCCATGGCTGATATTTTGTCAATGCAGTCAACGGATGCCAACTTGAAGATGATAATCGTCAACAAGCATAACCGAATTATTATGGGGGACAGTTCCACTGCTGTGTTCTCGGAGCTTTCGGAGCGGTTTGTACGGGAAAGCGGCAAACTTGACGAGAAGGAGACGACTTCACTGCAGTGGTTTCCTTCCGGTGAGGAAGGCGAGGCTCCTGACTATTATTATGCTGCCCGCTTTATCATCGACCCGCGCAACCATGAGAAGCTGGCAACGCTGTTTATCGGGATCCCGAAATCGTATTTTCACAGCTTGCTGGATACCGGGAACCGCGACATCATCTTCTCCCTCGCCGATCGTTCGAGCGAGATTATCGCCGTTAAAGGAGGGAGCGAAGCCAAAGCTTCCGGGGACATGCTGGTTAGCAAAGTCTCCATTCCGAAGACCGGCTGGGTGCTTTCCGGCGAAATGCCCCGAAGTCTTATCGACAGCCAAATTAATCAGGAATTTTTGGTAACGCTTTCGGTGGTGGGTCTGTTTTTTCTGGCGTTTTTGATCCTGTCCATGCTCTGGGCGGGGCACATCAACAAGCCGATCAGCCTGCTGCGTTCCAGCGTCAAGCAGTATGTCGGCGGGAAGCGGGATGTCCGAATCCCAGTGAAGGGCAAAGACGAGGTCGCTGTTCTCTCCGCCGCGTTCAACCAGATGCTGGACGATATCAACGGGCTGCTGCAGCAGGTGGAGGGCGAGCAGGAGGAGAGGCGGCTGCTGGAGCTTCAGGCGTTGGCCGCTCAAATCCGGCCGCATTTTCTCCTGAATACGCTGAATTCGATTAAGGTCAGCCTGCTGCTGGCCGGTGATGAGCCGCATGGCAACATGATCAATGCGCTAATGAAACTGCTTCGCGCCTATGTCCATGTTGACGAGCCGCTTAAGCTGGCCGAGGAGTGCAAGGTGCTGGGAAACTATGTTCAAGTGATGCAAATCCGCAACCGTATGAATATTGAGTTTAATTATGAGCTGGGGGAGGGAACGGAGTCGATCGAACTGCCTAGGCTACTGCTGCAGCCGATTATTGAGAATGCGATCTATCACGGCTTTTCCTCCCGTCCAGAGCATCCGGTCATTAACTTACGTACATCGCTTCAGGGCAAAATGCTTGAGATCACCATCAGCGACAATGGCCGGGGTCTCAGCCAAGATATGACTGACCGTCTGAACCGGCGGCTGCTCGGAATGGAGGACGAAACTGCCCGGCAGCAGGACAAAAGCGTAGGCCTGGTTAACACGGCGCGCAGGCTGCAGGTACTGTATGGCTACCAGGCGCGTCTGACGGCTGCGGCGTGCGAGGAAGGCGGCATGAGTTTCACCCTATACATTCCGATAGCAAGCGGCAAGGAGGCGGTTATTCTTGATCAAGGTAATGTTGATTGATGATGATGTACCGATGCTGGAGTATGTGGCGCATTTGCTGGGGGTGCTGGATCTGGAGCTGCAGCTTGTTGCTGCTGCTTCCAGTAGCGGCCAGGCGCTGGAGGACTTCCATGAGACGCTGCCGGATCTCGTGGTCATCGATATCGGACTGCCGGGTATGGATGGGCTTGAGCTGGCCGAGGCGTTTCGGATCACCAAACCGGAGGTCCGGCTCATCTTCCTGACCTGTTATGAGGATTTCCAATATTCCAAGCGGGCGTTCCAACTCGAAGCCGATGATTATCTGATCAAGGATGAACTATCGCCCGAGCAGCTTAAGGCCAGTCTGGGCAAGGCGATAAGCCGCTTCCGCAGCCGTGAGGAACTGCTGGAGCGCTATTCGTTCCGGCAGGCGGTCGAACGGAACAAAGAGGTGCTGCGGCAGAGCTTCCTGAAGCAACTGTTGTCCCCGGGCAGTGACTCGGCCCATACGCTCTTAATGGGAGAACGACTGGGGATCTCCTGGAAACTGCCCTATTTCCGGCAAGGCTTCATCCATATCGACGCCGCTTCTCTGACCGAGCGTTACAGCTACGGGGATGCGCGGCTGCTTTATTTTGCCGTGAACAATATTGCCGTGGAATTATCTGCGGGGCCGACGGCGATTACGCCGATCCTGACCGAAGATATGGGGATCTATCTCATTTGGAATGTGGCCGAACCGGATGCTTCGTATCAGCCCTTGATCGATTTCCTGGAATCGGTCCGGGAAAAAGCGGAGCAATATTTGAAGATTAAGGTACGGGGGTTCTATTCGGTGCAGACCGTGTTGCTGCAGCAGTTCGATACCGTGTATAACACGCTGAGCGAATGCCGGGACGACAGCTTCTACGAGGAGAATAAAGCAGTTACCGCTGTGGGGTTCCGGGCTGCTTTTCTGCAAACGGCGGAACGGAGATGGGATAAGGAACGGGCCATACTGTCGCTGTCGCTCGAGGAGGGCAATGCCGCGTGGATCGATATGGCGGTCAATCCGTGGATTCAGCATGTCGCCTCCGAGCGGCTTGAGCCCCGGCTGGTGAAGGAAATCTGTGGCGACTTTGTCCGTCAGATGGTGTTTGAATCGGGCGGAGTTGCCGAGAGCAGCTTTTTTATCTTGCTCGGGCAGGCTGTGCATATTGATGAAGCGGTTCGCCTGACCAAACGGGAACTGCGGAATTTGTGGCGGCAGCATACGCTTGCTCCGGCTCCCGCCGAGGGGAAGGATGTCCGCCTGCTGGCGGTCGACCAATTTCTCGACGAGCATGCCGACCGGATGATCACCTCCGTGGAAATGGCGGAGCATCTGCATTTAAATCCCAGCTATTTCTCCAGATACTTCAAGAAGCTGGCGGGGGTTAATTTCACCGATTATGTCAACCAGTACAAAATAAATATGGCGATTACGATGCTGAGCCGGCAGAACGAAACGGTAGAGAATGTGGCGTACACCCTCGGCTTCTCCGACCGGGCGTATTTTTCCAAAGTATTCAAGAAATACAGCGGCAAGAGCCCCAGCGAATACAAAAACCAGATGTCCGTCTGCAGCGAAACGGAGAAATGAAGTCGAAACTTTACACGTTAACAGGCAATGAGGATACACGTTCCCGGCTTTACTTTCTCTGTATTATGAATAAACAAACAGCTAATAAAGGAGGAGAACCATGAGCGAAATGAAGATAAATCTGCCCGCAGAGGCGCTGACCATATCGCAGGATGTAGATGTGCTGGTCGCCGGCGGCGGTCCCGCTGGTATTGCTGCAGCTATTTCAGCCGCCAGAGCGGGGGCTAAGACCCTGCTGATTGAGCAGCGGGGATTTCTTGGCGGCATGGGGACGGTTGCCCTTGTCCCGGCGTTTTGTCCTTACAGTGACGGAGAGAAGGCGATCATCCGCGGCATCGGTCTGGAACTGCTTGACCGGATGAAGGCAGGCTGCGAGCCCGGTTTTCGCGAGCGCTTCGGCGCAGCGCTTGACTGGGTGCCTATCGATCCTGAGGTGCTGAAGCGAGTGTATGACGAAGCTGTAATTGAAAGCGGCGCCAAGCTGCTGCTGCATACTTTTGTCAGCCAAATTGTCATGGATGCGGCCGGCAGTAAAATAAACGGGGTTGTTGTGGTCAACAAATCCGGCAGAAGCTTCATCCGGGCAAAGACGTTTATCGACACGACCGGCGATGCCGATCTGGCGGCGATGGCGGGAGCTCCGTTCCATAAAGGCGGCGAAGCGGGCGAGCTTCAGGCAGCCACAATGTGTTATCTTCTGACCAATGTAGACCGGCAGCGGTTCCTTCAGTATCTGGAGGAGAGCGGCGATACGGAGCAAATTCATCAGGCGGTCCAGAAGGCGCAGGCGGAAGGCAAGCTGCCGGCAGGCCGCGATTCGGTATCCGGTCTGGCCTGGATCGCCGACTATCTGGTAGGCGTGAATTTCGGCCATGTCTTCGGCATTGACGGCTCGAAGGCAGAGGACCTGACCGTCGGCGCTCTGGAAGGCCGCAAGCTGGTCAAGCAGCAGCTCGACTTCTTCCGCGCCTATGTTCCGGGCTTCGAGCAGGCGCATCTGATCTCGACCGGGGAGCAGATCGGCATCCGCGAGACCCGGCGGATTGTCGGCGATTATGTGCTGACCCAAGAGGATTTCATGAACATGGCTACCTTCGCCGATGACATTGCGCGCAACGCCTATTTCATCGACATTCATATGGCTCACAGCTCCGGCGCCATGCATATCCATCATCTGCCGCCCGGCCGGTCGCACGGCGTGCCTTACCGCTGCATGCTGCCGGTTGGGCTCGACAACCTGTGGGTAGCCGGACGTGCGGCCTCTGCGGACCGGGTCGTTCAAGGCTCGCTTCGCGTGATGCCAAACTGTTTTGCAATGGGGCAGGCATCGGGGTTGGCCGCAGCGATGGCCGCCGAAGCGGATGGCAACAGCCGCAGCGTGGATGTAGGTGAACTTCAGCGCGAGTTGGTGCGGCAAGGCGCCTGGCTGGGAGAAGAGCTAGCTTCGGAAGTACAAACTGCCAAGGAGTGATGCAAGTGAGGCATTGGAATCAGATTTATTAAAAAATTTAGTTTCAACGTTTTTTCGAGACTACATAGTTGGAATAATCAAAGTGTATATTGAGCTTTTAAAAGAAAATAAATTAGTTTCCAACTTTCTTTTCACGGTACTTTCTAGTGGTTCCAAACATTTTATTTTTCGAGTTTATCACATGCCACAGCAAACCAAATAAAATCAACAAAATTGGTCCCAGAGTTTTTTTTACATCTGACAATAGTGTCTTTCTTAACACAACAAAAAGGGGTTGGAACAGGGTATAACCCCTGCTCCAACCCCTTTTTTACTTCCTTACGGCTCAATCCCCCATACAAGCTGATCGTTCATATACCCGGTAACCTGTTCATTGTTTGCGAACTGATTGCTGGATGCCTTAAACGAGTAATCGTCAGCCTGGTTGTAATTGGACCAGTCGGTTTTGGAGAAACGTGCTTGAATTTCTGCGCTTTGGCCGGGATTAAGCGTTCCAGCCGAACTTGTAAAGCCAATTTCCAGAACATAATCGGCTCCGGCAACCGGAGTTGCCAGTTTAACGAATTTGCTGGTTACATTCGCACTCCCGATACTGGCCCAGTCGCACCAGAAATTTTGTGCCTTTTCCCCGTCAATCGTATAGTAATACCGGAGTTTAACATCACTTAACTGAATCGCCGAATCACCGGTGTTGACTACTTTGAATTTGGGTGAAATTCCGTTGGTGGAGGCACTCGTGTTGCCGTTAAACGCCTGGATTGTCAAGTTTCCCGCGGGAACAGGAGTACTGCTATCCACTACATTTACTGTAAGAACAGCGTTATTTCCTCCGCTGAAGTGAAAGGTTATCGCATTTTGGCCCAACGGCAGCGCGGAAAGATAGGACTTGCTCAGAACAACAGCAGCGCTTGATTCCGTATAATCCTGGCCCGATGTAAGAGTATAATTTCCATTCGTTATGTTTGTAAGCTGGTGTCCGTTTAAAGTAAGGGATACGGAAATATCCTTCCCTAGATTCTCCGCTTTATCATATGTCGCATTCACGGGCGTAATCGCAGCGCTTGGTGTTGAATCGACAATTTTGACTTTTAATACGGGGTCTTTTCCTTGATTAAAATCAAAGATGATCGAATGCTCGCCAACCGGCAGCCCGGCCAGGAATTCTTTTTTCAACAGCAGTGTACTTTCGTTCAAAATATAGTCCTGAGTCTCGGTCAATGTTTTGGCGCCTGCCCGGATTGCGGTTAACGTATTGCCGTTAAAATTCACGGTTATGGCTTTGTCGCTTTGACCCGGCGCATATTTGTCAAATTCGATGTTTGCAGGTGTGATCGACGCGCTTGGGGTTGGATTTTCACCCATTAAATCGGGCAGTTCATCCAATGTGATTACATAATCACTTTGATAAAGTGTTTTCAGGGTGGCCGGATAATTAAAGGCGGTACTCATGAGATGCTCGCCATACCAGGGGCAGAAGTAGAGCCATCCCGCTTTTTCCTCTGTCAGATTCTGTACGCTTGGAACGGTGTCGTTCTCCGTCATGGCCACCATTTTTGTGCCGCCGGTTAAGTCAACAAGCTGATAGAAAATCGAGGTAATGGCATCCTCATTGGGTACGCCGGACAAACCGTCATAACGGTTGTAGATCGTATTGTATTTATCGTAGCCGACAATATCCACCTTGTCATCGCCGGGATACCATGCGGGGGAAGTGCTATACACGTAGCTGTTGTAGGTCCAGATCAAATTGTGCAAGCCGTACGTCTCCGTAAGTTCGGTATAGAGCAGATCCCACAGCTGTTTGTATACATCCGCGCCAGCCGAAGCCCACCAGAACCACGCGCCTTCTCCATTCAACCCGCCGTTGCCCTCCGCCTCATGATAAGGACGGAAAATAACCGGCACATTGTTATCCTGCAGAATCTGCAACTGTTCCGCCAAATCCTCAATGGTCATCATCACGTATTGATTTTCTTTCGTACCGGGAACCACCGCATTGGCTGTATTAAAATTGGTTTCCGTCGGCTTGTAGGTAGCGTTCTTCCAATCCACAAACTCCCCGAGCTGATAGGCGTTGAAATCTCGGGGCACATTGATATGCCAGGAAGCTGTCGCGATCCCGCCCCGGTTATTTACCCAATCGATCATCCGCTCGGTTGTGCCGTCTTCCCAACCGTAGAGCGGATTATAGTTCATTAAATCGAAGCCGCGGATGGCCGGATACTTTCCGGTTAAATTGTAAATCCAATTAAACTCCAACTCAGAATCGCCGTTATTCCCGCCTCCGTAAATCTCCTGCTGGCCGGAGATAATATTCTTGCCGTAAACCTCCGTTAAATAATTCATCAAAGTCTGTGTTTCCGACGTAGCCTCGGAATCGGTGAGGACAGGCTGCACATCCAAGGGATCCAGATCGGCATAATCCACCGTGAAGGTGTCAAAATAAGCGAATCCCCAACCGGCCTTCAGTTGGATGGTGTTGCTTCCTTGGTTCAGCTTATGAAAGCCAAAATCGAAATTTGACCACTCGGTCGTGTAGGGCAGCATATACGAACCCTTGGTAACGCCGTTAACGGTCAAATATTGAAGCCTGCCATCAGGACTCAACTCCTGCATATAGCGGGTGGAGATCGCATACATGCCGGTTTCCGGGACGGTCACAGTAAAAGTGATTGTGCCGGAATTCTGCATCCAGACAAACCCGCTTCCCGAGAATCCGGGCTTAGGTTGTCCGTAAATTTCAGTCGCCACTTGAAGATCGGAGCTGAGCTGAGCATCTTCGCCTTCAATCGTGAAAAGTGCGGTGTCTGCATGAACGGGCGCTGCCATCGATCCAAACAATCCAAGCAGCAGAGTAAATGCCAGCATCATTGTGCTTGCCTTTTTCAACAAATTTTTCATAATTATCATTCCTTTCCATGTAAAATATGAGAAATAATCGCGAAATCTATCAACTCATGGCGGCGATTTATAGTAAATATAGCACACGTACCAAATTCTGTAAATATATGAAAATTGAAACTTTCTGCAACTTGAACGAAGTAAAAAAACGCACTGTCGCAGACAATGCGTTTCAAAGTTATCAAGCTTTTTAGTCAGATAAGAGGCGGCTATTTACACAACTTACATTGTGCTGATGTCAATTACGAATCGATATTTCACATCTGAAGCTAATACTCGTTTGTAGGCTTCGTCAATTTGATCGGCCGAGATCACTTCGATCTTAGGAACAATATTGTGTTTGGCACAGAAATCCAACATCTCCTGAGTCTCACGAATGCCTCCAATCATGGACCCTGCAAATGAACGGCGGTGACCGATGAGGGACATTACATTTAGGGACAACGGCTCTCCAGGGGCACCGACGTTCACCAAAGTTCCGTCAAGCGTAAGCAGTCCGAAATAAGCATCCAAATTGATGCTGGCGCTTACCGTGTTTATAATCAAATCAAATTGCCCGGCCAGTTTCTCGAATGTTTCCGGATCGCTTGTGGCATAGTAGTGCTCTGCGCCCAATTGCAAGCCATCGTCTTTTTTATTTAACGTTTGGGACAGGACGGTGACCTCGGCACCCATGGCATGTGCAATTTGGACAGCCATATGACCAAGACCGCCCATGCCGACAACTGCTACTTTTTTACCCGGGCCAGCTCCCCAATGATTTAGCGGAGAATATGTCGTAATACCTGCACAAAGTAATGGTGCTGCGACATCAAGCTCAATGCTGTCGGGAATTCTGACAACGAAGTCCTCAGTTACGACAATATGGGTAGAGTAGCCGCCTTGAGTCGGTTCGCCGTATTTGTCCACACCCGCGTAGGTTGGGACATTCCCATTTAGGCAGTATTGTTCTTCTCCTTTTCGGCAGTTCTCACATTCCCCACAGGAGTCGACCATACATCCTACCCCAACCCGGTCACCGACCTTGTATTTTGTGACATTAGGTCCTACAGCCGTGACAATTCCCGCAATTTCGTGTCCAGGTACGAGCGGATAGTTTACAGGTCCCCATTCACCGTGAGCCGTATGGATGTCGGAATGGCATATTCCTGCATATTTAATCTCAATTAGAACATCTTGTGAATCAAGATCGCGTCTTTTAATTTCAGCCTCTCGAAACGGTTTGTCCGGACCATCGACAGCGCGTGCTTTAGCAGTAATCATTCATAAATCCTCCTATCGTTATTTTTTACAATCTCTTACAAAGAAAATTTTACTCCTTAGAGTTAACTCTAGGTCAAGTGACGATTTTATGGTATAATTATTTTATATATTAGAGTTAGCTCGAGGTCTATATTTTAAGGAAAGGAAGATTCATGTTGAAGACGTATTCGATCAGCGAAGTTGCCAAAGAACTGAATCTAACGCCATATACCTTGCGTTATTATGACAAAGAGGGACTTATCCCTTTTGTAGAACGGACAGCCGGCGGAACACGTTTGTTTAAAGAATCCGATATCGACGCTTTGAAAATAATAGAATGTCTTAAGTCCACAGGGATGCCGATCAAGGAAATTAAAAATTTTATTGACTGGTGTTCTGAAGGGGACGCCACCTTGCAACAAAGATATGACATGTTCCTGGAACGAAAAGCTGCTGTAGAAGCGCAGATGGAAGAACTTAAAAAAACGATGGCCGTTATCGAACATAAATGCTTCTATTACAAGACTGCACTGGATGCCGGAACGGAAGATATTCATAAGAACAACATTGGGAGTCTTATGGCTAATTAATAGAAAACCACCTGTAATTCATAACTTCAATATGAATTGCAGGTGGTTTTGTTTGTAATGGAGAACAAATAGCAATCCGTAAGAAATCCGGCTTCCGCGTACATGCTAAAATAGGCGTGAGTAAAAACGTTCCGCGAGGTTTCGCAATGAATGACGGGTGGTAATACTTGAGTATAATATATTCAAAAATGGAGGTTATGTCATGGGAAATGGTAATCCGGTAATGATCACCGTGGAAGCAATCGTTCATGCCCCTGTCGAAAGCGTGTGGAAGTATTGGACGGAACCAACGCATATTACGAAGTGGAATCAGGCTTCCGAAGACTGGCATACGCCATACGCGGAGAATGATCTGAGAGCCGGCGGTAAATTTGTTTCGAGAATGGAAGCTAAAGACGGCAGCTTTGGATTTGATTTCGGCGGAGTATACGATGAGGTGAATATCAACGAGAGCATTTCCTATACGCTTGGCGACGGCAGAAAAGTGAAGATCGATTTTATTCGCCAAGGGGGCGACACGAAAATCACCGAATCGTTCGAAGCGGAGGAGACCAACGCCATCGAGATGCAGCAAGCCGGGTGGCAAGCGATTTTGGACAATTTCAAAAAATATGCGGAAAGTGCCAAAGAGGAATAAAAAAACTTGTCGCAGCCTTAAAAAGCGTATGCCGATGTCGGCATGCGCTTTGTCTTTAATGACCTCGGTCGCCTGTGGAGATCAATCCAGACACGCCCTTTCTTTTCAAGGGAATAAGGCGTAGTTCCTTCAAGCGAGGCCGTCATTCTAACGGTTGCAATCGCCGCTATTTCAGCAAAATGGAGGGATAACCAAATTTAACGGTTGTGGTAGAGCTTATTTTGCCCTTTTTCTGTGAATTCGCAGCCCTTTTCACCAAATAAGCTCGCCTGCAACCGTTAGAAATTGAATTCCCGTCTTTTCGGCTAATTAGGCGCGATTACAACCGTTAGCGTTAACTTCAAACAAATTGGATTGGCCGACTGGCCTTGCAGTCAAGGGTGTTTTCTTGGCTGAGCCTTATTTGGGGAGGGAAAATTGCCTAGGGCAAAGAAATTATTACATAGTACCTTAGAAAATAAACGGAGAGAGAGGTAACATTTTGACAAAGGACGCTCAAATTACTTATGAGGGAGATATACGTGCGGATCATAGACATCATAGACATTTGCTCTTGTTAATTATTTTAATAATAATTTTGTTGTTGACGTCAGCTTGGTCCATGACCCGTGGGGCGATTTCGGCTTCCCCAAAGGATGTATGGGATGCTCTTCAAAATCCTGGTGAAAGCGCCGCTTATCAAGTAATTTATGAAATGAGGTTTCCTAACGTCCTCGCTGCCGTTTTTGGGGGGATGGGGTTAGCCGCGTCAGGTATCATTCTACAGCGCGCAATGCGGCATCCGCTGCCGGACCCGGGAACGATGGGAATGACAGGAGGCGGGGCATTTGTTCTAAGCTTAGCAGCACATTATTTATCCGATTTTTCTGTTTTTCATCATTTTGTGGCTTCGATAATAGGTTCAATTGTGACAAGCGGAATTGTGTGGTTTCTCGCTGCGAGAGTGAAAAGAGGCAGCATGGCGATACGAAGTATGTTTGCGGGCATGTTAATACTATTGATTATTGAAGTTAGTGTAAGGCTAATTATACAGAATACCGATAATTTTATTTCACTATGGTATGCTCCAGCGTCAGGTATAGGCTGGTCTCTGATGAATTGGCTTATTCCTTGGTTGGCAATTGGCCTTATCGGCGCTTTTACGATTGTATTCGCCCGGCCCGCTACGGAGCTTGGGAAAAAACAGATCAAGATTCTATCGGTAATCGTAATCATTGAATTGTCGGCAGGCGTGGCTTTAGCTTTTGGTGCAATTGCCTTTGTAGGGACACTGGTGCCGCTTTTGGTACGGCGATGGGTAAGCAAAGATGATCGTTGGGTACTTCCGATTTCAGTTATTCTCGGCGCTAATCTAATGGTAGTCATCGGTGTAGTTAACCGCACAATAATAACACCTTATGAACTTCCATGGAAATTTATCGTTTCTACTGTTGGCGCTCCAATCATGATTTATTTATTATGCCGATATGCCGTGAAGGAAGCGATGTTTAAACCCGCTCCACCCCACATTGGAAAAATCCAATAGATTTCGCACAAACGCCCCGTTTCAGGCCTGCTGAGCCTAGTCTATTGGAAATATCCA
The DNA here is from genome assembly GCF_046567315.2 of Paenibacillus lacisediminis. Lineage (NCBI taxonomy): Bacteria > Bacillati > Bacillota > Bacilli > Caryophanales > Paenibacillaceae > Paenibacillus > Paenibacillus lacisediminis. Next base: position 128,081 of record NZ_JBKIAX020000015.1, on the reverse strand, counting down.
ATCTAACTACTTACGTTCTGCTTCATTTCCCATTCAATTGGATATTTCCAATCAGGAGCGATGTAATCATCAGGCTCCGGGAGCTTACCACCGGCTTTTTGTAAAAGAACCGGCCTTTCTTTTGTTAACCATCCCTTTTAAACTAGTAATAGCATAAAGAAAGGCGGGGTAGAGAATTGTCTAATCTCATTGTTCCTTATCAGGAAAAATATCACGATCAATTAGTAGAGATTTGGTATCAAGCCGTAGTACATACACACAAATTTTTGGCCGGGCAAGATCTTGAATTTTACCGGCAAATGGTTCAAAACGGGGCCTTAAAGGAAGTTGAGATTTGGGTTGAATTAGCCGAAAGCATGGAACCTATTGGGTTTATCGGGCTAGACGGAACGAAAATCGAGATGCTGTTTGTGGATCCGAATGGTCATGGAAAAGGAACGGGCAGACGTTTGATCCAACACGCCGAAAAAATAAAAGGCAGCCATCTGCGGGTCGATGTAAACGAGCAGAACGACGGGGCCTACGCATTTTACAAGCGGCTGGGGTTTGTCCGGACCGGACGCTCGGAATTGGACGGTTCGGGCCGGCCGTATCCCCTGCTTCACCTGGAGAAAATCAGTTAGGCGGGGGAGGCGGTTTTCATGTACCGGATCGCAATCTGCGACGACGAAGAGGAGCAAAGGCAGCAGGTCAAGCGGATGCTGCTTGCTTTATCCGTCAAGACCGGAATCGACTTCGAGGTCGCTTTGTTCCAAGCGGGCGAAGCATTGATTGAGCACTACGAAAAAGATGGCGAGCCTTTTCCATCCTTATTCTTGATATTGAAATGAACGGATTGAACGGCATCCAGACGGCGCGGAAGTTGAGGGAGATGAAGCTGCACAGCGAACAGGTCGTGTTTCTGACGAGCTATGCCGAGTATATGCTGGAGAGCTTCGATGTGGTTACGTTCCAGTACCTGATCAAGCCGGTAAATACGGTTATGTACTCAATCCTTTCAAGTCTTATTTGCAACTCCTTGAAGGAAAAGTCCGCACATGATAGGATATTTATGCAGTCTGCCTTTTAGGCGGTTGCAGGAGGGAAGTGGCGTTGTCTTTAGTGAGAGCGCGCCGCTTCCTATTATTTTTTGAGGTCGTCCTTCAGTTTCTTAATACCTCGTCTGGCAGCTTCCATTTTATTAACATTTTCCTGCTTGCAATACGCTTCTAAAATTTCTTTGCATTCTTCGTCATATTTGACTGCCATTCTGTAAGGCTTTGGGTTATCTGTAGGCCGACCCATTTTTTTATTGCCCAAAAGTTCACCTCCTTATTAGGGTCACCTTAAATATAGATTAAAGGTGACCTTAAGTCAAGCGGAAATAGTGATAAGAGGAACACATTGAAAGGAAGCTGAAAGTGAGGGCTTCACGAGGCGCCAGAGGTTGAGTGCAGGTGGGTGTGAGCCGCAAAACGGTGAATGCTAACGGACCGCAGAGCCCCTAATTGGTCAAAAACAGGGGGTTCCGAATTTTAAGGGACAGTGGCGACCTTATTCCCGGTAAATCTGCAAAAATAGCCCCATTTGGAGCTGAGTAGCGTCATCTGTGTCCGTTAGGTCAGGAAATACCCGGGAAATGAGCGATTAGCGTCGTTACGGTCCGTTACGAGAATAAATGTGGGAAAAACTCCACTAATTGCGGTCCCGTCACCCTAGAATGTACGTCGATATACGTTTTTCTTACGCAAAAAGACCTTTTCGGCTCTGGTCCGAAAAGGTCTTGGAAGTTGAGCGGACTCCTACAGTCCGGTGGCTCAGCGAAAATCAGCTCAGCGTGGCGAGCGACTCGCGGGTGAACGGTTGCAGTTCGTCGGTGCGGCCGTCTCTGATCTTGGCCGCCCAGGCCGGATCAGTCAGCAGGGCGCGGCCGACGGCGACGAGGTCGAACTCTTCGCGTTCCAGGCGTTCGATCAAGTTGTCGATGCTGGCGGTTTCGCCGCCTTTGCCGGACTCGAACAAGCTGGTGAACTCGGAGTTCAGGCCAACGGAGCCGACCGTGATCGCCGGCTTGCCGGTGAGCTTGCGCGTCCAGCCCGCCAGGTTGAGGTCTGAGCCCGCAAACTCCGGCTCCCAGAAGCGGCGCGTCGAGGCATGGAAGATATCGACGCCAGCCGCGGACAGCGGCGCAAGGAAGCGCTCCAGCTCCTCCGGCGTTGCCGCCAGCTTGGCGCTGTAATCGACTGCCTTCCATTGCGAGAAGCGGAAGATGATCGGGAAGTCGGGGCCAACCGCGGCCCGTACCGCTTCAATAACTTCCACGGCGAAGCGGGTGCGGCCCACCAGGTCGCCGCCGTATTCATCCGTGCGTTTATTGGTCACTTCCCAGAAAAACTGGTCGATCAAGTAGCCGTGCGCACCATGGAGCTCTACCGCGTCGAAACCGATGCGTTTCGCGTCAGCCGCAGCCTGGGCATAGGCCTGAACGAGCCCTTTGATCTCGCTGACCGTCAGCGGTTCCGATACCGGCTCACCGGTCAGGCTGAGGCCCGACGGGCCGATTGGATCGGCGTCCGAATCGGGGAATTTCTCGCGCTGGCGGGCGGTGCCGGTATGCCAGATTTGCGGAGCGATTTTGCCGCCGGCCTCATGCACTTCGCGAACGACGCGGGCCCAGCCCTCCAGCGCCGCTTCTCCGTAAAAATGCGGCACGTCATGATCGGCCCCTGCCGCCGGATGGTTAATGAGCGTGCCTTCGGTGATGATCAGGCCAACGCTATTTTCCGCTCTCCGGCGGTAATATCCGGCCACATTGGGTCCGGGAATGCCGTCCGGCGCAAAGGATCGGGTCATCGGCGCCATAACGATACGATTGTCCAGCTTCAGGCGCCCCCCTTCAAAAGGCTTGAACAAGGCTGCAGCTTTAGATTGGGGCATATTTCTCTCCTCCTATATTTAGGATAAAATCGTAAAAATCACACATCTATACATCTAAATATATAGATGAATAGATCGAAATGCAACCCCGCGAAGCAACTTGGGGTTACCTCCCGGTTTGCAGCTTGGTGGCGAGCTCTTCCATAAATGCGGCGATCCCCGCTTCATTTAGCCTGTAATACGTGTATTGGCCATAGCGGCGGGACTCCAGGAGGCCGGACTTCTGCATCAAGGCAAGGTACGAGGAGATCACCGACTGTGTCAGTCCGGATTTCTCCTGAATGTTCCCTACGCAAACGCTGCCGGGAAACTCTTGTTTTATGGCGTCCGGCAGCTTCCAGTCCAGCTTTTCCGGTTCCCGCAGCCAGCAAAGGATGTTGAGGCGGGTCTCATTCGACAGAGCCTTCAGCACAGCAATCAGATCTTCATTATTCATGAGGCGACACCCATTCCTAGTTGTTTGTTACAGTATACCAAAAGTTTAGCCTGTGACAAACGATTCCCGGTGGTTGCTTCCTTGGGATATTTCATTTAAACTAGTGATTGATCAATTACATTAATCCAAGGGCGGGAAAAGCATGGCAAAAAACGGCGCAACCTCAGTGAATCGGAAGGAAGAGATTATTTCGGCCGCGATCGAAGTGTTTTCCGAGATTGGTTATTTCCGGGCAACGACTGCGCAGGTAGCGGAACGGGCCCAGATATCCCAACCTTACGTATTTCGTTTTTTTAAGAGCAAGGAAGCTTTGCTGCTGGCCGCGCTTGAAGCTTCATGGTCCCGGGTCATCCGCTCTTTTCGGCAAGTCGTCGAAACGGCATCTTCGGAGCAGGTGGAAAACGGACTGATTGCGGCGTACGAGGATATTTTAGCCTCTTATAAAAATGAAATCATGCTGCAGATGCAGGCCCAGACGATCCCGGAGGATTCCATTAAGGCCGCGATGCGGCAAGGGTTCAGCGAGGTCCGGCAAATGGTGCTGGATGCGTTTCGCGAAACCGGCAGTGAAAATCCGGAGGAGCGGACGATGTTGTTTTTGGCAAGGGGCATGTTATGCAACATTTCCGTAGCGATAGACATGCCGGAGCTAAAGGAATTCTGACGGCTCCGATAAGCGAAAGAGCGAACGTGATTCCATTTAGGGCTTGCGATATGACGGAAGACGGGGTAAGATTAATTTGTGATTGATCAATCACTAACATTGATGAATGGGCGAATTTGGCTGACAATAGCTTTTATAACTGCAATAGTAATTGATCAATCAATCACTAAAATGGAGGGATCGATTTTATGAAAAAAGCAATCGTATTAGGCGCCACCGGAGGTGTGGGCAATCCCGTCACGGCAGAGCTCTTGAAACGAAACATCGAAACGGTCGTTTTCGGCCGGTCCATGAACAAGCTGCGCGCCATGGCGGAACAATTGGGAAACCCGTCCCATTTAAAGCTGGCAGAGGGGGATGTGTTTAGCCCAGGCGATATTGTCCGTGCGGCGGAAGGCGTGGACACCATCATCAACAGCGCGAACGTGGCTTATCACGAATTGGCGGAGAAGCTGCCGCCGCTGGGAGAATCGGTGCTGGAAGCGGCGAAGCGTCTGCAAGCGAAAACGGTGCTCGTCGACGGCATTTATCCGTATGGACGCAGAGCATCGCAGGACCCAATCACCGAAGATCACCCGAAAAGACCGCACACCCGGAAGGGCCAGGCGCGCCATGCCTACGAACAATTGTTTATGCGGGACGGCTGGGGAGGGAAAAATACTCTGATTGCCAGGCTGCCCGACTACTACGGCCCGTCGGCGAAGCAATCGTATTTGAATGCGACGATGGAAGCCATCGCGGCGGGCAAAAACGGCGTATTTATCGGGACGATGAAGGTGCCGCGCGAGTATGTCTATTTGCCTGATGCGGCGCGCATGATCGTTGAACTGGCCAGCCGCGACGACGCCTACGGGGAAAACTGGCACATTCCCGGACCGGGGGTCATTTCCGGCGAACAAATCGTTGCGATCGCATCGCGGGCCGCAGGCTACAAGGGCAAGATTTGGCCTGTAGGGAAAATCACCCTGTCGCTCCTCGGCTTATTTGAAAAGCCTATGAAAGAAATTGTGGAGATGCTTTATTTGACGGAAGAACCGCTGACGTTAAGCGGGGAAAAATACCGGCGCCGCATCGGCGAAATCCCAAGTACCCCCTATGAGAAAGGGATTGCGGATACGATTCGGCAGCTACAAGCGAATAAAGAATCCGTATCTTTCATTGCCGGCCTAAGCACCACTGGAGGTCAGAGCAGATGATGACTGTGTCCATTCCGTTATGAACTGAAACATTTTGGCGGCGGCCGGGGAAAGATTGTTTCTGGAAATCGCGGCAAGTCCAATCGTGCGGTAATGTTCGCCTTCCAACGGCCGCAGGCACAGGTTATGGGTCATATGGGCGAGAATCATTTCCGGGAGAATGCTGATCCCCAGACCATGCTCGACCATGGACATAATGGCATGATCATCTTCCAGTTCATATTTGATATTCAGCGGCCCCTTATACTTCATAAAAATCCGCCGGACGTCCGCGTCGCAGCCAGAGCTCGGAATAATAAAAGGCTCATTGATGATTTGATCCAAAGAAATGACGGATTGGTCTGCCAGAGCATGACCGGGAGGCAGAACGCAGAACATCCGGTCTTTTTTCAGCTCGGTTGCATCAAGCGGCTGTAGAGTAGGCAAACTGACAAAACCTATGTCGACATGGCCGGTGGCGAGCCATTGCTCGATTTCCTGATAATGGCCATCGTGCAGCTTTACTTCAATATGGGGGAATTCAGCGTTAAAAGCCTTTACCATTCCCGGCAGCCAGTGGATCGATACGCTTGAGAAGACGCCGAGCTTAACGGTGCCCGCCACCAATCCCTTAATCAAGGCGATCTCTTGGTGCAATCTCTCATTCAACTGCTGTATGCCTTGAAAAAAATGAAACAATCGTTCCCCGCTGCTTGTGAGGCGGATCCCCGCACGGTTGCGGATGAGCAAGGTGAGTCCCAGCTCCTGCTCCAAACTGGAAATCGCGTGACTGACCGCGGATTGGGTTAAATTCAACTGCTCCCCCACCTTTGTCAGACTTCCCGTTTCAACCGCCTTCAACAAAATCTCGTATTTTTGCAGACTCATGGTAGCTCCTTTAATATGAAAAAAATAAATGCAAGTCATCATAAACATTCATTTTATTTATCTATATTCGCTGTATATAATCATAGCAGCAAAAAATATGTTTGATAAGTGTGTGGAGAGCATGTCATGGAGGAAAATAAGGGGAAATGGTACTAAGGTACTAAAAGTCCGGGTGTCGGACAAGACACCAGGACTTTTTTGCTGATTTAATAAGAATTTTATTAATATTCCTGAAATAATTCCGATATATTCTAAAGCAGGAGGGCAAAGGCTAACAATCAATTTAAGAAGAGGTGGAGTTTTACATGCAATGGTATTTGAAGGTACTGAAAAACTACGTAGGGTTTCAAGGGAGAGCGCGGCGCACAGAATTTTGGATGTTTGCTCTGTTCAATGTGATCGTATCGTTCATTCTTGGTTTTGTGGGAGGACTCATTGATATTAGTGTGGGTACGATTTTAAGTTACATTTACATGCTGGCGGTCCTGCTGCCTTCTTTGGCGGTTGGAGTCCGCAGACTGCATGATATCGGAAAAAGCGGATGGATGATTTTGCTCGGATTGATTCCTTTTGTCGGTGGTATCATTTTACTCGTATTTTATTGCCTTGACAGCGAGGCGGGCGATAACAAATACGGACCGAATCCAAAAGCTTTCGATCCAGTACATAATACATTCGCAAAATAATATAATTTAATGATGTTTTTGCCCACGCTAAACGAAGGAATCACAGGCATGCATGCCTGTGATTTTTCGTCTTTTCGCCCGTTATGGACCCGCGAGGCTTCCGGCGTTACAATATGTCGTAGCAATGGAGCAAAGGAGGAGGGCAGGTCATGAAGATCAGCGAGTTGTCCCAAAAAACCGGTGTAAGCGCAAGATCCATCCGTCATTATGAGAAAAAGAACATCATTAAGGCGGTGCGCCTTGATAATGGCTACCGGGAGTTCGACGAATCCGCCGTTGAGCGGATCCGCATCATTCAGCTTTATCTTGGTTTGGGTCTGACCACTGAGCAAATCGAGAACATCCTGGGCTGCGAGGATGCGGGCCCTGTGGAATACTCCTTCTGTCAGGAAATGCTGGATCTGTATCAGGAAAAAATCGACCAGGTCGATAAGCAGATAAACGAGTTGGAAACGGTAAAGCTAAGGCTGGGGCGGCAGATCGAGCAAATGAAGGAACGGCGGGTTTCCGCAAAAACGCCTCTCGTCGAAGCGGCGAACTAACGCCAGGAGCCTGGCGCATATTAGGGTAAAAACGGAAGCGCGAGCTAAGGGGGCTCTATCGCCCTCTGCTCGCGCTTTTTTTCGGACTGCTTAACCCCGGATCGCCTCATAAACCCGGGTAAAGGCATCCTGGCCGTAACCTTCGGCTACCTTGCGGGCAGCCAACGCTTGAATCGGCAGCAGCCAGTCGGCGGGAATCCCCGTGTTTTGGCTGAACTGCACGATATGATCCAACGCTTGTTTGTTGACGTTCATGTTGGATACATCGGTCGCATGGTCTCCCCGGTCCAGCGCGGCCGCCGCATCCGGATCGGAGAGCAGCGGGACGATCAAATGCTTCAGCCAATCTTCCGCATAAGGCAAAAACTCCGTAGCGGAGATGTCGGCCGTTCTTAGCAGAGCTTGTGCGTGGAAGTAGCTGTACCATGCCCCGTAAAGCATGGTCAGCAGCGCCAAATCGTAAAGCAGCGGCACGCCGTGATCGGGGCTGAGGTAAGCGGCTTGGCCGCCCAATACTTTCAGCATCGGTTGATGCGCCTCAAAGAGCGGCTTCGGCAAGCCCATGTTGCCCAGACCTAACACGGTAACCGGGGAGTCGGCGGGATTATGGCTTGCTGGGTTGGAAATCGCAGGATTCATCGGTAGTTCCTCCATTTATATGAATGGTGATCATTGCAAGCTGAATCGGGCTTTATACGGACGGATGCTTAAACACCTGTGTCAGCCGCGAGAAGCTGTCCGCGCCGTGTCCTTTATCGATGGCCCGCTGAGCCGTGGCCCTAGCGGCGCTGAGTACGCTGGCGTCGATGCCGCGATTCCGGGACGCGTCGATGATATGCTCCATACCGGCCGCGGCGGAGATGATATTGGAGGCGTGACCGGGATAATGCTCCGCCTCAACATGGTCCGCCCACTCCTCGATAAGACCGGGCAGGATCGCTGCGATCCCGAGCGCAAACTTGGCGAAGTCTTTAGCTGCAATGTTTTCGCTTGTGGCCAGGGCCAGGGCGTGCGTATAACCGCTCATCGATGTCCAGAAAAGATCAAGCAGGGCGACATCGTACGCGGCCGCCCGCCCCGGATCTTCGCCGAGAAAACTGGCGGTGCCGCCCAAGCTGGCCAGGGACGGGGATGCGGCTTGATAAACGGCTTCCGGTCCGCTGTACAGAAAAACGGCGGAGGGGGTTCCGATCGTTGGGGTCGGAGTCATAATTGCCCCGTCCAGATAGGCGATGCGGTGCCGGGAAGCCCATGCCGCCATGCTGCGGGCCTTTTCCGGCGTGTCCGCCGTAAGATTGACGATGGTCCGTCCGCCAAGCTCATCCCCAAGCGGACCGAGTATGCTCTCCACGGCATTGTAGTCCAACACGCAGATGATCGTTAGCGGACTGGCGAGGACCGCTTCGCCGGCCGTACCGGCAAGGACGGCCCCTTGCTCCACGAGCTGCCGAGCCTTTTCCGGCGAGCGGTTCCACACCGTAGTGGGATGGCCGTTTTTCAGAAAAGCGCCGGCCAGCGCCTGGCCCATCGGACCCAGACCGAGGACTGTCACCGGGGCGGGGCTTTGCACGCTTCCCGCAGCCCCTGTTGTTGGTTGATTTTGCGGCTGGCCGCTTTGCTTGATTTCCATGATTCCAACCTCCTCTTTCGTGATCGACCTTATTTTAAAGTTTGACACTAGTGTCAAAGTCAACCCCGTTCTTCGGAGCGGCCGTGCCCCGGAGGAAAGCAAAGTTAGGGTTTATAAACCGCCAGCAATACGTTATCATGGACTAGGATTATGACTTACCCGCGGACAGGAGCCAGGAATTCATATGATTGGTACACTCGTTAACGTTGGGGCGATTATCGCCGGAAGCCTCATCGGCAGCATTTTCAAAAAAGGCTTGAACGAAAAATACCAGGCCGCGCTGTTTACGGCCATCGGTTTTGCCGCGACCGTGCTTGGCATCAATGCCGTAGTCACCAACATGAAAAACAGTGCGTTCCCGGTATTGTTTATCATCAGCTTGGCCGTCGGCAGCCTGATCGGCACCGCGCTTGATATCGACGGCAGGTTTCAAAAGCTGGTTGGCCGCTTTTCAACCTCGAATTTGGGACAAGGGTTATCCACGGGGATTTTACTGTTCTGCATCGGGACGCTGTCGATTCTGGGGCCGATCGAAAGCGCCATCCGCGGCGACCACACTTATTTGTTCATGAACGCCACTCTGGATCTGGTCACCTCGATGGTGCTGGCCTCCACCTATGGCATCGGCATTATTTTGACGGCGGTGGTGTTGTTTCTCTGGCAGGGAGCCATCTACATGAGCGCCGATTACTTGGCCCCCTTCCTGACGGCCGACCTGCTGACGGAAATTTCGATCGTGGGTGGCGTCCTGATCGCCAGCTCGGGGCTGTCGATTCTTAAAATCAAGGAGAGTAAAACACTGAATATGCTGCCGTCGTTGCTTGTGCCGGTGGTTTGGTTTTTGATCAAAGGGTGGATTGGTTAAAAATCGCACGAAAAAACCCTCCCGCAGTTTCCATCAGGAAAACGGGAGGGCCGAGGCGTAAGGACACTAGTAGAACGATCTGCTAATAACGCGATCCGCGAGGCGGGTGAGTATCTCCTCCTAAAAAATAGCGGAACTTCATGGTCTTATTTTCCGGAATCGAGCATGTTCATCCTATTAGCGGAATTATATGTCCTTATTTTCCAAGGAGCGGAGCAAAAGTTGGCCATCGCCCTGTGATTCAAGCATATAGCGACATAAATTTCCTTTATTTCTCTCAAAATGGGTGATCCCGTCGAATTAGCGACATTTTTTGTCCTTATGTTTCCGCTTGAGTTTTTCAACTGCCTCAACGTTTGCCGTTTTTTCTTCCTAAACGCGCATGCTCCGGTAATCTTCTTCCTTGTCTTTAATGTCGGCCAGCACGTCTTGCCGCACCTGGCGATCCGCCAGAGTTTGCAGCAGCTTGCTTTGGATTTCGGCAGCGGCTTGGGGATCGCCGGCCCGGGTGGCAACGGATTCGGAGAGACGGTCCATATAATGCCGGTAATCGATATGCCCAAGCGTATTGGCGGCAAGGTGGCTGTTCTCCAGCAGGCTGGGGGCTAGCGTTTTGCGGGCTTGTTCGACTGCGGGAGGGATGATGTGAATCCGCCCGTCTTGGCCCAGCAGCTTGTAAGGCTTGGTCATCGGCATGGCCAACGCCACCTGCGCATGTATGGCCACTTTGCGATGGGGCAGCCGTTCCGTGATCGCTTCCAGCACGCCGTTGCTGTTTTCCGCATATTTTGTCCCGTCGAAATAAATGGTTTTGGCCGTCGCTTCCGTAAAGAAATCCTGTGCCAAAAATTCCTCCGTCCGGTCCATAGGCGGCTCCACGCGCACCGTTAATGGATTGGACACGATATCCTCGTGTTTGCAATGCAACGCTACCTGAATCGTATAATCCCCGGGCTCGGACACCTCCCAGCCGTTTTTCCCCACCGCGATAAATAACGAGTTGTATACCGATTGTCCCGCGGCCAGCACTTCATGCTCCGGCTTCTGAAGATAATGGACAAAAGGCGATATTTTGCGCGCGGTTTTCCCTTGTTTTTTTACGATGATGGTCATGTGGTCCAGGTCGGTCAATATATGCCGGTCGATGATTTGCGGTTCGGAAGTCCGGTTGGTCAATTTGAGCTCGAGCACGACGGGCTCCATAAATTCAAAGCGTAAAGTTTCACGATTGGCCCGCAGCAACAGCTCGAAGGTCGGCTTGGCCAGCAGCCGGTGTTGCTCGAACCCGTGGTGGTCGAACCATTCGGCGTTGCCCATTTGCACAAAACGCTCCGGGGCATGGCGCATGAACAACAGCTCGTTATCGGAGAACCGGTATTCAAAGTTGGCGAAAAAGGCGGTTTCGCCCCCCCGTACACTGTAAGGATAGTTCATGAAGCTGCGCGCTTCCCCTTCGTTACGTAAAGGAATCCACGGCTCGCCAAGCGCTTTTTGCCAGGAATGGGCGAGATTGAACCCGTGCCCCATCTCATGGCAGGCGGTCCAAAACTTCATCCGTTCCACCCATGCCTCCGGATGGCTTTCGCCTTCTGCGGGGACGCTGATGAACGACCGATTGAAAATCGCCGTTCCCTGGCGGTGCTGCGGGCCGATGCTGTCAAACATAATTCCGCCCACGGAAGCCCCTTCTTCATACAGGGAAGCGAAAAACACCCACAAGGCCCATTTCGGCTCATTGGCAAATTGCGACCAATGCCTTTGCATGGCGTCATGCATCTCCGCGTCGCTCCAGCGCACATCCAGCCCCGCTTCGGAGATCGGGATCGAGTTTGCGCCCGCGGATATACTCACGTCGAAGCCGGCGCGGCGGAATACATTTTCAATCGTTAGCTGTTCATTCGGTAAAGTGGCGGGATGGTTGGGGTGCGCATGCGTGTCGATAGCCAGAACAGGAGTTACTCCAGCTTCACTGTCAAATTCGAACTGAACGGGATGGAAATAGGGAGAAGCCCAGCGGTAATACGAAGTATGCGTAAAAGAACTGCCGTTGGAAAAAATCACTTGTAAGAGGTTGGAGGGCGCTGCCTCCAGCGCGATGTTGACGGTCGTGTACGGAAACTGCGAAGTATCCCCGTCTTTGAAAATGATTTGCCCTTCCCAGGCAGACGGGCCAATCGCGGCTAATTTAGCGGTCCAGTGGAGGTACAATTGCGGGTGTTTCCAGGCGCCGCTGGCGGCCATTTGCGGATAAGGGCCGTCTACATCGAGCCGCAGCGTTTCCTGAACGGCATCGGCGGCCGTTTCGGTCCGGTTCAGCAGCTTATCCCTGAACAGGTCCTCCGCATGGTCCAATTCCCATAATCCGCTGATACGATTAGCATCTTCAGAGCAGGATACGAATGCCATGACGATCACGCCTTTCTATTAAATTATGGAATTTTATAAATATTTAACCATAAATCTACAGATAAAACTATAAAAATTCTAAAAATGGTAAAATAATACTACAAAAGATGCGGATTGAGCCTGTATCTTACCTAGATTCCTACGTTTGGCACATACTCTTACGTTTGGATTGGCGAGGTAATGTAGGGGGGATGGGGGGGGGCGTTAAGTTTTCGAGCGATGCTATCGCCCTTTGGAAATCTAACGGTTGTAGCAGCGGCTATTCTACGAAAAAAGACCTTTTCAAAATTCTAACGGTTGCAGGCGCCGTTATTTGCCTTAATCCAGGTGAAAATAGCCGGGATTAAGTGAAATAAGCGCCATGGCAACCGTTAGAATCTGATATCTATAAAAATGACGGCGGCGCCAGACGGCCAACATGCCATCCGGTGCCGCCACTTTGCCGGTCTTCTCTTCACCCCGGCAGCCCTTCGGCTGCGTCAACGACCTGTCCCATCGTAAATGAGACACAGGGAAGACGCTCCGACCGGACCGTCTCCTCGCGGTCAAACACTTCCAGCAGCTCGTATTTGCCGTCCTTCAGCACATACTGCTCCAGCGACTCGTGGGCCGGATCGATGATCCAATACTCCGGAATTTGATAGGCGGCGTACGCTTTCAGCTTGCTGTGCTTGTCCCGTTTGACGGAATGGGGCGAGAGGATTTCCGCGACCAGATCGGGAATCCCTTCGATTCCCCGGCGGGTGATAATTTCGATCCTGCTGCGGTGCACCATGACCAAATCCGGCTGACGGACCTCCGTTTGAGACAAAATGAGATCGACGGGAGAGGCGAAAATGATATATTCTTGCTGGCAGCTGTTCATCAGTAAATGGTGAATTTGCGAGCTTATCACTTGGTGTTTGGGCGTCGGCGCAGGCGTCATCAGCTCCAGTACACCGTCCGCCAACTCATAGCGCTTACCGTCGTCGGGCAGCCGGGCATAATCGTCGTAGGTGGCAGGCTGCTCTTTAATGATAGGTTTTTGCTTATCATCTCGGGCTTTCATAGGGTCCCCCTTAAGAACGATCTGCTTAAATTATACCATACAGCCCTTGGCCCGGCGTTTGAAGGATCGACGACACTTGCCGGCTGCAGGTATATTCAGGTAAATATTAGCAATAATAGAGACAACTCTATACGGAAGGAGCAAAGCTAATGGATGCTACTCTTGGAGCTGATGAGGTTGTCCGCAGAATCAAGCAATTGCAAACGGAAGGCAGTTCGCTAAGTAAAAAGCAGATCAAGCAACATGATCCGGAGTTGATGCGCAACGCTTTGTTTTATTTTCCCAGCTGGGAACACGCCGTAAAAAATGCCGAAGGTTTATAAACGGGATAATAATAAGGGGCTGTCCATTATTGGGACAGCCTTCTGATTAAATTATTTTAGCAGGCAGGTGAGTTTTTGCCTTCAAGCTGATTTTCAGCAAGTGTACTAAAGGTCAGCGCCGTTGGAGGCGATCACCTGCTTGTACCAGTAGAAGCTGTCTTTTTTATACCTTTTTTGCGTCCCATTACCCTGATCGTCTTTATCTACATAAATGAATCCATAGCGTTTGGACATCTCAGAGGTTCCGGAAGACACAATATCTATGGCAGACCACGGGGTGTAGCCTATTAACTCGACTCCATCCCTAATCGCTTCTTTCATTTGGGCAATATGCTCACGCAGGTAGCTGATTCGATAGTGATCGTGAATCTTATTGTCCTCCAGCTTGTCTTCCGCCCCCAGTCCGTTTTCTACAATAAAAAGCGGCTTCTGATATCGGTCAAAAATGGTATTCAAGGAATAGCGGATGCCTACGGGGTCAATCTGCCAGCCCCAGTCCGATGCTACCAGATACGGATTACGTATCCCCCTCGTCAGGTTCCCCTCCGTTTCATCCAGCTGGGCCAGTCTCTCTTTACTGTTACTGGTTATGGCGGATACGTAGTAGCTGAAGCTGATGAAGTCGATGATGTTGTTCTGAAGAATCTCGGTATCCCCTGGCTCCATGACAATCTCAATCCCGTTGTCTTCAAAAAAACGATTCATATAGGCAGGATAAGCTCCACGCGCCTGGACATCCATGTAAAAGAAATTATGATACTGATCATCCAGCATAGCCTGCAAGACATCATCCGGATGACAGGTGGCCGGATAAGTAGTCAGTCTGGCAATCATACATCCGATTTGGCTGTTCGGCGCAAACCGACGGCACTTCTCGACCGCCAAGGCACTGGCCACAAACTGATGATGTATCGCCTGATAGCAATCCTGAAGGTAATGCTCGGAGCGATCCTCAACCAGTCCGGTTGATTTAAAGGTGGAGAAGCGGCCTGCATTGATCTCGTTGAATGTGATCCAGTAGCGGACCCGGTCCTTATAGCGTCGGAACAAAAGCTCGGCGAAACGGATAAACATTTCAATGACCTTACGGTTCTTCCAGCCGCCGTATTCATTCACGATGTGCAAAGGCATTTCGAAATGAGAAAGGGTGACCAAGGGTTCAATATTGTATTTTTCAAGTTCAGTAAGTACCCGGTCATAGAATTCAAGTCCCTTTTCATTGGGAAGAAGCTCATCTCCTTTGGGGAAGATCCGGCTCCAAGCGATGGAGAACCTGAATACCTTGAACCCCATCTCGGCGCATAAGCGGATATCCTCTTCGTAGCGATGATAGAAATCGATTCCTTCCCGTTTGGGGTACCCCTTCGTGCCCGTCTCACGCAGGGCTTTTTCAATAACGGATGAGGTAATATTCAGATGCTTGGACAAGTCCCTGCGGTCTGAATCAGGGTCGTAAAAGGAGATGTCCGATACAGAGATTCCTTTATGATCCTCTCCAAATCCTCCCTCGGCCTGACAAGCGGCGATGGCTCCTCCCCACAAAAAACCTTCCGGAAATCCTTTTTTACTATGCTCCATGTGCTGCCTCCTGCTCCAGTGCATTTCTCTCATCCTCCAAAGATCGTTTATCAATGAGGCGGAAGAATGGATAGTATATTAGAATTTGCAGCGCTATACAAACAAACTGCAAAATAACCAGCGGGATACCGCCGTTGACGAATGAATTAAGGATAATAGGTGTCCCCGCCGGAAAATGAGTTCCGTTGGCGATGGGAACAATGCCGAGCGCCATCGACCAATAAGCTACGCTGGATACAATGATCGGCCCGAATACAAAAGGAATCAGCATGAACGGGTTGAGTACAATCGGCGCGCCAAAGATGATGGGCTCATTAATACTGAAAATCGAGGCCGGGAAAGCGAGCTTGCCCAGCGTCTTGTAACGCTTGCTGCGCGAGAAGAAAGCCAGCAGAATGGCCAAGCCGAGCGTTGCTCCGGAGCCGCCGACCACCACAAAGGAGTTGTAGAAGCCGCCGCTCAAAATATTATGGTGCGCTTCACCGCGGCTGATGGACTCCAGATTTTCCAGGCCCATAGGCAGCCATACACTGTAGAAAATTGGGCTGACCACCATGAAGCCATGAATACCAAAGAACCATAAAATTTGGACAACGAATACAAAAATGACAAGTGACCAGTAGCCTCCGCCGATATTATGCAGCGGCGCCTGAATGAATGTATAAATCATCTGATGCAAGCTTCCAAATTCCGTTAATGACGATAAGTAACTGATCAATGTAAACAAGATAACAATGACCGTACCCGGAATCAGGTTGGCGAAAGTTTTGGCTACGGTGGGAGGAACTCCCTTCGGCATTTTAATGATCCAGTTTCTCTCCACGATCGTAACATATAATTTTCCGACGATCAGACCTACGATAATGGCCACGAACAATCCCTGCGCACCTAGAAATTGAAAGGTGAATGCGTTGGCTTCATTAACCTTGGTGATCGGTGTCAGAATGAAGAATGACATTAAACTGATCAAACCAGCCCCGGCATTGTCGACCTTCGGATTGAGGTTGCTCACGAGACGATAGGCCACGAAGAATACGGCATACACGGACAGGAGTGTAATCAGTACGTTTGCCGGTATTTGAAAAATCGGTTTTAGTCCGGTCTTCTGGATAAAATTCTGATAGCCCTCTATGTTGAGATTGGCAAACAGGGTCGCGAATGAGCCCAGCATCAATACAGGCATAATGGAGGTCAGGGCTTCGGATATGGACGACAGGTACTTATTCTTGCTGATTTTGCTTGCAGTTCCGATTACGGATAATTTCAACTTATCAAAGTTCATGCTCACTAGAGGGCCTCCCTTAATTGAGCAGACTTAAGGCGCTTTTCAGCACCTTCTCGCCGTCCATCATGCCATAGTCCATCATATTAATCGTCATGACCGGAATCGGAAGAGTCCGCTTCATCTCGGCTTCCATATGTCCTATTTGCGGCCCCAGCAGCACAACATCTATATCCGTGAACTTCTCCATCTCACTCTCTGCTGTAGCATCGATGAAGACCTCGATTCCTTCGGCAGCCGCAGCCTCCTTCATTTTCTCGACCAGCATGCTTGTAGACATTCCCGATGAGCACACGAGCAGTATCTTCTTCATATTCAGTCCACCAATCCTTTCAATTTCTGTTCAAGCGTCTGGCGTTGTCGAATCTCCTCAATCAGCTCTACGATCAATTCCCGTACCGTCAAAGCATTCATTAAATGGTCCTGGGCGTGAATCATCAGAATGGTGACCTCCGTTTTTTCACCGCGTCCTTCAGCTTGGATCAGTCCGGTTTGCACTTTGTGCGCTTTTCCCAATTGCTCTTTAGCCTGCTTCAACAGCTCGCTTGCTTCTTCCAGCCGGCCTTCTCTGGCAATGCGCACGGCTTTCAGGCACAAGCTTCTGGCTTCTCCGCTGCTGGCGATAATTTGCATGACGATTTGTTCAAATTCCATATGGTTTCCCACTCCTATAGTAAATTCTCGATTTCTTTCATAAATTGCTCGAAGCTGGTTACGGCCAAAATTCTGCTGCGCACATCGTCTTTTTCCATCAGCGTAAGCAGCAGCTTGCTGATTTCTTTGTGCAAAAACAACTGGCCGGGCTGCAAATTGATGATAAAAATGCATTGGACCAGTTTGTCTTCAAACAGGGCCGGTTTTTTCAACAGCGTCACATTAATGCAGTCCTTGATTGCGCTCATCCGCA
The DNA here is from genome assembly GCF_046567315.2 of Paenibacillus lacisediminis. Taxonomy (NCBI): domain Bacteria; kingdom Bacillati; phylum Bacillota; class Bacilli; order Caryophanales; family Paenibacillaceae; genus Paenibacillus; species Paenibacillus lacisediminis. The sequence goes on along the minus strand of NZ_JBKIAX020000015.1, from coordinate 110,735 downwards.
TGGGATGGGGTCCGGCTACGCCGTTTTTGTAAATCGTCGTAAATTTCCGCTCCCGCAGTAAAACCTGGCGGGGGAAGTCTTCTGCCGCGTACTGCTTGCCGACGATTTCTTGGCAGCGCTCCTCCAGCAGTTTCATATAATCTTCGGGACCGGACAGATGGAACAATTCTCGCCGGAATAAATCCTTGAAATCGCTCAGCTTATAGGATGGGCGCGATGGATCGATTCTAAGGGAAAGCAGCTCGCGAATGCGCTGTATTTCCTGGTCATCCAGCAGGCTTTTGATATGAATGACCGACTTTTCCTTGAAATCGGTTGCCAAAGGCACCGTAGTCAGAATCAAATCCACCGGCCGGTTCAGCATGTCTTCCATTTCGGAAATTGAGGCCGTAATTACGGAGGCTTTCGGAAAAACCGCTTCCAGTTTCAGACGGATTAAATGCGCGCTGCCCGCTCCCGTCGAACAAATGACCGCGATTCGTTTGAACTGCTCCAGATTTTGCTGCTTTTTGCGCTCCAGATGAGTGGCAAAATGCAGGGCGACGTAGCCGACCTCATCCCGGGACATTTTAAATCCGTACTGCTCCTCAATAATTTCGGCAAAGCGGAATGAGATGACAAACACGTTGGCATATTCGCTGTACACGTCTTCCACCAGCGGATTGTCGAGCTGCAGGTTGTAATACAACCGGTTCAACAGCGGGAACATATGCATCAGCAGCGATTGCTGGAGGTCTTCATCCAGGCTGAAGCCCGTCAGGAACTCTTGATCAAGCCGCCTTAAAATAACGCTGATACCCTGCTGCAGCTCCTGTTTCGTGTCCTCGCCAATATGCTCCACAATCGTTTTGCCCGAAATATGCAGCGCAAGGTAGTCCATTTCGTCGGGCGGAAGCGTCATTTCGTAATGTTGTTCCACAAAGTCCGCAATTTTTCCGGCAATATCGCGGTACAGGGGTTCGGGCGTTTTGAGCATGGCTTGTCCGCTGACAATATAGTTGCTTTTGGAGATGCGGTAGAGCAGGATAAACAGATGCGTGACGATATTGTTTAGAAACACATCGGAAATCCGCAGTTCTTTTTCCTTCAGCACCTGCAGCAAATAGGCTTTCAATTGATCCTTATGCGCGTCAAACTTGCGGCTGAATTTGTTGAAGTCCTCGTTTTGCTCAATCGCCTGATGATTCTGAAGAATAAAATGCGAAAAAGCTTTGCGGATATTTTTTTCTTCCCCTTCAATTTTCACCCCGTAATGGGAGCGCCGGAGCAGCTCGAGCTGAAAGGGGGCGATTTTCAGCTCGACCTCCTTCAAATCGGAAGTCAGCGTCGTGCGGCTGATGCCCATCTCTTCCGCAACCTGGTCCATGGACTTAAAGGCATCGCTCTGAAGCAAGTAATAAATAATATATTGCTGGCGGGAAGCCGCATTATCCGAATCTACCATGCTCCTGAGTCGGCGTACATGCTCCAAATAGGCGGCAAACCGGTTTTCTTCCTCGATTTCAAGCAGGAATCCCTGATTCCGGATGGTCTTGATGCCAAATCCGTGTTTGGCTCCCGTCCGATCCAGGGAACGAATGACTCCCCTAACCGTCCTTTCGCCAAGCCCCACTTCCGCAATCAACTCGCTCATCCTGACCGGAAGCCTTTTGGTGTACAAAATATGCAGTATGGTGTATTCTCGCATGCCGTTCCCTCTTTTTTTGATACTAGTATCTTTAAGCAATACAACCGGTTATGGCTTAAGCATAGGGGAAGCGTTCTCAAAAGAACATAGCATTTTTTGCAATTTGAAACGGCAAGGATTGTTAGGATTCGCTGTTCCCTTTGGCGCTTCCCGCCGATATGATGGATGTATGAGAAAATATATCCCTTTTACCTACAAAATGCTAATTCCTTACCTGCTGCTTGTCCTGCTGACGGATGCCATTATCGGCTACACTTCTTATTCGATGCTGATCCAGTCGAGAACGGAAATGGCGGAGTCGAACATTCGGACAGGCATGGAGCAGGCCCGAAGCAACATCCGTTATCAAATGGACGAAATCCAGCGGATGTCGGACACGTTGTTCAGCAACCTTGCTTTTCAGCGGGCGCTGCAGACCAAAGGGGAAGCCTACGATATCTACTTGGCCATGCTGGATAAGATCGTCCCTGAAATCACCGCGCCGCTGAAGTTATTCGGAAACGATATCCGGTTAATGTTATATACGCTCAATGATGAGCTGTATTTCGTATCGGGCGACAACCTGGAGGAGCCGATCAAGGACAGCGATTATTATATTCTGCCCTTCGATGACATTAAAGACAGCGCCTGGTACAAAGAGTTCAAGGATTCGGAGCGGGACAACATCTGGCTGCAAATCGATACGGACCAGCGGCTCGGGAATATTTCGCACATCCGCAGGCTGGTGTCGTACAGCGGAAATATGACCGTCATCGGCTATGTGCGCATCACGGCGTCGTTGGACGACCTGTTCGGCGATTTCTCCACTTTTCCCGTTGAGGAGGGCATCACCATCCGCCTGATCGATACGGCTTCATCCGGGGAGCTGCTGTACCAGCGGGGCAGCGCAGCGCAAAGCTATGACGGCAATTCCTACTTAAGTCTGAAGGAACCGATTCCAGGAACGGATTTCGTGATCGAAGCGCTGGTGCCCAAAGCTTATTTAACGAAGGACGCCGGCCGGCTGCAGCGGGTGATCTTTACCGTCTGCACGATCAGCTTTGCCTGCATGGCGGCCATTGGCTATATCGTCGCCCGCTTGTCCGGCCGCAAGATGAAGCGTATCGTTACACTGGTGCGCTCGTTTCAGGACGGCAATTTTCAGAAGCGGATCCGCTTCTCCGGGAACGATGAATTCGTCCACATCGCCGATGCGTTTAACGTCATGGCCGCCAATATCCAGACGTTGATCAACAGCGTTTACGTGCAGGGCATCCAGAAAAAACAGGCTGAGCTGGAGGCGCTGCAGGCGCAGATCAACCCGCATTTTCTATACAATACGCTGTCCACGATCAGCAGCCTGGCCAATTTGGGAGAAGCGGAAAAAGTGACCCAAATGGTGCAGGGCTTATCCCGTTTTTACCGCCTGACCTTGAACCAGGGCAACGTGTTTACGCCGCTCGAAAACGAATTAAAGCAGGTCGAGACGTACCTGGACATACAACGCGTCAAATACGCCGGGGCGTTTACGGTCCATATCGATGTGGCCCCCTCCATTTTGCAGGTCCAGGTAATGAAGCTCATTTTGCAGCCTTTTGTGGAAAACAGCTTTAAGCACGCCTGGTTCGGTGAAACGATCGCCATCATCATCAAAGGGCAAAGAATAGGCGATCAGATCGAGTTGAAGGTGATCGACAACGGCATCGGCATGCGGCCGGAGACGAAGAGCCGGTTATGGATCGGACCAAGCCAAACCGGAGGCTACGGCGTCAAAAACGTAAACGAACGAATCAAGCTGCGGTACGGCGATAAATACGGGATTCGCATCGCCAGTGTTTACGGCGGGGGAACGACGGTGCGCATCATGCTACCAGCCAACACGGAGGACCAGCCCGCTTTGGAGTAACCCGGTAATTTATCGGATGGGAATCATCACCAAATCTCTTGAAATCGGTGAATTTGTATAGGTTTTCGTTGAAAACCGCTATATTCTTGGCAGGTACCTGCAAGTATGCTCGAAATATATGGAGCGGAGGATGACAGTTATGAAAATCAATGTACTGCTGGTTGATGATGAAGCGGTTGACCTTGAGTGGCTGCGCCGCAGGGTGCTGGCCGGTGGATTGAATCTCCAGGTGATGGCTACGGCCAACAATGGCTTCAATGCGTTAAAAGCGATGGAGCAGGAGCGCATTGACTTGATCCTGTCCGATATCCGCATGCCGATTATGTCGGGGATCGAATTTGCCCGCAAAGCGAAAGAAATTAATCCGCAAGTCAAAATTGTATTCATCAGCGGCCATGATGATTTCGAATACGCCAAAGAAGCGATTAGAATCAGCGTTTCAAACTATTTGCTGAAACCGGTGGAGGACCAGGAATTGTACAAAATGCTCGGCGAGCTTTGCGCCGAAATCGAGCGCGAACGCGACCAGGACCGAACGTTTGCGGAAGCGCTGACCTTGGTGAATGAGGAACTGCTGCTGCGCTGGCTGAACGACATTTCCCCGGAGCAGGTGGAGGGCCATATCCGCGGGTTTTTGGACACGCTCTTGAAAACGGGAACGGCGGCCGCTTTGGTCGAAATCGATGATCTCGAATGGAAGTCGGGGGCAATGGCCGAGGACGAACGGCGCCGGCAAATCCATAAGGTGATGGATTTTGTTCAGCATTTTTCGCTGGAAATGAAGATGGGCACTTTTCTCGTCAATCATCCGACGAGGTTCGTCCTGCTGTCGGCCGTTCCGGAAACGACGTTTCTGGAAATGCTCGAAGAGCTGATCCGTGCCGTTCGGCAGATTTCTCCGTTTTCCGTTTCCGTCGGCGTCGGCGGGTTTGCCTATGACGGGCAGCAGCTGCGCGAGTCCTACCGCCAGGCCCAAGCGGCGCTGAGCGCGAAATGGCTGGTCGGCAAAGATCGGCTGATCCGGGAGGCCGGTGTGTTTTCACCGGAAAGCCGGTTTGCGTCCAAGCGGACGGATGAAATCCTCGAGCGGATGCTGAAGGCGATTCTGCACTATGACCTGGTCACGATCGACGACTGCCTGCTGGAGCTTTTTTATCAAGGGGCGCCCCTCGCCCAGAAAAACGATGTTTACGACCTGATCATCCGAATTACGACCAAACTCCATGCCGATTTGCGGGAAATGGGCGAAAACTTGTACGAGCTGCTGAAATGGGATTCGCATCAGCCGGTGCTGCTGTTCCAGTTTGAAACGATCCATGACATTATGTCATGGCTGCGCAGACGGTTTTTTGAGCTGTCGGAGCTGCTTTACGCCAAAAAGCAGAAGCAAAAGCGCAAGCTGATCCGGGACATTATGGAGTACGTGGAGAACAATTTGGAGCAAAAAATCACATTGAAAGAGGTGGCTGCGTTTTTTGACTTTACCCCGAATTATTTGGGTTATCTGTTTAAAGAAGAGACCGGTGTGCATTTCAGCGAATATTTGAACGACCTGAAGACGAAACGCGTGTGCGAGCTGCTGACCGATCCGACCTTAAAAATCTACGAAATCGCCGAGCAGATGGGCTATAAAAATATCATTTATTTTAACCGCCAATTCAAGCAGGCCACCGGGATGACCCCGGGCGAATACCGCAAAACGCACAAAATATAAGAGGTAGTTGAACACGCACTATGAAGTGTTTTTCAGGTTTCGTGGAATTAGTATTACTTTTTGTTGCTTTGCTGAATCCCCTTTGAAAACGCTCCCTTCTATAATGAGACATATAGTGCGTGTTCAACAAGTCGGCTTTTCAGCACCGAGAAGGTTGGATGAAGACTGGGACTGAGTAGCGGAGCGTACGTTTTGGGTACGTGAGCAACGGAAGGCCCGGCTGAATTCAAGATTCGACGTCGAGCCTGCTTCCTGACCTGCTTCGTGATCAAAAGACGACTTTTTGAACTACCTCATATAGAGACAACCAAGAGGGGATGGATCAGATGAAAGGACCCGGCTTTTGGAGCGATGTGAAAAAATATAAAGTGCTGCTGCTGATGCTGGCGCCGGCCGTTTTGTTTTTTCTGTTGTTTGCTTACATACCGATGGCGGGCATCGTATTGGCCTTCAAACAGTACAACTATACCGGCGGGGTGTTCGGGAGCCCGTGGAACGGACTCGACAATTTTCGCTTTTTCTTCGACTCCGGGGACGCCTGGCGGGTTACGAGAAACACCGCGCTGTACAACTTAGCGTTTATCGTCGTCAACAACGTCGTGCAAATTTTTGCGGCGGTTTTGCTGTTTGAGGTGGCCGGGAACTGGTTCCGCAAAATCACCCAAACCGCGCTTTTTCTGCCCTATTTCATCTCCTGGGTTGTTGTCGGCGCGATTGCGTACAACCTGTTCAACTACGATTACGGAACGATCAACGCGCTGCTGAACGCCGTCGGCCTGGAATCGATCGACATCTACAATACCGCGGCCTATTGGCCGGTAATCCTCATCGTCGTGTCGGCCTGGAAAACGCTCGGGTACGGAACGATCATGTACCTGGCGGCGATTACGAGCATCGATACGGAAATGTACGAAGCGGCGGAAATCGACGGCGCCAACGTGTTTCAACGGATTTTCAAAATTACGATTCCGAATTTGTATCCTACCCTCATCATTTTGGTCCTGCTCGCCATCGGGAACATCTTCCGCGGCGATTTCGGGATGTTCTACAATATGGTCGGCAACAACGGCCTCCTGTTCTCGGCTACGGACGTCATCGATACTTTCGTGTTCCGGTCGCTGACAACGTCGAACGAAATCGGCATGTCCGCCGCCGCCGGCTTCTACCAGTCGATTCTGGGTTTTGCCACGATTATGCTGGCGAACTACGCGGTGCGCAAATACGACAAGGATCGCGCTTTGTTCTAACGGCCGGGACGGCTCAATGAACTCGAACGACTTATACAGGAGGTTAAAGATATGAGTACGATGGCTCCGAAGTACAGCAATCTGGACCCGGCGGTGAAGCCGGGAGAGAAAAAACGCAGGTCCGCTGACCGCATGCTGCTGCAAATCATCGGGTATACCGCATTAACGTTGTTCGCCTTATTTTGCATCTTTCCGTTTATTCTTGTCATCTCTTCCTCACTCACCGAGGAGAGCAAAATTATCGAAGACGGGTTCCAGCTCATTCCGACGGCTTTTTCCCTGGAAGCCTACGGCATTTTGTTCAAATATCCACAAGAGATGCTAAAAGCTTACGGCATCACGATATCGGTCACGTTACTCGGCACCTTTTTCGGCCTGTTTTTGACCTCGATGACCGCATACGTACTGTCGAGAAAAGATTTTAAATGGCGGAACCACTTTTCGTTTTTCTTCTTTTTTACGACGCTGTTCAGCGGCGGACTTGTCCCGTGGTATTTGCTGATCGTCAACTACCTGAACCTGAAAGACACGTTAATCGTGCTGATCCTGCCGATGCTGATGAACGTGTTCTATATCATCGTGATGAAATCGTTTATGAGCAGCATCCCCGAGGCGATCATCGAATCGGCGAAAATCGACGGGGCCAGCGACTTTCAGATTTTTATCCGGTTCGTTCTGCCTTTATCAAAACCGGCTTTGGCCACGATTGGCTTGTTTATCGCCTTGGGCTACTGGAACGACTGGTACAATGCGCTGCTCTTCATTTCCAATTCTGATCTGATGCCGCTGCAATACTACTTATACCGGCTGCTCGGCAATATGGACGGCATGCGCAAAGCGATGATGGCCGCAGGTGCCGTCATGAGCGTGGACATTCCGACCGAAAGCTTGAAAATGGCGATGACAATCGTCGCCACCGGCCCGATTATGATCGCATATCCGTTTATTCAACGCTATTTCGTGCAAGGCCTGACGATCGGGGCAGTTAAAGGATGACCTCAGGGGAAACCTGGTTATCAATATAGCATTTAGGGGGAACTCCAGTATGAAAAAGGTGAGAAAGAAAGCAACGTTTCTGTTGGCCATGGTATTGGCGCTGACGACATTGCTGGCTGCTTGCGGCGGAGGAGGAGGCAATAAAGCGGCCAGCGAAAATACCTCCGGCGCGGGAGCCTCAAACAATACCGCTGCGAATGCAGCTACAGCGGCAGACGGCTCTGCGGACTTGTCTCAGGAAGTGAAGCTCAAAATGCTGCTCATCGGCGGCAAACCGACCGATTATGATGAAGTGTTCGGCAAGCTGAACGAGCTGCTGAAAGAGAAAATCAACGCCACCGTAGAAGCCGAGTTTCTCGACTGGTCGGACTGGACGCAGAAGTATCCGCTGAAATTCGCTGCCGATGAAAATTTTGATATCGCTTACACCGCAAACTGGGCGTTCTACAACGACCAGGTGCAAAAGGGCGGCTTCCTGGAGCTGACGGATGAAATGCTGCAGAAGTACGCGCCGCAAACCTGGGCGGCGATGCCGCAAAGCTCCTGGGACCAAGCCAAAGTGGGCGGCAAGCTGTACATGGTGCCGAACAACAACCAGGAAGTGACCGACAAAGTGGTGCTGGTTCGCGAAGACCTGCGCAAAAAATACAACCTTGAGCCGGTGAACAGTCCGGTAACCTACGCCGCCTATTTGAAGGCGATCGGCGCAAACGAAAAAGGCATCAGCCCGTTTGGCGCCAAACCGGCCGATGGCTGGAAATGGCATGAGCTGGACCAAATTTTGCTGGAGCAGCAAAACGAATGGAACCTGGTCGATTACAACTTCCCGCTCGCCTATAAAATCGACGATCCGGCCGGTAAATTGTTTAATGTCTACGATACGCCCGAATTCAAAAGCCTGATTGCGTACTACAAAGATTTGGCCGACAACAAAGGCTGGTCCAAAAACATCGTCAGCAACAAAAACGACGTATTCCAGGACATCAAAGCGGGAAAAACATCCTCCTACGCGCAAAATCTGGGGACGATCTCAAGCAATGTCGGCGAAATCCGCCGCGACAAGCCGGAGATGGAAGTCACGGTTGCCGATCTGACGCCGGACAAGAAAAAGATCGGGGCAATTTCGACGCAAAACGGCCTGGCGATCCATGTTTCCTCCAAAAACGTGGAGCGCTCGCTGATGCTGATCGACCTGCTGCAAAACGACAAGGAAATCCACGACCTTACGATGTACGGCATCGCCGGTAAGCATTATGAACCGGTGGGCGATGACAAATACAACCCGGGACCAAGCTTTACGAACTATAACTTGTCAGGTTTTTCCGTTTGGGGCTGGAACTCGCTGCTGAACCGCACCGATGCTTCTTATCCGGAAGAAGGCACGAAAATGCTGGACGACTGGCAGTCCAAGGTGTACCATTTCCCGCTGGAAACGTTCGTTTTTGACGATACGAAGGTGAAGAACGAAATCGCCAACGTCGGCAACGTGATGCTGCGTTATGCGATTCCGCTCGAATACGGGCTGATTAACGATCTCGATAAAGGCCAGGCCGATTTGATCAAGCAACTGCAAGCCGCCGATCTGGACAAAATCCAGCAAGAGCTGCAAAGCCAAATCGACGTTTTCCTGGCTGCAGGGCCGAAATAAGTCTTTCATTTGAAGGAGAGGACGATACCATGAGTACACAAAGTAAAAAATCCCCCCCAATCAGCGCTAAGCTGCCGGCATTTATGCACGGCGCCGATTACAATCCCGATCAATGGCTGCATGACCCGCAGGTGTTGGCCGAAGACATCCGGATGATGAAGCTGGCCCATTGCAACGTGATGGCCGTGGGGATTTTCTCCTGGGCTGCGCTGGAGCCGGAAGAGGGCGTGTACCGCTTCGAATGGCTGGACCGCGTGCTGGACACCTTTGCGGAAAACGGCATCTACGCCTGGCTGGCCACCCCCAGCGGCGCACGCCCGGCCTGGATGTCGGAGAAATATCCGGAGGTGCTGCGCGTAGGCGGCAATCGTCAACGCAATCTCCACGGTATGCGGCATAATCATTGCTTCACGTCGCCGGCCTACCGCGCGAAGGTGACGCAAATGAACACGCGCCTGGCGCAGCGCTATTCCAGCCACCCGGCGGTTCTCGGCTGGCATGTGTCCAACGAATACGGCGGAGAATGCCATTGCGACTATTGCCAGGAAGCGTTCCGCGGCTGGCTGAAGCGCAAATACGGATCGCTGGATGCGCTGAACCGCGCCTGGTGGACGGCATTCTGGAGCCATACGTATACGTCCTGGTCGCAGGTGGAATCTCCGGCGCCGCACGGCGAGACGATGGTGCACGGGCAAAACCTCGACTGGCGCCGCTTCGTCTCCGATCAGACGATCGATTTCTACAAGCATGAAATCGCCCCGCTCAAGGCGGTGAATCCCGATCTGCCGTGCACGGTCAACATGATGGACCTGTTTTACGGGCTGGATTACCGCGAATTTGCCAAGGCGGTGGACGTTATTTCCTGGGACGCCTATCCGACCTGGCACGAAGCGGAATCGGACGCCGGCGTGGCGTCCTGGTTCGCCTTCAACCACGACTTGTTCCGCTCGCTGAAGAAAAAGCCGTTTATGCTGATGGAAAGCACGCCATCTTTAACGAACTGGCAGCCGGTCAGCAAGCTGAAGCGTCCGGGCATGCATCGGCTGTCCTCACTGCAGGCGGTGGCCCACGGCTCCGACACGGTGCAGTATTTTCAATGGCGGAAAAGCCGCGGCTCCAGCGAAAAGTTCCATGGCGCGGTCATCGACCACGTCGGGCATGAGCGTACCCGCGTGTTCGAGGACGTGGCTTCGCTCGGTGGGACTTTGGCCGGACTGACGGAGGTGCTTGGCACAACGGTTCCGGCGGAAACGGCGATCCTGTTCGACTGGGATAACCGCTGGGCGGTCAACGACGCGCAAGGGCCGCGGAACAAAGGAATCCACTATGAGGACACCGTTATGCAGCATTACCGCGCTTTGTGGGAATTGGGTGTGCCGGCCGACATCATCGGTTCTTTCGACGATTTTTCCGAATATAAGCTGCTGGTCGTGCCGATGGCGTATCTGCTCCGTGAAGAAACCGGGAAAAAGATGGAGCGGTTCGTCGAAAACGGTGGCACGCTGTTCGTCACCTATTGGTCGGGGATCGTTGACGAAAACGATCTGTGCCATCTGACCGGCTTTCCCGGACCTTTGCGGAAGACGCTGGGCGTATGGGCGGAGGAAATCGACGGGCTGCACGACCATGACCGGAACGGCCTGGTGCTGGCGAGCGGGAACGAGCTTGGCCTTAACGGCACGTTTGAAATTCACGAGCTATGTGAGCATATCCATGCCGAAGGCTCCCGGGTGCTGGGCGTCTACAGCGATGATTTTTATGCCGGCAAACCGGCTTTCACGATGAATACGTTGGGTGAAGGCAAAGCCTATTATTTGGCGGCCCGCGTCAGCGACCCGGCGTTTTACGAAGCGCTGTACGGCAAGCTCACCGAGGACGCCGGCGTGCGCCGCGCGCTCGATGCCGCGCTACCGGCGGGAGTAACCGCGCAGCTGCGCACGGACGGGGAACACGATTACGTGTTCGTGCAGAACTTCTCCGGCCAAGCGGCCCGCGTCGAGCTGGACGGGCGCGGCTATACGGATGCCGAAAGCGGCGAAGCGGTCTTCGGCCCGCTGGAGCTGCCGATGAACGGCATCGCCATTTTGAAGCGTACGGCGCAGGTGTAGGGAAAGGGAGGCGCTCCGGCAACAGGACTTCCGAAACGGAATTGTAGCTGGAAAGTTCCAACTCGCAACTGGGGAGTCAGCCTCCTCGCGTCTTATGGTAAGAATAAGGGACAAAAATGTCGCTATATTCTGCGGTAACCGGGGGATGAGCAAATAGCGGAATAAAAAGCACTTATTTTCCTCCGGCTGGATAAAAACAGGTGAAAATAAGCGGGTTCCACAAAAATAGGGCCCAAAAATGTCGCTATTGCGGTGAAATGGCACGGAATGAGGGAGATAACGCCATAAAATTCCGCTATGCGCCAGGCTCACCCGATTGCAGCTAGCGCACTACAAAGCGCACTGCAATAACCGCAGCACAGCGACTGCAACACAGAGACTGCATCACAGCAACCGCACTGCAACAAGGGCAATACTGGCAACCGCAGTACAATAACCGCAGTACAATAACCGCAGTACAATAACCGCAGTCAATAACCGCAATACATTAACTGCAGCACGACAGCCGCTGACTCGTTCAGCGGCTTTTTACTTGCCGGAAAAAGAAGTAAAATGAGAAGCAACGCTTACTCAACACCGCGAAAGGAAAGGATGAATGCACGAATGTCCTCATTGATCTTTGATCCCGCCAGCTATACAGTAACATGTGGTTCGGAGTCCATCGGCTTGCTGGCGAAGGAGTTCGCGCTTCTGCAATTTCTGTATGATCACCGCAATCAGGCGTTCACACGGGAGCAACTGCTAGACCGGGTATGGCTGCTGGAATATCCGGTCGAGCGGACGGTGGACGACCATATATACCGCTTGCGGAGGAAGCTCCGCCAATGGCGGCATATCGCCATCAATACGGTGCGGGGATACGGATACAGCCTTACGCTTCGGGACAGGAGAGCGGTCGGCAATCCTTCGGTGCAAGATCCGGAAGTGCAAGAGGCGATGAGGGAGTTGTTCAAAAAATACCACCTGCTGGGGCAGGGCAAATCGCTGCTTGCCTTGGCCGATCGGCAGGACGTGCTGGGGTTTGAAGTGGATGAATTTTATACGCTATACGTTCATTTCATTCAAGGCGATATTCCCTGGTTTATGGAAGAGAACGGAATCCCCCTCGGGGAAAAATTGTATTGGATGCTGATCATATATCGGGGAATGGCGCTGCGGCGGGAGGAAGTTCTTTCATTTCTGCAATTATGCGAGAGAGTGCTGGAGCTGCGCATTCTTCCGGACCGGCAGCACCGGGAAATGGAGATTTTAAACATTCTGGACGTGTATGCCGATGCCGGACAACCTGAGGATGCGATAAGCAGATTCGAAAAAACGCGGCAAACGGTCGAATCTGACGGACTGTCCGGCTTTGTCATCCCTGTTGCGATTATGGAAATGTACGTTCAGGTCGTTGCCGGCCAGAGCTCCGAAGCGGAACGCGCCTCCGGCCGGATCGAGCGGCTTTTGCAAAACTCGCCTTATCTTCGGGAGATCGGACGTTACCATATTGTCAAAGGTCTGCACCTGCTCACCCAGGGGCAGCGGCAGGCCGGGGCCGATTTGATCGACGAAGGGCTGGAAGTGCTGCAAGCGTCCATGCATGTGCCGATGCTGCTGGGATCGGTTTGCCAAATCGTTTTATTCTTGCAGGAACGTCTGCCGGATGACCCTCGGCTTGAACAAAAATACCGCGCCGTTTACGATGCCTTGGATAAGGAGTTTGGCTTATCCCGCTATCGGGCCGATCTAAAAGAGGTTGTTCAAAAAACCATCTTTCCATGACCAAGCGGGTTTATGAAGCGGATTCGATGTCGAATCTTGAATTCAGCCGACTCTCCCTCCGGAGTGAGACGGATTCCGTCTGATTTTCCTCTGACATTGCTCCGTTATGATGTGGCTGTTAGTTGAACGTGAAACGGAGGACTGTCCGGTGCAAAATCAAAATAACGAATCCTGTCCATCCCTGCGGTCGAACCGCAGCTTCCGGCATATGTTTGCCGCCTATGCCCTGGCAACATTTGGCGATTGGTTTGACGCCTTGGCGATCCAGGTGATCGTCGCTTACCGCTGGGGAGCCGACCCGCTTTTGCTGGCGCTGATTCCGGTCACCATGGCGCTGCCGGGGGTCCTGCTGGGCTCTTTTGCTGGTGCGCTGGCCGATCGGCTGCACAAAGCGAAGCTCATGCTTCTGTGCGATCTCGTGACCGCGGTGCTGACTGCGGCCATATTGGCTGCGCCGAACCTGTATTGGCTGCTGCCGCTGCTCGCCTTTCGTGCAGCGGCGGGCGTATTTCACGTGCCGGCCCAGCAGGCGCTGACGCGTCAGGTTGTGCCGCCCGGCCAGTTGCTGCAGGCAACCGCGCTCAATGGACTGGTCGGGCAAGGCTCCAAGGTGGCCGGGCCGCTGCTGGGAGCCGCGGCGCTGGCAGCGTTTGGCCCCAAAGCGTGCATCGCGATTAATATCGGCGCAAGGCTCCTGTCCGCAGCGCTGCTGTATCCTCTTGGCCGACTGCCGAATGGCGCTGCGGAACGCATACACGTTCCCGGCGGCCGGCGCCCGCATCTGCTGAGCGGACTCCTTGGCGAATGGCGGGAAGGCTGGCTGCTGCTCGCGCAAGCGAAACTGCTTAGAAATACGCTGCTGTTTGGACTCATAGCGCTGATCGTTTTGATGATGATCGATTATCAGTTTGCTGCGCTGTTGCGCGGGATCGCCCCCAACAACGAATCGCTGATCGGCTGGCTCGTATCCGCGATCGGAGCCGGAGCCGTGCTGGTCCTTCTGCTGCTTAACCGGTTCCGCCGGGTTAGCGGGGGCTTGGGGCTTGGCGGCGGCTGCGCTCTGATCGGCGCGGGAATCGCCCTGCTGGGCCTTTGTCCTCCCGGAACGGGGCTGGCATGGCTGCTCGGATTCGGTCTGCTGATCGGTATCGGCAACGGTGCGTATATGGTGACGCAAAATTACATCCTGCAGAAGGAAACGCCTGAGCAGGCAATCGGCCGCGTATTCGGCATTCAAAATACGCTCTCCAGCGCGATCATGCTGACCGCTCCGCTGGCCGGGGGCGTCTTGATCCGGCTGGTTTCGGCAGGCACCGCGTTTCTGCTGATCGGCCTGCTGCTTGCCGCAATCGGGACGGCGGGCGTGCTGTTTCGCACGGTCTTATGGCCCGCTTCGCCGCCGGAGCGGGAAGAAACTAGTCGGCCACCTGCAGCAGAGCGTTCTTATCCCGGCGGGGCGTGACCGTTCCAGCTTTATTAGATGCTAGAAATATAACTCAACTTTCGCAGCAAAAAATCGGCAGACAAGCCTTGATTTGGCTGGGTAAAGCAGCAATCCATTGCCGGAGTTGACGCTGAATTAGAGGCGGACAGTGTCTTCCCGGCTTTTTGGGCTACTTCGTTGAATGGATGCATGGAAGCTTGGAAGCGTCAACGATGAAGAGGGCGTCACGATTCGCCGAGGTCAGCGCATCTACCTTTTGCACCGTAGCCGCCCTCGAGCAGTGTCCCAAATCGACGCCAGGTGAGGGGGCCGTCAAAGGGTTCGTGTCTTGGTGTCTTGGTGTCTCGGTGTCTCGGTGTCCCTGCCTGCAGCCTTTGCACGATTATCCCTTTCGTTCAGAGAGCAGGGGGGCTAGAGCAAGGTTTCAAACAAAAGAGAGAAGAAAAAAATAAAAAGATGAGGAAAAAAACGAGGCGGTTCAGGTGAGATTTTCGACTTGATAAAGGAACGTACGTTTGGTATAATGAAGTAAATCGAACGTGTGTTCGTAATTTCTTGATTCGGGGGCGAGCGAATATGGAGGTCAATACGGGAACGGAACTTCAACCATTCAGCAGACGTTATAACAGCGAGCAGGGCAGTCGTTCCCTCTAGCCTATCGGCTGTATGCGCCTCTGCGGAAAGTGGTGAGAGAGGCGTTGGAATCGCTGAAGAGTACATATATAGCCTTGGGACTGAAGCATCTGCAGGCGTACCTGAACGAGTACACTGGACGCCGCCGGCTGCGTCTGTCCGGAGCGGAAGAAACGATGCGGCAGAAATTGCTGCGCATGTGTGTGGCGATTCCGGCGATCCCTTACCGCCGGCTGATCGCACGTCAACCGAACCAGCCCCTTGCCGCTGCGGCCTGATTGTGACGTTGGAACGGTGGGGGGGAGTTTGACGAAGATCAACTTAATGCGTAGGGGTTATCTTAATGTGGATCAACTTGCTTGGTGTGGGTTAGCATGAATGGTGTGGGCGTTGCTGCAGACGGAAGGGTTCAGGCTACAGCAAAATCACGGACTTTTCGTTTCCCTCACGTCTTGTCCTTGATCTCCTGTCTAGATATCCTGTCTCTTTGTCTTTATCTCTTGTCCGGTCTGTTTCACCTTCCCTAAACCCGATTTCTTCTCCTAAGCCCGTCTAAATGATCTCGAACCTATCTGCTTCTCCACCAAATTTTTCTTCTCCCGAGCTTGTCTGTTTCTCTGCTACCCTGATCTAACGGGATAATCGTGCAAAGCGTCCGGACAGTGAGTGTTGATCTGCCGCCCACCCCAAGCAAAGAATACTTTAATTCGTTTGGCAGTTGATTTAGGTCGGGCTGATGGTCTACAACAATGAAAGACACCTCTTCTGTCTGATCGTAGAAGCTCGTCACTTTCGCTTTACCAAACGAAGCGGTGTTTTTCTATTTTGCCAGCCGCCTATCTTAATTCTTTGAAAACCTTCAGATCAAGGACTCAAGCTGATTTTTGCTCTGCAAAAGTTGAGTTATAAAATTTCCGGCAGGGTAGAGGACGATGCGTAGGAAGTGAGGGGAGGAGAAGCGGAATCCGGAGGCTAAGGGACACCAGAGCCGTTATCTGCGGAAAAACGGAGGTTTGAACAATGTAACGGACACAGATGACCCTATTTACCTCAAATTGGCCCGGATGAACTAGTTTTGAGCCAATTAGAGTCATGTGGGTCCGTTAGGCTGGGAAATACCCGGGAAATGGGCGGATAAGGTCGCTGGAGTCCGTTAGAGAAGCGTTCACGGATTTGAGAGAGCTGAAGTACTCGGTGCTTCGGCTCATGAAAGAAGGGGAAGGTTTTTCGTAGTCGAACCGAAGAGGGAATGGGTATGGGGTGGAACCCCCACCCATTCCCTCCCGTGCATCCAAGGTATGGGAATGCAGGGGCAAGGGACCTCGCCAGCGGCGATTTTTTCTTGTAATCTCCATCATATTGTTGATTATTCAGGCCGGAAATCCGGGCCCGGCTATAGTATAATGGGGGCACCCGGATAGGAGAGGTGAAGTTTATTGTCAGGCGCAGAACTTAGCATGATGGATTATTTTACGGAACAAAATATAGAGTTCTTCCTGGAGCGCTTCCGCTCCCTGGGGCCGCTGCCCGGCATCCTGCTGACCTTTCTGAAATCGTTCGTTCCGCCGCTGCCGACGATTGTGATCGTGGGAGCCAATGCCGCGATTTACGGGATGTGGCTGGGCTTTTTATACTCCTGGATCGGACTTGTGAGCGGGAGTTTGCTGACCTTTTTGCTGATCCGAAAAGCGGCCGAGACTCCCTTCATGCGCCGCTGGGCGGCCAAGCCCAAGGTGCGGAAAGCGATGATATGGGCGCGCAGGAACGGATTCAGCTTCGTATTTCTGCTCAGCATGCTGCCGGTAGGCCCGTTCGTTGTAATTAACATGGCCGCGGGGCTGACGCGGATGCCGGCCGTTTCCTTCGGCACGGCGGTGGCCTTGGGCAAAGCCGTCATGGTCTTCTGCGTGTCCTATATCGGCACGCATCTGTCCGACTTTGCCGCGCAGCCGGCCAAGCTCCTTGGCGTCGCGGCGTTCATTGCGGCTTCCTTATGGTTGAACCGGAAGCTGCAGAGCTACTTCACGGCGGCTGCGGCCGAGCCCGCCGAGTAAACATGGGATAACAAGACTGGGGGTGGTTTGGCGTTATGAAGATCGGCAAAACGGAAGAATCGCGCGCAGCAGCGGAATCCATCCGAATAGGGCGCGGCTTCTAATGCCGCCGACTCAGGGCATTAGGCTGCTAAAGGCGGCTTCGCTGGGCTGCCGGGCGATTGCGCCCTGGTTCCGCCTCACGATCGTTTGTACCAGCGCTTCAGTTCGCTTTTTCAAGTGGGAGTAGGTGCATGAAATCCCCCCCCCCCCCGAATCAAAGTACCCCCGACTTCCGCGCGGCCTTTATTTCAAACAGAGCGTAACCGGTTCGAGATGCTGCTGCGGGGCATCCTGCCCGTGCAGTTGGCCTTTGAGCAATTCAACGGTTTTTCGGCTGATCTCCTCAATATTTTGCGCAACATAGGACACACCGGGCAATTCGGGATTGTCAAAAGTCATGAGCTCGATCCTGTCTAGCAAATGCTGCTCGCTCAAATAATCGTACACGTAATGGGCCAATTGAACATTGACGGTAAAAACAGCGGTAATGTGCTCCCTGTCCTTTAAAAAATCGGTGATTTCCCGTTTCGCCTGATTTTGCTGAAGCGATTGCAATTCAAGCATGCACCATAAAGTTTTATCAATAGGGAACTGGTGTTTCAAATAGGCTTTTTCATAACCGGCGGCCCGGTCTTCCGTGACCGAATTCGTAATTTCCGGAGAAATATAGGTGATATGCCGGTGTCCCCTGGACAGCAAATACCCGATAGCTTCAAAAGTTCCTTGCATATTATCCGAGGTTACGCTGGCCATACGAATATTTTTAAAAAAACGGTCTACCAATACGACCGGAAACTTGTCGAACGCCAGTTGAATAATGGTCTCGTTATAGTTTTCCGCTTCGGTCGGAAAAATGATCAATCCTTTAACCCCAAAATCCAATAACTGACGAATCGCCAAGGTTTCCCCTTCGGCGGACTCCCGCGTGATCCGCAGCATAATTTGGAATCCTTCCTCGCTGGCGTATTTCTCAATATAGTTGAGCAGCTGTTGATCTATTCGGGTTTTCATGCTTGGGAAAACGACGCCGATCATCACCGGAGAGTTCGAAACAGGCCGCAATTGCGCGGACTGGCGGGAGACGAAGGTCCCTTTTCCCTGGATTCTTTCGACCCACCCTTCCTCGGCGAGGCCAATGAGCGCGTTCTTGGTCGTGATTTGACTAACGCGGTATAAGCTCGACAATTCCTTCTCCGATTCGACCCGATCTCCCGGGCGAAGCACGCCAAGTTTAATCTGTTCTTTGATGCTCTCCTGGATTTGTTTATAAAGCGGCAGTTCTTTCATAGATTCGCTCCCACATCTAAATAGGATTGTATTATACTAAGTTGATTATATATTTTGTGTGAAGAAGTGTCTACAGAAATTGGAAATACCAATTAAATATATTATGTAGTATTGTTTAGACGAAGTTATACAAGGGAAATACATATAAGTTTATAACTTTATACTATATTTAGTATATATTATTTGGATGGTATATACTAATATAGATTTTGCAGATGGAACCGCGTCATAGTATATCTTGCCAATGTCTATAGCCGGGAGGTGGCGGAGTACTGAAGCTGCAGTGCAAGAAAAACTGTAAATGAAAATTTCAAGCATTTGAAAGCGCATCCAGAAGGGGTGAGGAAATGATTGTGAAAGCGGATACGGGGCGGTCTAAGAAGTTTTCAGAGAGAATGCTGCCCTATATCTTTATTGGACCTGCCATAATACTTATCACTTTATTGGCTATCGTACCTTTGTTTTACTCCGTATATATCAGCATGTTGAACTATAACTTGTCTCTGCCAAGCACGATGATCAAGTTTGCCGGGCTGGAAAACTACCGGTATATGTTCAGCAACGGTCCGTTTATGAAGTCCATCGTATGGACGCTGGTCTTCACTTTCTTTACGGTATCCTTGAACGTAACGTTGGGGATGGTCCTGGCGCTTATTTTAAATAACGAGAAAATCAGCAGACAGGCGCGGATATTCAAAAGCTTGTTTATTCTTCCGATGATGCTGGCCCCCGTCGTTTCTACAACGATGTGGAAAATTATGTTTGGCGCCATTTACGGGCCTATCAATTATATTATCGAATCCCTCGGACTGAAAGCGGTGGCCTGGACGGGGGAGACGCTGCCGGCAAAGATCGCCGTTATCATGATCGATGTGTGGGGTTCAACGCCCTTTTGCATGCTCATCCTGATCGCGGCTTTGCAAACGGTGCCAAAAGATATTTATGAAAGTGCATATATCGACGGAGCAAACCGGGTAAAAACGTTCTTCAAGATTACGCTGCCGCTGATTCGAAATTTTATAGCGCTCGTCGTTTCGCTGCGCGTGATGGATGCTTTGAAAATATTCGATTCGATTATGATTTTGACGGATGGCGGCCCCGGGGATACGACCGAAACGATGGGAACGATGATCTACAAGACGGCCTTTCGTTATATGAACGTTGGGGCCGGTTCCGCGGGAGCGATCATTTTTTTCGCGATTATCGTCGTCGTCACGCTTGTGTTCCTGAAAGTGCTTCGTAACGATCGGCAATAGGAAGGGGGGAGAACATGAAAAAATATTATACCGAAAAAAGCGCGCTTTATTTGCTGCTTCTTCTTTTTATCGTCCTGTTCTTGTTTCCGATTTATTGGGCGGTAACGACTTCATTCAAGTCTGTCGGCCAGATTATGAAGGTACCTCCGGAATTTTTTCCCTCCAAGTGGGTTTTGCAGAACTATGTAGAGGTGTTTACGGAGCATCAGATCGGAACGTATTTTCTCAACAGCCTGATCGTTGCCGTTGTTACTACGTTGTGCACTTGCCTTGCGGCTACTTTTGCCGGATACGGCTTTTCGCGTTTCAAGTTCAGCGGGAAAGCTTTCTGGCAGTATGCCATCATTGTGATGCGTATGGTTCCGGGGCTGGTATTCATCATTCCCTACTATATTATTTTCCAAAAGCTAGGCATTCTTGATACGCTTTTCGGGCTTATTATCGTTTACATTACCGCCTCTCTTCCGTTGGCTATCTGGCTGTTTATGGGATTCTTCGACGAGTTGCCGGCAGAGATGTTCGAGGCGGCCAAAATCGACGGCTCCAGCGAGTTCGGCATTTACTGGCGAATTGCATTGCCACTGATCGTGCCAGGGATTGTTGTAGCTTCCATACTCGTGTTTCTGGCGGCATATAACGAGTTCAGCCTTTCTCTCGTTCTTGTGTTTACGGACCAGAACAAAACGCTTCCGCTCGGTATCAGCGGCATGATTCAACTGCAGAAGGATACGCCGTTTGGCACATTGGCCGCCGCCGGCACCATCGCCTTCATTCCGGCGCTCATTCTGGCGTTGACCACGCAAAAGTATGTACAAGCCGGGATTACTGCCGGAGCGGTCAAAGGATAAACAACCATAACAACAAAAATTTTTGTTCAGGGGGTTTCAGATATGGGAAAAAAATTGCAGCTTACGATGACATGCCTGCTGGCAACGACGCTGATCCTCAGCGCATGTGGTTCCAAAAAGGCCGAACCTTCGGCTCCGGAAGGCGAATTTAAGGAAATTACGGTACAGGCCCCGGATGTGCTCGGCATTAAATTGAACGATCTGAACGGGGGAGGAACGCTCGGCGGACAGTATGCGGGGCAAAAAATCGTAGTGGCGACAAGAACGGGGGACTTTGCGGACGCGTTGAAAAATGCCGCGAATTACTTTGAGCAGGCTTCGGGAGCGACTGTGGAGGTACAAAGCTTTCCGGCAGGTACCGATGTTGAGAAGATTCAATTGGATTTGAATACGGGACATCACTTTGACGCGGTGTTGATGCCAGTGGCCAATGTACACGGCTATGCGGAGGGAGGACTTATCCAGGACTTGCAGCCGTACGTTGATTCCATTGCAAGCCCGAATTTGGCTTTGGATGATTTTATTCCAAGCCTATTGCAAAGCTATGGCAAGTATAAAGGGAAGCTGGTTGCTTTCCCGTACAAACCGGATTCGCAGTTGTTCTTCTACCGCAAGGATCTGTTTGAGGATCCGAAAATCAAAGAGCAGTATAAAGCGAAAACGGGCAAAGACCTGGCGGTTCCAACCACGGTTGAAGATTTCTTGACGACGGCCGAATTTTTCACGCAGAAGTTCAATCCGGAATCTCCGACCAAATACGGGTACAGCTCTATGGCTTCCAAAACCAACAGCCGGTTGCTTTGGCAAAACCGTTTGGCGGCTTTCGGCGGGAAAGATGTGGATGAAAATTTCAAGCCGGCGTTTAACAATGAAGCGGGGCTGAAAGCGATGGAAACGATGGTGGAATTGCGGAAATATGCCCCTTCCGAGTGGCTGCAATTGGGCTGGGACGAGGCGAATGCGCTGTTCGCCAGCGGTGAAGTTGCCATGATGGAACAATGGCCGGGGCTTTATAGCACCATTGAAGGGGATCAATCGAAGGTGAAAGGCAAGGTTGGCTTTGGTGTTACTCCAGGCGGATCGCCTACGATGGGCGGTTGGGCGATCGCGATGACGAGCACGACGAAATATCCCGAGGCTACTTATAAATTTTTGGAGTATGTCACTTCGAAGGACGGGGAATTGCTAAAAATCGATTATACCATGGACCCGACACGTACTTCCAATTACGAACGTCCGGAAGTGATGGCTTCCAATCCGATGTATCCGGCACTGCTCGACTCCTTGTCCGCGGCGAAAATTTTGGTGGATCCGGACGTGCCGTTTGTATCGTCAAAACTGAACGATATTATGGAAAATGCGGTTCAGGCCGTTCTGAGGGATTTTCTTACTCCGCAAGCGGCGCTTGACGAGATGCAGCAAGAGTTCGAAAAAGAAATTAAATTTGCCGGTTTAAGTCAATAGTTGAGGGGAGTTGGGGACAGCATGAGCGGCATGCATACACGCGGAGAGTATCCGCGTCCACAGTTTGAACGGAGTTTGTGGTTAAATTTGAACGGAGAGTGGCAATTTCAGTTCGACGATAAACAAGTCGGGGTTGCCGAACAATGGTTTAAGGATAAGGTTCTGGAGCAAAAAATCCGCGTGCCTTTTTGTTACCAAAGCAAATTGAGCGGAATCGGAGTTACGGAGTTTCACGATACGGTCTGGTACAAGAGAACGGTCGACATTCCCGAGGAGATGAAGGGTAAGCGGATTATCTTGCATTTCGGAGCGGTTGATTACGCTTCCCGGGTTTGGGTGAACGGCCAAATGGTCGCTGCTCACGAGGGAGGGCATACCCCGTTTGCCGCGGACATTACGGATGCGCTGAAGGAGAACGGCCCGAACGAAATTACGCTGCGTGCGCAGGACTTCAACCAGGACGTTACCTTGCCGCGGGGCAAGCAATATTGGAGGGAAAAATCCGAACTGATCTTTTATACTTCGACAACGGGAATCTGGCAGCCCGTGTGGATCGAGGCGGTAGAGCCGATTCATTTACGCCGGGTTTACTATTACCCCGATATTGACCGGAATGAAATCGGCATTCAATACGTAGTGGAAGGCTGGGCGGAAGATACGGAAATTACGATCCGGACCCAGATCTCTTTTGAAGGGGAAACGCTCGCGGTCGATGAGTGTAAAATGACGGCATCCCGGCAAAAGCGCCGGATCGAGCTGCATGATTTTAACGATCACGGGATGGGGCGCTGGTGGAGCCCGGAGCATCCGTATCTGTACGATGTGGAATACCAGCTGTATGCCGGAGGGGTTCTGCTGGATACGGTCCGCAGCTACTTTGGGATGCGCAAAGTGTCCGTGGACAGCGGCAAACTGTGCTTGAACAACCGTCCGTTTTACATGAAGGCTATCCTGGATCAAGGCTATTTTCCTGACGGCATCATGACAGCCCCGGCGGATGAGGATTTAAGACGGGATGTGGAACTGACCAAACGCATGGGATTCAACGGTGTCAGAAAACATCAAAAAATTGAAGATCCGCGTTTTCTGTACTGGTGCGATAAACTGGGACTCGTCGTTTGGGGGGAGGCCGCGAATGCCTATGCTTTTAGCGAGAGCTACGTGAAGAAATTTACGGCGGAATGGGCCGAAGCGGTGGATCGCGACTTCAACAACCCGTCGATCATCACCTGGGTTCCGCTGAATGAAAGCTGGGGCATTCCGAACGTGAAGGTGGACGAGCAGCAGCGGCAGCACGCCATCGCAATGTATCATTTCACAAGATCACTGGATCCGACAAGGTTGGTTATTTCCAACGACGGCTGGGAGCACGCGCAATCGGACTTGTGCACGATCCACGACTACCGGTGGGATTACGGCGAACTAACCCAAAAATACAGCCGGATCGAAACAGCGCTGGATGCACCGCAAAATCGGGATATGTATGTGAAAGGGTATCGGTATGAGGGACAACCGGTTTTAATGACGGAATTTGGAGGGATTTCCTTCCAGTCCGGAGACCAGAGCGGCTGGGGCTACTCGGGGGCGATCGACGCTGCGGACTTCGAGGTGCGCGTGCGGGCGGTGATCAAGGCGATGCATGATTCACCGCTGATCCAAGGTTACTGTTATACGCAATTAACCGATGTCGAGCAAGAAATCAACGGGCTGCTGACCTTTGACCGCGAATCGAAAATTCCTCTGGAAACGATACGGCGATTTAACGAGGGCAAATTTGAACCGGAGGAGGACCTATGACAACAACGGCAATACCAAGAGCGGAATATCCGCGTCCGCAATTCGTCAGAAATAGTTGGCGCAGTCTGAACGGGACATGGTCTTTTGCGTTTGATGACCGGAACGTCGGGGTTAAGGAAAAATGGTATCAAGGAAAGGCGAATTTTCCGCTGGAAATCACGGTACCTTTTTGTTATCAGAGCGAACTGAGCGGGATCGAAGACAACCAGGTGCATGAGTGCGTGTGGTACGAAAAAACCTTTGCGATCCCCGATGAATATGCCGACAAACGGGTGATCCTGCATTTCGGGGCGGTGGATTACGAATGCAGCGTGTGGGTGAACGGTTTGCCGGCCGGGAAACACCGCGGCGGGTTTGCCTCTTTTTCGTTCGAGATTAGCGATCTGATCGCCGGGAAGGACAACCGGATTACCGTAATGGCCCGGGATTATTTACGGGATTTAACGATTCCCCGGGGCAAGCAATACTGGAAGGCTAAGGGGGAAGTCATGTGGTTTACGAACATGACTGGTATCTGGCAGTCTGTGTGGCTTGAATTCGTTGACGAAATTTATATGGAAAAGGTGCGGTTCACACCGCATTTGGATACGAATGAAATCGAAATTCAGGCGTTTATCGACGGTTGGGATGACCGGCATCGGATAGAGCTGGATACGCGTATCGAATTTGCCGGAGATGTCGTCGCGGAGGAAAGCAGGAGAATCCTGGCGGGCACGGAGGCTTGGCGCGTGAATTTGCGGGACTTTAACGATCATGGCCTGGGACGCTGGTGGTCGCCGGAAGCCCCAAATTTGTACGACGTCAGCTTTCAACTTAAAGTCGATGGAGTGCCCGTCGATCAAATTGGCAGTTACTTCGGGATGCGCAAAATATCCGCCGACGATGGGAAACTGTGTCTGAATAACCGCCCATACCGTATGAAGCTCGTGCTGGATCAAGGTTATTTTCCGCAAAGCCTGCTGACGGCCCCAACGGAGGAAGCGCTTCGCCGCGATGTCGAATTGTGCAAAGAGATGGGGTTCAACGGAATGCGCAAGCATATGATGGTAGCGGACCCGCGATATTTATATTGGTGCGACAAGCTTGGCGTGTTGGTTTGGGGAGAGATGGCGGCTGCCTACGTATATAACGAACAATATGCCTATCGCATGATCGAAGAATGGAAGGAGGTCATCGACCGCGACTACAACCACCCTTCCATCGTCGTTTGGGTTCCGCTGAACGAAAGCTGGGGAGTTGCGGATATTTATTATAACGAGAAGCAGCAGCATCACGCGCAATCCCTTTACCATATCACCAAATCGGTCGACTCAACCAGACTGGTCATATCCAATGATGGCTGGGAGCATTGCAAATCGGATTTATGCACGGTGCATGATTACTGCAGAGACCCTGAAATTCTGAACCGGCGCTACTCGAACATCGAAAATATCATCGCCGATATGCCCGGCCTGGAAGGAAGAAAGTTTATCTACAACCCGGGTTTCTCCTATCAAGGCGAGCCGGTGCTTTGCACGGAATTCGGCGGGGTAAACTACCATGTCGAGCCGGGTTCTCCTGTCGTTGAGCCCAAAGCGGAGAACGGCGAGCAGTTTGTGTCGCAACTGGTGGACGTGATTCATCCTTTCGTGGTTTCGGAGCTTATCCAAGGCTACTGTTATACGCAATTAACCGACACGGAAACCGAAATCTGCGGCTTATTGACGTGGAATCGGGAGCCAAAGATTCCGGTGGAAGTCATCCGTAGAATTAACGAAGGATACGCCGACTTTTAATAGAAAATTGCGTAAACTAATATTTTATTTTACTTGCCAGACTCAATTTATAAAGGAGGCAAAACATGACCCAACATTCGTTCCGTAATCCGATTTTGGCGAATGGGGCCGACCCCTGGATTATCCGGCATAGTGACGGGAGTTATTACATGTTGGTGACGCTGGGGGACCGCATCGCGCTTTGGCGCAGCGAGACCCTGACCGGACTGGCCGAGGCCCGGCCAAAGACGGTTTGGGTTCCCGAAACGTCCGGGCCGTATTCCCGCAATTTATGGGCGCCGGAGCTCCACTGTATCGAAAATCGCTGGTACATTTACTACACGGCGAACGATGGCGGCGGGGATGACACGAGGAGAGTGTGCGTGCTTGAGCTGACGGGGGATGATCCGCTGAACGGCGAGTGGCGTTTTAAAGGAGCCGTCAATACGGAATTCCCGGGGCTGGATGGGACGGTATTGCCGCACCGGGGGGAGCTGTATTTCTTTTACTCCGGGTACGGCTATTTTCCCGATTACGGATCGGCCATTTATGCCGCCCGCATGGCCAATCCCTGGACCCTGACCGGGCCGAATGTGCTGATTACGGCGCCGACGCAAGGCTGGGAGAAGCAGGGAGGGATGGCGATTAACGAAGGGCCGGTGTTTTTGCGGCGGGGCGGCTGGATTTTTCTCGTGTTTTCGGCGAGCGCCACCTGGTCGGACGACTACTGCCTGGGAATGACGAGGATCGCGGAGTCCGGGGATCTTCTGGACGCGAAAGCCTGGATCAAACATGAAGGCCCGGTTTTTGCTAAAAATCCGGAATCGGGGGTCTATGCTCCAGGACATAACAGCTTCACCGTGTCGCCGGACGGCTCCGAGGATTGGATCGCTTACCATGCCTACTCCTATTCCGAGGCGGAGCAGCCGCGTTCATCGGGAACTCCCCGCAGCACGCGCCTGCAAAAATTCGGCTGGAAAGAAGATGGTATGCCGGACCTCGGCGTTCCGCTAGGAATCGACATTCCTGTACCCCGCCCTTCGGGAGAATAAAAAAACATCTTCAATGTTGAGCTCGATTTTTTTGATATACGGCCGGTGAAATGAACTTCCTGATCGTGAAATGAATAACGTTGCTTTATTGCGGCTTTTTATAGTAAAGTCAATAAATATAGAACAATTTTTGGGAATACGGTTACGGAGGTTCATATGCTGGAAGTCGGTATACATGAACCAGATAAACTGGTTCAGGTCGCTCACGCGCTCTCGACGCGCTCTCGGGTCGACATGCTTCGCCTGCTCAACACGCGAAGCATGAATATTATTGAACTTGCCGAGGCCCTTCAGCTTCCGGTGTCGACGGTGGCGAACAACGTGAAGGTGCTGGAGGCCGCCAGGCTGATCAATACGGAACTGCTTCCGGCGGTACGCGGAGCGATGAAGGTATGCAGCCGGAATTATGACGATATTCTGATCTCGCTGAATTCAAGTATCCGGACCTCGAAGGACGGGATGAAATATTACGAGGTCGAGATGCCGATCGGCCATTACAGCGATTGCGAGGTGCATCCGACCTGCGGCATGGCGTCAAGCGAAGGAATGCTGGTGCGGGAAGACGAGCCGGCGAGCTTCTATCATCCCAAGCATGTGGCGGCGCAGATCTTATGGTTCCGCAAAGGTTATGTGGAGTACCAGTTTCCGCTGGAGATTCCGCAAAACGCGCGAATCCAGTCGATCGAGTTGTCTATGGAAATGTGCTCGGAAGCGCCGAATTACGACAATGATTGGCCATCGGATATTTCCGTGTGGATCAACAGCGTGGAGATTGGCATGTGGACGAGTCCCGGCGATTTCGGCGACCGGCGCGGAGCGCTGAATCCGCCATGGTGGGAAGATTGGTCGACGCAATACGGTCTGCTGAAGACATGGCGGGTTGACCACGAGCGGACCACTTTGGATATGCAGAAAGTGTCCGACGTGACGCTGGGGCGTCTGGGCCTTGACCAGCGTCCTAGCCTGCGGGTGCGGATTGGCGTGAAGCCGGACGCCGTCCATAAAGGAGGCGTCAATCTGTTCGGTAAGCAGTTCGGGGATTATGAACAGGATATGATCATGCAGGTTGCGTATACCCTCGATGATCCAGCGGAATAAATGATAGAAATGAAAAACCATCTTCCATTTGCGGGGGATGGTTTTTGCTAAATTGTAGATATGTCAGAGGAGGGCCTTGGATGTTGGAAGTCGGCCACCGCGGAAATAGCGGTAAAAAAGGTTCTTATTTTCGCCCCAAAAGGGGGAAATGGGGAATAGAGGATTTTTTTACCGTTATATTTTGAAAGCTGGGGGCAAAAAGCCCTTTTTCCAGGCTTCGACTTCAAATAGGGACAAAAAGTTCCGTTATTTTCCACAGGAGAGGTAAAATTTCAAAAATAGCGCCCCAAATTACCTCTATTTTTCGGCAGAGGTGGTAGCAGAGGCTACCCCGCCCCCATTCCATCTCCACCTAAAGTATGGCTTGTCCTTTTGTTATAAGCAGCCGCTACACCCAACACTATTTATTGCATAATAATTGTAACAAATAAAAATATTACAATAAATCAGTATGAAACCGTTGACAAAACAACCTTCTATCATTATATTAGGTACAAAGGTTCGGGATTTGTGTAATAAAACATAAATTCTGTTCCATATTTCACCAAAGTGTAAAGGGGAGGCCAACATGAAAAAAAGCTTTGCAATGCTGCTCGTTTTGTTGCTGTCAATCTCTTTTGCGTTAAGCGCATGTGGTGGTGGCGGCGGAAACAACGCTGCGGCGCCATCCGGTAACGAAGGAACAAACGGGCAAGGTAATGAAAGCGCTTCAAATAGTGGTGGCGAGAAAATCCAATTATCGTTCTGGACGCTGTTCTCTGGCGGAGACGGCGACAATATGCAGGCGATGATCGATGCCTTCAACAAGGAACATCCCGACATTCAAGTGAAAAATACAAAGCTGGAATGGGGAGAGTATTACACCAAGCTGATTACCGCGGTTGGCAACGGCAACGGACCGGATGTCGGCATCTCCCATATTTCCCGGCTGCCCGATTTGATCGACCAGGGGGTCGTCACCGAGCTTGACGATGTGGCCGCCGAAGCCGGAGTGGACTGGTCTTCCTTCAACCAAAATATCCTTGACGCTTCCGTGGTGGATGGCGCGCACTATGCGGTGCCGATCGATACGCACCCGTTTATTATGTATTACAACAAGAAACTGCTGAAAGACGCCGGGCTGCTTGGCGAAGACGGCAAACCGGTCATGGAGCAATCGGCCGACGGTTTCGTTGCTTTCCTGAACACGCTGAAAGAAAAGCTGCCGGCAAAAGTGACTCCGTTTGCCTTGTCCAACACGAATGACGATCCGTTCCGTTTGTGGTGGGCGCTGTATTCCCAGCTCGGGGGCAATGACGTTGTATCCGACGACTTGGCCAACGCCCAGGTAGATACGGACAAAGCGGTTCAGGCGGCTCAATATGTTCAAGATCTTTTCCATAAATATAAAGTCATTAAACTGAACGACCCGGACTTCTACAAAAATTTCCAAAGCGGTACGGCCGCCATTATGATGACCGGGGTTTGGGCCACGGGCACCTGGGAGTCCACCGAAGGGCTGGATTTCGGCGCGATGCCGATCCCGAAAATCTTCGATCAGGAAGCGACCTGGGGCGATTCCCATACCGTGATTCTTCCGGTGACCAAAGATGAAGACCCGGCCAAGCGGAAAGCGGCGATCACGTTCGCCAACTGGCTGGCCGACAACGGCCAGGTATGGGCGAAAGCCGGCCATATCCCATCCAAACCGTCCGTGTTTGAAAAACAGGAGTTTAAGGATCTGCCTTACCGGAGCGATTACGTATCCGTGGCTTCGACCGTGAAGTTCAGCAAACCGTCCACGAAAAACTGGCAAATCCGCGATTTGGCCATGTTCAAATATTTGAATGAAGTATGGGCCAATAAAATGACGCC
Organism: Paenibacillus lacisediminis; assembly: GCF_046567315.2. Taxonomy (NCBI): domain Bacteria; kingdom Bacillati; phylum Bacillota; class Bacilli; order Caryophanales; family Paenibacillaceae; genus Paenibacillus; species Paenibacillus lacisediminis. The sequence continues at coordinate 81,103 of NZ_JBKIAX020000015.1, read as the reverse complement.
GGCGGACGGCATCGCCAAAATGACCGAGGAAGTCCAAAAGGTGTTAAACGAATAGCGGTTAGATCATGACTCAGGCCGGCTTTGAGGCAAACTTGAAAAGTCACAAGGCCGGCCGGCTTATGGGGAGGCTTGAAACGATGAAGATGAACAAACTGAGAGCGGACGTGCAGGCATTGCTGTTCCTGCTCCCCTTCTTGGTCGTTTATTTCCTGTTTACGATCTGGCCGATGATCAAGGGCGTGGAAATGAGCTTCTATAAATGGACGCTGATCAAAAAAATGAAATATCTCGGCATGGGCAATTACGAGCGGATGTTTCAGGATCACGAATTTTGGGCGGCGATTGGGCACTCGGCGATTTTCGTCATTATCACGACGCCGTTGATGCTTGCCCTTGCCGTCGTGCTGGCGTTGATCGCCAACCGGAACTCCAGACTGCAGCGGTTTTACCGCAGCGTGTTTTTTATCCCGAGTATTTTGTCCGTGGCGGTCGCTGCCTACCTGGGATTGTTTCTGTTCCAGCCTTATACGGGACTGGTGAACTCATTGCTTCACCTGCTTAGGATGCTTCCGGAAGACGCGGAAATTTTCTGGCTGTCGGAAACGGGGCTGGCCTGGATCGCCGTTTCGCTGCTCACGCTTTGGTGGACGGTCGGCTTTAACTTCATTTTATATTTGTCGGCGATGCAGGATATCCCGGATGAAGTTTACGAAGCGGCGCGCCTGGACGGGGCCACCGATTCCCAGGTTTTTTGGAAAATCACCCTCCCGCTGCTGAGCCCGATCACCAAGACGATCACCATGCTGCAAATTATCGCTTCATTTAAAGTATTTATGCAGATTTACGTCATGACCGGCGGCGGCCCTTTGGATCAAACCCGCCCCGTCATCCAGTACATCTGGCAGACGGGCTTCCGCAAAAACGACCTCGGTTACGCCTCGGCCATGTCCTACATGCTGTTTGTCATTTTGCTGGTGTTGTCCGGGCTGCAGTATTGGATGAACAACCGGAAGGAGGCGAAATAGCATGAAGTGGTTTTACCGGATTTTTTCCCTGTTCATGGCGCTGCTGTTCGCTTTTCCGTTAATTTGGATGCTGGTCGTTTCGGTCAAAAAGGAAGGCATGAAAATCATTACTGTCGTCGACTGGTTTACGCCCCCTTATTCGCTGGCGGTTTACAACGAAGTCATTACCGGCACCAAACTGTTGACCTGGTCCTGGAACAGCTTTTTCATCGCCGTCTGCGTCACCGTGTTTACGTTGATCATCGCCGCGATGTCCGGTTTCGCCATGTCCAAGATTCCGTTCCGGTACCGGACGTTTATGTTTTTCTTCATTTTGGCGGGGCTGCTGATTCCCGGTGAAGCGATTTTGATTCCGCTGTATCAGGTCGCCAAGGACATGGGGATTCTCAACACTTATATGGGCCTGATTTTTCCCGTTTTGGCTTCGCCGTTTGCCATCATTGTGCTGAAAAGCTTTTTCGACGGCATTCCGAACGACCTGCTGGAAAGCGTGCAGATGGACGGCGGCGGCATCTGGCGGATTTTCTTCAACATCATGCTTCCGCTTACCCGTCCTGCGCTGGTGTCGATCGCGATTCTGACGTTTATCGGCTCCTGGAACAACTTCCTGTGGCCGTTCCTGTCCGTCACCGATGACAACCTGTTTACTTTGCCGATGGGAATCCCGACGTTAATGAATCAATATACCGAAGATTACGTCAAGCCGATGGTCATCAACACGGTGGCGTCCCTGCCGATCATGGTGCTGTTCCTGATTTTCGAACGGCAGATCATCAAGGGCGTCAGCCTTTCGGGGATTAAAGGGTAACTACTTCAACTTACGATAGATAGAGAAGGAGCAGAGACTATGACAAACCAACTTACGCGTGGTGAATATCCGCGGCCCCAGTTCGTCCGCGAGAAGTGGGCGAGCCTGAACGGAGAATGGGAATTCGCTTTTGACGATGACGGGATAGGTGAACGGGAAGCCTGGTATGAACAGGAAAAGGGACAGTTTAGCCAAAAAATCACGGTTCCGTTCTGTTTTCAAAGCCGGCTTAGCGGTATCGGAGACACATCGGTTCATGACCAGGTTTGGTATCGCAAACGATTCACCGTTCCGGATGAATACAACGCGGGCAGAGTGCTGCTGCATTTCGGCGCCGTCGATTACGAGGCCAAAGTGTGGGTCAACGGCAAGCTGGTGGCGGTTCATGAAGGCGGACATACGCCATTTCATGCCGACATCACGGACGTTCTCGCCAAGGGCGGCAACACCGTTGTCGTGAAGGCGACCGACTACAGCCGCGACGTCTCCTTGCCGCGCGGCAAGCAGTTCTGGGAGGATCAGTCGGCGGGAATATTCTACACGCGCACGACCGGGATTTGGCAAAGCGTATGGCTGGAGCCGGTGCCGGAAACGTATGTGGAGCGCATCCGGATGATTCCGGACATCGACAAAAACGATCTCGATCTCGAGGTGTTCCTGTCGGGCTGCCGGCCTGGCGCACAGGTCAGCGTTAAAGCCGTTATTTCCTTCAAGGGCGAGCTCGTCACCGAAGACTGCTTTGCCTTGAACCATATTTCGGCCCGCCGCTCCATCCACCTGGAGGATTTTAACGATCACGGCCTGGGGCGGTGGTGGACACCGGAAAACCCGCACCTTTACGATCTGGAGCTGACACTGCTCGTGGACGGGAAAGCGGTGGATTCGGCGAAAAGCTATTTCGGCATGCGGAAAATCTCCATTGAAGACGGCAAGCTGCTGCTCAACAATCGGCCTTATTATATGAAAATGGTGTTGGATCAAGGGTATTTTCCGGAAGGGCTGCTGACCGCCCCAAGCGACGACGACTTGCGCAGAGACGTGGAACTTACCAAAGCGATGGGCTTTAATGGAGCGCGAAAGCATCAAAAAATCGAAGATCCCCGGTATTTGTATTGGGCCGACCGGCTGGGCCTCCTGGTGTGGGGGGAGATGGCCAATGCTTTCCGCTTCTCCGAAACTTACGCGGGCCGGATGACCCGGGAGTGGATTCAGGCCGTGGAGCGGGATTTCAATCACCCGTGTCTTGTGGTTTGGGTGCCGCTGAACGAAAGCTGGGGCGTCACCAACATTTTGGTGGACCGCCAGCAGCAGCAGCACGCTTTGTCTCTCTATCATTTAACGAAATCGCTGGACCGGACGCGCCCCGTCATCTCCAATGACGGATGGGAGCTGGTCGCCACCGACTTGCTCACCATTCACGATTATGAATGGCGGCGGGAGGTGCTGGCGGAGCGTTATGCCGCGCGGGCAACTGCTTTGGCCGCTCAGCCGGGCAACCGCTGGATTCTCGTGCCCGGGTTCCCGGACGAAGGCCAGCCGATCCTGGTCACGGAGTTTGGCGGCATTTCCTTCAAAGCCGGCGATTGGGACGGATGGGGTTATTCCGGGGCCGAAAATGAGCAGGATTTTGCGGCGCGTTTGCAGAATGTAATTGAACCCGTTTTGCAATCGCCGGTGGTGCAGGGCTTTTGCTACACCCAATTTACGGATGTGGAACAGGAAATCAACGGCCTGTTGACCTATGACCGGAAGCCGAAAATTCCGCTGGAAACCATCCGTTCGATTGTTGCGGGAACCTAAGAGCCAGAGGAGAGCAAAATGTCTGATTCAACCCGAAAAAGCGCCGGCTTGACCCGCAAAGGCGCCGCCCTGATCAACGAAGTCATCCGCACCGAGGTTCCTTACGGAACGCTCGCGCTGTGGTTTCTGGGGCAGGAGAGCGTAATTATTAAAGGAGACGGAATTACGATTTATGTAGACCCATACGTCTCGGGCGACCTCGATTCCGGAGACTGGAGACGGACTTTTCCAGCTCCGATCGAACCGGGGGATATTCTGGGGGCGGATTTATGCCTGATCACGCATGTGCATGGCGATCATATGGATGCGGGTACGCTCCCCTATTTTCACCGTCAGAACCCGGCGGCGCCGATCGTGGCCCCGGCCTGCTGCAAGCCGGCTTTGCAGGAGATGGGGATTGCGGCCCCGCAAATTTGGGAGGCCGATGACCGCCGGCAGTTGGAGCTGTTCTCCAAGCTCCGCCTTACGGTTATTCCCGCCGCTCACGAACAGTTGGAACGGGATGAGGCAGGAAAACCCCGTTACGTTGGTTACGTGATCGAACTGAACGGCGTCACGTTGTACCATGCCGGGGATACGCTGGTGTATCCCGAACTGATCGAGCGGTTGCGGGAGGTCCGGCCGGACGTTGCCCTGCTGCCGATCAATGGCCGCGACTATTTCCGCGGGCAGCGCGGCATCGTCGGCAACATGGACTACCGGGAAGCCGCAGAGCTGGCGGCAGCCATCGGCGCCGACACCGTCATCCCGCTGCATTATGACCTGTTTGCCGTCAACGCGGAGAAGCCCGGTCATTTCGTGGATGACTTGTACGAGCGGTTTCCGGAGCAAAAATGCCATGTCATGGCCCGGGGAGAGCGGTTCGTGTACGTGTCGCCGCAGGCGTTTTTGCAGTTGGACTGACCGCGGGCTCGCGCTGACTGTCAATCGCCTGCTTCGGAGTACAGGCGAAAGACCGCCTCGGCCTCGCGTTTTACCCGTTCGCGCAGCTCCGGAGGCTCCAGCACCTCGACCTCCGGGCCGTAGGCGAGCACGATCTCGCACGCCGATTCCAGCGTTTCAAATTCGATATCCGCTTTGACAAACCCCTGTTCGTCCGGTTTTTCGACATGGAGCACTTTAGTATAACGCTCCCTGCGCAGCCGGTCCAGCCGGGGTTCTTTGACGTTTACCCGCGCCGGATAACGGGGCAACCGGGATTTGAAATCGGCGGTGGACTGTTCCCAATATTCCGCCAAATCAAAATCGGCCGGCCGCTCGAAGGTTTCAGCGAGAAGCTGCGCGTCTTCCAGACGCGAGATACGGTACGTCCGCATCTCGCCGCCGTCCTCCTGCGCCGCCGCCAGGTACCAGACGCTGCGTTTGGCGATAAGGCCCAAAGGGAGCAGCGTGCGTTCCACGGCGACATCATCTTTCCGGTAGCGGATGCGCAGCTTCCTTTGCGCCCATACGGCTTCCTGCACGGCGGACAGCCAGGGAAAGGCTTCGCCCGAAGCGTGCCAGCCGGCGCCGTCGATATGGATGCGCTGGCGGATCAGTTCGGCGTCCTGCCGGACCGGGGCGGGGGAAGCGGCCAGCAGCTTTTGGTAAGCCGTTTGAAAATGCCCCTGGATTCCCAAATCGCCGAGCAACTCGTTATGGCTGGTCAACAGCAGCGAAACGATTTCTTCCGGCCGCATGCCGGTCAGGTTCGTCCGGTAGCTTTCCGCCAGCATCCACCCACCTTGCGAGCCTCTTTCCGCATAAACCGGGATGCCGGCTGTGCTTAACGCCTCCATATCCCGCCCGATCGTCCGCTCCGATACCTCAAGCTCCTTCGCCAAATGGCGGGAGCTCATTTTCCCCCGATTTTGCAGCAGCAGCAAAATGGCCAGCAATCGATCCGCTCTCAAGCGATCCTCTCCTTGCAACGTTTTTATTTATTTTACCATGAATATAAGACAAGAGATGTCGTATATGCCCTGTTACACTGCAGTAGAATAAATGAAAAATGGCCAGAGAGGATGTTGAAACGATGGACTTGAAGGACATGCAAAGAGAAAAACCGCTGAAGGGGAAAGTGGCGGTTGTTGCCGGGGCTACGCGGGGAGCGGGGCGGGGCATCGCCGTCATGCTCGGCGCTGCGGGGGCAACCGTCTACTGCAGCGGGCGGAGCGTTCGCGGACAGGCGTCGGATATCGGCCGCAGCGAGACGATCGATGAGACGGCCGAAATGGTTACGGCCCGCGGCGGGAAAGGCATTCCCGTACGCACGGACCATACCTCGGAGGAGCAGGTGCAGGCTTTGTTTGCGCGGGTGCAGGAGGAGCAGGACGGCCGCCTCGATATCCTTGTCAATGACATTTGGGGCGGAGAAAACCTGACCCACTGGAATACGCCGTTTTGGGAGCAACCGCTGGCCGACGGTCTGCTGATGCAAGAGCGAGTGGTCAAGACGCACATGATCACCAGCTACTATGGCGCTCCGCTGATGGTGAAGCGGAAGGCGGGGCTGATCATCGAGGTCACCGACGGCTCCACTTACAACTATCGCGGCAATCTGTATTACAGCCTGGCGAAAATATCGCCGATCCACCTGGCAAGCGCCATGGCCGAGGAACTGCGGACCTTTAACGTGACGGCGTTGGCGGTTACCCCCGGCTTTTTGCGGTCCGAACAAATGCTGGATTATTTCGGTGTTGCCGAGAGCAACTGGCGGGACGCTATTCAGAAGGAGCCGCATTATGCGGAATCGGAAACGCCGTATTTCGTAGGCCAGGCCGTCGCCGCATTGGCTGCGGACCCGCAGGTTGCGGACAAAGCCGGCAAGGCGTTTACCAGTTGGGATTTATCCGACGAGTACGGATTCTCCGACATCGACGGCCGCCAGCCGCATTGGGGCAACTATGCGCGGCGGCAGGGCCTGGCGGTCAACTGAGGCTCGGGGCGGCTAGCTAACGCGAAAAAGCGAGCGGCAGCAATCCTTCCCGCTGCCGCTCGCGCTTGCTGGCGCCAGGTTCCCGCGGCCTGATACATCGTTCTGATTGGATAATATCCAATAGAATTGGAAATTTCATGGAAGATACAGCGGTTTGATTGGATATTTCCAATAGATGAGGCTCGGCAGGGCGCAGAACGGGTGGTTTGGGCGAATTCTATTGGATTATTTCCAATGAGAGCTCCAAATTGCGGCCGATGTGAGTTAATCTATTGGAGTTTTTCCAATGAGAGGTAGAACGACGGGCCTTATATTTACATGATCCGGTTGAGGTCCGCCCCATATTTTCACCATCGGATTAAGGTCTGACCCTTTAAAACGTCCCGCCGCCCCGGTTTTGCGCCATATCGCGTTCGAATGCCACGATCCAATCGCCCTGAATGGCCGCGTATCCGGCATCGCCTTCAGCCACAAGGCCGTACAGGTTTTTCACGTCAAGGTACTCCACGCGTTGGCCGTTATCGAATTCCAGGGTAATGTAATAGTACGTTCGGGACGAGGAAGAATGCATATGATTATCGCCGTGGCGGCTTGAGCTATGCCGAACGTCCATTCGTTTGGACACGATGCGGGCATACTGGGTTTCGCGGGGGGAACGGGCATTTTTGACGTATTTGACGCCATTGCCAATGATCCCTACAATCACGATAACGAAGATAATGCCAATAAAAATCGGGACCAGCGTAAACATAAAATCAAAACCGCCGCCAAAGCCGCCCCCAAAGCCGCCCCCGAATCCCCCTCCAAAGTCTCCTCCAAAGCCTACACCGCCAAACAGCGGATTAAAACCGCTCATGATAAGCCCTCCTTATGTTTCCGTATGTTTCTTATGTCCTGCTATCTGAGATCAACCTGCCCAATCTCGCCGATGTTCTTCCTTATTTACGCAAAACGGGGAGATTTGTTTCATCTTACCATGCTTTTCGCACCGATTGTGAACGAATACGAATTGTGATAAACTGGAACCATCTTAAGAAGAACGGAGGGTTCCCTGTGTTGTACATTAAATTCCGTTTTACCACTTTGCGCGGCTAATTGAATAGTGCCAAAGGCTCCGCACCTGTGCGGGGCAAACGGGATAGGTGTGCTATGATAAAGGGAACCTGCAGGAACTTTAGAATAGAATATGCCTTGTGACCTGCCGCTTTCGGCTGGCGTTTTTTGCTGCCGGGGCGCTTTTTGCCATAGGTCCGTTTGCTTGTAAGCACAGGTGTGGCGCCTGTGTTTATTTTTTTCTCAAGGGAGGAAGCAACTATATGGAACAGAAAAAACTCGAACAAAAAGCCATTTTGGTTGGCGTGAACTTAAATCATCAGGAAGATTTCGAATACTCCATGGAGGAGCTGGCGAATTTGGCGGAAGCCTGCGACATCGAAGTTGTAGGGATGCTTGCGCAAAATCTGCTCAAAATCAATACGTCGCATTATATCGGCACGGGAAAATTAACCGAGGTCAGGGCGCTGCTTGAAGCGCACGAAGGCAATCTCGTCATCTTTAACGACGAGCTGTCCCCTTCGCAAATCCGCAATCTGGAGGCCGACCTGGAGTGCAAGGTGATCGACCGGACTGTGCTGATCCTCGATATTTTTGCGCAGCGGGCCAAAACGCGGGAAGCGCAGCTGCAGGTGGAGGTCGCCCAGCTCAAATACATGCTGCCGCGCCTCGTCGGGCTGCGGGAGTCGCTGGGCCGCCAGAGCGGCGGTGTCGGCACGAAAAACCGCGGTGCGGGTGAGACGCGCCTGGAGCTCGACCGCCGGCGGATTGAGGAGAAAATTACGGCGCTCAGCAAGGAACTGGAGCTGCTCGTGGCGCATCGGCAAACGCAGCGCAAGCAGCGCAAAAAGAACGAGCTGCCCGTCGTCTCGCTGGTCGGCTACACCAATGCGGGCAAATCGACGATCATGAACGCGCTGATGGAGCTGTACAACCCGTCCCAGGAAAAGCTCGTGCTGGAAAAGGATATGCTGTTCGCCACGCTGGAAACGTCGGTCCGCAGCATTCCGCTTCAGGATAACAAAGCTTTTTTGCTGACCGATACGGTTGGCTTTGTCAGCAAGCTGCCGCATCATCTGATCAAAGCGTTCCGCTCGACACTGGAGGAGGTGGCTGAAGCCGACCTGCTCATCCATGTCGTCGATTATTCCAACCCGGAATACGAGCGGCTGATCGACATCACCAACCGGACGCTGAAGGAGATCGGCATTACGGACATCCCGACGATTTATGCTTATAACAAATCCGATTTGACCGGGCAAGCCATTCCGGAGGTTCACGGAGATATCGTATATATGGCCGCAAAACCCCGGATCGGCATCCAGGAGCTGGTCTCCGAGATCCGCAGCCGGATTTTCAAGGACTATGTGCAGTGCCAAATGATGATCCCTTACGATCAGGGAGCATTGGTTTCTTACTTTAACGAGCACGCCAACGTCCTGGAAACGAGCTATGAGCCGGAGGGCACAAAGCTGTCCCTGGAATGCAAGCTTAGCGATTACGGAAAATACAAGGAATACGTGATCGAGGCGTTGAAATAACTTATAATAGCCCTCAAAACACGAACTTTCCAAAGGAGACTTAAGCGATGTCGGATATGCTGGTAAAATTGTACGATCTGCCGTCTTTTGAACCGGTAGAGCAATATGAAGCGCGTACGGGCGTGACGATCCGGCGGGCGATCGCCCCGGAAAAACACGTTGTCACCAAGTGGATCGGCGAGCATTTCAGCCCGTTTTGGGTCAGTGAATGTGAAGTGGCTTTTGCCCGGGCGCCGATCACCTGCATCATCGCCATCGATAACGGCAAGCTGCTCGGTTTTGCTTGTTATGACACGACGGCCAAGGGGTTCTTCGGCCCTACCGGAGTCGATGAGCAGGAGCGCGGAAGAGGTATCGGCAAAATGCTGCTGCTGCACACCCTCGATTTGATGCGTCTCGACGGTTACGGTTACGCGGTGATCGGCGGGGCGGGACCCAAGGACTTTTACGCCAAAGCGGCGGGCGCGGTCGTAATCGAAGGCTCGGAGCCGGGGATTTATAAAGGAATGCTTCGCTAGTTAGCGGACAGGAAGCAAAGAAGCCTCATCCATCATCGGTTGGATGGGGCTTTTGCTTTTCTTGCGAGTGAATCCTGCTCAGACCTGTAGGTAGACCGTTGAATAGTTGTAAAATATACAGTGCGCGCCTAGCCAAGCTAGGCAGAACTAACTGGTGAAAGTCCAGTCGAGGTAAGGACCAAGCCGCCTCGTAGCTAGCAGGCAGACGTCGGAGAAAGTCCGGCCGCTGAAGCCCTGCGAAAAGCCTGCCAAAGGCAAGCAAAGCAACCTTGCAGGCCGTAACATGAAGTGAATCCTGCCGCATCGTGAATGATCAACCCGAAAGGGACAAGAGGAAGCCGAGCCGCGACTGTATCGGTGAAGGCCATGGAACGCGTGAAGAACCTGGAGACGCAGCGCGGAAGAATCCTCCGGTGTAAAGGGATCGGCATGCAAGGAAAGTTATGTCTGGAACTAGGGAGACCCTCCCCCGCACGGCAGAAGGCTGCCGTAAACGGCGAACCTATAAGCCCTTAGGTGAAGTGGCGAGCTGCGGGAAGGGAGTCGGAGAGGGTCGTAGTACCGATGAAACGAGGACAACACAACCTCGTGGAGGGAAGGACCCTTACTTCGTTCACGGGATACCAAGGAGATAAGAGCGAGTGAATGCAGGAACCCCTGCTAACTACACCAAAGCCAAAGTTCGACAACTCCAACGTACCCTTTACCTCGTGTCTAAGGCAAACCCCAAGCGTCGCTTTCATGCTTTATACGACAAGATGTACCGGGAAGATGTGACTCGGATGGCGTGGATTCGGGTCAAGGCCAATGGCGGAAGCGCCGGAGTCGACCAAGAAACCATTGACTACATCGTACGGGAGTACGAAGAAGATCGTCTCATCGAGGAATGCAGGAAGGCACTCATCGAAAAGACGTACCGGGCGAGCCCGGTACGTCGACATGAGATACCCAAAGGAGACGGCAAGATGCGTCCTCTGGGTATTCCTACGGTACGCGACCGGGTGATTCAGATGGCGGCGAAGATCGTACTGGAACCGATCTTCGAGGCGGATTTTCAGGATTGCTCGTTCGGATTCCGACCTAAACGTAGCGCACATGATGCGATTCGCCGTATCCGGGAGACTGTAGAGCGCGACAGGATTCAATGGGTCGTGGATGTGGACATTACCGGCTACTTCGATAACATCCCGCACGACAAGTTGATGAAGATGGTGGAGCAGCGGATTAGCGACCGGCGGATACTGAAGCTGATTCGGCTATGGCTGACTGCCGGCGTGATGAAAGAAGGCGAGTTATATGAAACCGTCCTCGGAAGTCCGCAAGGCGGGGTCATTAGTCCACTGCTTGCAAACCTGTATCTCCACTACTTGGACACGATCTGGATAAAGCAATATGCGCACGTCGGCACAATCGTCCGTTATGCGGACGATCTGGTGATTCTATGTCGCTACAAAGCACAGGCGATGAAAGCAATACATGTTTTGAAGTCGGTATTTCAGAAACTGGAATTGACGATGAACACGAATAAAAGCAAGCTCGTCAATCTGTGGGAGGGCAAGGAAGGATTTGACTTTTTGGGACATACCCACCGACGGATGCCGTATTGGGGCAAGAACGGGAAAGTCTTTTTCTTTCTGCGCAGTTACCCATCTAAGAAAGCGATGAAGAAGATGAGGGCAAGAGTAAAAGAAGAACTCGCGCCTCGTGCCCGTTTGGGATGGTCACTCAAAGACCTGATCCAACGGATGAACCCGATCATCCAAGGGTGGAAGAATTATTACGCCAAAGTTGACCCGGGTGGTGCGAACCACTTCTTGCAGAAGGTGGATTGGCACATAAGTAGACGCATGAGTCTATGGTGGGACAAGAAACACAAAAAGCGGAAAGCTAGCCGCGTTAATGTCTTTGCCCTCCTACCTCTCGCTGGTCTGAAAACCGTATCGACTTGGGGTTAGCCGTATTGTCCAAGGTGAAGAGCGTCGGAAAGCCGTATGCGGGAAAACCGCACGTACGGTTTGATGAGAAGGGGCTGGCACTCCCAGCCCTTTACTCTACTACTTATCCGGATAAGTAACCAAATACTTGTTTAAGTGTAAAACCTCAGACTGTTGAGAAAGTCTTTAGACTTTTCCATAATTTAAAATTTTGTGTGGTGACTTTTGCCTTCGCAAAGAAAAATCGATTTAAACGATCTTAGGGCTAAGTTTTTAAATAAAACTTTCGAATTTTGGTTCAACCTAATCATCAGGGCTTGACAGACAAGCTGGCAACAGACCGTGGCCTGGAGCGAGACTAGCTATCCGGAGGCTTTGCACGATTATCCCGTTTAAGCAGGTGACCTGACTTCCTGAACCATAGGGATAATCTTGCAAAGTGGTTTGGAGAGCCCCACATCTACGTCATCATTTATTTTGTCAAACACTGATTTTGGACTTGAGCCCGAATTTTGTGTTCAAATTTTAAAAAATGGACTTTCTCAACAGTCTGAAAACCTGCAATTAGATCCTGTTTAGCCCGAAGGAATAAGGAAAAAGTTTAGATGTAATTGCAGGAAATGCAATTAAAACCTATGAATTCGTATCTTGAATTGAATCTAGTTGTAAGTTTTACAACGAATGGCCCAAAACACATCGATGGATGTTGTTGGTGCGTATAATGAGTAAACCGGAAACTGAGCGATCAACGTCATTGACTGGATCAAATGCAAAAGTGCATTTCATTTTCTCGAAATTTCCATTCTAGAGCGATTGAAATGCAAAAATACATCTGATTTGGGGCCTTTCGATAAAAAAGAGGTTTTTGACCGGAATTGAACTGCACTTTTGCATTTGACCCACCTGTTTCGAGGAATTTCGACGAAAATCGCATGCCCTTTTGCATTTTGTGGTAGTGGGGGCGGGCTTCGCATAGCTCGTTATCCGTTTCTTTCCTGTGCTAACGTAGAAGTAAACAAAACCTGGCCGGCGGCCAGGTTGCGCTTATTCGTATGGGACCGTCTATCCGTATGGAACCGTCTACAGCGCCGGCAGCACGACATTAAACGTTGCTCCCGCGCCCGGTTCGCTGGCTGCGGAAATATGCCCGCCGTGCGCTTCGACAATCGATTGGGAGATCGCCAGCCCCAGCCCGGCGCCGCCTTGTTTGCGCGTCCGCGAGGCGTCGCTGCGGTAAAACCGCTCGAAGACGTGGGGCAGATGCTCTTTGGCAATCCCCTGCCCGTTATCCTGGACCTGAAGCAAGGCCCGGCCAGGCTGAGCGGACAAGGTGACCGTGATCCGTCCCGTCTGAGGGTCGGTATGCTGAACGGCGTTATGGAACAGGTTCAGCACGACCTGTTTGATTTTATCGTTATCGCACATCGCTGCAACCCCCGGGTGCACCACAAACCGGACCTCCCGATCTTCGGCCAGCATGCGGAGGTGGGGCTCCATTTCCTGGATCAATTCGTCCAGCTGAACCTGTGTCCGTTGCACGACCGGCGTGCGGTCCAATTTGGCCAATGTCAGCAGGTCCTCGACCAGCTTCTTCATCCGCCCCGATTCGCCAAGCATGCTGTTCAGCGCCGTGTGAAGCTGCTCCGGCCGGTCGGCGGCTCCGCGCAGCAGCACTTCGAGAAATCCGTGGATCGAGGTCAGCGGAGTGCGCAGCTCATGGGAGGCGTCGGCGACGAAGCGGCGCATCTGCTCCTTGGCTTCCCGCTCCGCCTCGAAGGCGGCCTCCAGCCGCTCCATCATGCCGTTGAAGGAAACGCCAAGCCGGTCGATTTCCGATTGCCCCGAAGCCGCCGGAAAACGGTTGCCGAGATTGCCCGCATTCGTATCCTCCACCGTTTTGACCATTTGGTTCAAAGGAGTCAGCGTGCGCCGCAGCACCGGGAAGTACAACGCCAAACCACCGGCTAACGCGAGCAGCGAAAGTCCGGCAAACGTCAGCAGCTGCCGAAACACCACCTTAAGCATCGGAGCGGTGTAAATGCCCATCTGCACGAGCCAGGCTTTCTCCCCGTTGTCCCCGGGAAATACCACTTCGCGAAATACGACAAGCTGCTCGTTGCCCTCCCCGTCCCTCATGACACGGTAATCGCCAGGGCCCGATTTGCCCCAGTTCCGACTAAACAGGTTCCCGTATTCGCTATCTGTCAGACGGGGAGCCGTAATGCCCGTTTCGGAGGTCAAATCGATAAATTTGTAATCGGAGTTGATGATGGCCAGCGAGGAATCGGGCAGAAACAGCAGCGGGGGCGGAACCGGAGCGTTTTTGTTTGCGGTCCCGGCTCCGGCGCCGGGAGGAGAGCCGGCAGGCCCCGGTTTTAGCACATCGCCACCCCAATGTTCGGGAGTTTGCCCGCTCCGGTCGAACACCTCTCTCAAGGGACCTCTCATCTGCGAAGCCATTTTCTCAGCCTGATTTTTATATATAAAATCCTTCATAATCACGTATTGGAACGCTCCGATTAAAACGAGCAAAGCGGCCAAAATGAACAGGGAACGCGACAGCAGTTGAAACCGCAGCGAGCCCGGCAAAAACAAGCTTCGCCATCTTTGCCCGAAATGGCTTTTGGTCAGTTGGGGCCTTTTCATAAGTTCCAGTTCCTTTCCTTATTAAAAGGGCTTCACGGCAAATCGACGCGATAACCCGCGCCGCGAAGCGTGCGGATCAGCCGATGCTCTTTGTCGTTTAACTTTTCCCGCAGCGAGCGGATGTAGACTTCCACGATATTTTCCTCGCCGCCGAAATCATACCCCCATACCTTATCCAATATTGTCGTTTTGCTTAACACGATCCCGTGGTTGAGGATCAGGTATTTGAGCAGTTCGTATTCGGTTGGGGACAGCTCAAGCGGCTGCTCCTGGTAAATGATCTCTTTTCTCCGGTCGTCAAGGCGGAACGGTCCGATGACAACTTCACCGAACAGCGCCGGAAACTGGTTGCGCAGGCGCGCTCCGATGCGGGCCAGCAGCTCTTCGAAGCTGAACGGCTTGACGACGTAATCGTCGGCGCCGATCGTCAACCCTTTCACCCGGTCGTCCACTTCGTCCTTGGCCGTCAGCATGATGATCGCGACGTTGTCTCCGTTTTTGCGCAGCAGCCGGCATACTTCCCAGCCGTCCATGCCCGGCATCATGACGTCCAGCACGACGACATGCGGCTGAAATTCCGCCGCCAGATTGACGGCGCTCAGGCCGTCCGCCGCAATTCTGACCTCAAAGCCTTCATTCGCCAGCCCCAGCTCCAGAAACTGCACGATATGCGGCTCGTCGTCCACCAGCAATATTTTTGCGCCCTTTGCGTTATTCATCATAAAAAATGCCTCCTATAATATATCATCTCTATTATGACCGATGACGCTGAGCGTTTGCTGAAAACCGCCTGAACGCCGACTTAAACTGTGCAGGTGGAGGCGGATCGCGCAGTACATAACGGACCCTCGGTATTTTAACCGTTCCTAGTTGGCCTTACTTTCTGATCGTACCCGGTTTGCGCCGCGATGTAAATTGTTCTATGATTTCAGCCGGGTTCGTCCTTACCGCTCTTGATTGCGAATCTGATTATAAGCTATACTTTTGTCATTAAGTCTTTGAAAAGGGGAGTAACGAGATGGAAAAAGTATTGATTTTCGGACATAAAAATCCGGACACGGATACGATCTGCTCGGCGATCGCCTATGCTGATTTGAAATCGAAGCTGGGCTGGAACGTGGAGCCGGTGCGGCTTGGGGAAGTGAACGGGGAAACGGCGTTTGCGCTGGAGCGGTTTGGCTTTGCCGCGCCCCGGCTGGTGGAAGCGGTAGCCGGCGAAGTGAAGGAGGTCATTTTGGTCGACCATAATGAACGCCAGCAAAGCGTGTCCGACATCGATCAAGTTCGCGTCGCCGAAGTCATCGACCATCACCGGATCGCCAATTTCGAAACGAGCGGCCCGCTTTACTATCGCGCTGAGCCGGTAGGCTGTACGGCAACGATTCTGAACAAAATGTACAAAGAAAACGGCATCGAAGTTCCGGCCAATGTCGCTGGGCTGATGTTGTCCGCAATCATTTCCGATTCGCTGTTGTTCAAATCGCCGACCTGCACTGAGCAAGATGTGGCCGCGGCCCGCGAGCTGGCGGGTATCGCCGGTGTCAACCCAGAGGAATACGGACTCGACATGCTGAAAGCCGGGGCCGATCTGAGCGACAAAACGATTGAACAGTTGATTACGCTTGATGCCAAGGAGTTTGACATGGGCGGGTCGAAGGTGGAAATCGCCCAGGTGAATGCGGTGGACGTAAACGACGTCCTGTCGCGGCAAAGCGAAATCGAAGCCGCACTAAACGGCATTATCGAAAGCAAAGGCCTGGACCTGTTCCTGTTTGTCGTCACCGACATTTTGAACAACGATTCCGTAGGCCTGGCGCTCGGAAAAGCGGCCGAAGCGGTCGAGCAGGCGTACAATGTCAAGCTGGCCGGCAACAAAGCGGTGCTGAAAGGCGTTGTATCCCGCAAATCGCAAATCGTGCCGGTGCTCACGGACATTTTCAACAAGCGTTAAGCGAATTAAGTTCGAACGGCATAACATGAACTGAAAAAAGTCTTGAAACGGCGGGCTTAAGCCCGGTTCGCTTCAAGACTTTTTTGCGGTTAACACGGCTGCAGGCGTTCTCCGCCTACGGCTGCTCGGGTGCCGGAGTAGGCGCCTGAGCCGGCTTATATTTGAAGATCGGAATCAAAATCGCCGCTCCGATCAGCATGATGATGCCGGAGGCCGCATAGATGCCGACCAGCGGGAAAAACTTTTTGAGCACGCCGGACAACGACATCATGATGACCATCATGCCCATGAACATCGGGCTAAGCACCCCATTGACGCGCCCGACGTATTCCTGCTCCGTCCATTGCAGAATGAGCGTGTTAATGCCGATTTGGATGCAGGGCATCGTCAGGCCGTTAATAAATTGCAGCGTCAAGGTGAGCGGAACGCTTGTCGAGAAGCCCATGCCGGCGATACACACCGCGCTGATCGTTATCCCAAACGCCAGCAGGATCTGCGGCGGGATGCGTTTGGCCAGCGTCATGACGACCGCTCCGCCGATCAGCATGGCGATCCCGTTCACCATCAGCAGAAATTGCAGGAATTCCTCGCTTTTCCCCAGGTTTTCCGTGACTAAAAACAACCCCAACGTCTGAATCGTACCGACGGAAAAACCGGCGATCGCAAAGGTCGCGCCGAGCACTTTCAGTACCGGACTGCGCCAGACGTAGCGGAAACCGGCCGCCAGCTCCTGGCGGATGTTCGATGGCTGGCCCGTTTTTACCTCTGGCGTTTCATCGGCCGGAATGCGGAACAGAACAATCGCCGACAGCAGGAAGGCCACGCCCATCACGCCGATCGAAAGATGAATGCCAAACTGATGATAAGCAAAGATGCCGAGCGACGGCCCCAGCACCATAAAGATGGCGATCAGCGACTGGAACAGGGCCATGCCTTGCTGCACCTGATCGGGATGGACGTGCTGCTTGAACAGCTTCATCACCGACGGCTGAGAGAACTGCGACAAAATGGCTGAAACGAACGTGGCAAAATAAACGGTTTCCCAAGATTCATACAACAGGGTGATCAATACTACAAATACCGATACTGCGGAGAGGAAGTCGCACCAGATCATCGTTTTTTTCGGCCTCCAACGGTCGGCAAAGGCGCCCCCGATAAAGGAAAACACAAAAATCGGCGCAAACTCCACAACGGAAATCAGCGAGATGGCTAGCGGGTCGTTATGCGTTTTTTCCGAAACGAACATCAAAATGGCGAAATTGCGGACCCAGATCCCGATCTGCAAAAAAATGTTGGAGATCAGAATCGTCTGATAAAACTTGTTGCGAAACAAACTTGGGGCGGGTGAAGCGTGCGCTTGATTAGTCATTATTACCACCTCAATATGGATTCTCGTTGTTTAGTTAAGCTTACCCAACTTTCATATAATAAGTTTTTTTTCTTCATTAGAAAAGGGAAAAAACAATTATAATCGGATATTCTCCAGTTTTTTTCAAGATTATAGATGGCCTGGTGGGATCAGCTGCAAAAGTGCATTCCATATTCCCGCAAATCACCAATTTAGAGCGATTGAAATGCAAAAGTACATCTCATTTAGGGCTATCCGATAAAAAAGTAACTTTTGAGCGGAAATGAACTGCACATTTGCATTTGAACTACCCATATTGAGGAGCTTCGACAAAAATCGCATGCACTTTTGCATTTCGCAGGAGTACAACCCCCCTTCCTTATATCGTAACGTGGCGGGAGTGGGAGTGGCATATAGTTCTTTTTACGCGCTCCCCTGCTTTTAAGTGGATTTTTGTTCTGGCGGTCCGATCAAGTTAAACCGCTCCAACTGCGTCCACAGCCCTTCTTTTTGCAAAATTTCGCGCTGTTTGGGGCCAATCAGGTCGAAGTGGGGAAACGGCGAGCGGTTATGGATATATTTCGGGTCAAGCCCGTGCTCGCGGCACCAGGAGGTGAGCCGGCTTAAATCCGAGCAGCCGACCTTCGTCACCGTTTTGGCGCCGGGAAAACGCGGGTCCAGCCAGTAATGGGTCAAATAGGCGATGTCGCCGCGGGCGACGCGTTGTTTCCACTCGTTCAGTTCTTCGCGTGTCACGCCAAAAGCCATGGGCCAAGCCTCTTTTCTTTGAGATGTGACTTATTATACCACAGGCAATTTGCCGTAAAAACGCAGGTTACATAATTCCTTGGGTTAGGCTGCACTATAAAGGAGTAACAGGATTTTAACATGATATTAACGGAAATGGGGGAACTGAAATGGCGAAGGCAGGGGGGAATGAGGCAGAAAAAGGAAACCTGCGCTGGTGGCAGCTGTCCTTGCTTGGGGTGGCGTCCACGATCGGGACCGGTTATTTTCTCGGCTCAGGGATCGGGATTCGCATGGCGGGACCGGCGATTCTGCTTGCGTTTGTCCTCGCGGCCGCCGGAACCTACACAGTGTTCGAAGTGCTGGCCCGGATGACGGCGGACCGGCCGGAGCAGGGCTCTTTCCGCTCTTATGCGAAACGTGCGTTCGGCCGGTGGGCCGGATTTGGCAGTGGCTGGGTGTACTGGTGCTCCGAATTGCTCGCTATGGGCAGCCAGTTGACCGCATTGTCCCTGTTTTCACGGTTTTGGTTCCCCGGGGTGCCGATGTGGATTTTTGCGATTGGTTATGCCGTACTTGGACTGGCCGTCATTTTTTTGGGAAACCGGGTCTTCGATTCGATGGAAAATGTGCTGTCCGTGATCAAAATCGCCGCGATCTTGATGTTTTTGATTGTGGCGGGGGCCGCGCTGATGGGTTGGATTCCGGGAGGAGGCAAATCCCCGGCGTTTCCGCATACCGTGGGCGCTTTTTTTCCTGCCGGTTACCTCGGATTATGGTCGGGGTTTATTTTTGCTTTTAACGCCTTCGGGGGGATCGAAGTGATGGGCATGATGGCTGTACGCCTGCGGGAACCGAAGGATGCGCCGAAGGCGGGCAAGGTGATGTTGCTGGCGCTGTCGATCGTCTATTTGCTGTCGATTGGTTTGACGCTGACCTTGATCTCGTACAAAGCGGTCGATCCCAAACACAGCCCGTTTATTACGGCACTCCAAAATTATCATCTGCCGTTTATTCCGCATGTGTTCAACGGGGTGCTGATCGTCGCCGGATTTTCCACGATGGTGGCCTCCTTGTATGCCGTAACGACGATGCTGGTCACCCTCGCCAAGGACAAGGATGCGCCCCTGTTGTTCGCCCGCAAAGCCTGGGGCAAACGGCCTTTGTACGCGATCGGCCTGACCGCCGCCGGGCTGGCCGTTTCCGTCGTGATGTCGTTCGTGATGCCCGGGCGTATTTACGAATACATTACCACCGCCGCCGGACTGCTGCTGCTTTACAACTGGTTTTTCATCTTGGTCACGGCGGGCAGGCTGCTGAGGTTCAGCACGTTTGGCCGGATCAAACGCTGGACGGGCATGGCGCTTATCGTGCTTGCGGTGCTCGGGACACTATTCCACGGTACCAGCCGCCCCGGTTTTTGGGGCAGCTTGATTTTTATCGCCGTTATCGGCATGGTCACGCTAATCATGCAGTTCACCGTTTGGAAGCGCCGGAAAATCGCGAGACGCCGGCAAGGCAAACCGCTGGTGCTGCGCCCGAAGCGCACGACGTAATTAAAGTGCTGATTAAAAAGGCCGTTCCTCTTAGCTTCAGCACTTTATATAGCGCCTTAAAATACTGAACCGACCTTGTAGTGCTACTACATCACAAGCTTTAAAACTCTGTCAACTACCAATTTATATAGTTCTTTATTAAATGAAATACGTGGCTTGTGAAGTATACAATTTATCCTGTTATAGAGGGCGAAAAAATATGGTTATACGAGCAGCCTAAACCGGGAAGTATATTTATTTTGTCTCTTCTTTTTCTTGTATTTTAAAAATTTTCATTACAACAGATGTTCAATTTTTTATTGTTCTTTGTTTATAGAAAATAGCAAGTACAGAACATAGACAATAAGAGTTAAAATAATAACCTCTAAAAAGACTCTGGTAATGTCTATTTGATAAAATGGAACGTATCCATCAATGGTAGTAGTATCTTGTACTTTCCAAATAGGTACATATACCATTGAATCTATTGTGCCATTTGGCCCCCATTTTCTTATTGCAGGAACCTTTAACACTCCGATTATGACAAGTGATATTAAATAAAATATAAGTAAATATTTTTTGATTTTTTTCATTTATATTCCTCCATAGTTATTTATTCCATAATATTACAAATATCACATACAATAACCAGCTTCCATTATATACTAATAATGTAATATAAATAAAAGGAGGAAGCAAATTGAAAAAAAGATTTCTGTTGTCAATGTTGTCGTTGTCTGTTTGCCTGGCTTTCTTACCAATGACTTCTTATGCGGAGCCAAGAGAAATCGTTAATTCTACAGGACAGTCGGTTATTGATTTAAACACCGATGCTAATGCAGAAAGAGTTCCCGAAGAACTATTGAAGCAAGCCAACTTGAACGAAAGCGCTAAAATAACTATTACTGACATAAATGAATTAGAAAAAATAGCTAAAGAGGAAGGGATGGATGAAATCCCAGTTAGTATTGAGTATGAATATATTCCCAATGATATTAATAGTGTAAATCCTAACACCGGAAATATCATTAAACCGCAAGCAGATTACCCGAGAATAACAACTTGGGATCATGGAAATGGACACTATGACAAACAAAAGGATTTATACAAAGAGTTTTATGTATACGGACCAGATGATTTTGAAATTTCCGAAACCACTAAAGATTATAATAAATGGGATGGGACTTTTGGTATTGTAAAAAAAGATACGTTAGAAGCTGAAATAGGCTTTGAAATAGGCCATGAGAACACTCTTGATTGGAAGAGTACAACCAAAATCAAAGATGGAGAAAAGGTACGTTTTCAATTATATAAAACCCACCATTGGGTGACATATAGCCTTATCACTGAATGGAAAACCTATAAAGGAGAGGCATATGAACCTAATGGTACGTTGATAAAGAAAACAAAATATTGAAATTACTTTCGTCAGGCCAGCTATTGCTGGCTTTTTTTATCGATTTAATACCAGCAGGAGCGCAGCTTCGTAACCGAAGTACAGCCCAAAGCCGATCAGGGACAGGCCGGACAATACGGAGATGACGACGAGAATCCGGTTGGTCAGAAATCTGCGGAACATGCTGGCAAACCCGGCCATCGTCAAATCCCAAAGGATCAGGCCGGTAATGATGGCGCAGCTGTTGACAATCAATTCAGGCTTTCCGGCGGTGGATGCCGCCTGGGCCAGCACTGAGCCGTAGATGCCAAGCCAGAACAAAATGGACAGCGGATTGCTGACCGACATCATAAATCCGGACAAGAGAGATTTCATCAGCGGTTCGCCGCCCCGCATTTCATTCAGCTCAACTTTCCCCGCTTCCTTCAAACTTTCGATACCGGTGTAAGTTAGGATGAAAAAGCCGAACAGCCACAGGAATGTTTTCATAAACGGGGTGTTTAAAAAATGAACGACGCCGAAATAAACGAGCAACATGTATAAAATATCGGCCGCCAGCGCCCCGATTCCCACCAGCCAGGCGTGGAAAAAGCCGCCGCGGATGCCTTTGTCGAGTTGGGCTGCATTGACCGGACCGATTGGTGCGGACAGGGATATACCCAGCAGCACGTAGCTGATGAAACTGTGCATTCCAATTTCCCTCCAGACTGTGATTTATCGTGCTTGTACATCTTATTCGCAAGACGCGGCTAGTACGACTTAAAAAAACGGTTGAAAAACTAATAGTATTAGTTTAAATTAAAACTAAATACTTTAGTTTTTGGGAAGAGGCGATTAATGATGAGAATCCGTAAATATGAAAAGTTAACGCAGTTGTCGTTCCTGCCGCGTTTTTTTCCGGTCAATTGCTATTTGGTTGAGGAGGAGGATGGCGTCACGCTGATCGACGCCGCTTTGCCTTACAGTGCCGAAGGGATTTTGCGGGTGGTGCAATCGACCGGCAAGCCGCTTGCCCGCATCGTGTTGACGCATGTTCACGACGATCATGTGGGGGCGCTGGACGCGCTGAAGGCGAAGCAGCCGGACGTTCCGGTGTACGTCTCGGCCCGGGACGCCCGGCTCATGAGCGGCGACGTAACGCTCGATGAAGGCGAGCCGCAAACGCCGATCCGCGGCGGCGTCCCCAAGAAGCTGAACACGCGCGCCGACGTCTTGTTCACGGACGGAGAGCGGATCGGTTCTCTGCTCGCCGTGGCCTCGCCGGGGCATACGCCCGGCTCGTTTTCGCTGCTGGACACGCGCAGCGGCGCGCTGATCGTGGGCGACGCCTTCCAGACGCGCGCCGGCATTGCGGTCAGCGGCACCGTCCGCCCGCTGTTCCCGTTCCCGGCGCTGGCCACCTGGAACAAGCCGGCCGCGCTGGCCAGCGCGCGCAAGCTGGCCGCTTTGAGGCCTGCGCTGCTGGCGGCCGGGCACGGCGATGTGCTTGAGCGGCCGGGAGCCGCAATGGAGCGGGCGATCCGGGCGGCGGAGCGCGCCGTTTCGGACGGCGCGCAGCACCGGCAGCGGGAGGTGTAGCGGCATGTCGCCAAGAATCGGTCTTGACAGCACCGCCGTATTGCTGGCTGCCGTAGAGGTGGCGAACGCCGAGGGAGCCGCTGCCGTCAGCATCTCATCGGTCGCCCGGAAGCTGGGGATCCGCCCGCCTTCCTTGTACAATCACGTCAGCGGGCTGGAGGAGATCCGCGCCGGGCTGGCCAGATACGCGCTGGAACGGCTGTACGACCACATCGTGGGCGCGGTCGGAGACCTCAGCGGCGAACATGCCATCCGCCGCTTTGCCGACGCCTACCTCGCTTTCGCGCACGAGCACCCTGGGCTGTACGAGGCCGTGCAAATGGCCCCGGGCCCGGAGGACCGCCAGCTGCAGGAAGCCGGCAACCGGCTCGTCGAGCTGACGCTGCGTTATCTCGGCTGCTATCCGCTGACCGAGGAGCAGGCGCTCCACACCGTTCGTGGCCTCCGCAGCCTCATACACGGCTTCGCTTCGCTGAAGCGGCAGGGAGGCTTCGGATTGCCGCTGGAGGTGCGGGACAGCCTGCATTTCAATCTCGATCTGCTGCTTGGGGGACTGGAGCGGCTGGAATAGAGATTCTTCCGTCATTCCATCCATTGACAACCTTACGGGGGACGGTGATAATTTAGGCATAAACCAGTGGATTGCTCCGGAAGTAATCGGCCGTAACAGGTTTCAGCCTAATTGGTGACTGGAGATTGCGGCTTGTTTAGAGGCCTGCTTGCGGCTTGCTTGTGGTTTGTGTAACATTCTAACATTTTAACGGATCGCAGCATTTATTTCGGTGAAACCAGTACATTTTCTAGTCACAAATATTCTAACGGTTGCCACAAGCGCTATTTGCTCCAAAAACGTTGATTTCAAATTGTAACGGTTGCCATGGCGCTTATTTCACGGAAATCCGGCTATTTTGCTTAGATTCAGGCAAATAACGGCACCCACAACCGTTAGAATTTAAAAAAGCTCTTATTTCGTAAAATAGCCGCTGCTACAACCGTTAGATTCCCGGGAAGCTTTTACGGGAAATCCTGAGCTAAAGTTAATGCAACTAAGCTCACTCAGGTCCGTTAGCGAAGGTCATAAAATAAAGGACACCGCCCCGGTACAGGCCGGTACCTCCCAAATACCGCGTCAGTGCTAAACCGGATTGGAAGCTAACGCGTTTTTGGAGCTGTTTGACGGCGAGGTTGGAGAGGAAGTGAGGTGAAACATGATGGGAAAGAAGAAAGGACAACGCCCCGCAGCAGCGGCAGCGGCGTCCTCTGCGGATAAACCGGCAACGCTGAAAGACTTGCTCGGCGCAGGCACGATCGCCAAGCTGAAAGCTCAGGCCGAAGAGCTGAAGAAAGAAGAGGAAGATCGCAAGACGCAGGCTCGCATTCAGGCCGAAGCAGCGCGCCGGGCCGAGCAAAAGCGGCTGGACAACGACTTCGAGCATTTGCTGAACACAAGCGAAATGGACTGGCACAAGTTTAAATGATGAAGTTTAGGCGATAAGGGATTTATTTATAATCGCATTAATAATCGCATTTATAAGCGCATTTATAAGCGGGGTGTGACGGAGCGGGTGGATCATTTGTGGCTGTGGATCGTGTTTTTTCTGGTCATCGTAGGGCTCGGTATGTTCAACCAACAATTCAAATATTCGGCCAGGCTGCGGGAAAACTATGAAGAGCTGAGCGCTTTGGCCGAGCGCACCCGGAAAGGCCGCACGACCAAGGCGGACTTGAGGCGTTGGGATGCTGCGCTGAAGCGTCTCGAGAAACATCCGAGCGAATACAACAAGCTGGACCGGGAGATCCGCCTTCGGGAAGCTTATGTCCGCTATCTGGAGCAGCATTATCCGGAGGATGAGCGGCTGCCGCAGCTGCGGGAAGCGGCCGGATTTCAAAAGGACTCGGTCTGGGGCATCAAATTCAAATCCTGACTGGGCTTTGACAACCAAGCCAGGCCCGTGTTACCCTTAATTAGTCCAAAACTTTTGACATTTGGGTGATGCCCATGAACAATAAAATCAAGCAGTTCCGCAAGCGGCTGGGGTTAACCCAGCAACAGCTGGCCGCCGCCTGCGGCGTTGCCAGACAGACGATCAACAGCGTCGAAAACGACCGGTACGATCCAACGCTGGAGCTTGCGTTCAAGCTTGCGTTTATTTTGCAGACGAAGGTGGATGAATTGTTTATTTATGAGTAAATTCAATAGCGACTATTTCATTACGATGGATGACATCGTTCGCGAAGGAGCGCCGATTTTGCGCGTTGTGACCGAGCCGGTCAGCATTCCCCCCACCGAGGAGGACCGCGGGGAAATGGCGGCGATGCTGCGCTTTCTCAAAAACAGCCAGGACCCGGAAACGGCGAAAAAATACAAGCTGCGCGCGGGCGTAGGTTTGTCGGCCAATCAAATCGGCCTGAACAAGCGGATGTTTGCCGCCCTGCTGACCGATGATCAGGGGCAGGACCGGGAAATCGCCATGTTCAACCCGAAAATTGTCAGCCATTCGACCGCGATGATTTACCTGCCGGAAAGCGAAGGCTGTCTGTCGGTGGACCGCCCGGTGCAGGGCTTTGTGCCACGTTACGAGAAGGTCCAGGTCAAAGCGTATGACGAACAGGGCAACGAGGTGAAAATGCGGTTCAAAGGCTTTGACGCGATCGTCATGCAGCACGAAATCGATCACTTGAACGGGATGATGTTTTACGATCATATCAATCAAGAGCACCCGTTTAAGCTGCCGAGCGGCGTGCAGATTTCCAGTCTGTATTAAAGGAATCAAGAACGGAGGAGTTCATTTGTCAACGACATCGATTGCCGCCATGGTCGACCATACCCTGCTGAAGGCGGAAGCGGGACGAGCAGCCATTCTCAAGCTGGCTGAAGAAGCGAAGCAATACGGATTCGCTTCGGTTTGCGTCAATCCGGTTTGGGTGGAAACGGCCGCGGAGGCGCTAAAAGGTTCACCGGTTAAAGTATGCACGGTCATCGGCTTTCCGCTCGGCGCATCGGCGCCGGAAGTGAAAGCGTTCGAAGCGGCCCATGCGATCCGTCAGGGGGCCGGCGAGGTCGACATGGTCATCAATATCGGCGCTTTAAAAGACGGGAACGACGAACTGGTCGCCCGCGATATCGTCGGCGTCGTAGAGGCCGCAAAAGGCAAGGCGCTGGTGAAGGTCATCATTGAGACCTCCCTGCTGACGGAGGAGGAGATCGTCCGCGCCTGCCTGCTTTCCGTTTCGGCCGGGGCCGACTTCGTCAAGACGTCGACCGGGTTTTCGACGGGCGGAGCCACGGTGGAAGCGGTGGCGCTTATGCGCAAAACGGTTGGACCGGACGTGGGCGTAAAAGCTTCCGGCGGTGTCCGCACGCTGGCCGACGCGGAAGCGATGATTCAAGCCGGAGCTACGCGCCTCGGCACGAGCGCAGGCGTGGCAATCGCCCAAGGCCAAAGCGGCGCGAGCGACTATTAAGCAAGGCGGCTGCTGACGAGAGGGCGCAGGACAACAAACGATAATACAGGGGGCTATTCCCAAGCGACCGCGGGAATCAGCGCCCTTTTTTGCACAGGCGTTTAGGAAATTTTCAACTTTGTTATCCCGGGTTGAACTTTTTTGAGAACCCGTTTCCCGGTCTCGCCGAAGGGGAACCGCTGCTGGAGAATGCCTATTTTGTGCGGAAATTCAAGGGGATGTAAATAAAATATATAATTCAGATAAAAATTATCGGATTTCCTATTTTCAAACGTCATGAGATGTGAGAGAATATGAAAAAAACATCGTCATCTCATCATTATCGAGCGATTTGAAGGAGGAATTTGTCCATGTCTGAAGAGCGTCAATACGCCCCCGAAACCCTGGCGATCCATGCCGGGCAGGAAATCGATCCGACCACGTATTCCCGGGCGGTGCCGTTGTACCAAACGACTTCCTACGGTTTTCGCGACACCGAGCATGCCGCCAATTTGTTCGGCCTGAAAGAATTCGGAAACATCTACTCCCGCATTATGAATCCGACAACCGATGTGTTGGAGAAACGGGTGGCGGCGCTCGAGGGAGGAGCCGGCGCGCTGGCGACGGCTTCCGGTCAGGCGGCGATCACGTTCTCCATTTTGAATATCGCCGGCGCCGGGGATGAGATCGTGTCATCGACTACGCTGTACGGCGGCACCTTCAATTTGTTCTCGACGACGCTGCCGAAGCTTGGCATCAAGGTCAACTTCGTCGATTCCTCGAACCCGGACAATTTCCGCGCGGCCATCACGGACAAAACGAAAGCACTTTACGCCGAAACGCTCGGCAACCCGAAGGGCGACGTGCTCGATATCGAAGCGGTGGCGGCGATCGCCCATGAGCACGGGATTCCGCTGATCGTCGACAATACGTTCCCGAGCCCTTATCTGCTGCGCCCGATCGATTTTGGCGCGGACGTCGTCGTGCATTCGGCCACGAAGTTCATCGGCGGGCACGGCACATCCATCGGCGGGATCATCGTCGACAGCGGCAAATTCGACTGGTCGGCGAGCGGCAAATTCCCGGGACTGACGGAGCCGGACCCGAGCTATCACGGTATCGTCTACACGGATGCCGTCGGCCCGCTGGCGTACATCATCAAAGCGCGCGTCCAATTGCAGCGCGACCTTGGCGCTCCGCTGTCGCCGTTTAACGCCTGGCTGCTGCTGCAGGGGCTGGAAACGCTGCATTTGCGCGTCGAACGCCACAGCCAAAACGCGTTGAAGGTGGCGCAGTATCTGGAAGCCCACGACAAGGTGGAGTGGGTCAGCTATGCCGGGCTGCCGAGCCATGAATCTTACCAGCTGGCGCAAAAATATTTGCCGAAAGGACAGGGCGCGATCCTCACCTTCGGCATCAAGGGCGGCGTAGAAGCCGGGCGCAAGCTGATCGAAAATGTGAAGCTGTTCTCACACCTGGCCAATGTCGGGGATTCGAAATCGCTCATCATTCATCCAGCCAGCACGACGCACCAGCAGCTTTCGGAAGAGGAGCAGTTGGCCGCCGGCGTCAATCCGGAACTGGTCCGCCTGTCCGTCGGCACGGAGTCGATCGATGATATCCTGTACGACCTGGAGCAGGCGATTGCCGCCAGCCAGAGATGATCGGACATATCAAATCGGATTTTATGGTGGAGAAGGGCTTATAGCTGGCCCTTCTCCAATTTCTCGATCAAGGTGGAAAAATCGATTCCCAGCAAGATTATTTCTTCTGGCTCACGAACAACTCCAATAGGTGGCATATTAAGCATCGGGAAGTTTTCCTCCCGTAGATCGTAGCTATCAAACCGCCTCTGGTACTTAGGCTTACGTTGCTTTTTAAGTCCCTCCGTAAAGAGTATTTTGGCTCGTAGGGCTTCAAAAGAGTATCCCCTGCCTAAACGATTAATGACTCGAATAAGGCTGTTTAGAGACTCCGTATAAGCGTTTGTACTGCGATGGTCGAAGTAGGCAAATATTTCCTCTTCCCAGTTCTTCATAGCCTTTGTAAGTGGTTCAAAAGCGGATTGCAGTTCAGTTGGTATTTTAGCTTTCCATTCGTTGTATTTAAGGAATGCCGTCTGTCTGCTATCACATTCCCAAATATCGAAATATGATTCCTTTAAGTCATAAGCAGTGCCGAGAGAAGGATGATTCTTTGTCCAAAGGTCAAGCGTAATTTTATCCATCTCTGTAAGCGCTATATGGCGTTTTAGGAGGATAAAACGGTCGTGCATCAGCCCGCGGCGTTCTTTTGGCGATAATCCTTCTCGGAGTTGCTTACGAATGGTTTCTAACGCTTGGTTTGCCATACGGACAACGTGAGACTTATCGACGATGATAAGAGCTTTTGGCAATATAGCCCTCACGGCGTCCTTATACGGTTGCCACATATCCATTGTGACATATCGTATTTGTCCTCTATTTGGAAGGCGTGAGAGGTAGCCTACAACGGTTTCCTTGTTACGATTGGGCAAAACATCTAACAAAGTACGTTCCTCAATGTTGGTTAAAACGCATCTTGGCTTAATAATGTGTATTTCGTCAATCCCAAGCCAATTAGGAGTTTCAAATCGATGCGTTTCTTTAAGACGATTGATGTAATCACGAAAGATGTTACGTATCGTTTTTTCATGCAATCCAACATCCTCGGATATGCTGACAAACGTGCGTTTAAGGCTTTGCTTCTCTATATAAGACAATAATCGTTTGGTACAGTTTCGCTTTTCGTCTATGGTGTGGTCTAAGTGTTCCCAAAAGGTTCGATTGCAGTCTCTACAGCGATACCTCTGACGCTTTATAAGAAGGCCTACACGCTTGCCGTGAATAGGCAAGTCCATACAGATCTGTTCCCTGATATCGTGTTTGTAGAGCTTGGCTATACATCCACAATGAGGGCAAGCCAAAGGTGGAGAGTTCGTCACCACTTGTATTAGAAAACCAAATTCATTCTCACTAATACTTAGGATGTTGAATTTTGAAAGATTTAGAATATCCATATGAATTTCTTCTATGCATTTATGATGCAAACTCCTTCTTTGTTTTCGCGTGACTGGTCAAAATACCGCTGAATATGAAAGATAACAACGAACCGGCAAAGCATATAGCCGCAAACATGCCTACGGCGGAAAAACCGTTAAAAGTCGCGTAAATCAGGCCTGCGACCCAAGAACCGAGCGTTGTCGCAGCGTACATGATTGAATTGGCCAAGCTGGAGATCGTGCCGCGGATGGTTGGATTTAATGAATTCAGCATTCCCAATATTAGGGGAAAAGCGATCCCCATATTAACGAATATGAAAAAGTAAACACTTTCGAAAGCCGCAACTGATGGCAAGTGAGGCAAAACAATAAAACATGCGATAGAGACAAGAAAGCCCACAACCAGCGTATTGAAACGGTTTAACGTTTTGATCACATAGGCACCGCCGAAGCTCCCGACTATATTCCCGAGACCAAGAAAAAACATCACGTACCCCGCTTGATCAATTGAAAGGTAAAAGCGATCCGTCACCCATTTTCCAATGAAAGAAAAGGCAGCAAAGAATCCACATTGAAATAAGAAATGAGCGAGGAAAGCCTTTCTCGCCATTCGGCTATTCAATAGTGGGATGTATCTACTGAAAATCGGAGTCTTGGTTTTTTTGCCTTGATTCGGTTTCATTTCGCGCAAAGCATAGAAGATGAATACTGCTACCAATAATGCACATGCACCGATTGTAAAAAAAGGATAATACCAATGGGTTGAGGCAAGCAGACTTCCAATAGGGATGCCGAACGCTTGGGAAGCAGCCAAGCCTGCCATGACGATTCCTGATACTTTGGCGATTTTTGACGTTGGAAACAGAGTAGGGATCAAGGCCCAGACTTGAGGCGCCGTAAATGCTGCGCTGACTCCGGCTAAAAAACGGAAGAAGAACATCGACCAAAAACCTGTGGCAAAACCGCATAACATGGTTGAAACCGAGAAGCAGATCATGCCGGAAAGCATTACTTTTTTGCGATCCCATCCATCGGAAAGCGGACCAGCAATCAGTGCAAAAATGGCATAACCTAAAGCATAAGACCCCACCATCCAACCGGAATATTCGGTCGGGATATGAAACAAGTCCTGAAGAGTGGGGATGAGCGGAGAAATCAAAAACGTATCCGTACCAATAACAAACATGATGAGGAAAAATAAAGCAGTTAATTTGATCATTCTATTCACCCTTTGTAGTTAGTTCTATAGTTCAAAGATTATTGAACTAATGAAAAAAAAAAAAGAATTTCTTTCTACAATGTATCCAGAAATCCAGGTAAGTAAGTTTGAAATGTCTCCAAATCGATGCTCATATACTTCGCTTGGGCTTCTTTTCGTACCTTGATCAATTTCGCCTCCTTTAAAGCACGCAAGTGATACGAAGTATTCGATTTCGTAGTATCGCGAATGTCTCCTACTTCTCCACAATTCATCTCCTTCCTGCTGGTGTATAGAGCTCGTATGATGTCCAATCTTGTTTCATCGGCTAATGCCTTGAATATTTTGACTCTGAGTTCATCGTTTATCATTTTTTGAGTAGTCATAAAACCATTGTACTAAGATATCGCTACAAATCAAGTCTTTAGAAAAATACCACCATATTCTCCGATTTTTAAGTGAAATGTTTTGATTTTGTCTCCACCATAAAATCCGAATACCCGCAAAATGTAGGACACAGATGCACTTATTTACCTCAAATCGGCCTGGATGAAGGGGTTTAGAGCGAAATAGGGTCATGTGTGTCCGTTAGGCTGGGAAAAGTAGAAGTTTGAGCCACATCCTTATTATGAAACAAATGGCAGCGCAGCCGCGTTTAAATTGTAGACAGCGTAGGGTTTAATGAATCCTTGAGGTTGTTTGCACACGTTTTGAGGAGGTTATTTTTTTGAAAAAGATAAAATGGCTGCTCCCGGCTGCGGCTGCCGCCGGACTGCTGCTGGTGAGCTGCTCGCCGGCAAACCGTCCGGTTAACGGGGGAGAAAACGCAACGCGGGACGCGTCCCAGCAGGTGCCAGGGAATGCGTCGTTGCCGGCTAATCAGGGAGAGGCAATACCCGTAAAAGGAGCTGAGCAAGGTGGAGCACAGGAAACGATGTCGGCACAGAGCGTTAAGCTGGCAAAAGGAGAATTTAGCGCAAGCCGTAATGCGAAGGGAGAACTTGTCGCAGTTCCGGCCGGCCTGACGGATTATAGCATCGACTACGGGGCGGTGGTTGAGCTGGAGGGACAAACGTTGGTGATGGCCAATGTATTTTATGGGGACGATGATGTGATCAAAGTTCTGCTGTCCCATAAAACGGGCGAAGACCAGGTGAAGACCGTCTGGAGCGAGGGGATCACGGACACGAACAACCGCTGGTATAACGCGTTTATCGGGCAACTGCTCGTCAAAGAGGATGAGGAGCGGGTGCTGTTTTTGGAGCCGGAAATCATAGGTCAAGGCGGAAAGTATCATCTTTCCGAGTATAATGTGCGGACGGGGAAAATTACGCGGATCAGGGAAGATTTTTGGCCGCTGCCGGAGGATTATGACTATATTTATCAATACCATTGGGACGGCGAGCGGAAGAAAGTGTTTTTGCAGAGCTACTTGGGTTTGGTGAGAGTGTTTGATTTGCAGGGCGGGAAAGATGATGCTCCGGACCGGTTGTTCCGGGTGATTCCGCACTCGACGACCGGGGCTCCGTCCTTGTTTCTGTCGCCTGATTTTAAACGGTTTGCTCACGACGATGAGAGCGGAAAGGTGACTTTCTATGATATAAAAGGCGCTGCGCTCGGGAAAATCAAGCTATCTGAGGACAAGTATGTTCCGTCCGAAAAAATCAAGTGGAATCCGTCCGGTTCGATCGCTTGGATGGAGTCTTCTCCGGGGGAGCATAGCCGGATTAAAGACATCGATATCGACTATTTAAGCATTGCCCCGCAACGCATTGATTTCTACGACAGAGACGGGGGCGCTTTGGGATCGATTAAGGCGGATGCGGGGGACGACCGCGCGCTCGATATCGCCGGCTGGCTTGATGACTCCACCGCGCTCGTCAAGTCCTACCGGTTCGAGCCGGACGGCAGCATTACTTATGGGATGGTAGAGAAGGAACCGGCCTATTTCTACTACGATGTTCACAAGAAAGAAAAACGGCCCGCGAGCGAGGCGGATCTGCCGGAAATGCTCCCGGCGAAGGCGCGCACGTCATGGTCACGGATGGAACCGCACACTTCAGAACCGCAAACCGGGGTCGTTGTAGAACGGAAAGAAATCGTGTTTCCTAAAGAGCAATACTCCTAGTAAGTACTTTTGAGCTTTCTCGTAACAGTGCCGTTCAAGTCATTCGGCGTTTCCTGCCGGTCACGGTCCGGAGCGTTCTGGCTTCCGCCCTGCTCTCGAGCCGTTTCCTTGTCTTCCTGAAAAAGGCTATATGCCTTAAGTGTATCCGCTTTGGGAAAGGTGACGATGGTTCCGATCAGCCCGATGAGCAGCAAGCCTATGGCAAAATAGACGATTTTTTTCATAGCGAAACGCTCCCCTGAAATCCGGATTTATTTTTGACCAACCGTAAGATCACGCCGTATAGCCGCCCAGCAAGCTGTCTGAGGCCCACGGCAAGCAGGATCCCCAGGCTAAACAACGTCATGGTTGCGAACAAGTTGAAAAGAAATAACTCGAATCCGCGCTGGATCAAGGAGATGATAATCAACAGCGGACTAAGCAGCATAGCGACAGCGATGATGCTGAGAGAGGCGGCCAGGAGCAGCAGGATCGCTACGGGCAAGGCAACGGCGAGCATACTGATAAAGCTCATTCCAGCGGCCCGCAGCACCGCGCGCATCACATTGGCGAAGCTTTTCTTGTTCTCGGCAACCGAAATACTGTAATCGAGCAGCAGTTCTTTGGCCAGCAGTGAAGGCGTCCCCAGCTTTTTAATGATTTCTTCCTCGCTTTTCCCGGCGGCTGCGCCTGCCTCGAAATGCTCCTCATAATCGTACAAAATTTCTTTGCGCTCCTCCGGAGGTATGCCGATCAGCAACCCTTCCAGGGTGCGCATAAATTCAGTTCTCCCCATGGCTACTCGTCCCTTCTGCGATAAAGTCATCAACCGCCTTGGCAAATGGCATCCATTGCGCGATAAGCTCGGCAAGCTGCTCCTGCCCCGGCCCGGTGATCGAATAGTATTTGCGCGGCGGCCCTTCCGAAGAATCGGACAAATAACAGGTCAGGTAGTTGTCTTTGGTCAACCTGCGCAGGATGGGGTAGAGCGTTCCTTCCGCCAGTTCGATTTTTTCGCTGATTTTCTGCGCAAGCTCATAGCCGTAATAGTCCTTTTGGGAAATCAGAACGAGCACGCAGAGCTCCAGCGCTCCTTTTTTGAACTGTACATTCATTGGCAACACCTCGGTTAACACGGCAGGATACGGATTGGAAAATGCAACAAATAGATTTTATTCAGTACTGGATATTATCCACTAGACGATCTTAGTATAGTATTCTGTACTGAATAATGCAACATACCATTTACATACTGAAGCATTTAGTTTAAAATGAAAGTAAAGTTTCGTTAACCCAAAATTATTGTACCAATACAAAAATGATTATCGTTCTCAATTGCATGCTGCTCCGGGAGATCCCGGGGCAGCATGTGCCATTTTTAGGGGGTTAACAATAGTATTCATTCTCAATTAGCGATGACATCCAACATGAAGGGGGAAATATTTATGCGTGCTGTTCACCAAACCTTGCCTGCCGCCGCGAAGCCATCGGCCAATTTGCCTGATCCGGGGAGACGGCGCCGTTCTTCACTGCTTCGTCTGCTGCGGCATCGGGAAATGCTGCTGGCTCTCGCAAGCGGAGCGCTGATGTGCGCCGCTTGGGGGCTTCACGGCTGGCTGCCTTTGTTGTCGATTGTTCTTTATATAACCGCTTATATTGTCGGCGGGTACGTAAAAGCGCGGGAGGGGCTGGCCACCTTATTTAAGGACAGGGATCTGGACGTAAACTTGCTGATGATCGCCGCCGCGCTTGGAGCGGCATCCATCGGGTATTGGAACGAAGGCGCGATGCTTATCTTCATTTTCGCGTTAAGCGGCGCGCTGGAGTCGTTTGCCGGCGAGCAAAGCCGCAGGGACATCTCGGCGCTGGTCGCGATGAAACCAGAAACGGCCCTGCGGATCGATGCGGACGGGATGAAGGAGGTCGCGGCCGAGACGCTGCTGGTCGGGGATTTGGTCCTGGTAAAACCCGGAGAGGTGATCCCGGCCGATGGAGTTGTGAGCAGCGGGGGTTCTTCCGTCAACCAATCCGCGATTACGGGGGAGTCGCTGCCGGTGGATAAACGCGGCGGAGACAACGTATTTGCCGGAACGATTAACGGTGAAGGGGCGCTGTACGTAGAGGTGACCAGTCCGGCGGAAGGAACGCTGTTTGCCAAAATCATCGCCCTCGTGGAGCAAGCCGAGCGGGAGGTGCCGAAAACGGAGCGCTTCATCAAGCGGCTTGAGGGTGTTTATGCCAAGACGGTGCTCGCAGTGACCGCAGCGCTGATTGCTCTGGCTCCGCTGATTTTGGGATGGAGCTGGCCGGCGGCTTTCTATAAAGCGATGGTGTTTCTCGTCGTGGCCTCGCCTTGCGCGCTCGTTTCCTCCGTTATGCCGGCGATGCTGTCGGCGATGTCCAAAAGCGCGAGAAAAGGTGTGCTGTTTAAAGGCGCCGCCTATATGGACCTGCTCAGCGGCGCGCGTGTCGTCGCCTTCGACAAGACCGGCACGTTGACGGAGGGAACTCCGGCGGTTACCGAACTGTTCGTAGCCGAAGGGTATGACCGGATGCAGGTGCTGGCCGCTTGCGCGGCGGCGGAAAGCTTGTCCGAGCATCCGCTGGCCGAGGCGATCGTGCGCAAAGCCGAGGAAGAGGGACTGATGATCCAGAGCGCGGATGAACTGCAGGCGCTGCCCGGCTGGGGCATTGAGGCCAAGATCGGCGGCGAGGTATGGAGGGTCGGCAAGGCGGATGAAGACGATCCGAAGCTGCCGCCCGAGTTCGCCGAACGGATGCGGGCCTGGATCGCGGAAGGGCATACGGTTTCTGCGATTCAAGCCTGCGAAGACTATGCCGGGCTGATCGCATTGCGGGACCGGATCCGCCCTCAAGCCAAGGCGGCGATCGACCGCCTGCACCGGCAGGGGATCGCCACCGCAATGCTGACCGGCGATCGCGGCGGTACGGCCCGCGCGGTCGCCAGGGAAGCGGGGATCGATCTTGTGTACGGGGACCTGCTGCCCCAGGACAAGGTGGAGCATGTGAAGGCGCTGCGCAGCCGTTACGGCAGCGTCGTCATGGTCGGCGACGGCGTCAATGACGCGCCAGCGCTGGCCGCGGCGACGGTCGGGGTGGCCATGGGCGGCGGCGGAAGCGCCGCGGCGCTGGAGGTTGCCGACGTCGTGCTGATGAACGACAGTCTGGATCGGGTCGCCGAGGCGATATCGCTCGCCCGCCGGGCCCGGAGAATCGTCAAGCAAAATCTTGTTTTTGCCGGGGCGGTGATCCTGCTGCTGATCGCGAGCAATTTTCTGCACGGCATCCCCCTGCCGCTTGGCGTCGTGGGGCATGAGGGCAGCACGCTGCTCGTTATTCTGAACGGGCTGCGGCTGCTCCGATAGTTCTTCATCATTCCTTCATTTAAATTTCACCGAACCGTTCCGGTACGCTTGTTGACACCATGCTGTCGTTTTAACATAATTGAAGTAGATCATAGATTTACCATCTTGATAGAAAAAACGGTCACTTTTAGGAGGATGCCATTATGTATAAATCGATTATTATCGGTACCGGTCCGGCCGGACTTACGGCGGCCATTTATCTGGCCCGCGCCAACTTGAACCCGCTGATCATCGAGGGACCGCAGCCGGGCGGACAGCTGACGACGACAACGGAAGTGGAAAATTTCCCGGGTTTTCCGGAAGGAATCATGGGCCCGGAATTGATGGACAACATGCGCAAGCAGGCCGAGCGTTTCGGCGCGGAGTTCCGCACAGGTTGGGTTAACAGCGTTGATATGAGCAAACGTCCGTTCAAGCTGCAAGTGGAAGGGATCGGCGAACTCGTTACCGAAACGCTCGTTTTGTCGACCGGCGCAACGGCCAAATATTTGGGAATCCCCGGCGAGCAGGACAATGTCGGACGCGGCGTAAGCACCTGCGCGACTTGCGACGGATTTTTCTTCCGCGGCAAGGAAATCATCGTCATTGGCGGCGGTGACTCCGCACTGGAGGAAGCAGGCTTCCTGACCCGTTTCGCGTCGAAGGTGACGCTCGTTCATCGCCGCGATGAGCTGCGCGGTTCGAAGATCATGCAGGATCGCGCCCGCGCGAACGAA
Organism: Paenibacillus lacisediminis; assembly: GCF_046567315.2. NCBI lineage: Bacteria > Bacillati > Bacillota > Bacilli > Caryophanales > Paenibacillaceae > Paenibacillus > Paenibacillus lacisediminis. The sequence continues at coordinate 44,436 of NZ_JBKIAX020000015.1, read as the reverse complement.
AAGATCGAAATGGCGCTGAACCGTACGCCGCTGGAAGTCATCGCCGGCGAAAACGGCGTAACCGGCCTGAAGGTGCGCAACAACGCGACCGGCGAAGAAGAAATCATTGGCGCGAGCGGGGTGTTCGTCGCGATCGGCCATCAGCCGAACACGGCATTCCTGGGCGGACAAATCGACACGGACGCGAACGGTTATATCGTGGTTAAACCGGGTACGTCGGAAACGAACGTACCGGGCGTATTCGCTTGCGGCGACGTGCAGGATAACCGCTACCGCCAGGCGATCACCGCCGCAGGCAGCGGCTGCATGGCCGCGATCGACTGTGAGAAATACATCGAAAACCTTGAGCATGAAACGGTCGCCGCGGCCGCAAAATAAAATAAGCGGAAGAAATCAGTTCCGGATCGGAAGGGAGAAATCATCATGGCAAATGTGATTGTATACACCAGCACCAATTGCCCTCACTGCAAACAAGTGAAAAGCTTTCTGAGCGACAAAGGCGTCGCTTATGAAGAGCGCAACATCGAGCAAAACGACGATTACGCGCAGCAAGTTTGGGACATGGGCATGCGCGCCGTGCCGGTCACGGTGATCGGCGAGCACCGCATTCTGGGCATGAACAAAACGCAGTTCGATAAAGCGCTGGCGGAATTGGCGTAAGTTCAGCCGAAATCAAAAAGAGCACCGCCCTTGGAGCCTGAACGGCCAATAAGGACGATGCTCTTTTTTTGTCCCATCCAAAATCAATTCAACCACCCGGAGATCAACTGAAAGATCAGATAACCGGCCACTCCGCAGCCGATGAGGGTGAATCCGGCCTTTTTCCGGCCCTGGAACAACCGCATCACCCCCAGGCTCACCAAAGGGGCGATCAGCAGCAAGAAAAACATGACGGCAACAAACATTTCAACGGAAATATCGGAAGTATCCACGATGGTCATGAGTAAACGCATCTCCATATAAACGATTTATCATTTTTTCGCTATGATGTATATCACAAAATGCTATGTTTTTTATTATACTTATATTTTTCAAAAATTGTAATGTGTGAAAGCGGCAAAATTGAGGCGATATTGCGACTTCCCGGAGAACACCCCCAGGGACGAGGGTTCGACAAAACTAGTAAACTTTTTTATCGGAAGCTATGGTACAATAATTGCGTGATGCTGGAAAAAGCTATCAGGGTTTGATGCACCGACAACAAGCCAGGTTTGGAGAAGGAGCTGTTGGTTGTGGAATGGACATCCATGAGAAAATTTGCTGCAGCGGGAATTGCCGGTTCATTATTGTTCGGCACGGCATCGGGCGAATGGAAAACCACAATAGCTTACGCTACGCCTGCGGCATCCAGCGTAACATCGGCCGAGGACATACAAGACAAATTGGCGGCAGGGCTCAAAGCCCGCCAGCCGCAAATCAAACTGTTATATAAAGGGAGTACGGCAAAGCTGGAAAGCCTGATGAGCACGGCCATGAACCAAGCTTTGGACCAGGATCCCTATACGAAATACGTGGTGAACCGCTATTCCTACGAATGGGAAGGAACGTCGGAGTTCGCCACGGTTTCGGTTAAATTTCAATACCGGGAGACGTTGGAGCAATCGAACTATGTTTTCGCGAAAATAAAGAATATCGTGGCGGAAATCATTCAACCGGAAATGAACGATCACCAAAAAATCAAGGCGATTCATGACTATGTGGTGCGGTATTTGAAATACGACCAGGATTTGCAGAAGTTTACGGCCTACGAAGGTTTGATAACCCGCGAAGCCGTCTGCCAGGGTTATGCGCTGATGACTTATCAGATGCTGCAGGACGCGGGGATTGATAATTTAATTATCGAAGGAAAAGTGAACAATACCGCGCATGCCTGGAATCTGGTGCTGCTCGACGGCAAATGGTATCATCTTGACACGACTTGGGATGATCCGGTGCCGGACGGGGGCGACCGCGTGCGTTATACTTATTTTTTGCTGACGGACGAGCAGATTCGGAAAGACCACAGCTGGACGCTTAGTTATCCGGCTGCCGCGACCGCTTACCGGGACGTGTTAGGCTCGCTGATTACCGCAGGTGGAGGGAACACCGGATACTATAAGGAATTATATAAAACGCTGGGATACGATTTGTTTGATGATGGCGCGCTTGTGACGAGCAGAGAAGGGATCCGCAGCAAGGTCGTCGAAGCCCTGAACGACAATCGGTCTTCGGTCACCATCAGATACGGCGGTTCGCAGCAGAGCTTGCTCCGCCATCTCAGAGAGCTTTATACCCTAAATCTTCAAAACATCAAGTATAACGAGGAACCGCTTGAAGGCACAAATGATTTGAAGGTTGAAATCTCTTGGGAGAAATAGCGTCTAATATGCAAAACCGGCTTCACGGGAGAAAGAATTCTTCCATGAAGCCGGTTTTTTTGGTGAGGCGTTAACGTTGATCCGGTATTTCGAGATCGCATTTGTCCAGCGGGATCAGCTTGGACTTTTGCGTCCATTTGTACCCGAGCCACACGAGGAGGAACAACGGCACGCTGATATAGGAAACAACGACGCCGTACCAATCGATCGTTTCGCCCGTGAAGGCGGACAGGTTTTGCCCGAGAATAACGATAAAGCAAAGGATGAAGGCGAATATCGGGCCAAACGGGAACCAGCGCGCTTTATACGGCAGATCGTTCAAGTCGCGGCCTTGGGCCACGTAGGCCCGGCGGAACCGGTAATGGCTGATGGCGATACCAAGCCAGGTGATGAATCCGCACATGCCTGAAGCGTTCAGCAGCCAGTTGTAGACGACCCCGTCGCCGAACAGCGAAGCCAAGAAAGCCAGCATACCGACGAGCGTCGTGACGAACAGGGCGTTCATCGGGATGCCGCGCCGGTTCAATCTGCCGAGGAATTTCGGCGCCTTGCCGCGCAGGGCCAGGGAATAAAGCACCCGCGAAGAGGCGTACATCCCGGAGTTGCCGGCCGACAGCACGGAAGACAAAATGACCGCGTTCATGACCGAAGCCGCAAAGGCGAGACCGGCTTTTTCGAACACCAGGGTGAAGGGGCTGACGCCGATGCTTTCCAGACCGCTTTTGAGCAAATTCGGATTCGTATAGGGGATCAGCAAACCGATGACGAGAATGGCCAGAATGTAAAAAATCAGAATCCGCCAAAAGACCTGCCGGATCGCCCGCGGCACATGCTCGCGCGGGTTGTCGCTTTCCCCGGCGGCGACACCGACCATTTCCGTGCCTTGGAACGAGAAGCCGGCCGCCATAAATACGCCGAGGAAGGCGAAAAATCCGCCGCTAAACGGCGCATCGCCGATAGTGAAGTTGGTGAAGCCGACCGCTTGACCGCCCATGATTCCGAAGATCATCAGCACGCCGACGACCAGGAAGATGATGACGACGGTGATTTTGATCGTGGCAAACCAATATTCCGATTCCCCGTAGCCTTTGACCGACAAAATGTTGAGCCCGAGGATCAAGGCTAAGAACAGCACGCTCCACAGGAAGGAAGGGCTGTTCGGGAACCAGTATTTGATAATGAGCGTGGCGGCCGACAGTTCGGCCGCGATCGTAATCGCCCAGTTGTACCAGAAATTCCAGCCCATCGCGAAGCCCAGTGAAGGATCGACGAAACGGGAGGCGTAGGTTTCAAAAGAGCCGGAGTCCGGCATATACGTCGCCAGCTCACCCAAGCTGGTCATCAGAAAATAGACCATGATCCCGACCGCCGCGTAGGCGAGCAGCGCCCCGCCCGGACCAGCGGATGCGATGGCGCCGCCCGAGGCCAGGAACAACCCTGTCCCGATCGAACCGCCCAGGGCGATCATCGTCATGTGGCGGGCTTTTAACCCCGGTTTCAGCCGGCCGCCCGTCTCTGTTTTTTTATGACTCATGAGAAAAACACTCCTTCGGTATCCTTATTTTCCTTCGGCACGGGGCCGAAGCTGCATTCAGGTAAAGGCCGAGGCTTGGAGCGAGCAAAAAAGGGCCGCGGAAAGGATTCCGCGGCCTGTATATACCGTGTATCCCACCATACCATGAAGATAGCTCAACACGAAATTCCCCGGGTGACGGGAACCCTCGTGACAGTTCTGTCCCTTTCGGCAACAGCCCCAGCCTACAGCCTTAGAAGCCGGCGTATAAGCTTCGGCGACGGTGCCTTTCCAACCGGATTCCCTGGCGGCTTCTAAGCGCCTCCTCCGGTGTACTCTTCACAATCGCGACCTCTACCTCACCGTAATGATGAGGTTATTTATTCACTTTGCACTTGAACACATTTTATTAGTATAGAACAAGGGCGGACAGACGGGCAATGCCAAAATATAGACAATCTGCCCCGCCGCAGCGAACATTCGGTGAATTTTTTAATTTCGGGCTTCGCCGCGATCCCGGTTCGCCATTTGCTGCCAGACCGTGCCGGCGGCCTGTTCGCCCGATTCGATCCGCTCCACGGCCATTCTCGCCTGCAGGCCGACCTCGAACTCGGGATCGTCTGCCGCTGCCCGCAGCGCCTCCAGCGCATCGTCGGTTCCGACCTCGTACAGGAAGCGGGCGGCCCGCCAGCGGACCAGCTTACTGCTGTCCCGCAGCGCCGCGATCATCGGCCCCGTGGCTGCGGGATCGCCGATGTCGGACAGCGTGTCGCCGGCGGTGCGCCGCACGGCGGCGGAGGAGTCGCGCAGCGCTTCGTACAGCAGCTCCATCGCCTCCGGCGTCCGCACGTCGCCGAGGTAGACGACGGCGAGCCGGCGGAGCTGCATCTGCGAGTCGCCCAGCGCCTGGGCCAACAGCGGCAGCGCCTCGGGGCCCGGCTGCTGCAGCGCCTCCAGCGCGGCGTAGCGGATGCGCCAGTCGCTGTCCGTGAGCCGCTCGCGGATCTCGTCCAGGCTCAGCTCGCGCCGCTGCTCGACGAACTCCGTCTCGCTGCGGCCGTGGGCGATCGCCTGGGCGACAATCCCCGCAAGCCGCTCGGGCGGATACGCCGCTTCCAGCTCCTGCTCAACCTCACGGGCGATCTCCGCGAGCTCCCCGTAGCGCACGCCGTAATCGGTCAGCTTGCGCTCCTTGATCAGCGTGGCGCTGGCCACCTCCGTAACCGCGTTGACGAACCGCGCGGACAGGGAGATGCGCTCTTCCTTGCTTCCCGCCTTGACCCGGATTTGCATCGGAATGCCGCGGAAAAACTGCACGAATACCTGCGCTTCCCCATAGGCGGCCGCCTCGTCGCTATCCGGGCTCCAGGCGGATTCAACGCCTTCCTGGCCGAATTGCTGTTGCACCTCGGACAAGATGGCGGCCCAGTCGGCGCTGCCTTTCCGGTCCAAGGCGACGAAATCGAGGGTATGGAACACGCTTTTCACTCCGGGAATGCCAAGCAGATTGCGGATCCAGGCAGGAGCGGAGCGTTCATTGTCGGGCGTATATGTTTTTCGAATCCCCGGCTCCAGGCTTTCGTCCAAATGCAGCTTCATCGTATTGGGGCTGGGCGTCGGTTCGATAAATACAATTTTCATAAAAGTTTCACATCTCCTTTCCCGTCTATTGTACATCAACGTTTCCGTTTGCCCAAGCTTTTCGTCCGCCGCTATAGACCATCGCCTTGGCTGTCCATCTAGGCAAAGGAATAAAAAGGTACCCTAGCGACACAATAATCTTAGTACATGACATATATTATTCCAGCAACCGGACTTGGCGAATTTGGCTTGCCGCCGGGATTGTTTTAGAATGGAAAGAAAGAAATCGGAGAGGAGCACCTGGATCCATGCCGAGAACGCGCTACAACAATCTCGATAACGTAACCACAGACAAAACGTTGAAGCAGTTCAAGCAATGGCGGGAAGAGCGCCGCAGCAAAAAAAAGGACTATTCCTACGTTATACCCCATTCGCCGCCGGACCTCGATTATTTGCGGCAAAACCGGCGGGACAGTACGGTAACCTGGATCGGACATTCCACTTTTCTCATTCAGTACCGCGGACTTAATATCGTAACCGATCCGGTATGGGCTTGGCGCATGGGATTGACGCGGCGGCTGACCAAGCCGGGAATCCCGATCGAAGATGTCCCGGACGTCGACGTCATTCTCGTTTCGCACTCCCATTATGATCATATGCATATCGCCTCGATTCGGCGTTTGTACGGGAGCGGTACGCAGCTGCTCGTGCCGGTTGGCCTCGGGGCCAAAATGATCCGCAAAGGCTTTGCGCGGACGCGGGAGATGAGCTGGTGGGAAGACCTGCAAGTGGGGGACGCGAAAATCACGTTTGTGCCGACCCAGCATTGGACCCGGCGCACCCCGTTTGATACGAACACGTCGCATTGGGGCGGCTTTATTCTGGAGCCGGCGGCGCCCGAACAAGGCGGCCAGGAACAAGGCGGCTCAAAGCCGCAGGTCATTTATTTTGCCGGGGACAGCGGGTATTTCCGCGGTTTCCGGGAGATCGGCGAGCGGTTCGATATCGATGTGGCGCTGCTGCCGATCGGGGCGTACGAGCCGGAATGGTTCATGACGAGCCAGCACACCACGCCGGAGGAGGCGCTGCAGGCATTCGTCGACTGTAAGGGCAAGCTGATGGTCCCGATGCATTACGGCACGTTTCGCCTCGCCGACGATACGGCGCGGGAAGCGCTCGACCGCCTGGAGGCGGACCGCAAACGCCGCGGCATTCCCACGGAGACGGTGCGGGTTCTGCACCATGGCGAAACGCTGCGGCTGCCGGAGTCATGAGGGAAATCGCGCTGCCGGCTGCAGCGCAAAATGAAACCCACCGGACAGGCGAAATGCCTGCGGTGGGTTTGCTGCTTGTCTTGGGGGGGCATGGGGCGCGAAGATAGCGGTACAAAAGGTCGTTATTTTGCCAGGGAAGAGGGCTCGGCACAAATAACGGAATTTTTTACCGTTATTTATGGCAGGCGAAAGCCTGAAAGTGCATTTTTCCATGATTGGTGGAAAATAGGAACCAAAAATGCCTCTATTCCGCCGGAGAGGGGCAAAATATGCTAAATAGCGCCCAAAATTACCGCTATCTCCGTCGTAAATCGTAATGACGCCGTCCAGGCCCCAAATAACCGCCTTCTAAGTCTGGTTCATCTGCGCAAGAAGCGGCCCTGCTCGCTTCGTATGCGAACGGGCCGCCCTTTCTCCTTCAGGTTGATCCTTGCAAGCTACCCTACCCCCGCAACTCCCGGGTAACCGCACCGCCCGGCTGCAGCGACACTTCTTCTTCGTACAGCTTGAGGCCGATCGCGTCGCCTTCGGCGAGCTCGAGGACGACGCTCTTTTGGCCGATGCGCACGTCAATCAGACGGCCGCGGAACGTCAGGCGGAAAGCATATTGCTCCCAGTCCTTCGGAATCGCCGGGGTCAGCGAAAGGCCGAATTCCTTCAGGCGCATGCCGGCAAAGCCGTACACGATGGACATCCATGTTCCGCCCATGTTGGCCAGGTGCAGGCCGTCCTTCGTATTGCCGTGCGTATTGTCGAGATCGAGCCGCGCGGTTTCGATAAAGTACTCGTACGCTTTTTCCATATTGCCGGTTTTGCACGCCATGATGCTGAAAATGCAGGAAGACAAGGACGAATCATGGGTCGTAATTTTTTCATAGTAATCGTAAGAACGGCGGATCGTTGCAAAATCCTGCTCGTCCTCCAGCAAAAAATGCGCAAGCACGGTATCGGCCTGCTTGCACACCTGATAACGGTAAATCGTCAGCGGGTGGTAGTGCAGCAGCAGCGGATAGTTTTCCTTCGGTGTGTTTTCGAAATCCCACACCGCTTTGCGCAGGAAGGTGTCGTCCTGCGGGTTAATGCCCAAGCTAGCGTCATATGGCAGCAGCATCGCTGCGGCGGCTTTGTCCCAAGCGGCGATTTCCGCCTCCGTCACTCCGAGGCGTTCGCAAAGCGCGCGGTAGGCAGCCGGATCGTAGTCTCGCAAAATGGCGCAGCTCTTGGCGGCCCACTTCAAATTATGCTTGGCCATGACGTTTGTGTAATAGTTGTTGTTGACGCAGCAGGTGTACTCGTCCGGGCCGGTCACTTCATCGATATGGAAAGCGCCATCGTAATAATGGCCGATGCCGGCCCACAAGCGGGCGGTTTCGATCAGCATCTCGGCCCCGTATTTCGCAAGAAAATCTTTATCCTGCGCGGCGAGATAATATTGAATGTAGCTGTAGGCGATATCCGCGCTGATATGATACTGTGCCGTGCCCGACGGGAAAAAGGAGGAGCATTCCGTCCCGGCAATGGTCCGCCATGGGAACAGAGCCCCCTGCTTGTGCCCCATTTGCCGCGCTCTCGCTCTGGCGTCGTCCAGCTTAGAGTAACGGTACAGCAGCAGTTGGCGGGCGATGTCCGGCCGGGTCAGCAAAAACACTGGGAACATGTAGATTTCCGTATCCCAGAAGTAATGGCCTTCGTAACCTTCGCCGCTAAGGCCTTTGGCGGATATGTTGCTGTGCTCGTCGCGGCCGGCCGATTGCAATAGCTGGTACAGGTTGAAGCGGATGCCTTCCTGCAGCTTATCGTCGTTCTGAATCACGCAATCCGCCGATTTCCAGTAGTTTTCCATATATTCGGCCTGCTCGGCCAGCAAATCATCAAAGGACAGCCCCGACAGCGTCTCGTGCAGCTGCAGCGCCCGATTCAGGAAACCGTCGCCATGGCGTAAACTGTCGGTATATACGTTGTATTTCGTAAAATACACCGGCCCGGTCAGGGGTAAAACGGCCGTATACGTCACTTCACCGCCGTTCTCGCCGCTGCCGGCTTCAAGCATTACGGAGGCTTCGCCATTCAGCCGATGGCGCGTAACGCAGGCGGCTTTCATTTTGGACACCATCGTTTCGTCAACGACGTAACCGTATTCGCCTTGAACTCCGGCATCCGCGATCGTCATCCGCTTGGCATGTCCTGCACCGACCCGGGGATCGTTCGGATTGGTGTAATTTTCGACCTTGCCGTTTACGGTGGAGACAATTTTCAGGTTGCCGGTGAAATTGACGGGCTCAATGGCGATATGAATCGCAAACAATTCACGGCGCGTAAAAGACACGAGACGCCGGAACGTCAAACGGACTTCTTTTCCTTGTGGGGATCTCCACTGAACGACCCGCTCGGCATACCCTTTGTCCATATGCAAGGTCCGCTCGAATCCGGTAATCGTCCCATGATCGAGCCGGAACGGGGTCTTGTCGTCGTCGAAATAGAGCAGCACCGTCTGCGCGTCGATGTTGTTCACCAGCTTTTGCTGTGTGTCCGGAAAGGCAAACAGTTTTTCGCCGTAGGGAATTTCGATCACGTCGTGAAAAGCGTTCAAATAAGTGCCGCGTATGCTGGTCTTTTCCGGGCCGTAAGTTTCCTCAAAATTGCCCCGTACACCCAAATATCCGTTGCCCAGCGCAAAAACGCTTTCCAAATTGAGCAGTTCGGACTGGGTTAAGGCGGAATTGGCGAGTTTCCAGGTCATAGGTTATGCTCCTCTCAGGCAAGTGTTATGGTTGAATTTTAGAATCTAAAAAGGTAATGTTATACTAAATATTTTGGATTTTTATCAATATTTTTAGGTGGAGAGGAAAATATGGACCGAATGCAGTATCTCCGGGAAAATTTCGTGCATCCCCCCGTCGATTATGAGGAAGAGCTGCTGGAAGCGATCCGGACAGGCAACGAACAGGGCGCCAAGGATGCGCTGCGCAAAATCAACGAGCTGGAGGCCGCCGTGCTGGCCGTATATCCGCTTCGCTCGAAAAAAAATGCGCTCATCGCCTCGTGCACGTTGTTCACCCGGGCGATCATCAAAGGCGGCGTCGATCCGGAAATCGCCTTCCACCTCAGCGACAAGATCATTTTGGACATCGAAAAAATCGGGGATGTGGAGCGCCTGGTCCAGTTCGAATATGAGATGCTGGTACAATTCATTTCGATGGTTCGGCGGGAAAGGGAGGAATTGCCCTATTCCCATCTTGTCAACCTGGCGGTATATTATATCCGGCAAAATATTTTTGCAGACCTAAGCCTGCCGCAAATCGCGGCCCATTTAAACGTCAATCCCAGCTATTTATCGGACCGGTTCGGCCGCGAGACCGGCATGTCCTTAACCCATTACGTCAACAGCCGAAAGATCGAAGAATCGAAGCATATGCTGCTGTACACGAACCGCCCGATCTCGGAAATCGCTTTTACGTTCAAGTTTTGCAGCCAAAGTTATTATACGCAGCTATTCAAAAAATTTACGGGAATGACTCCCAGGCAGTTCAGGACAAGCCGAGCGTAGCTTCCTGCATCAGATTTGGGAGATGGGTCGGCGGAAATCGCCGCCAAGGTTCAATTTATGCATGAATCTATGATATAATCTAAAGCCAGTAGTGCGATTAATAATAAAGGATGGTAATGCCTAACATGATCAGTACAAACGGTGTAACGCTCCGCTACGGAAAACGGGCACTTTTCGAAGATGTAAATATAAAGTTTACGCCAGGCAACTGCTATGGCCTGATCGGCGCGAACGGTGCGGGAAAATCGACGTTCCTGAAAATTTTGTCCGGTGAAATCGAACCAAACCAGGGCGAAGTGTTTATGACGCCGGGGGAAAGACTCGCCGTGCTCAAGCAGAACCATTTCGAATATGACGAGTATCCGGTGCTGGAGACGGTCATTATGGGCCACGGTAGACTTTATTCGATTATGAAAGAGAAGGACGCTTTGTACGCCAAAGCGGATTTCTCCGAAGAGGACGGCATGCGGGCCGGAGAATTGGAAGGCGAGTTCGCCGAGCTGAACGGTTGGGACGCCGAGCCGGACGCCGCTGCGATGTTGATCGGCCTCGGTATCCCGCGCGAGCTGCACGACAAGAAGATGGCCGAGCTGAGCGGCAACGAGAAGGTTCGCGTGCTGCTTGCCCAGGCTTTGTTCGGCAACCCGCAAAATCTGCTGCTCGACGAACCGACGAACCACTTGGACCTTGAATCGATTCAGTGGCTGGAAAACTTCCTGATGGATTATGAAGGCACTGTCATCGTCGTATCTCACGATCGCCACTTCCTGAACAAAGTGTGTACGCAAATCGCGGATATCGACTTCGGCAAAATCCAGATGTACGTCGGCAACTACGATTTCTGGTACGAATCGAGCCAGTTGGCGCAACAATTGCAGCGGGACGCCAACAAGAAAAAGGAAGAGAAAATCAAGGAGCTGCAGGCGTTTATTCAGCGGTTTTCCGCCAACGCTTCGAAATCGAAGCAGGCGACCTCGCGGAAGAAGCAGCTCGACAAAATCACGCTGGAGGACATCCGTCCGTCCAACCGGAAATATCCGTTCCTGCACTTTAAAGCGGAGCGGGAAGCGGGCAAGCAGTTGCTGACGGTCGACGGGCTGACGAAAACGGTGGAAGGCGAAAAGGTGCTGGAGGGCGTCAGCTTCGTCGTGAACAAAGGCGACAAGATCGCTTTTGTAGGCCCGAACGGTCTGCCGAAAACGACGCTGTTCCAGGTCCTCATGGGCGAGCTGGAAGCGGACGGCGGGGAATACAGCTGGGGCGTAACAACCTCACAGGCTTATTTCCCGAAGGACAACTCCGAGTATTTTGACGGGGTGGAGCTCAATCTGGTCGACTGGCTGCGTCAATATTCCAACGATCAGGACGAAACGTTCCTGCGCGGCTTCCTGGGCCGGATGCTGTTCTCCGGCGAAGAAGCGCTGAAGAAGGCGAGCGTGTTGTCCGGGGGCGAAAAGGTGCGCTGTATGCTGGCAAAAATGATGCTGAACGGCGCCAACGTGCTGCTGTTCGATGAGCCGACCAACCACCTTGACCTGGAATCGATCACCGCGCTCAACAATGGGCTGATCGATTTTGATGGGACGATTTTGTTCACATCGCATGACCATCAGTTTATCCAGACGATCGCCAACCGCATCATCGAGATTACGCCAAACGGCATCATTGATCGCGTCATGACGTACGATGAATATCTGGAAAGCGAAGAAATCCAGAACCTGCGCAAATCGATGTATCCGGAAGAGGTTAACGCGTAAGGTAGTAGAATTAGTTGTGAAATCAAGCCGTATGGGAGTCTGCCGGACGCCTGTGCGGCTTTTTTGTTTTGCGGGGAAAGTGGGGGAAGGCTACTGGTGGAGCGGAGTGTGTGCAGAGATGTGTGTGCAGAGATAACGGTAAAAAAGGTTCTTATTTCGGACGGATGATGGGAATGGGCAAAATAAAGGTATTTTATGGCGTTATTTATGGGCGTACCCGTTAAAAGGCAGGTTTTCTCGGGGAGAGCAGGAAAATAAGGACCAAAATGTCCTCTATTGCCGGGAATTGGCCGAAGATTTGAAAAATAGCGACAAAAATGTCCGCTATCCGGACGGGGCCGAGGCGGGCGGCAAAAGTTTTGCGCCGGGTAGCTGTTTGCGTGGCCTAACTAAGGCCGGCAGCCCATAGCCGGAAGGCTCGCAATGCGGCATCCGCGGGTGCCTATCCGCAGGTGCCGCATCCTGGCATGGCATGGCAGCCCGCGCCCGCTGGGCCGGGAGACTGGCACCCGGATAGCCCGTATCGCGGCATCGGTATTCTAGCCCGCCCCAGGAAGCGGCACGAAAAAAAGGCACGGGGCTCCCGTGCCTTCATGCGCTGCGGCAACTTTTTGCCGGGCGAATTGCCCTAAGCGCCGCCTTACGAACCACCCTACGAGCCGCCCGTACGGCGGCGCTGGTTGTTGGGCTTTTTGTTGTTTTGGCTTTTCAGCGTTTTGGTCTGAAAGCCATCCTTCATTCCCGGCTTACCCGCGGCATGCTGCTGCTGTTTTTTCTGGGCCAGCTTTTGCCGCATCGCTTCGGCCAGGTCGATTTTACGCGGTTCATTATTTTCGCTCACGGTGATCATCTCCTCGAAATTAGGAAAGGGGCTGTTCCTATTCTATACGTTTTTAAAAGTGTGTACAACGGGAATAATGAGCCTGGAGCGCTTTTGCCTCAGTCAACACTGTTTCTCTGGATTCACACGGGGTTTATTTGATAGTATGATAAAACGTTTTTATTCCTGACTGGTTCGGGAGAGGTTCTGGAGGTGCGGTACTTGGTGGATGTATATGAAGATATTCGCAAAGGGGAACGCGGCGCTTGGGTCAGCATTACCGCTTATTTGGTGTTGTCCACCTTCAAGCTGATCAGCGGTTTTTATTTTGCTTCAAGCGCGCTGCTTGCCGACGGGGTTAATAACTTGACGGACATTGTGGCGTCGGCGGCCGTGCTGATCGGGCTGAAAATTTCGCAAAAACCGCCGGATTCCGATCACGCTTATGGTCATTTCCGGGCCGAAACGATCGCCGCGCTGGTCGCTTCCTTTATTATGGCCATGGCCGGCATTCAAGTGATCATCGACGCGGTCCGCGCCCTGGCGGCCGGCAAACAAACCGAACCGGATATACGCTCGGCTCTGATCGCCTTGGTCTGCGCCGCCGCAATGGGCGGCGTCTATTGGTTCAACCGCCGGTTGGCCAGGCAGATCAACAATCAGGCGCTGATGGCCGCGGCCAAGGACAATTTGTCCGACGCTCTGGTTAGCGTAGGGGCGGCCGTCGGCATTTTTGGGGCCCAATTCGGACTGCCTTGGCTGGATACCGTTGCCGCCATCGCCGTCGGCATATTGATTTGCAAGACGGCCTGGGATATTTTTCGCGATTCCACGCACAATTTGACGGACGGATTTGATGAAAAAGAACTGGGCGATCTGCGCAGTACCATCTCACGAATTCCCGGAGTAGAGGGGATTAGGGACTTAAAAGCCCGTGTGCACGGAAATCATGTGCTCGTAGACGTCGTCATTGAAGTGGAACCTCATCTGACGGTTATTGAAAGCCATGAAATCAGCGACCGCGTGGAGGAGCGGATGCGGCGAATCCAAAACGTGATGCATGTCCATGTGCATGTGGAGCCGAAGGGAACGGCCTGATCGGCGTGAATTGAGGTAAATACATATTTTGTTCATGCGGTCGCCGTCTGATCAGGGAATTGGTCGGCATTTTAGAAGAACAGCCGGGACGGGTTTTTGTATGGAAATCACCATACGGGAATCTGTTTCGGTTGTTTTTTTGCCAGAATTTATAAAGTTTCGGGCATGGTAGAGGGCGATGCGCAGGTAGAGAGGGGAGGAGAAGAGGAATCTGAGGGCTAAGGGACACCAGCGCTGTTATTTTCGGAAAAACGGAGGTTTGCAAAATGTAACGGACCCAGATGCTCTTATTTACCTCAAATCGGCCTGAATGAACTGGTTTTGAGTGAAATAGGGTCGTTTGTGTCCGTTAGGCTGGGAAATACCCGGGAAATGGGAGGATAAGGTCGCTGGTGTCCCTTAGAGCAGCGTCCAAAGTAGAAGTCAGAGCTATTAAAGGATGCCGTCCGGCGTTTTTCTTAGAGATAGCACGCGACGGCAAATAGGGATGAACCCGCTTCCGAGGGCTCCCAACAAACGTCCTAAAACATAGTTCTTTTGGGAAAAAATCCAAATCTAACCATGTGCTATTTTCCGTATCGTAATAAAATTGTCCGCAAGTCAACGCCCCCAACGAGTGGCGAGATTGTTGGCGGCTTCTCACCGGTTGGGTAGAACGCGAAATAAATAGGACATGTGCCTCTTTTATTAGTGGACAACTTAGGAAATATGTCTTTGAATGCGCTTTCTCATAATGTGAGAATCGACCGATTCAGACATCTTTCGACAAGGGATATAATGGGGGCAAGTCCAAAAGAAAGGAGAAATGAACTAGAACTAGAGACAGCAAGAATTACACAAGGAGGCACAATCCATGAAACGAAGCGTCACGATTGCTTTATTGAGCGCCATTTTACTATCTTCCTATACAGCATTACCAAATCAAGCATCCGCATCCGCGTCGGCTACCGCCGCGTCGGTTACCAAAGGACATATCAATAATGGGGTGAATTTGCGCACCAAGCCGTCCCTTTCCGGGAAGGTGGTCGGCCTGGTGAATAAAGGCGCCGAAGTCACCGTTTTGGGGCGAAGCACCAAGTACTTCTATAAGGTGAAGACGCAAGGCGGAACGGTCGGTTATGTCAGCGCAAACCCGAAATACATTACGGTTTCCTCCGGCTCATCCGCTCCGGCGCCAAAGCCAAAGCCTGAGACTTCGGGGACCGTGAGCCAGCAAATCGAGCAGGTGATTCAAACCGGCATGAAGTATCTCGGGACGCCGTACGAGTTCGGTTCGAACCGGAATACGACGGCGACGTTTGATTGCTCCGATTTCGTCAGACAAGCCTATAAGGAGGCGCTCGGCCTAACCTTGCCGTCCGATTCGCGCAAACAGGGCGCCTGGATCAAGGACAACGGCACGGCCGTTTACAACATCGGCAGCCTGAAGCGGGGCGATCTTGTTTTCTTCATGAGCTACAAAGGTTCTAAGGCTTCCGATTACGCGGGCATCAATAAGCAAAGCCAGCGGATTACGCATGTGGCGATATATCTCGGCAACGGACAACTGCTTCATACTTATTCGACCAAGTCGGGCGGCGTAAAGGTAGACCAGCTTGACGGGGCGTGGGTGCACCGCTTTATGTTTGGCGGAAGCGTCTTGAAATAAGCGGCGCACTGCAGGCTACCTTTCCGAATCCATAAATTTTTCGGCCCTTTCTTACACGAAGAAGGGGCCGATTCGTATTACGGCACTAACAGGTCTGCCCCCCACATGATAACCATCCTCAGCTCATAGATTGAATTATGGCATGGTTGCCCGGACCGCCGGGGAATTTGGATCATGGGAGCGAAAGCGAGGGGACGGATATGATTTGGGAAATCAGCGTGGCGTGTATAGCGGCGGCCTTTGCGGTGATTGCCGTTTTTTTGGCGAGAGCCTTGAGGATGGCGGAACGTTCGATGCGGCAAGCGGCAGAAACGCTAAATGTAATGCACAACACGGTTGCCGATTTAAGCTCGGACGTCAAGCGGCTTGTGCATCAGGCGAATGATCTTGCCGCCGATGCGCAGCGTCAATTGAAGCTGCTGGAACCGGTGCTGGAAGCGGTACACCTGACCGGTGAAGCGTTGGGCGAGACGGCCCTGACGGCCAAACAGGTGTCTGCGGCGCTTTCCGGCATTCTTCGCAGCCGCTCCAAAACAGCCAAAGCTTCGGCAGCAGCCTCCAACGCCAAAGCGCCGGAGCCGGAGCCGCGGAAGGGGACGAATGGTCCAGCAAGCAGTCCGGCAAACGGCCAGTCAAATGGCCAAACAAACGGCCAGACCAATGGCCAGACCAATGGCTTGACAACCGCCCAGGCCGATCCGGCCATGGGCGAAAAGGGAGCGGACGCCGGACGCGAGGCCGGCTGGGTCAAATGGGCGGATATTGCCGCCGAGATGTGGCAGAAATACCGGAGTTGACCAGGTGGAACATGACACCCTGAAGCCATCCGGCGTTTTTTTCGGTTTCAATCCGCAGCCGAGCGGGTAATGTAAACGAGTGATTCGCTATATTTTTAAGGGAGAAATATATGAGAATTCTAATCGTCGACGACAATCCGACCAACATAATCATCATTCGGGAAATTCTGAAAAAAGAAAAATACCGCAACACCGTGTCCGTCTCCTCCACGAAGGAGATGTTTGAACGTTTGGGGGTGCGAAGTCTGGAGCGGATCGAGGAGAGCGGCCCGTCCGACATCGATTTGATTTTGCTGGATATGATGATGCCCGAAATGGATGGGCTTGAGGCATGCCGGCTGCTGCAACGGTCCGAGCATTTGAAGGAAATTCCGATCATCATGGTTACGGCGATCGGCGATTCGAACAAGCTGGCGGAAGCGTTGGACGCGGGTGCGAATGACTATGTCATCAAACCTATTAACAAGGTGGAACTGATGGCCCGAATCCGTACGGCGTTGCGGCTGAAGCTGGAAAAAGACTGGCACAGGAACCGGGACCAGCGGATTCAGGAGGAGTTGAAGCTGGCGGCGCTTGTGCAGAATGCCGTGCTCAGCACCCCGATTCATGATCAACATTTTGAAATCGATGCCATCTATAAGCCTTCCAATGAATTGGCCGGGGATTTGTATGCCTGGTATTCGCTTGGCGAAGGAAGGTACGGGATTATTTTGCTGGACATGATGGGGCATGGCATTTCCTCGTCGTTGTTCTGCATGTTTATCTCCTCGGTCATGAAGGACACCGTTCATAACTATGTCGAGCCGGAAAAAGTCATTCAGGAATTAAACCGGCAATTTAACCAATTACATATCGTAAGCAAGCTTATTCAATATTATTTTACGGCGATTTATCTTGTGGTGGATACACGGCGGAAAAAAATCGACTACGTGAATGCGGGGCATCCGCCGGCGTTGTTCTACAAGCATGACGGGTCGCTCGTCAAGATGGACCGCATCGGCCCGCCGGTCGGTTTGTTTGACGAAATGGAGGTGCATCCTCAAACGCTCTATTACGAAGAGGGCGGGCATATCGTGCTTTATACGGACGGTCTGGCCGACGCGCAAAGAGGCACCTTGGAGGAGCGCCAGGCCTGGCTGGAAGATTCGCTGAAGGGCAGCGGCCATCGCTTCAACCGGGAGGAAATGAACCGGCTGTTTTTTGACGAAGGTTTGCCGCGCGAGCGGGAAGACGACAAATGCCTCGTTTGGATCTACTTGAAATGAGGCGCCGGAGGGCGGCCTTTTTTGTTTCAGTTCCGGACATGCTGGGTTATCTTGTAGTAAGAAAACTTATTTCAGGAGAGAGTAGCGATGAATACGAGAAAAAGTGAAAAGTTTTCCGCAACGCCGCAATTTGAAAACGGGGTACGCACTGTATTTTTGCGTGGAGAGCTCGATTTGTCCGTTGCTCCCGATTTGCGAAAAGTGCTGGAACCTCTGGTAGGGAACGATGATGAGGATCTGATCATTAATTTGAAGGAGCTAAAATACATCGACAGTACCGGCATCGGGATTCTGCTGTCCATTTTGAAGGCAAGACAAGGGATGTCCGGCCGATTTTTCGTCAGTGAAATCCCCGATCACATTCGCAAGCTGTTTGAATTGACCGGGATCGCGAAATTTTTTGCGGAACAGTAGATTCCCACTAAGGAAAGGATCGAGTATCATGATAGAGGAAGCAGAGAGAATCATCATCAATTTGCCGGCAACCCCAGAATACGTGGATATCGTCAGGTTAAATTTGTATGGTGTAGCCTCGAAAATGGGTTTTTCGTACGAACAAATCGAAGATATGAAAGTAGCCGTGTCCGAGGCCTGCAACAATTCCGTGCTTTACGCTTATAAGCAGGAAGCGGGAATGATGGAAGTCACGTTCGAAGTTTTGACCGATGCTTTGTCGATTACGGTCAGAGATGAAGGGGAGAGCTTTGAACCGTGGGGCAGGCCGGGAAATCGCGTCAGTTTGCATGATAAAGAGCTAAGCGAGGTGACGGTTGGCGGATTGGGCTTCTATTTGATGCAGGCGCTGATGGATGATGTCATTGTGGAGAGCGAAATCGGACATGGAACGAAGGTGACGATGCTGCGCCGGATCCAGAAGAGCGAGGAGAAAGTATGACCGACAAGCAGACTCCCCATGAGTCGTGGCAAGCATCGGTTTGTCTGATCAGAATTTATCAAGCAACGAAAGACAATGAGGTCGCAACGGAATTGATCCGGAAATACGATCCCATGGTCAAAACGGCCGCCAGCAAAATTGCCCGGAACCGGCCCGACTTGTATGAAGACCTGTATCAGGTTGGAGAAATGGCCCTGATCCGGCTGCTTCAGCAGTATGACACCAGCCTTGGCATCCCGTTTGAGCCCTATGCGATGAAAAGCATGATCGGCCATATGAAAAACTATTTGCGGGACAAGTCCTGGTATATACAGGTGCCGCGCAGAATCAAGGAAAAGGGCGCGCATGTGCAGCAGGCCATCGACGAGTTGACCGTACAGCTTGAACGATCGCCCAACGTAAAAGATATCGCCGAATATTTGGAGCTGTCGGTCGAGGAAACGGTCGAAGTGCTCGCCGGACGCGAATGTTATCATTATGTATCTCTGGATTCGCCGCTTTCTCAGGACGAAAGCGCGGCGACGCTGGGGGAACTGCTTAGCTCGGAAACGAATGATTATGAAACGTTGGAGAAACGGATGGATTTGCAGCAGGCGCTCTCGTATTTGAAAACGCAGGAACAGCAGGTGCTGCTGCTTGCTTTTCAGGAGGGGCAGTCGCAGAGAACGATCGCCCGCAAGCTGGGCATGTCACAGATGAGCGTTTCCCGCATTCAGAAACGGGCGACGGAGAAACTTAAACAAATCATGGATCAAATGAACGCGAATTAACACCCTGACATACTAACTTACGACAACCCGCGCCGCCCTACCGGAAGGAAGGGCGGCGTTTTTGCCTTATTCCTCTACTGCTGGGGGTCGGGTTTAAGCCCGCCCTTCAGATCTTCGCTGCCTGTTGCCATCTGCTCCATGTCCTCGCCAAGCTGAATCAAATCCTCCATATCGTTGACCATCGAGCCGTTTTCGGCCTCGGAAATCTCCTTATAATCGGGAAACTCGCCGGACGCGGCGTCCTTGATTTGTTCGTTGACGTATTGCTCCTGCTTATCTTCGGGTTTCATAGCCGGTTTGCCTCCTACTTGTATGTGAGTGTTGATAAGTAGTTTGCGCCGATTTCATGGATCACATGTATAAGTTGATTTAGAATATTGAACCTAGGTGAATGATTTTGAAGAAACTCAAAGCTTTCTGCAAGAAAGCTGCATCGGAAGCATATGCTTGGTTGCCTCTGTGAGCGGATTTCTACCGTGCTTGAATTTATAACTCAACTTTCGCAGCAAAAAATCGGCAGACAAGCCTTGATTTAGCTGGGTAAAGCAGCAATCCATTGCCGGAGTTGACGCTGAATCAGGGGCGGACAGTGTCTTCCCGGCTGTTTGGGCTACTTCGTTGATCAATAGCATAGAAGATCTCTTGTAAAACGTGCCGGTGGCATGATCTCTAAACCGGGCAAGCAACTCGACCGCTTTGCTGCAATTCCGTTCAAACATGGAAGCATGGAAGTGTCAACGATGAAGGGGGCGTCACGATCCGCCGAGGTCAGCGCATCTACCTTTTGGACCGTAGCTGTTTCGAGCAGTGTCCCAAATCGACGCCAAGTGAGGGGGCTGCCCAAAGGGTTGGTGTCTTGGAGTCTTGGTGCCTTGGTGTCCCTGCCTGCTGCTTGCCTTTGCACGATTATCCCTTTCGTTCAGTGAGCAGGGAGTAGGGGGGGGGCTAGAGCAAGGGTTCCCAAAAAAGAGAAAAAAAGAGAGGAGGAAAAAATGAGGCGGTCTAGGTGAGATTTTTGGCTTGATAAGAGAACGTACGTTTGGTATAATGAAATAAATCGAACATACATTCGTGAATTCTTAAATTCGGGGGCGAGCGAACATGGAGGTCAATTCGGGAACGGAACTTCAACCATTCAGCAGCCGTTATAACAGCGAGCAGGCCTGCATAGAGGCGCTGATCGCGATGAAGTGGCCGAACGGCTTTGTCTGCCCGCGCTGCGCTCACACCCGATGCAGCCTTCTGACTTCCCGGCATATCCCCTTGTTCGAGTGCGGAAAGTGCAAGCATCAAACATCGCCTTTGGTCGGCACGATTTTTGAAGGAACGCATCTCCCCCTGGTGAAGTGGTTCCAGGCGCTGGAGTTGTTCCTGCTCCCTGACGGCATCTCAGCGTTGCGGCTGCGCCAGGTGATCCGGGTCACCTACAAAACCGCCTGGTTGATGCTGCACAAAATACGCCATGCCGTCGGAGAGTTCGATGCCCGGGAACTGCTCTCTGGAGACGTGAAGGTGAACAGCGATCAGTATGGGCGTAATCCGTCCCGGTGTCAGTTTCTGCATCCATATGCCTCGGCGGTCGTAGCGGGATGCACGGTCACGGAGTCGGGTGAGCCGGAGCAGGTCAAAATCTGCCTGGTGCCGCATAAGAGAGGAGACGGGAAAAGGGCAAACCGTCACGAACTCGCCGCGTTCATCAACCGGCATGTGGATGTCCGTACATCGATGGTACAGTCGTTCCCTCTAGCCTATCGGCTGTATGCGCCCTTGCGGAAAGTGGTAAGAGAGGCGTGGGAATCGCTGAAGAGTACGTATGGAGCCTTGGGACTAAAGCATCTGCAGGCTTACCTAAACGAATATACCGGACGCCGCCGGCTGCACCTGGCCGGAGCGGAAGAAACGATGCGGCAGAAGTTGCTGCGCATGTGTGTGGCAATTCCGGCTATCCCTTACCGCCGGCTGATCGCACGCCAACCGAACCAGCCCCTTGCGGCTGCGGCCTGATCGACACGATGGAACGGTGGGGGGAGTTTGACGAAGATCAACTTAATGGGTAGGGGTTAGCTTAATGCGGATCAACTTGCTTGGTGTGGGTTAGCATGAACGGTGCGGGCGTTACTGCAGAGGGAAGGGTTTAGGCTACAGCAAAATCACGGTCTTTTCGTTTCCCTCGCGTCTTGTCCTTGATCCCTTGTCTTGATGTCTTTGTCTTGATCTTTTGTCCAATCTGTTTCACCTCCCCTAAACCTGACTCCTTCTCCTAAGCCCGTCTAAATTATCTCGAACCGATCTGCTTCTCCACCAAATATTTTCTTCTCCCGAGCTTGTCTGTTTCTCTGCTACCTGATCAAACGGGATAATCGTGCAAAGCTTTCGGACAGCGAATGTGATGATCTGCCGCTCACCCCACCCCACCCCACCCCGCTTCCCTATCCTAAGCTTTCAACGCCCTTCTGCGTAGTTCAACTTGTAATAGAAAGATCTATAGCCATTGCGGAAACACTATACTATACTGTAGGGATGGAATCCGGAAGATAAGGAGATAACGAACCATATGGAAACAGTGCTGGTTAACGAATACCGCGGGGGCCTGTTGGAATGTACCCACTTTGGGCATATATGTATCGTGAATGGGCAAGGCGAGGTGGTGAAGCAGGCGGGGAATCCGCACCAGATCGTGTTCACGCGGTCGGCGGCCAAGCCGATTCAGGCGATTCCGGGAATTCGGGCGGGCATCGTAGAGGCGTTTGGCCTTAGCGATGCGGAGGTCGCGATCATGGCCGCGTCCCACCGGGCCGAAGAGGCGCATGTCGAAACGCTGGAGCGGCTGCTGGACAAAACCGGGCTTAGGGAAGAAGCCCTAGTTTGCGCACCAAGCCTGCCGTTGGATGAACAAGCCAAGGAACGGGTGCTGCGCCAAGGCGGAAGCCGGAGACGGTTATACCATAACTGCGCGGGGAAGCACCTGGGTGTCTTGGCCTACTGCAAGCTGAAAGGCTATCCCCAGGACGGCTACAATCGGCCGGAGCATCCGGTGCAGAAAGAGATTTTGGCAACGTTGGCGGGGCTCGCCGATTGCGCGCAGGATGACATTTCGCTGGGCACGGACGGCTGCGGTTTCCCCGTTTTTGCCCTGCCGCTGTCTGCATTGGCGACCGCCTATGTCAAGCTGGCCAGCCCGGCGCTGATTGATGATCCCAAAACGGCGGAGGCCGCCGCATTTATCGCCTCCGCCATGAACCGCCATCCCCGGCTGGTGGCCGGTTCGGGGCGGATCGATTCGATTTTGCTGGAGGATCCGAATATCGTCGCCAAAGGCGGCTTTAAAGGCGTGTATGCCTTTGCTTTGCGCAAAGAGCGGCTTGGCGTAGCGTTTAAAGTGTTGGACGGTTCGGAGGAGGAATGGGGCCTGAGCGCCACGGCCATTCTGGAGCAGCTCGGTTACGGCAACGAAGAAACGCTCCGCAAGCTGCGGAGCGCCTTTCCGTCCTCGATTAAAAATGATGAAGGCTGGGAGGTCGGCCATGCGGAGACGGCCTTTTCCTTGCGGAATCCGGGTTGACGGGTAGAGGATCCGGGAAAATATCGCCATTTTTCCCCTTATGTTTTAGAGAAGGACTTACGCTTTTATAGGAACTGTCTGCTAGGCCCTGCTGCGCAACCGGCCCAACTCCTGGGCGAGCGCTTCGACCTCAGAAATGCTGAGACGCTCCTTGCTCATCACGATATCGTACACGTCCCGGATGTCGTCGTATTGCTCCACATTGAACGCCGAAGCCGACATAGCTGCTCCGGACGCCATTTTCAGCTTCGTTTTGATTGCCTCGATCATAAATTCGATATTAGCCTGGCTTTTTATGGACAAATCCATCTTCTTCATCCTTTCATAACTCTCATAGTCATATAACGCGTGACCTCTATGTGCTATTGTATCATGCCGGGGCAAAATTCATGAACCTTTGCGGTGATCCGCCGCAATGCGTTACAATCAGGGTACTATATACCGGGAGGGGGCGAGCAAAGGAACGTGGAGGTATGGAAGGTATGGCCGCAAGCCGGATTGGAGCAAACCAAGCTGAGCGGCGGCGAGCTGGACTCTTTTTTTCGAAAAATTTATACCAGGCATCAAGGGAAAACGATCACGTTTCTGTGTATCGGTACGGACCGGTCTACGGGTGACGCGCTGGGCCCGCTCGTCGGTACGAAGCTGGAGGAGCGGGGAATGACGGCGGTCGTTGGCACGCTCCGGGAGCCTTGCGACGCGGGGAATCTGGAGGAGCGCATGGCCGCCATACCGCCGGAAAATATCGTTGTGGCCATCGACGCCTGTCTGGGTGCGCCGGGTTCGGTAGGTTATTACCTCGTTTCGGAGCAGCCGCTGCAGCCGGCGCAATCGGTGGGCCGCAGCCTGCCTGCGGTTGGGCATTACAGTGTGGCCGCCGTCGTGAATGTGAAAGGACCCAAGCCTTACTGGACACTGCAGATGACCTCATTGTTCAAAGTAATGCAAATGGCTGATGAAATCGCGGCCGCTGCGGCTGCGTCTGGTGGAGAATAAAACCAAGGAGAAAGAAGGTAGTGTCATGGACAAGATAACGGTTAACGGATTAACGATCGCCTATGAGCGGCAGGGTGAAGGCGAAACGGTAGTGCTGCTGCACGGATTTATCGGCAGTTCCGCGTACTGGGAGAAGGTTCAGCCGCTGCTTGCCGGACAATATCAAGTGATTGCCCCGGACCTTAGGGGACACGGCTCCACGGATGCGCCGATAGGTGCTTATTCTATCGATAAGATGGCCGATGACGTCGCCGGCCTCATGGAGGCGCTCGGCATTCCGCGGTATACGCTGCTGGGGCACTCCATGGGAGGGTACGTAACGCTGTCCCTGGCGGAGCGGTACGCTTCGCGGCTGGATGGATTCGGGCTTATTCATTCCACGGGATTCCCGGACAGCGAGGAAGCCAAGGAGAAGCGGCTGCAGGCGGTATCGCTTATCCGCGCCGAAGGGATGACCACATTTGCGGACGGGCTCGTCCCGGGCCTGTTCGCTGCGGAGACGGCGGCGAAGTCTCCGGCCGACGTGGTCCGGGCCAAGGAGATCGGCTACCGCACGCCGCCGCAAGGCGCGGCCGGAGCCGCCCTGGCAATGCGGGAACGCTCCGACCGCCGGGACGTGATGGCCGATACATCGCTGCCGCTGCTGCTGGTGGCCGGCGAAAACGATACGGTCGTTCCGCCGGCGCGGTTATTTACCGCGGAAGGCCCGAACGTGACCAAAGCGGTCATCCAGGGGGCCGGCCATATGAGTATGTATGAGGCGCCGGAGCAGCTTTACTCGGTCGTCGCTGATTTCCTGCGGCACGTGTACGCCGATGGCAAATAAGCGGAAGACCGGGCTGCTTTAAAGACCGCCGGAAAGGATTGGGGAGACATGCTGCGGAGAGATTACCTGGTTCGCATGATCGAGGATATGACGGAAATCTTGGCAAAAGTATTTGCGCTTAAGCAGGAGAAAAAAACGGTGGAGGCGCGGACCGAGCTGGACGAACTGTACAAAAGGCAGTTCCGGCTGAATGCGCAGCTGCTCGGGACCTTATCGGCCAAGGATATCGTGCAAATGTTCCGCACCGGCGGAGAGATTGAGGCCGATAAACTGCAAAGCCTTGCCCGGCTGCTGAAGGAAGAAGGCGATTTGCTCGCTTCTTCCGGCGAGCCGGATGAAGGAATATCGCGCTGGATGAAATCGCTCCATCTGTATTTGACGTCGGCACTGAGCGGCGCGGATCGTTCATTATGGGACTGGGAAGGCAAAATCGCCGAGCTAAGGTCGCTGCTGAAGGATTACCGCCTTCCCGCCGAAACCGGAGGGCTGGTTTTCCGGTATGAAGAACAGGAGGGCCGTTTTGCACAGGCCGAAAACGTCTTGTTCCGGCTCCTGGAGGATGGCGAAATCTCCAAAGATGAAGGACTCGCCTTCTATCAACGGCTGTTGCAGCTTCCGCCGGAACGCTTGGAAGCGGGTGGGCTGCCGGAAGAAGAAGTCCGGGAAGGACTAGCTGAGCTGAAAAGCCGATTTTAGCGGGATCCGGCGTTTGGAACTCGTCTCCCATATGAGAAATAAACGCAAAATAACTAAGTAAGAAAGGCAGCTGGCATCGAAAATGGAATCACTGCAAAGTCTCGCAGGCCAACTGGCTGAGCAGGCTAGCCTGATTACGGCGACGATCAGCGGGCGCCGCAAACTGAGCGAAACGGAATACAGCAAAGTGCAAATCAAGCCTGTGGAATTGAAGCAGCGCCTGCATTATCAGTTTGCTTATCACTATCCGAATAAGGTCATCCACCGGAATATTCCGGCCGAATCGTTTGCGGACGAGTTGATGAAATTGTTTGCGGAAACGTTCCGGCAAGGTCTGTTGTGCACGGCGGAGGCCGACTATCAGGTGCTTATCAGCAAGAAGTTCAAAGTGACCATTCTGAAAAAAGCTCCTTCCCGCAAACCTTTGGGCACGTTGACGCATAACCGCCGCAAACAATACGTGCTTGAAGAGGGAACGCCCGTGCCGTTTCTGGTTGAGCTGGGGATCATGAACGCGGAAGGCAAAGTGCTGGCGAAAAAATATGATAAGTTCAGGCAGATCAACCGTTTCCTCGAAATGGTGCAGGACGTGCTCCCCAATCTGCCGCAAGGCCGTCCGCTGACGATCGTCGATTTCGGCTGCGGTAAATCGTATTTGACGTTTGCGCTGTATCATTATTTGGCGGTGCAGCAGCAGCGAAAGCTGAAAATCGTCGGGCTCGACCTGAAGGCGGACGTTATCGAGCACTGCGGCGCATTGGCCCGTAAGCTGAACTATGACGATCTGCGGTTCCTTGTCGGCGACATTGCCGATTACGATGAATTAAGCGAAGTGGACATGGTCGTCACCCTGCATGCGTGCGACACCGCTACCGACGCGGCGCTGGAAAAAGCAGTCCGCTGGAACGCTGTGGTTATTTTGTCGGTCCCCTGCTGTCAGCACGAGCTGTACAACCAGGTGGACAGCCCCGTATTGGAGCCGCTGCTTGGCCACGGCATCCTGAAAGAGCGTTTCTCGGCGCTTGCCACGGATGCCATCCGCGCCAAGCTGCTCGACGTGATGGGCTACAAGACGCAACTGCTCGAGTTCATCGATATGGAACACACGCCGAAAAACATCCTGATCCGAGCCGTCAAATCGCCGGGCGGGGATACGGACAAGCTGTGGCAAGAGTATGCCGCTTTCCGCGATTTTTTGAGCGCCGCCCCATATCTGGAGCGGGCATGCCGGGACTTGCTGCCGGAGATGGCGGTTCCAGGGGAGCGCTGATTCTGGCCGGGTAAGTTGTTGATAGTACAGATAAATATTTAGATAGGCTAATAGGGGGCTGCTTCATGGCTCCCTTTTTTCTTTATAGATTATCATCTTGCGGGTTGCGGGGATTTTAGCGGCCTCAGCCCCTATCGTTAGCTGCCAACTGCAAAAGCGCATCTTATTTTCCGTATCTGGCCCCTTTTCAGGCCCTTGGAATGCAAAAATGCAGTTGTTATAGATGGATATGGTAAAATGTGGTTGTATAGCGAAAATGAACTGCACTTTTTCATCTGAACCCCTATTGCCGGAGCTTTTTTCACAAAATGGCCTGCACTTTTGCATTTCGTTGAGGTAACCGCACCGCGACATTGTAGTTTCATCTTACTTGTCGGGCAATCCACTTTATTCATTCTCACTTATTGCAAACCGCGTTACTCCATCCCACCTTGTGAGCAAAGCACATTACTCTAACCTACGTCTAGCCAACAATATGTAACCCACATTAAACAACCTCGTTATGCTTCCCTCTCAGCGTTCATTTCGATTTCTCATTCACAAGTGCATTTTGATTATGCCGTTCACAGCGTGTTCCCCGTATGCCGTATCGTCGCATCACATTAGAGAAATAAATTAAGAATACGTTTCAACGGATCGGACAATGACTGTTGGTATGGACATGGATGATGAATGCCGTACGGAAACACGTATTGAAAGTGCGTTAAAAGGGGGGAGAATTAGAATGAGCAGATTCGGGTTATATGGACCGGCGGTCGCGGTTTGCGGGACGGGGCTGGTGCTGTGCGGGTTAAACGGGTTGTTTTTTATGGATACGGCAGCCGCTCTGCTGCTCGTTTCGGGATGGCTGGCCGTATCGGCCGCGGCGGCGGGGGCTTGGGCTTTAAGATGGAAAAAAACGGAATGGCATCATTTGTTCTCCGAAAGACGATGGGATGGCTGGCTGCTGGCTGGCCCGTTTGTCCTGACCGCCCTGTACGGATTAACCTTGCTTGCCGCCAATGCCTTATCGGTTCAGGCAACGTTCGAGGCCGTGTTAAGCTGGGCTTTTTACGGCGTCGTAGGCGTTGCTGTCTACTTGGCGGCGGGAGAGAAGGGCAGCAGGCGCTTGCTGGAAACAGGCTGGCTGGCGATTGGGGGGCTGTTGGCCGTAACGGGATTGGCAGCCGTATACGGCTTGCTGCCGCTGCCGGGAGCTGTTTTGCGGACCGCCGACCGGGAGATTGCCGCAGCGGGAGCGAGACTCGGCGGTTTGCTGCAATATCCGAACACTTACGGCGCGGTCATGGCCGCTTTTCTGTTGGAGCGCCTGGTCAGGCTGGCCGGCTGGAGCGCGGCGGATTTCCGCCGGGAGCGCCGCTGGCGCGGATATGGGGCGGCCGCTTGGGCGCTGCTTTACGCGCTCTGCCTGCTGCTCAGCGAGTCGCGCGGGGCCTATGCGGCCGGGCTGGCCGGCTGGGCGGCGGGTTGCGCCCTGCTGCGCGGGCCCGCACGGCGCCGCTACGTGCTCCACAGCGGCGTTATCGCCGCCGCCGGAGCCGTGCTCGCCCGCCAACTCGCCGCCGCGCAGCTGGCTCCAGCGCCGCTGCCGGGGCTGCTGGCGCTGGCCGCGGTGCTGGCGGCGGCGCTGCTGCTGGCGGGGCGGGCCGCCCGCTGGCGAGAGGCGCGCAGCCTCGCCAGCGTGGGCGCCGCAGGGCACAGCCCCGGCGCAGAGCCGCGCCGCAGCGGGGCCGGCGGCCTGGGCGCTGCTATGCGCGGCCAGCGTCGGCGCACGCCGCCCTGGCGCGCGCTGCTTCGCGCCCTGCGCGGCCGCCCCGGCGCTCACGCCCCGCAGGCGCCGCCCCCGCCCCGGGCCGCGGCCCTGCGCCGCGCCGCCTGCGGCGGAGCCGCGCTGCTGCTCGCGGCACCGCTTGCGGCGCTGGCGTCCGCCGGTTTCCCGGGGCGGCTGTTCCGCCCGGAAACGTGGTTCGCCCGTGCCGCGATGTACGGCGACGCCGTGCAGCTGCTGCGGCAGTCGCCGTGGCTCGGCCAGGGCGGCGATGCCTGGCGCCAGGCGTTCCGCAGCGTGCAAAGCCATCCTTACGTCGGCAATGAAGTGCACAGCGGCTACCTGGACATCGCCCTTGATCTTGGCTTGCTGGGCCTCGCCGTCATGCTGCTTTGGCTTGGCGCCGCCGCCGTCCGCCTGTTCCGGGCGAGAAGCCCCCTGCTCCCGCCCTTTGCGGCGCTGCTCCTGCATAGCGCCATCGACTTTGATATGAGCTACGGCATCATTTGGCTGCTCATCATCGGGATGATCGGCATGACGGGTGCAGAAGATGCAGCCCAAACGAAGTCCCGGGAGGAGCACATGACCGTTAAGCAGACTGATGCTTCGGGAAGGAACCGGACTTTAGAAGTACACGCCAACGTGCCCAGGAACAAGCGCAGGGCGGATATGATATGGAACGCGCGAACTGCGAACAATTTGCTGCGGTTCATTCGTCCCGTTTTTGGTGTTTTGCTCAGTGTACTGCTGCTAGCGGTAAGTGCAGCCGGCTTTCTACAGGCCGAAAGTCTTCGCTTGTACCGGTCAGCCTTGTCCTTGCAGGAAACGGCGAGCCTGATCTCCCCCGCTGCGCCAATGCATTCACAAACTGCGGCAAACGTGCAAAATAACGCCGGCTTTTTCGGGACCTCTGTCTCCGTTTCCTCTGCGGGTTATGCGAATGCAGCGCAAAACCACCAAGCCGCCCTGCTTGAACGGTCGCTGGCCTATTGGCCGTACCGGACATCGGCGCGGCTGGCGCTGGCCGGCTTGTCCGCTCCTCCCGAAGCGGCGGCCATCCTGCGCTCCGGGCTCGCTTACGATGCGGCCAACCCCGCTTTATGGTTGGCGCTCGGCGACGCTTTGGCCTGCCAGACGGACCTTGGCGCCGCCCCTGCCATGAACCGGGCGCTTGAACTGGACCGGTTCGATCCTCATACCCAAACCGCCGCCCTGCGCGGTTTGGAGCAGCTGGCCCGGCGCCTGTCGGAGCAGGGGCGGCCACGGCAGGCCAAGGCGGCCGCTGCGGCGGGGGCGCGGATCTACGCCCGATACGCCGAACTGGCTGACTCGGTCAAAACGTCTGTGCGGCGAAACGACCGGCGATTCCGCTTGACCGCCGAAGCCGTCATCCTGGGCGAAGCGATGCGGCAAATGGCCGATTCCGCCGCTTCATCCCAGGCGCGGCTGAATTAGCCCAAACCACCGGATGCTCCCACCATCGAATGTCCCGACTATGTCCCGATCATGTCCAGGCGCCCGGAATACTCCACCCTCGCTTCTCTCAACCCCCAAAAGCCGCCCGGAACGCCGCCGCCAGCTTTTCACGGTCGATCTGCCATAGCTCCGCCAGCTCGCCGCTGACTTCCTGATCCCACCAGTCGGCGAGCACTTTCCGGTTGCTGTGGTTTTCGTGGATCCAAAGCAGGTTGCCGATCACTTTTTTGTAATACAGCGTTTCGCCCTCCCGAACCAGGTTTTCGGGAATATATACGCCAAGCCTTTTAATGGCGCGGTACAGCTCATTGCTGCAGCTCCGGCGGATTTTGCGCGGGCTTGGGAGTGACTCCTGATGTTTTGCGGAGAAGTTGCCTGCCATATTGCGAGGCCTCCTTTTTCACCAACATATGCGTCCGCTCCCGCTAGAGTTCGTTTAGGCCTAAGCCGAAGTAGAATGCATGTCCCCCGCTGTGATAGAATAGACTTTGATCATAGGGATATTTTTGCAGGGCGGGCAAGAAAACAAGAAGCAACGAGGAAAGAGGACGAAACGGTGGAATGGATATCAAATCTAATTAGCACATTATTGGATTGGGTTCAGCAATTGGGGTATTTCGGCATTATGCTCGGTCTGATGATCGAGATTATTCCCAGCGAAATCGTGCTGGCTTACGGCGGTTATTTGGTGTATTTGGGCAGCATTAATTTCGTGGGGGCAGTGTTTTTCGGCGTTGTCGGCGGCGTTATCGCCCAGTTGTTCATTTACTGGATCGGCCGTTATGGCGGCAGACCGATTTTGGAAAAGTACGGGAAGTACATTTTGATTAAGAAAAAACATATCGACGTGTCGGAAGCCTGGTTTTTGAAATACGGGTCAGGCGTCATTTTTACCGCCCGGTTTATCCCGGTGGCGCGGCATGCGATTTCGATACCGGCCGGGATGGCCAAAATGCCCGTCGGCAAGTTTTTGCTGCTGACCACGCTGGCGGTGATTCCCTGGTCGATCCTGTTCGTGTATTTGGGGATGCTGCTCGGCGAACAATGGCAGCATGTCGATGAGAAGGCGGGTCCTTACATCATGCCGATTCTGCTAGGCGCTTTGGCCTTGCTGATCGTGTATGTGGTCGTTAAAATGTTCAGCAACAAGAAAAAAGCAGCGAAATAACCGAGAACAAAGGAAGAAGGCTGAAGGTATGCTGAAAATAGAAACATTTATGTTGGGGCCGTTGCAAACGAACGCTTACCTGGTCCGGGGCGACGATGAGAAGCGGGCGATCGTGATCGACCCGGGCATGAACCCGGGCCCGCTGCTGCGCCGCATCGAAGGGCTGGAGATCGAAGCGATTCTGCTGACGCACGCGCATTTTGACCATATCGGTGGGGTCGACGAAATCCGCAAGCTGAAAAAATGCCCGGTGTACGTCCACCCGCTCGAGAGCGAATGGCTGACCACGCCGAAGCTGAACGGTTCGCTTATGTGGCCGGAGGTGTCGCCGCCGCTCTCGACCGATCCGGCCGAATACGATCTGGCCGAGGCGCAGAAACTCCGGTTGATCGGGCACGAATTTACCGTCTATCATACGCCGGGACATTCTCCCGGCAGCGTTAGTTTTTTGTGCGGGGACGAGTTGTTTTCCGGCGACGTGCTGTTCCGTTTAAGCGTCGGGCGAACCGATTTGCCGGGCGGCCGGGAAGCGGATTTGTACAATTCGATCCGCGGCAAGCTGTTCCGGATGCCGGATGAGGTTAAGGTTTACCCGGGGCATGGCCTCAAAACGACCATCGGTTTTGAACGGGCCAACAACCCTTACGTTTCCTGAAACCGTGTCAGAAAAACGTCTATCGACGTATTCTCAGGAAGACAGACCGCGTTTAGCGGTAGTTTTTCACCATGATATAGTAATTGTCAGCTCCGCTGAAGACTTATAACTCAACTGTCGCAGAACGAAAACGAATTTAAAAGCTGGTTGCGCATGGATTTAACAGCGCTGAAATGCGGACTTGTACCGCTAGGTAGAGGAGGGGAATCCCACGAAAGGCAAAAGTGCAGGCGGTTTTTGTCGAAACTCCTCTAAAACGGTGGTTCAAAGGTAAAAGTGCAGTTCGTTTCCGGCCAAAAACTGCTTTTTTATCGGATAGTCTCAAAAGAGATGCACTTTTGCATTTCAACTGCTCTAAAATGACAATTTACGGATAATAGAATGCACTTTTGCAGTTGATCCCATCGGGCCGTCCCTCTTCCCCAGAAATACGATAAATGCGGCTTTCATTGTCAGCTTCACCGGTAGAATGTGGCTGCGAAAGTTGAGTATAAATTCTCTAAACTTCAAAAAAACGATGTCGGATCAACGCCGGTTGTGCGGAATTCTTAGCTTTCCCGTGCACCTAAAACGAAATTGCAACAAGTTCCCCGAAAAAGTGCAAAAATAGTGGACAAAAGTACATAGCTTTGGTAGGATGTATTTAATTAAAACATTGTAACTTTTGCGAAGCACGCAAGCTGTGGAATTGTCCCGGTTTGCGTTCTTTTTTGTGTTTTTTTGCCAATCCTTATGTTCACCGCTTTCTTTTGCCGGTTCGAATTTGCTAAAATAAGGATAAAAGACTGCAAACCGGAGGACCTCTAATGTGGATATCGAGCTGTTATTGCGCGTCCTGATCGCAGGGATATGCGGTGTCCTGATCGGGTTCGAACGCAAGAACCGCATGAAGGAGGCGGGCGTGCGGACGCACTATGTCGTTGCAGCCGGAGCGGCCCTGATGATCATTATTTCGAAATACGGCTTTCAGGATCAGATCGGCTGGGAGAATCTGTCGCTGGACCCGTCGCGGGTCGCGGCCGGCGTCGTCAGCGGGGTCGGTTTTCTTGGCGCCGGCATGATATTTATGCAGAAGCATACGGTCAAAGGTTTAACCACGGCGGCGGGCATTTGGGCGACGGCGGGAATCGGCATGGCGGTCGGAGCGGGGATGTATTTTATCGGGATCGCTGTAACGCTCCTCCTGCTGCTTGGGCAAATCATCCTGCACGGCCGGTATAGCTGGCTGACCTCACCCAAGACCGATACGGTTACCCTTGTGCTGAAGCGGGAGGAAGGGATCATCGACCGTTTTCTGGACCGGCTGGAGGAGCTGCATATTTCCGTGCTCAGCTTTGAGGCGGAGCGCCGGGATGAGGAAATCGAGCTGGAGCTGACGGTGCAATTTAAGTCGGGGGCGAATCTGGAAACCTTGCTGTCGTCCATGGATGAAGATATCAAGCGGATGAAAGTAGAGTAGCAGGCTGTGAGGTTGCCTATCTTTCATTTTTTTAGTAGGATAATAAAATAACTTATTATTGAATGAATCAGGGAGGTAGACGATGCTTCATTTGGGAGAGAAAATTGTGATCGTCGGCGATGCCTTTGAGCAGAATCTTCCTGTTGGGGAATATGGCTTCGTAATTGCTTATGACCGCAATCCGGATAACGCTTTTGACTATGTCATCAGGTCTCCTAAGACAGGACGGAATTATTTCGTTCCGCAGAGCGATGTGGAATCCGAAGAACGGCTGATTGAGCAGGAAGTAGAGCGAAGAACTCAGGAAGCATTGATCGATTACGCTTTGGCTACACATAACGAGAAGCTTTTCCGGCAAATTATGAACGGCGAAAGCAGCGATACAGGCGAGCAAAACGAATCAACAAAGGAAGTAATGTCCCAGGCGGAATTCATCAAACAGGTGAATTTGCGGGCATGGATATAAAGAGTCGGCGTTGCCGGCTCTTTTTCTGTTTTACGCCTGCAGTGACGCTGGTAGTAGCGTATGCGGCTAACGGATTGAATTGACTGTGATTCTACAATATAATTTAAATCAATTGTATGGACATGGTAGAATGGAGCAATCAGGTTTTCCTGGCTTGAATAAAGGAGGGCAACAAAGTGAGTATCCAGATGAAAGACGTTGAACATGTGGCCAAGCTGGCCCGCTTGCATTTGACCGACGAGGAGCGGGAAATGTTCACGGAACAATTGAACGCTATTTTACAATATGCCGAAAAGTTAAATGAGCTGGACACCGATCAAATCGAGCCGACGACACATGTGCTGCATCTCAGCAATGTCATGCGGGAGGATGTGGTCAAAGATAGCCTGCCTCCGGAAAAAGTATTCCTTAACGCGCCGGACGAAGAGGACGGGCAGTTCAAGGTTCCGGCCGTGCTGGAATAGGAATAGGAATAGACACCGCACTCGGACTAGCATTCGTTCGGGCTGACATTTAGGTAAAACGTGAAAATTGAAGGAGGAAACAAGTTTGGCGCTGTTTGATTTGCGTTTGCAGGAGATACATAATCAACTGCATAACAAGGAGCTGTCTGTATCCGATCTGGTCGGCGAAGCTTTCGCCAAAATTCGTGAGCGCGATGAGAAGATCGGGGCGTTTTTGACGCTGAATGAAGAAGGAGCCCGGGCCGAGGCTTCGCGGCTTGACGATAAGCTGGCTTCGGGAGAGCAATGGGGGTTGCTGTTCGGTTTGCCGATCGGCATCAAGGACAATATGGTGACGGAAGGGCTGCTTACAACCTGCGGCAGTCAGTTTTTGAAAAACTATAACCCGATTTACGATGCAACGGCCGTGACGAAGCTGAAGCAAGCGGAAGCGGTGACGATCGGCAAACTGAACATGGACGAATTCGCCATGGGCGGATCGAACGAGAACTCCAGCTTTCATCCTGTCCGCAATCCGTGGGATTTAAGCCGCGTTCCCGGCGGTTCGAGCGGCGGATCGGCGGCGGCGGTAGCGGCCGGGGAAGCGTTTTTTGCGCTCGGTTCCGATACCGGCGGTTCGATCCGTCAGCCGGCTTCGTACTGCGGTGTCGTTGGCCTGAAGCCGACTTACGGCCGCGTATCACGATACGGGCTGGTGGCGTTCGCTTCTTCGCTGGATCAAATCGGCCCCATTACGAAAAATATCGAGGATTCCGCTTACGTGCTGCAAGCGATCGCCGGACACGACCCCAAGGACTCCACTTCGGCGGATGTTGAGGTTCCGGATTACCTGTCGGCGTTGACCGGGGAAATTTCCGGGCTGAAAATCGCCGTGCCGAAGGAATACCTGGAAGGTATCGACCCGCAGGTCAAAGCCGCGGTGCTGGAAGCTTTGCGCGTGCTGGAAAGCCTTGGCGCCAAATGGGAAGAAGTTTCGCTGCCGCATACCGAATACGCCGTAGCGGCTTACTACCTGCTCGCGTCCTCCGAAGCGTCGTCCAACCTGTCGCGGTTTGACGGCGTCCGTTACGGTGTGCGCGCGGATCATGCCGGCAGCCTGCTTGATCTCTATTACGACTCGCGCAGCCAGGGCTTTGGTCCGGAAGTGAAGCGCCGCATTATGCTGGGCACTTACGCGCTCAGCTCAGGCTATTATGACGCCTATTACCTGAAGGCCCAGAAGGTCAGAACGTTGATCAAGCAGGACTTCGATCAGACCTTTGCGAAATACGACGTCATTATCGGCCCGACGGCGCCGACGACGGCCTTCCCGCTGGGCTCTCAAGTCGACGATCCGCTGACGATGTATTTGAACGACATTTTGACGATTCCGGTCAGCTTGGCCGGCGTTCCTGCGCTGAGCGTGCCGTGCGGTTTTGCCGAGGGAATGCCGGTCGGCTTGCAGATCATCGGCAAGCCTTTTGACGAGAGCACGATCCTGCGTGTGGCGCACGCGTTCGAAGCGAATACGGATCATCATCTGAAGCGTCCGGTGTTGTAAGATCCCATTGAATCAATTTAAAGTTTGCAGGAGGACAGGCCATGTCAATATCCAATTATGAAACGGTGGTTGGGCTGGAAGTGCACGTGGAGCTGCACACGAAAACGAAAATTTTCTGCGGCTGTTCCACCGAGTTCGGCGCTCCGCCGAACACGCATACCTGCCCGGTATGTCTTGGGCATCCCGGCGTTTTGCCCGTGCTGAACCGCCAGGCCGTCGATTACGCGATGAAGGCGGCGATGGCGCTGAACTGCGAAATCGGCGATGTGAGCAAATTCGACAGGAAAAATTACTTCTATCCCGATTCGCCGAAAGCATACCAAATTTCGCAATACGATCAGCCGATCGGCTTGAACGGATATATCGATATCGAGGTGGACGGGCGGACGAAACGGATCGGCATTACCCGTCTGCATTTGGAGGAGGATGCCGGCAAGCTGACGCACGTCGATGGCGGGTTCGCCTCGCTGGTCGATTTTAACCGGGTCGGCACGCCGCTGGTTGAAATCGTGTCCGAGCCGGACATCTCTTCGCCGGAGGAAGCCAGAGCTTATCTGGAGAAACTGCGGGCGATCATGCTGTATTGCGAAGTGTCCGACGTGAAGATGGAAGAAGGCTCGATGCGCTGCGACGCCAACATCAGCTTGCGTCCGCACGGACAGAAAGAATTCGGCACCCGGGCCGAGCTTAAAAACATGAACTCGTTCCGCGGCGTGGTCCGCGGGCTGGAATACGAGCAGCTTCGCCAGGCGGAGATTTTGGACGAGGGTGGGGAAGTCGTGCAGGAGACGCGCCGCTGGGACGAGTCCCAAGGCAAGACGTTCTCGATGCGCGGCAAAGAGGAAGCGCATGACTACCGTTATTTCCCGGACCCGGATCTCGTCACTTTGCATATCGATCAAGCCTGGAAGGAGCGGATCCGGGCGTCGATTCCGGAGCTGCCCGATGCGCGGAAGGCGCGGTACACTGCGGAATACGGGCTGCCGGAATATGACGCCGGCGTGATTACGTCTTCCAAAGCGCTGGCCGATCTGTTCGAGAACAGCTTGGAATATACGAAGGACGCCAAAGCGGTATCCAACTGGATCATGGGCGATTTGCTCGGCTATTTGAACACCAACGGCCTGGAGCTGACGGACGTGAAATTGACGGGGCAGGGGCTTGGCGAAATGATCGGGCTGCTGGAAAAAGGCACAATCAGCTCGAAAATCGCCAAAACCGTGTTCAAGGAAATGCTGCAAAGCGGCAAGCTGCCGCAGCAAATCGTCGAGGAGCAAGGTCTCGTGCAAATCAGCGACGAAGGCGCGATCAAGGCGATTGTGGACGAAGTTATCGCCGGCAACCCGGCTTCTGTCGAAGACTATAAGGCAGGCAAGGAGAAGGCGATCGGCTTCCTGGTCGGCCAGGTGATGAAGCAAAGCAAAGGAAAAGCGAACCCGGGGCTTGTCAACAAGCTGCTGGTGGAAGCGCTGAAAGGATAAGCAAGCCGGATTGCGGGCGGCCAGCGGCGAGCAAAGCAAGCTGCAATCCAGTACGCCGCAAGGCCAAGGGGGAATTCGATGATCGCGAGATTGCCGCTGGAGGATGCCGATATCGTGGAGCAAATCTGGAGTTTGCAGCATCAAGCCTACAGGCTCGAGGCCAGAGCTGTAGGGCTCACGGAGGCTCCGCCCCTGCCGGATACGTTCGATTCGATCCGGAGCAGCGGGGATGTCTTTTACGGCGTGCTGTCAGAGGACGGTGAGCTGTTGGGGGCCGTCGCCGTTCGCAGTGAAGCTCCCGGTGTTTTGAACATTACCCGCCTGATGGTGCATCCCGAACGCTTGCGGCGGGGCATTGGCTCCTCCTTGGTGCAGTACGTCCTGGACAACCATCCGGAAGCAGGGCGGTTTACGGTAGCCGCCAGCACGCAAAACGCCGCAGCGGTCGCTTTATACCGCCGCAGCGGCTTTGTGCCGGCGGAAACGGTTAGCTCCGCCGCCGGTGTGGAGCTAACGTTGTTCCGTTTGGAAAGATAGGCGCTCCCGGAACATGAATATCCCTTGGCAAGAGATTGCCGGCACCTCGTAAAAGCGCGGGTGGCAGGAGTTTAGGGCTTCTGGCACTTGCGCTTTTTCTTTTCGGCCCAGTTCATTCCATGTTACAGGAAAAGGCGATATCGGTTATTATAAAAAGATAGAGAAACTCCCGAACGGATATGACAGGCTCATAGAAAGGGGAGGGGAGAGATGATGCCGGATATGATGCCGATGCAGCCGCCGGCCGGGCGTGAACGGACGAAGGGCTACAAGCCGCGGCGGCGTAAACGCAAAACGATTGCCTGTTTGCTGTCCGCCCTGTTTCCGGGTTTGGGCCATTTGTATTTGCGCCTGTTTTTCCGGGCCATCGCGTTTATTTATTTTGTGCTTATCGACGCGTCCGCGCTGATTTATTTTTCAACCGTGCGGATGGCGATTAACGTTCCGCTGCTCGTGCTATTGGGGCTGCTGATTCCTGCAGCTTATTTCTACAGCATTTATGACGTGCTTCAATCCACCGATGTGCTGAACGCCCGTTTAAGAAAAGAGCCGGAAGCGGACGAGGAGGAGCGATCGGCGGAAGCAGGCCGGAATCCGGACTCTGGACTGGTCCAGGGGATTCGCGCTAGCATCCTGCTGGCAGGCGGTGGCGTCCTGATGTTTCTGCTCCGGCAAAAGCCGCTTTGGCTGCAGGAGTTGATTCAAATCGGCGCGGAGTACATCGTGGCAGCCGCTTTGATCATGACGGCGCTGATCATGGTGATCCGCGAAGGACGGCGCCGTTATTGGCGTTCGGGGCGCTTGACGGCTGCGATGCTGCTTTTGTCGGTTGCCGTTCTTTTGCTGATCGACAAGTATACCGGCATGGACGATATGCTGCTTCTGCGCAAGTGGTGGCCGATCCTGTTCGTGTTTTGGGGACTCGAGCATATTTTGGCGCTGATTTGGAACGTTAGAAAAAAGCTCCGTCCGAAGCGCCTGCTGCGGGTGGATGCTCAGGGGCTTTTGCTCTCTATATTTGCCGCTTTTTCCGTGTTTGCCGTGACCCAGCAAGATCACTATATGCATCTTTGGAACCGGGTAAGCCTCGATTTGACGGCGGCCGGGACGGAATTCAGCGCGCAGGAGGGCTACCGGGTCGAAAAGCCGGAGCTCGAAATCCCGATCGATCTGGATACCGGCAAAATCGCGATCGACGGAATCAACGGGGACATCGAAGTGAAAAAAGCGAGCATTGAAAATGTCATCATCAAATATACGGTTTGGGTGGACCAGTTGGGCACAGAGGATGCCCGGAAAATCGCCGCCGGGACCTCCGTTGCCGCGAATGAAGGGAGCACGCTGGGACTCTCCGTGCAAGACAAGGCGTATGGGGAGAGCGGCCGCCGCCACCCGCGTGTGGATCTGACCGTCGTGCTGCCGGAAAACCGCTTTTTGGATCTGGATATTTCCACCTCCAGCGGCGGCATTACGCTGACGGGGGTTCAGGCCATGAAGCAGGTCAAGCTGCAGACCGGAAACGGGGATCTGCGGCTGTGGGATGTCATCGGCGACGTTTCGGCGAAAACGCTGAACGGCGACATTGAGCTGTATCGGATTTTCGGCGATGCCCAGGTTGATACCCAGGGAGGCAATGTAAAAGGCAGAGGGATTACCGGAAAAGCTTCCTTGTCTACTCTCGTTGGGGATATTACGCTGACGGAGGCCCAGGATGCGATCAAAACGAACACGAAAAACGGGAATATTCGCGTGGACGGCGTGCCGGCGGAGCTTCAGGCCGAATCTTTGAACGGCAAAGTGCATATTTCTTCCTCGTCGGTAGGGGGAGACTGGGACGTGTACAGCGCGGTCGGGGAAATACGCTTCGATCTTCCGGAGGTTGGCGACTACACTTTGGATGGTTCCAGCGGATATGGGGATATTTTTACCGAAATGCCGTTTACCGTAGAGGATAAGGAAATTAAAGGGGCCGTCGGCACCGGCAAATACCGGGTGAAAGTTGATGGGAACAGCAATTTGATCGTAAACCGGAACTGAAGATTTTGCAAAATAGTTCTTTTGTTCGGGAAGGCCTGGTTTATACTGCGTTGACAAAAGATTTATCCTAAACGTACAATAAAATTACAGATTCTTGGAAAGTTGCTTGATCTGGAATGAGCTTATTTGAAGGCGGTGGACCTATTGACAACGCGCGTACAGCATGCTTTGGAGCAGCTGAAAAATAACGGTGTCCGCATTACGCCGCAGCGTCACGCCATACTCACTTATCTTATGGAATCGCTGAGCCATCCTACTGCGGATGAAATCTACCGCTCCTTGGAGCCCCGTTTTCCGAATATGAGTGTGGCCACGGTTTATAATAATTTGAAAATGTTAATGGAAGCCGGCATGGTTCGCGAATTGACCTATGGCGACAATTCAAGCCGCTTTGACGCGGATGTATCCGACCATTACCATGTGATTTGCGAACGATGCGGCAAAATCAAGGATTTCAGCTACCCTTCGCTGGAGGATGTGGAACGCAAAGCGGAGGAAGCGACCGGTTTTCAAATCCAGGGACATCGGCTGGAGCTGTATGGCGTTTGCAGCGAATGCCGGATGGAGCATTAATATAAGCGATTTGTTTAATGACCTGCGGGTGTTGGATAACGTGCGGGATTCCCAGGGGAATTCTTCACGTTTTTATTTTTAGCAAGCAGCGGGGAAATCTAGTATGCGGAGGTAGGGCATTGAGGAGCAGGAGAAACACTTATCGCAGAAAAAGACGCGGCGGCAAGCTGAAATGGTGGTTAGGACTCGTTATTGTGGTTGCAGGCATCTACTGGGCATTAAACGTATTGCTGCCGAACCGCGACCATGTCAACCCGGAATGGTACGGGAAGGTGGAGAAGCCGGTATTTCTCGGCGGGGAACTGATGAAAGGGTCGGCTTTGGGGGAGGGGGACAGTTTGAAACTGCCGCTTCCCGTCATTCAATCGGCTATTGATCCGGATATCCGGTATGAGGAGGAGACGAAATCCGTCATACTGACCACGCCGCGGAAGTTGGTTTTCCTTAAGGCGAACGAAAAAATCGCCAAAATCAACAACAAGCCGACGGAGCTGCTGTTTGCTCCGGAGGAGAAGGACGGGGTTCTTTACCTGCCGGCCCATCTGCTTGAGGAGATCTACGGGACTGAGGTGCAGGAAGACCCGGAATCGGGAGTTGTCCTGCTGGCCAAAGCCGGGGAGAGCGTGCAGCAGGCCAGCGTGCAGACGTCATCGCGGGACAAGGATGCCAAGGTGTCGCTGCGCACGGGCCCGAATATTCACCAGCCGATCCTGGCGGATATGAAGCCGGATACCGAACTGCGGATCCTGCAGCCGGCCGCCGATGGTTGGTATTATGTCCAGATGAACAACGGTTATACGGGATATGTACCCGAAAAGAACGTGCTTGTCGGCGAGAAAAGGACGGTTCCGGAACTGAAGCTGGAGCTCTCCGCGGACAAGCAAAAGCGGATGTCCAAGAAGATCAGCATGACCTGGGAAGCCGTTTATCAAGTCGCGCCTAATCCCGCCGCCATCGGTAAGCTGCCGGGCGTAAATGTGGTGAGTCCGACCTGGTTTTCGCTGGCGGATAATGAAGGGAATGTGCAAAGCAAGGCCGACATCGCTTATGTGAAATGGGCTCATGCCCAAGGGATGCAGGTGTGGGGGCTGTTCAGCAACAGCTTTGATCCGGATCGGACGACGGAAGCGCTGGCGAATTTCGACCGGCGGCTGACGACGATTTTGCAAATGCTGCAATACGCCAAAATTTACGATCTGGATGGCATTAATATCGATTATGAAAACGTATATACGAAGGATAAGGAAAATCTGAACCAGTTCGTTCGCGAGCTGCGCCCGCTCGCTGAGGAGCAAGGACTGATTGTCTCGATCGACGTCACCCCGAAATCGAACAGCGAGATGTGGTCGGCTTTTCTGGATCGCGCGAAGCTTGGGGAAGCCGTGGACTATATAATTTTGATGGCTTATGATGAGCATTGGGCAGCCAGTCCGGTTTCCGGCTCGGTCGCTTCGCTCCCGTGGGCCGAATCCTCCGCCACCCGAATTTTGCAGGAGGACGGAGTTCCTCCGGAGAAGCTGATTCTCGGCGTTCCGCTCTATACGCGGATATGGACGGAAACCGAAAAGGACGGCAAAACGGAGGTCAGCTCAAAAGCGATCGGCATGAAGCGGGCCCAGGAAATTATCGCAGAAAAGAAGCTGAAGCCCCGCTTGGCCGAAGAAACTGGGCAAAATTATGTGGAGTACAGCGATAAGGAAGGCCTGCACCGGATATGGCTGGAGGATGCATCGTCTCTGGCCCGGCGCGTGGAGCTGGCCAAATCGCTTGATCTGGCGGGCATCGCCGCCTGGAACCGAAGTTTTGCTTCGGATGACGCCTGGGATGTGCTTGGTGAAATCATAAAATAGTTCATAGCAAAAAAAGCGGATCGCTCCTCAAAGCGACCCGCTTTTTTTAGTTTTAGATTATAGACCTTAATATAGTCTGAAAGTATAAAATTCCGAGGGAGGAGAAGAGGAGTCCGGGGGCTAAGGGACACCAGAGCCGTTATTCTTGAAAAAACGGGAGTTTGTAAAATGTAACGGACACAGATGACGTTATTTACCTCAAATCGTCCTGGATGAACGGGTTTAGAGCGAAATAGGGTCGCCTGTGTCCGTTAGGCTGGGAAATACCCGGGAAATAGGCGAATAAGGTCGCTGGTGTCCTTTAGAGTAACGTCCAAAGTAGAAGTCAGAGCCATTAAAGGACGCCGTCAGGCGTTTTTCTTATAATGTTTTAGTGTAGCCTTAACTCTTGGCCGTGGTAGCGGGCCCTTGCTGCTCCAGTTGATTCGCCGTGATGTTGGCTTTCGTAGGGTCAAAGGTAAGAATCGTTTTGCAGAACATGCAGCGGTCGGTTTTCCCCAACATTTTGGTCAGTTTATGGCATTCCGGACATTCCAATTGAACGGCCGAGGTCGATAGCATGCCGGCCCAAAAATAGACCGCAAGGCTGCCCAGCATGGATATTAACCCGATGACCAGGCCGATGCCGGCAACGATTTTGCCGGATTGTCCCCAAAATACGATTCCCGCAGTCCCAAGCACCATCAAACCCATACCAAGCATGGTAAGCAGCAAACCCCAAAGCCGGAATTCATTGATTTTACTTGATTTAAAAAACATTGGGCTAACCTCGATTCCTCATAAATTGCTCCGGAATTTGTATCCGGCGCGCTCCCCGTCCAAAACCTTCACCAGCCAAAAAATGCTAGAAGGAAACTTTAACTAGGCGTAGAACTATATTATAACGAATTGACAGGAATACGCCAAGGTGGGAGGCTATCCGTGGAACCAACCATTTTTTCGATAATGGACGAAGAGAAGGCAGGCCGTCAGGCGATCGGAGCGATCGGATACCGCCAGGATAACGGTAGTTCTCACGACACGCTGCTGCATGATTTCGAATTTCTGATCCTGGTAGTGCATCATGGATTGGAGGAGCGGACGGTCCGGATCGAGCATTGCCTAAGCGGCGATGTGCATTATCAGCTTGTGCATGTCGATTGCAACGAAATCGAGGACTGGGTCATTGCCGGGGATAACCGGGACTTGGTCAAATCCTTTTTGCACGGGGAGATTATTTGGGACGTCGCCGGGGAATTAGCGGCCTTCCGTTCACATATTAATCAGTTTGAAGACCGCATCAGGGAAAAACGCAAATTGAAAGAGTTTGCGAAGTTTCTCAAAATGTACAGCGAAGCCAAAAAGCTCACTGCGGCGCAGGAATTGCTGGATGCCTATTACAGCGTACTGCAGGCGCTCAAACATTTTGCCCGGCTCGAATTGACCGAACAAGGGATTTTGCCGGAGAGCCGCGTTTGGGAACAGGTGCGTTCCCTGAATTCTGTCGT
Source organism: Paenibacillus lacisediminis (assembly GCF_046567315.2). Classification (NCBI taxonomy): domain Bacteria; kingdom Bacillati; phylum Bacillota; class Bacilli; order Caryophanales; family Paenibacillaceae; genus Paenibacillus; species Paenibacillus lacisediminis. Next base: position 803 of record NZ_JBKIAX020000015.1, on the reverse strand, counting down.
TTACAAATTATTCGATGAACTGACGGATAATTCGGAGACCCTCGAGCAGCGCATCCAACTTGTTCTGCTGGCTTGCGAATTCTCTTTGACAAGCAAAATGGAAAGCTGCTGTTCGTTGCTCTTGCGCATATTAGGCAGCCGTAAGGAAGCCTGGAGCATTCAGGAGCTGATGAAGCTTTCCGAACTTGCTCATATGAAGGACGAGCTTCCCCTCGTGCTCAGAAGGTTGGTTTATCGGGGATTGGCCAAAGAGTCCGCCAAGACGCAAAAAGAAAGCAAAGGGGAACATCGCGAATTGCGATATTGGGTTTGAAGAGGGTGTTTGCCGTTGCCATATAATTCCTGTCACTTATGGGTTGACTCCTGCATTGATTCTGTGATACATTATATCTCGCCCTTAAAAAGGCAATGAAGTTCTGAAGCGTAAATCGGCATTATGGCCGAATGAACTTTCAAAAAAACTTCTTGACTTAATGAAGGGCAGTGTGATATATTAAAAAGGTCGCTGCTGAAACGAAAATGGCGACGGAACATGATGAAATTGAGTTCGGTATTGTGTCGAATTAAATGTCATCGCGAGTGGTTTGATCTTTGAAAACTGAACAACGAGTGAGTATTAAATGAGAATTAAAATTCTCGTCAGTAACTGATTGAGCTAATCGCTCTTTCGAATAAAGTTTCAACTTTATTGGAGAGTTTGATCCTGGCTCAGGACGAACGCTGGCGGCGTGCCTAATACATGCAAGTCGAGCGGACCTGATGGAGTGCTTGCACTCCTGATGGTTAGCGGCGGACGGGTGAGT